>JAZRIM010000015.1:0-78637 GCA_045645265.1 Candidatus Onthomorpha sp.
GCCTTAGGTCAAGTTGTGTTAAGAAAACAAGGCAGTCAAAATATTGAAACAATAGATGTTTCAAATCTTCAAAGCGGAGCTTACATAGTAAGAATAAAAACACAAAGAGGCTTTGCAAACAAAAAGATTTTGATAGAATAAAGCAAAGAAAAAATTTTTTTCTTTGCTTTTTTTATTAAAGTTGTCCTGTTTTTTCAAAGTATTTCTTCATTACTAAAATGCCAAGTAGTTTTTCTCGTTTTTTGTCTTTGAATTGTTTTACGTATTCATTGGCATTCTTTATTATATTCTTTGCTAATTCGGGATTTTGTTCATAAAAATTCACTCTTTCTATTAAATCGCTGAAATCATCTTTTATTTCAATGTAGTGATGGTTTGGAATCAATGTACCTTCCATAAACCAAGTTTCGTATTTTGGGCGTGGCATAACGGCTATTGAGTTAGAGGACATAATCCATTTAAGATTGCTTGCAACATCATTGCCTTCTATTGCCATGATGTATTTATATTTTAATTGTTCTTTTAGACTTATGTGCTTGCTTTGCCATTCTTTGGGATTGATTGAGTCTTTCGCCGTGTCTTTTACATCACACATCGGATTGTTTACATACATTTCTATAAATTTTTGTCTAATTGGCTTTCCGTGTGCTGCTCCTCTGAAAAGTATTTTAGGGATTTTTTCTTCAAACTTGGTTTTATCGTTTACAAAGATAAAATGTCTGATTTTATTTAGTTTCAAAAGAACAGAATTCTCATTATCTTGGCTTATTGGACGACTTTTTACTATGGTTGGTTCTTGTTGTAAATCGGTTATATCGCCAGGTGCAAATAGCCAACGTAAGGTTTTAGAGAAGTATCTTGTAATTTCATAGCTATCAAAAAAATAAACCTTTGAATAGTTTACATTTTTAAGTTTATGGGTTGCAAGTGTGGTAGATTTTTCTGAGAGTTTGGTAGTTTCTTTAAGTTTATTATAGTAGTTAAGTCTATATTGTAAGTCATTAGAATTGTATTTAGGGTAATATTTCTTTAAAAAATTTCTTTCCTTTGCCTTTAAAATAAATTGAGGCAAAAGAAGATTTGTGCAGGCGTTTAGATAGTAAAAAAATTTCATTGAAATAATTTTCTAAGGCTTTTATTTATTTTTGCGAATGACTAACCAATTTGTTTGCAGGTGGGAACTCTTCCAATTATTGCCTATTCTTATAATATTGTTTTCTTCATTCCTATACCAGCCTTCTGACCATGAACCCATATCTAAGTAAATGGCTTGTTCGTAACCAAAGAAAATCAAGGTATTTGTAAAATCTTCTATCGTCATTCTATCAAGCGATTCTATTAAGTGAGTCTCTCCTTCTTTTTGTGCTAAGGCTCTGCGATAGGTTGCTCGGTTTTTAAAGATTTCACAACTCTTTGCTTCTGCGTTTTCTATAAGGTGCATTTGTTGAAAGTAGTCTCCTTTTTCTTTTACGGCTCTTTCTATTGCTGTTTTAGAGTTTGAGCCTAAGGCCTCTATCTTTACACTCTCTCCTATTATTAAGCAATAGGCTGTTTCTGCATCGGTGGGATATACTCTTTTCTTTCCATTCGATACGGATGTGCCTACAACGTGTTCGGGAGCTTTTGAAGTAAAGGCAGCAACAACACTCATCAATAAATCAGTGTTATTGCTATCTGGCTTTACTCTTTGAAAATGGTATTGTGCATTTTCGGGAACGTATCTCGCAAATGAACATTTCATTGTATCGATTTGATGATACAATGTGTCTATTTTCAATTTACTTTCTTGCGCTTGAAGAAAAGTAAATAAAGAGATGAAAAAATAAATAAAGTAAATAGTTTTTTTTGTCATAAAAAACTATGCTTTACCCATTGGATTGATTTGTTCGTATGGGATATTGTGAGTCGATTCTGAGATTTCGCCGTTCATTCTCTCATATTTATTGATATTATCTTGCAATGCAGCAAGTAATTTCTTTGCGTGCATTGGTGCTAATATCACTCTGCTTTTTACTTGTGGCTTAGGCACTCCTGGCATTATTTGAATAAAATCAACAACAAATTCAGTTTGCGAATGTTGTACTAATTGTAAATTGCTATAAACACCAGATGCCATATCAGGTGTTAGTTCTATATCTACTTGACCTTGTTTTTTATTATTTTCTGCTGACATATTTCATTAAGTTATAAAAAAAGGACGCTACGAAAAAGCACTTTTACGTCAGCGTCCTTTGGTTTGCAATGTTAATAATTTATATTATGCTTTTGATTTATTTGCAGGTTTTCTTCCTCTTTTCACAGGTTGAATTGTAGCTTCTTTTTGTTCCTCGATTTGAGTTTTATTTGCCACAAATCCGTCTTTGTATTCTAACAAACCTGTTCCCGCAGGAATTAAATGTCCTACTAAAACATTTTCTTTCATTCCCAACAAATGATCTGTCTTTGCATTTATCGCTGCTTCTGTTAAAACTTTTGTAGTTTCTTGGAAAGATGCAGCAGACAAATAACTCTTTGTTTGAAGTGAAGCTCTCGTTATACCTTGTAAAACTTGACGAGCTGTTGCTGGTTGTGCATCACGAGCTATGATTTGAACTTTATCCTTACGCTTCAAGCTTGAATTTTCATCTCTAAGCTCTCTTGCTGTAATTGGTTGTCCATTTTCATATTTATCACTGTCTCCTTTATCTTCAACAACCTTCATTCCAAACATCTTATCGTTTTCTTCTTGGAAGTCTAACTTGTTTACCATTTCTCCTTCAAGGAAATTAGTATCACCTGGGTCTTCTATTTCGACTTTTCTCATCATTTGTCTTACGATAACCTCAAAGTGTTTGTCGTTAATCTTCACACCTTGTAAACGATACACTTCTTGCACTTCATTAACTATATATTCTTGAACTTTCATAGGTCCTTTGATTGCAAGAATGTCTGCCGGTGTAACCGCACCCTCACTCAAAGGAGTTCCAGCCTTAACATAGTCGTTTTCTTGTGCTAAGATTTGTTTTGTTGTTGGTATTAAATAAGATCTTGTCTCTCCTGTTTTGCTTGTAATTATTACTTCTCTGTTTCCTCTCTTTAACTTTTTGTTCAAAGTAACAACTCCATCTATTTCTGCTACTATTGCAGGATCTGAAGGGTTTCTTGCTTCAAACAATTCGGTTACTCTTGGTAAACCTCCTGTGATGTCACCTGCCTTACCAAATGAACGAGGAATTTTAACTAAAGAAGTACCTTGTTTTATCTTTGTTCCATCTTCAACAATCAAGTGAGCCCCAACAGGAATGTCGTATGTTTTTAAGATTTCTCCGTTAGTTGCAACTATGCTTATAGAAGGATTCTTTGATTTTTGACGAGATTCTATAATTACTTTATCTTGTAATCCTGTTTGATCGTCTGATTCTACTCTATAAGTAACACCTTCTATAATGTTTTCAAATTGAACTTTACCTGAAACCTCTGATAAAATTACTGCATTATATGGATCCCATTCTGCGATTAGGTCATTCTTATTTACTTCAACATTGTTATCAAAGAACAATTTAGCACCATAAGGAATATTTCCAGAAGATAGAATTACCTGTGTTTTAGGGTCTACTATTCTCATTTCAGCAGAACGTCCTATAACGATGTTAAATTTATTACCATCTTCTTCGTAAGGAACTGCTCTTAATTCATCTATTTGTAGTAAACCTTCATATTTTGCAGTAAGTTTAGAACTTGTTCCAATATTTCCTCCTGCTACCCCTCCGACGTGGAACGTACGAAGTGTAAGCTGAGTTCCTGGCTCTCCAATTGATTGTGCTGCAATAACTCCAACTGCTTCTCCTTTTTGTACAAGTTTCGCTGTTGCTAAGTTACGTCCATAACATTTTGCACAAACTCCTCTCTTGCTTTCACAAGTAAGCACTGAACGAATTTCTACTTCTTCTATTGGAGATTCTTCTATTCTCTTACAAATTTCTTCTGTAAGTTCTTCTCCTGCTTTTGCTATTATTTCGCCAGTTTGAGGGTGAATAACATCATGAACACTTACTCTACCAAGTATTCTATCATACAATGATTGAACTACATCTTCGTTTTTCTTTAACGCTGTTGTAGGAATACCTCTTAGAGTTCCACAATCTTCTTCAGTGATTATAACATCGTGTGCAACGTCTACTAATCTTCTTGTTAAATATCCTGCATCGGCTGTTTTCAAAGCAGTATCGGCCAAACCTTTTCTCGCACCGTGAGTAGAAATAAAGTATTCTAACACGGTCAATCCTTCTTTAAAGTTCGAGATAATTGGGTTTTCAATAATTTCTGCTCCTGTTGAACCTGATTTTTGTGGTTTTGCCATCAGACCACGCATACCTGTAAGCTGACGGATTTGCTCTTTACTACCACGGGCTCCTGAGTCCAACATCATATATACTGGATTGAAACCTTGTCTGTCTTCTGAAATGTGTTTCATCACAACATCTGTCAAACGTCTATTTGTGTCTGTCCAAATGTCAATTACTTGATTATAACGTTCGTTGTTTGTGATAAGACCCATTTGATAGTTCATCATGACTTCATCAACAGATGCATTGGCCTCGTTTATCATTTCTATTTTTTCTTCTGGTACTAAAACGTCTCCTAAGTTAAATGACAAACCTCCTGTAAAGGCCATTTTATATCCTAAGTCTTTAATATCATCTAAGAATTGTGCGGTTTTTGCTGTTCCACAAACCTTTAATACGTCTCCGATGATATCTCTCAACATACTCTTTTTCAAAACTACGTTGATAAAGCCATATTCTTCTGGTACAACTTTGTTGAACAGAACTCTACCAACAGTTGTGTCTATTATTTCTGTTGTTTTAACACCTTCTTTTTCTACTACTCTTCTTAATTTGATATTAGCATGAAGATCAATTGCTTTTTCATTATATGCTAT
Organism: Candidatus Onthomorpha sp.; assembly: GCA_045645265.1. Classification (GTDB taxonomy): domain Bacteria; phylum Bacteroidota; class Bacteroidia; order Bacteroidales; family P3; genus Onthomorpha. Next base: position 4,922 of record JAZRIM010000015.1, read on the forward strand.
TTGAACTTCCTCTGAAGAATAGAAGGTTTTACCCTCTCCTTTCACTATCATTGTATCATCTGACACTCTTCCTTTTGTCATATAGTACAATCCTAATACCATATCTTGAGAAGGTACTGTAATTGGAGAGCCATTAGCTGGGTTTAATATATTGTGTGATGCCAACATCAGCATTTGTGCTTCCAATATTGCAGCATTTCCAAGTGGAACGTGAACAGCCATTTGGTCTCCGTCAAAGTCCGCATTGAACGCCGCACAAACAAGTGGGTGAAGTCTTATAGCTTTTCCTTCTACTAAACGTGGTTGGAAGGCTTGGATACCTAATCTGTGTAGAGTCGGAGCACGGTTTAATAATACAGGGTGCCCTTTTAGTATATTTTCTAATATTTCTAATACAACAGGTTCTCTTCTATCAACTATTCTTTTTGCTGATTTAACTGTTTTTACTAAACCTCTCTCCAACATCTTTCTGATGATAAATGGTTTAAACAGTTCCGCAGCCATATCTTTTGGCAATCCACATTCGTGCATTTTTAAATCTGGACCTACCACAATTACAGAACGGCCTGAATAGTCAACACGTTTTCCTAATAGGTTTTGACGAAAACGTCCTTGTTTTCCTTTTAAGAAATCTGATAAAGATTTTAATGCTCTATTTGAATCTGATTTTACTGAACTTACTTTTCTTGAATTATCAAATAAAGAGTCTACTGCTTCTTGTAACATACGTTTTTCATTACGCATAATTACATCTGGAGCTTTGATTTCTATCAATCTCTTTAATCGATTATTTCTTATAATAATTCTTCTGTATAAATCATTCAAATCAGATGTTGCAAAACGTCCTCCATCTAATGGAACAAGTGGTCTTAAATCTGGTGGGATTACAGGAACAACTTGAACAATCATCCATTCTGGTCTGTTTTCAATTCGTTTTTGAGATTCTCTAAAGGCTTCTACAACATTTAATCTTTTAAGTGCATCGTGTTTTCTTTGTTGTGAAGTTTCTTTATTAGCTTTGTGTCTTAATTCGTAAGATAGCTTATCTAAATCTAACTCTTTAAGTAATATATACAAAGCTTCTGCTCCCATTTTAGCAACAAACTTATTTGGATCATCATCTGGCAAGTGTCTATTTTCCATAGGCAACTTTTCAACAATATCAAAATATTCTTCTTCTGTTAAGAAGTCTAATTTTTGTATTTCAAATTGTTGTGCAATACCAGGATTTATAACTATATATTTTTCGTAGTATATAATTTGATCCAATTTCTTACTTGGAATTCCTAATAAAGAACCTATTTTGTTTGGTAGTGAACGGAAAAACCAAATGTGAGCTACTGGAACAACTAATTTTATGTGTCCCATTCTTTCTCTTCTCACTTTCTTTTCTGTTACTTCTACACTACATCTATCACAAACTATTCCTTTGTAGCGTATTCTTTTATATTTTCCGCAATGACATTCCCAATCCTTTACAGGTCCAAATATTTTTTCACAAAATAAACCATCTCTTTCTGGTTTATATGTTCTATAATTTATTGTTTCTGGTTTCAAGACCTCACCTCTCGATCTTTCTTCAATTGATTGAGGAGAAGCAAGACTTATTGTCATTGAATTGAATGCGCTATTTATTTGATTTTCTTTTTTAATTGCCATATTCTTTAATGTTAAAATGTTGGACAACAAGATTAGTCAAAAGACACCTCTAAGTTCAAACCTCTTAATTCATGTATTAAAACATTAAATGATTCAGGAATACCAGGAACAGGCATATTATCACCTTTTACAATAGCTTCGTATGCTTTTGCTCTTCCTACAACATCATCTGATTTTACAGTTAATATTTCTTGTAAAACATGCGATGCTCCGAATGCTTCTAATGCCCAAACTTCCATTTCTCCAAATCTTTGTCCTCCAAATTGTGCTTTACCACCAAGAGGTTGTTGAGTAATCAATGAATAAGGTCCAATACTTCTTGCGTGCATCTTATCATCAATCATATGGTGAAGTTTCAACATATATACATATCCAACTGTTGCTGGTTGGTCAAATACTTCCCCTGTTTCTCCGTCTCTCAAATAGCATTTTCCATTGTGTGGCAAGCCTGCTTTATCCATAAACTCATTAACTTCCTCTAATGTAGCTCCATCAAAAATAGGTGTTTGGAATCTTAAATTCAATTCATGTCCAGCCCAACCTAAAACAGTCTCAAATATTTGCCCCAAGTTCATACGTGAAGGTACGCCCAATGGATTTAATACTATGTCAACAGGTTTTCCATTGTCTAAGAATGGCATGTCTTCTTCTCTTACAATCTTAGCAACAATACCTTTGTTACCATGACGACCTGCCATCTTATCTCCAACTTTTAATTTTCTTTTCTTAGCAATATAAATTTTAGCCATTTGAACAATTCCAGATGGTAAATCATCTCCTATTGTACTAGCATAAATTTGACGAGCTAATGCTCCTTGTATTTCTCTACACTTGATATTATAATTATTCAACATCTCTTTAAGTAGTTCATTTGTTTCTGGGTCTGTTGTCCAGTCACTAGATGCTAAATTATTATAATCTATCGCAAGCAATAATTTTTGATTAAACTTAGTTTTTTTAGGGATATATTCCTCTCCATAAGTAGAATAAACCCCTTCAGATACCTTACCTGTAAGCAATACGAATAACTTATCAATAAACTTAGTTTTAAGTTCTTTTTCTTCTTGTTCGTATTTTTCTCTAAGTTCACGTACTATTTCATTATCTCTTTGACGAGATTTTTTGTCTTTTATGAAACGAGTAAATAGTTTTTTATCAATAACCACCCCACTTATTGATGGTGGAACCTTTAACGAAGCATCTTTAACATCTCCTGCTTTATCACCAAAAATTGCTCTTAACAATTTTTCTTCAGGAGTTGGATCAGATTCTCCCTTAGGAGTTATTTTTCCAACTAATATATCCCCTTCTTTAACCTCTGCTCCTATTCTAATCATACCATTTTCATCAAGGTCTTTAGTAGCTTCAGTACTAACATTAGGGATATCTCTTGTTAATTCTTCTAAACCTCGTTTTGTTTCTCTTACCTCTGTAATAAATTCTTCAACGTGAACAGAAGTAAATATATCTTCTTTTACAACTTTTTCTGATATTACAATAGCATCTTCATAGTTATATCCTTTCCAAGGCATAAATGCAACTTGTAAATTTCTACCAAGAGCTAAAACACCATCTTTTGTTGCATATCCTTCGCACAATACTTGTCCTTTTACAACTTTGTCACCCTTATTAACAATAGGTCTTAGATTTATAGAAGTACTTTGATTTGTACGTTGGAATTTAGTAAGTTTATATCTCTTTGTATCGTCTTCAAAACTTACAATTCTTTCATTTTCATCTCTATCGTAACGAATTACGATTTCTCTTGCATCAACAAACTCAACAATTCCATCGCCTTCAGCGTGCAAAAGAACTCTTGAATCACAAGCAACAGAAGGTTCTATACCAGTTCCTACAATTGGAATTTCTGGATTCAACAATGGCACTGCTTGACGCATCATATTTGAACCCATCAATGCTCGGTTAGCATCATTGTGTTCTAAGAACGGAATTAAAGAAGCCGCAATTGAAGCAATTTGATTAGAAGCAACGTCCATCAAATCAACTTTATCAGGAGAAACAATAGGGAAATCTGCCATTTGACGAGTCTTTATTCTATCTCCTACAAATTTATTATTTTTATCAATATCAGTTGCTGCTTGTGCTACAATTTTATCTTCTTCCTCCTCTGCTGTTAAATAAACAGCTCCTTCTTCAACAAGCACCTTACCATTTTCTACTTTATAATAAGGTGTTTCTATAAATCCTAAATTATCTATTTTTGCAAAAACACTCAATGAAGAAATCAAACCGATATTTGGTCCTTCTGGTGTTTCAATTGTACATAAACGTCCGTAATGAGTATAGTGTACGTCACGAACCTCAAATCCTGCTCTTTCTCTTGATAAACCACCAGGTCCTAAGGCTGAAATTCTTCTTTTATGTGTTATTTCAGACAAAGGATTAGTTTGATCCATAAATTGAGACAATTGATTTGTTCCAAAGAATGAATTAATTACAGAAGATAACGTCTTAGCATTTATAAGATCTGTTGGAGTAAACACTTCATTATCTCTAACATTCATACGTTCACGTATAGTACGAGCCATTCTTGATAATCCAACTCCAAATTGAGCAGACAATTGTTCTCCAACAGTTCTTACTCTACGATTACTTAAGTGGTCAATATCATCAACCTCTGTTTTAGAGTTAATAAGTTCTATCAAATACTTTATGATAGATATAATATCTTCTTTTGTAAGAACACGTACATCATCACTAACATTCAAATTAAGTTTTGTATTTATTCTGTAACGACCTACGTCTCCTAAATCATATCTCTTATCAGAGAAGAATAATTTTTCAATTATTCCTCGTGCAGTCTCTTCATCAGGTGGTTCTGCACTTCTTAATTGTCTATAAATATATTCAACAGCCTCCTTGGCATTATTGGCTGTATCTTTTTGTAATGTATTAAAAATTATTGAATAATCAGTAGAAGTTATATCATCATTATGTAACAATATAGTCTTAACACCTGAATCTAAAATAAGATCTATATGTTCTGGTTCAAGAATAACCTCTCTTTCTATAATTGTTTCAGTTCTTTCAATAGAAATCACCGAACCAGTATCTTCATCAACAAAATCTTCAATCCATGATCTAACAATACGAGCAGCCAATTTTTTACCTACAACTTTTTTCAAATTGGCTTTAGTCACCTTAACCTCTTGTGCTAAATCAAAGATTTCTAAAATATCTTTATCTGTTTCATAACCGACAGCTCTCAACAATGTTGTTATAGGCAATTTTTTCTTTCTATCGATATATGCATACATAACATTGTTTATGTCAGTTGTAAACTCCATCCAAGAACCTTTAAAAGGAACTATTTTTGCAGAATATAACTGCATTCCATTTGAGTGAGTACTTGTTCCAAAGAATACACCAGGAGAACGATGCAACTGAGAAACAACAACTCTTTCAGCCCCATTTATAACAAAAGTTCCCTTAGGAGTCATATAAGGAATCATTCCTAAGTAAACATCTTGAATTACTGTATCAAAATCCTCATGTTCGGGATCTGTACAATATAACTTCAACTTTGCTTTTAATGGAACACTAAAAGTCAAACCTCTCTCTATACATTCTTCAATAGTATAACGAGGAGGATCTATAAAATAATCAAGAAACTCTAAAACAAAATTATTTCTTGCGTCTGTTATAGGAAAATTTTCAGAAAACACCTTATATAAACCTTCATTTATTCTATTTTCTGAATTTGTTTCCAACTGAAAGAAATCCTTAAAAGATTTCAATTGAATATCTAAAAAATCTGGATATTCAAAATGTTTTACTGATGCAAAACTAACTAATTTTGGGGTTTTACGTGCCAAGGCTTTTAAAATTAAAGGTTAAAAAATAAGTTAGATAAAACACAATTAAGGAATAGGTACTCTTATACAGAATACCCTATTCCCTTAATATCTATTGTGGTGAAATGTCTTACTTAATTTCAACCTTTGCACCAGCTTCTTCTAACGCTTTTTTCAAAGATTCAGCTTCATCTTTAGAAACTCCTTCTTTTAATGTTTTAGGAGCAGCATCTACTAATTCTTTAGCTTCTTTTAATCCTAAAGAGCAAAGATCTTTAACTAATTTAACAACATTTAATTTTGAAGCACCAGCTTCTGCTAAAACTACATCAAATGCAGTTTTTTCTTCTTCAACTGCTGCTGCCGCTGCTGGACCTGCTGCTACTGCTACTGCTGCTGCTGCTGGTTCTATACCATATTCTTCTTTTAATATATCAGCTAACTCTTTTACTTCTTTTACAGACAAATTAACTAATTGTTCTGCGAATGCTTTTAAATCTGCCATTTTATTTTTGATTTATGTGTTTTACAATTTTTTTATTTAAAATTTCTTATTCGGCTCTTTCCGATAATGTTTTTACTACACCTGATAACGTATTTGCACCAGACTGCAATGCTCCAATAACATTTTTAGCAGGAGCTTGAAGAGCTGCAACGATGTCAGCAACAAGTTCATTTTTAGACTTAATTGCAATCAACTCTTCTAATGCTGCATCACCTACATAGAAACATTCTTCAACGTAAGCTGATTTTAAAATAGGTTTTTCCCCATTTGCTCTGAATGTTTTTATAAGCTTTGCAGGTGCATTATTAACGTTAGAAAGCATAACAGAAGTAGAACCTTTGAAAGTTGGAAATAATTCTGAATAATCAATATCCATCTTTTCCAAAGCCTTGATCAACAAGGTATTCTTCACAACTAACAATTTAACATCATTACGGAAGCACATTCTTCTTAATTTTGCTGTTTCAACAGAATTTAATCCATCTATACTAACAAAATAAAGATAAGGATATTTAGAAATTTCCGCTCCGATGTTTTCTATTAGCTGACTTTTTTCTTCCTTTCTCATATATTCAAACTTTTTCTGAGATTATTTGTTTATTGACTTTGGATCAACTTTTACACCTGGGCTCATAGTTGAAGAAACAGTTACGCTTTTTACGTATGTACCCTTTGCTGCCGCTGGTTTCAATTTTATGATAGCTTGTAATACCTCCATAGCATTTTCGTAAATCTTATTAGAATCAAAAGACATACGAGCAACACTTGCATGTACTATACCATACTTATCAACTTTGAAATCAATTTTACCGGCTTTAACTTCTTGAACGGCTTTACCTATTTCCATTGTTACTGTACCTGTTTTAGGGTTAGGCATAAGACCTCTTGGTCCTAAGATTTTTCCTAAAGCACCTACCTTAGGCATAACACTTGGCATAGTGATAATAACATCGACATCCGTCCAACCGCCTTTAATTTTGTCGATATACTCATCTAATCCAAAATAATCAGCTCCGGCAGCCTTAGCTTCTTCTTCTTTATCAGGAGTACACAATACAAGTACTCTTTTGGTTTTACCTGTTCCATGAGGCAAAGTAACGATACCCCTTACCATTTGATTAGCCTTACGAGGGTCAACACCCAAACGTACGTCTAAATCAAAAGAAGCATCAAACTTTGTGAAGGTAATATTCTTTACCACTTCAACAGCTTCTTCCAAAGAATACTCTTTTAGCGTATCAAATTTTGCTAAAGCCTCTCTTTGTTTTTTCGATTGTTTTGCCATTAATTTACGTTTTTTACTTTTTAATATTTATGTCAAAGAATTATTCTTCAACAACAATACCCATACTTCTTGCTGTTCCTTTTACAATGCTTATTGCAGCCTCAATAGTAAAACAATTTAAGTCAACCATTTTAGCCTCTGCAATCGCTTTTATTTGTTCCATTTTAAGAGTTGCTACTTTATTTCTATTAGGTTCACCAGAACCACTTTTTAAATTAGCAGCCTCTTTCAATTGAACAGCAACAGGTGGGGTTTTAATTACAAAATCAAAGGATTTGTCAGCATAAACAGTGATAATAGCTGGAATCAATTTACCTACTTGGTCTTGAGTTCTGGCATTAAACTGTTTACAAAACTCCATTATATTAACACCCTTAGCACCTAACGCAGGTCCCACTGGTGGTGATGGATTTGCTTTTCCTCCTGGAATTTGTAATTTAATTAATCCTGCAACTTCTTTAGCCATTTTACTAACGTGCGTTTTTAATTTAAATGATTAAATACTTACTTGAAATTACTTAATAACTTGAACAAATGACAATTCTACAGGAGTTCTTCTACCGAAAATCTTAACGATCACCATCAATTTCTTTTTCTCCAAATTTATTTCATCAATAACACCAGAGAAACTATTGAATGGTCCATCAATAATCTTAACAGTTTCACCCAAAATAAATGGTTCCATTAATTCTTCTTCGCTATCAATCATTTCATCAACTTGTCCCAAAATACGTTTAACCTCGTCTTCTTGTAAAGGAACAGGTGTACCATCTTTTTGAGTCAAAAAACCGATAACGTTAGGAACATTTCTAATAGCATGCATAATTTCGCCTTCCAAAACAGCTTCAATCAATACATAACCAGGAAAAAGAGTTCTATCTTTACTCACTCTTTTACCATTACGTACAGAAAAAACCTTTTCAGTAGGAATTAAAACCTTAGAAACATATTTTTCAAATCCGCTATGAGCAACTTCATTTTCAATATATTCCTTCGCTTTTTTTTCCTTTCCAGCAATAGCTTTAACTACATACCATTTTTTTGGTCTTAGTTCCTCAGTCATAAATCAAGAATTATTGTGTAATTATCAAATAACAAAATATAAACCTAAACACTGTATCTCATGGTATAAAAAACCTTTGGGAAGCTAGATACAGCTGTTAAGATTATCCTATCAGTTCATAAAGGAAGCCCAACAAACCTTTCCACTCTAATGTTGGATGCACACCCATTAACATATCCATTGCAAAAATAATAAGTGCGATTATCAATGATGCTACAAAGACAACCACAGTACTATTTGTCAATTCAGACATAGTTGGCCATGATACTTTGTGCATAAGTTCATCATAGCTATTCTTTATATAATTAACAATCTTAGACATCTATACTTTGTTTTTATTTTTTTGCAGGGGCAGAGAGATTCGAACTCCCATCAATGGTTTTGGAGACCACTATTCTGCCCTTAAACTATGCCCCTGTATAAAAGGGAGAGATTTTACTCTTTCCCTTTTGTATTTATTAATCTAATAATTTTGTTACTTGACCAGCACCTACTGTTCTACCACCTTCACGGATAGCGAAACGTAAGTTTTCGTTCAATGCGATTTCAGAAATCAAATCAACAGTGATTGTTAAGTTGTCTCCTGGCATAACCATATCACGACCTTCTGGTAATGAGATTTCTCCTGTTACGTCAGTTGTTCTGAAATAGAATTGAGGACGATATTTGTTGTGGAATGCTGTGTGACGTCCACCTTCTTCTTTTTTCAAGATATAAACCTCAGCTTGGAATTTCTTGTGTGGTTGAACTGAACCTGGTTTAGCAATAACCATACCACGACGGATTTCGTTTTTGTCTATACCACGAAGTAATAAACCTACGTTATCTCCAGCTTCTCCTTCATCTAACAATTTACGGAACATTTCAACTCCTGTAACTGTAGATTTCAATTTTTCAGCTCCCATACCAATGATATCAACTGCATCACCTACGTGAATAATACCAGTTTCAATACGTCCTGTTGCAACTGTACCACGACCTGTGATAGAGAATACGTCTTCAATTGGCATTAAGAAGTCTTTATCTTTATCTCTCATTGGAAGTGGAATCCATTCGTCAACTGCGTTCATCAATTCCATGATTTTTTCTACCCATGTTGGTTCGTTGTTCAATCCACCAAGAGCAGATCCTCTGATAACTGGTGTGTTATCTCCGTCAAATTCATAGAATGATAATAAATCACGGATTTCCATTTCAACAAGATCTAACAATTCTGGGTCATCTACCAAGTCAACTTTGTTCATAAAAACAACCAAACGAGGAACACCTACTTGACGAGCTAACAATATGTGTTCACGAGTTTGAGGCATAGGACCATCTGTTGCTGCAACAACGATGATTGCACCGTCCATTTGAGCCGCACCTGTAACCATATTCTTTACGTAGTCAGCGTGACCAGGACAGTCAACGTGAGCATAGTGACGATTTTCTGTTTGATACTCTACGTGTGCTGTGTTAATAGTAATACCTCTTTCTCTTTCTTCAGGAGCAGAGTCAATTGTATCGAATGATTTTACTTCTGAAAGACCTTTTGTAGCTAAAACTGAAGTGATAGCTGCAGTCAAAGTTGTTTTACCGTGGTCAACGTGACCAATTGTACCAATGTTAACGTGTGGTTTCGAACGTTCAAATTTTTCTTTTGCCATAATATTGACTTATTAATTAATCGTTAAAAAATTCTATTTATATTTTTCTTATTTTCTAAAACTTAAAAGAGCCATTGATGAGACTTGAACTCACGACTCCTTCCTTACCAAGGAAGTGCTCTACCACTGAGCTACAACGGCACAAACTCTTCCCTACAACAATAAGAACGAATCAAAAAAGCATGACTCGCTCTTATATTTTTTATTGGAGCGGAAGACGGGGCTCGAACCCGCCACCTATAGCTTGGAAGGCTATCGCTCTACCAAATGAGCTACTTCCGCGTTTTAATATAAAGAACAATCCTCATTCTTTTTGTGGGAGAGGGTGGACTCGAACCACCGAACTCCGAAGAGGACAGATTTACAGTCTGTTGCAATTGCCACTATGCGACTCTCCCCCACTTAGAAAGTGAGCCGATGGAGGGATTCGAACCCCCGACCCGCTGATTACAAATCAGCTGCTCTGGCCAGCTGAGCTACATCGGCATATTTATTTTCTAATTTTCAAATATCACATCGCTTAAAGGCAGTGAAACAACTTTGCAAAGTTACAACATTTTTTCATTCCTGCAAATTTTTTCGTTATTTTCTTTTCGAGGAACGTTCTTGCCCTTATTTGCGTTTGCAAAGGTATAACAAAATATATTTCGCACCAAACTTTCTTGAACTTTTTTTGCATAAAAAAATACAAATAACTCATTTCCAAGTAATAAAAATTTGAAATATTTTTTCTATTTTTTGATTTAAAACTTCTAAACACTGCATAAAACTAATAAAACAAAGAAAGAATTTATTTTTTCTTTGTTTTATTTTATTATTTCTATGAAATATTTTGAGAAATCTTTAATTTAAAAAAGTGTAATGAGTAAATATTATTTCTTTTAATTCGCAACAAATAACATTTCCATTTCTTTCTTCAAGCAAAAGGTGCCCATATTCATTAACATCAAAAATCTTTGCTTCTATATCCTCTCCTTTATATATATATCTTGCAAATACATCTTTATAAAGCAACCTTTGCATATAATCTCGTTGTAAAATCTCAATTTCTCCTAATTTCAACTGATTATATCTTAAATCTATACTTTCTAAAATCGCTTTCAAAGTTTCATTTAAGTCAAATTCTTTTCCTGTTTCTAAAAACAAAGAAGTAGGATTAGGCAAAGGAGGGAATATCTTTTGATTTACATTCAAGCCAATACCACAAAAGGAATTTTCAAACGTAGCTCCAAACAATTGATTCTTGACAAGTATTCCACAAATCTTACTTTTACCTATATATATATCATTTGGCCATTTTATAGAGACTATTTTGTCGGTCTGAGTTAAAAGAAAATCTGAAATTGCCAAAGATAAAACTTGTGTAAGCAAAAATTGATTGCAAGGATTAAGAAAACGAGGTTGCAATAACAGAGAAAAAGTAAGATTTTTCTCATCTTCACTCTCCCACTTATTCTCAAACTGCCCTACCCCCTTATATTGCGAGAGGGCGTTTATAACAACCCCCTCTTGCAATTCACTTTTATTCGATAGTTCTATTAAATAAATTTGCGTAGATTCTACTTTATCAATGGTAGTTATCGAAAAATTCATTTCTATTCACCTCCATTTCCCGACATTACAAGAGCTACTGTTCCCGTTTTTCTCTGTAACAAACCATCTCCGTCTTTATAATAAAGATCATATACATAACTTCCATTCGGTGCGTAATCTCCATTTTTCAATTTACCGTCCCACACCCTTCTTTCTTCATCTGTTACAAAGATTTTATCGCCATTGCGTGAATATATCGTAAATTCATATTCGGTTTCTGTGGAGAATATAGGGGTAAAGTATGCATTCACATTGTCTGTGCCTGGTGTGAAGGCGGTCGGTATCCAGATTGAAAATTCTGGTACTACTTGTACTGTGCCGTAGGCTGTGTCTGGACAGTGGGCTTGATTGTAGGCTATTAATCTTACTTGGTATGTGGCTGTGTCTTCTGAGGAATATACTATGACGCCTGAGCTTTGGGTTGAGGTTTCGCCGTTTCCAAATTCCCATTCGCGAGAGAATGAGCCTTGAGTTCGGTCTTCATAGCGTATTTGGGTGTTTAAGACACTTGTTCTTGTTGGTGTAAGGTACAATTGTGCGTCTATGGCTGGTACTACTGTTACATTTACTGTGTCGCTTGCAATACAGCCGTTTTCATCTACTATTGAGATGGTGTAGGTGCTGCTTTCTGTTGGTTGAGCTTGAGGATTCCTTGCTGTATTTGCATCTGGCAATAACGCATCTGCAACTGAGGATGTCCATGTGTATTGTACTGCTTCTGTTGAGGAGAGATTTACTACTTCTCCTTCGCATATAAATTGTTTGTCTACGCTTGCGGTTACTGTTGCGCCTTGTACTTTAAAAGTTACTGAGTCATGGATTTCTCTTTCGCAACCGTCTATTGCTGTTATATAGATTGTGCTTGGTTGGGTTATGCCTACAGTGTTGTTTGCTTGATCTGGGGTGACTCCAGCTGACCATTCGTAGGTTATTTCTCCTATTGCTCCTGTTATGTTGATTTCTACGTTTTCATTCTTCGGCAATTCGTTTTCGCAATATATAACATCTTCGCTTATTGTGTACTCTAAAAGTTGTGGAGTTGTGATACTGAATTGAATAGTATCTATTTGAGCACAATCGTTAATAAACTCTGTTGCTATACCTAATTCAAGTGTTTCACCGCCTATATCTGTTGGGTGATTTTTAAACTTAATAATTACAGACGCTGAAGTGTCTCCTTCGTTAAAAGTAAGGGTTCTTCCTGCTGGATTGCCATTAAAATCTAATAATTCAAAGTCTTCTCCCTCTACTGCTGTCCCAAAAAAGTTCAATACGTGCTGTTCGTTTTCAATTGCAGGACGATTGATTGTCATTGTAATAGTATCAGAATCGCAACCCTTAATATATGGTGTTCCTACTCCTGTTGGAGGTATCATTTCTTTAAGAGAAAATTCATCAACCTTAAATGAACCCTCACCTAAAAATACACAAGAGTTATAAGAAGCGTCTCCAACATCACAAATTACCAATTCTAACTTATACTTATAGCAAGGAACAACGTATACTTCCTCTGTTGAAAGTGCAACAGTGTAAGCATTCATTTTACAATTATTATTTGAATTTGTTATGTGATAAGCAGAATTGTCATCGTGACAACCTCTTTGGTCGTGCACTGTGTTAATTGTTATAGGCTCTGTTGTACCTGGAATAACTGCTATATTCCTATATTGATATGGAATTCCCTCATCAACAGGATTTCCTTGACTGTCGAATGGCCCAGAAATAAAGAAACCAAACGCATCATTAAATGAAGAATGAACAAAACTTGGATATTCTTCTGAGGCAAAAACATAATCAAACTTTACATATTCACCAGATGCAACGAAGTCAAATTGAAGCACTGCAACATCATTCATACTTTGAGCAGAGTTTCCTTGTGCATTTAGAACTAATCGCAAAGGTATTGACCAATCATTTCCATTTGTAGTAGGGTTTGAAGTAGAGGAAACAATCCCTGATGATGAGCCTGCCGCAGCATCTTCATAATTACCCGTTACCATAACTATTCCAGAAGAAAGACCAACGTTTGGATTCGCTGTATTTGGATTTGAGAAAAAGCCTATTTGATTACTATTTATTGTTGTCTGCCCATTAAAGCGAACATTGCTAATCTCAATACCACCTCCTAAGAAACGGGTCTCTAATAAATTTTTTACATTTTGCCCATTAGCAGATGTAACACTTATTTGTGAATATGCAACAAATGGAAACAATGCCACTAATAAAAACAACATCTTTTTCATATTCTTATTCCTTTTATTTAATTCTACAAAATTAAGACATTTTTTGCAATCTAATAAATTATAATACTAATTTTATTATCTTTGCCAAAAAATTATTTATGTATAAGACACTAAAAATATCCGTTTTGTTGCTTTTGTCTGCATTTTTTATTGCTTGCAGCGAAGAACCCCCTATTCCAAAACCAAAAACCTATCTTTTATTGGAAACATCTCAACCTATTTATTCTCTGGTTGATGAAAAAGATTTTCCATTTACTTTTGAAATGCCAGATTATGGCAAAATAGTAAGAGTAAACACAGATAAAAAGGACAATAAATGGTTTAATATTTATTTTGATAAATATGGTTTTGAAGCAAACGTTAGTTATATTCCATTAAAATCAGACACTTCTTTGGTATATATGATAAACGATTGCTACACTTTTTTAGATAGACACAAAAAGTTTTCCTCTGGAATAATAGAACAACAATATAACAATGTGGAACAAAGAGTGTATGGAACTGTGTTTGAAATAAAAGGTAGCGAAGTTGTTTCTCCTTATCAATTCTATTTAACCGACAGCACAAATCACTTTATTCGTTTAGCCCTACACTGCAAAACGGCACCGAACAACGATTCCCTTACAACATATATAAGAAGATTAAAAACCGATATTGACTATATGATAACAAGTCTAAGGTGGAGAAAATAAAATGAAAGAAACAAAAAAATAATCCTTTGAATTAAATTTTTAAATCAAAGGATTATTTTTTTTAATCAAAGAAATATTTTATTCTTCTTCTGTTTCTAAATCTATAAGTTGTTTAGAATTTAAAAGATTGTACCAAGAGAAAAGTTTTCTCATATCAGAAACATATACTCTTTCTTCGTCAAAATTTGGTAAAACCTCTTTCATGTAAGCTATTATTTCGTTTTCAGGAGCTTTATGATTGATACATTCACCTCCATTTTCTTTTCTGTAAATTGCTTGTAAGGCTTCTTGTAGAGAAATATCATCATCTATTGTAAAAATACTAATATCTGCTAATGAAGATATTTTTTCGTTTGAGAATGCAGGATAACGCTTTGAATCTAACAAGGATTCTACTAACGCACCTGTTTTTGTTTGAGATATTAACTTAAACAATCCTGGTTTTCCAGAGATTGATAGAATTGTACTTAAATCCATTTGTTTTATTGTTTTTAGTTATATTATTTAATCTTTATTTCCGTATCGAATATTTTAACAACATCTCCCCTCCTTATCTTTGCACGTTTGCGAGTCTCCAACTCACCATTCAAACTCACCAATTCCTCTACAACCATACGCTGAGCCTCTGCCCCATTATAAGAAACGCCAACAGCCTTTAATAATTGTATTAAAGTAATAAAATCTTCACCTTCTCTTAATTCAAAATCCATAATATTATTTTTTAGAGTTTGCAAATATACGATAATATAAAAAAACAAAAGAGGTTGAACCCATAAAAATTCAACCTCTTTTGAAAAAATTTATTTTTGGTATTACTTAGCTACTCTTTCAAGCCATTTAACCATACCGAACATTACTCCCATTGATATTAAGCATATCACTACGAATACTGTCCAGCATAACCACAATGGAATAGCATTGTACATCATTGAGCCTAAGAATAAGAATGCGTTACCAACTGCTGTTGCTCCTAACCACAATCCTTGGCATAAACCTAACATATGTTTAGGTGCTACCTTAGAAACGAATGACAATCCAAGTGGAGAGATGAATAATTCTGCAACTGTAAGGAAGAAATATGTTACAAAGAATACCCAAACTCCCGCTCTTGTTTCTTCTTGAGCTTCAACAGGCAATGCAAGATAATCAGTTGCTGATGGATAACCCATAATGTAAGAGAATATAGCAAGGAATATGTAAGCCAAAGCTGCTAATCCCATACCGATTGCAATCTTACGAGGTGTAGAAACTGCTTTTCCTTTTCTTGCTAACATAGCAAAGAATCCCATGATTACAGGTGTCAATACGATAACGAAGAATGGATTGATTGCTTGTAAGAATTCAGGTGCTACCTTAGAAGTATCCATGAAGTCTCTTGCGAATAAAGAGAAAGATGCTCCATTTTGGTGGAATGAGAACCAGAAGAATATTGCGATTCCTAATACTGCGAATAAAGCATAAAGTCTTTGTTTGATTTCTTTTGCCATTGCAAGTTTTTCTTCTGCTGTATAACCAACAGATTCTGTTGCAACTTTTTTAGCAGGTGTAGGAAGTTTTTTCTTTGTGCAAAGGAATATTGTTAATGAAATCAACATTGCTGCTACTGATGCAATGAAAGAGAAGTGTACTCCTTGGTTGAATATTTCCAAGTATTGAGTTGGTTCAAATGCTGTACCTGCTTCAACAACTGCAGCTGTAGATAATTCATTATAGTTTGTAAGTTTATCTCCTGATAATGTACCATTTAATTGTTCATGGCAAAGAGCAGGAAGTTTAGCGTTATAGATAAATCCATTAACTTTTAACCACCAAGATCTAATAAGTGGAGCTACGAAAGGAGCTATTAAACCTCCTACGTTAATGAATACATAGAAAATTTGGAATCCAGAGTCTCTTTTGTCTTTTGCAACTTTAAGAGCTTCTTCTCCTTTTTTAGCTTCTTCTGCTTCAAAGTTATCATACAATTGACCTACGATTGCTTGTAAGTTTCCTTTGAATAAACCGTTTCCAAAGGCAATCATCAACAATGCAAAGCAGGTTAATGGTAATAACCAAGCTTGATTTGCATCTGTTGCTGTGATTGGAATTGCAAGCAAGATGTATCCTGTTGCCATTGTTACCAAACCAGCTTGGATAGTTCCTTTATAGTTTTGTGTTTTGTCAGCAATAATACCCCCAACTAAACTAAGGATATAAATTCCGCAATAGAAACAAGAATAAATGATTGCTGAAGTCGCATCACTCAAACCAAATTTTGAGCAAAGGAACAACACTAAAACGGCATTCATAATATAGTAGCCAAAACGCTCTCCCATATTACTTAGGGCTGCCGAAATAAGCCCTTTTGGGTGTCCTTTAAACATCGCTTTTTTTCTTTTTTTGTTATTAATTATTACTATTTTTCAATTTTAGTGTGCAAATATACGACTACTTATTGAATTTCCAAAAAGATTTTGAGATTTAAACCACATAAAAAATGTATCTTTGTAAAAAATTTCAGTAAAAAATTAAACAAATGGAAAGAGTTATTCTTGGAATTGACCCTGGTACTAATGTTTTAGGCTATTCTATTATTGAGCAATATGGAAAACAAAACAAATTGCTTAAAATGGACGTGTTGGTGCTTGGAACAAAAGATGATTTAAGCACAAAAATGAAAATTCTTTTTGATAAGATTACTGAAATTATTGATATTTTCAAACCCGATATATTGGCTATTGAAGCTCCTTTCTTTGGAAAAAACGTGCAATCAATGTTAAAACTTGGCAGGGCACAAGGAATTTGTATTGCAGCTGCGTTTTCGCGTAGCGTTCCTTTCGTTGAGTATTCACCAAGAAAGGTTAAGCAATCTATAACAGGAAACGGGGCGGCTTCTAAGGAGCAAGTAGCAAATATGTTGCAGAGAATGTTTAATTTTGAGGCTATTCCCTTACACCTTGACGCAACTGACGCCTTGGCTGTGGCAGTTTGTCATAGCTATCAAAAGGAAGAATTGAGCAGTGTCAAGACTACTGCAAAGAAATCTTCTACAAAGAAAACCTCTTGGGCGAGCTTCGTAAGTCAAAACCCTGATAGGATAAAATAAAACAAAGAGTTAGAAAATTATTTCAAAGAGTTAAAAAATTATTTCTTTGTTTTATTTTGCTATTCTGCAGAAAGAATTATAACGATTTCTCCTTTTACATTTTTTTCTGCAAAATGCTCTGTTACTTCTTTTAGAGTTCCGCGTTTGGTTTCTTCAAATTTTTTGCTGATTTCTCTTGACACGCTCACCATTCTTTCTTCGCCAAAATATTCACAAAATTGTTGTAGGGTTTTATAAAGTCTGTGAGGAGATTCGTAAAAAATCATTGTGCGGGTTTCTTCTTTTAGAAATTCTAATCGTGTTTGTCGTCCTTTTTTATGAGGTAGGAATCCTTCAAAACAAAATTTCTCGCAAGGCAATCCTGAACATACGAGGGCAGGCACAAAGGCTGTTGCTCCCGGTAGGCAGTTTACTTCTATATTATTGCGAACGCATTCTCTAACTAAAAGAAATCCTGGGTCAGATATGCCAGGCGTTCCTGCGTCTGTTATCAATGCTATATCTTCTCCCGATAATAATCGCTCAACTATGTAACTTAGGCTTTGATGTTCGTTGAATAGATGATGTGATTGAAGAGGAGTTGTTATTTCATAATGATTTAAAAGAGGGCGTGAGGTTCTTGTATCCTCTGCAAGTATCAATTGTACTTGTTTTAGAACGTTTATCGCTCTAAATGTCATGTCTTCTAAATTTCCTATCGGAGTTGGGACTAAGTATAGCATATTTTATTTTGTTAAATGAAAAAAGAGGGCTCAAAAAAAGCCCTCTTCATAAAATAATTTATTCAGCGTTTTCCATCAATTCGTCAGTCATTTCTAACGTGTGGTAAACAGCTTGTACGTCATCGTCTTCTTCTAATAGATTTATTAGTTTCATTACTTTTAAACCTTCGGCTAATGGAAGTTCTGTTGTTGTATTAGGGATTCTTTGAAGTTCTGCACTTTCTGCTTCTATGCCTGCTTCTTCCAATCCTTTTTGCATTGCAGCGAAGTCTTCCATTTTTGTATATACTGTAAAGTATTCGTCTTCTCTTTCTATTTCGTCTGCTCCTGCTTCTATCAATGCCATTTCTAATTCATCGGCATCTCTTTCGCCTATTGCTATTTGGAACACTCCTTTTCTTTGGAAGATAAAGCCTAATGAGCCATTTGTTCCCATTGTTCCTCCAAATTTATTGAATACTGAACGTACTGCTGCTACTGAACGATTGTTATTGTCTGTTAAACATTCAACAAAAACTGCTATTCCGTGAGGTGCGTAACATTCAAAAGTAAGTTCTTGTAATGATGCAGTGTTTTTATCTCCTGCTTTGTTGATTGCTCTTTGCAAAGTGTCTTTTGGCATATTTGCTCCTTTGGCATTTGCTACTGCTAAACGAAGTCTTGCGTTTGAATCTGGGTCTGGACCACCTTCTTTTACTGCAACTGTGATGTCTTTTATGATTTTTGAAAATATTTTTGAACGTTTGCTATCTAACGCTCCTTTTTTTCTTTTAATTGTTGACCACTTATTATGTCCTGACATATCGTTTTGTTTTTATTTTTTATTTATATATTTCTAAATCCTATGATTTCTCTTACTTCTTTAAGTGTTTTGATTGCCGATTCTCTTGCTTTTTCGTTTCCTATTTTTGCAACTTTTGAAAGATATTCGCTATCTGCTTCTACTTCTTTTATTCTTTCTCTTAAAGGTGCAACAAATGCTTCCATATCTTCTGCTAATTGTTTTTTCAAATCGCCATATCTTATTGTGCAATCGGCATATTGTCTGTCAAATTCTTTGATTACCTCATCTTTTGAAACAAGTCGCATTAAAGAAAATAGGTTTTCTACCTCTGTTGTCTTTTCTGAGTTTGGTGTTTGTGGACCTGAATCGGTTTTTGCTCTCATTATTTTTTTCTTTAAGACGCTTGGCTCATCTGTAAGGAAGATTGCATTGCCTTCTCCTTCACTTTTTCCCATTTTTCCGCTACCGTCTAATCCTGGAACTTTGATTAACTCTCCTGTAAAGTTGTATGCTACTGGTTCTGGAAAGTAATCTACTCCGTACATGCGGTTAAATCTTCCTGCAAAGGTTCTTGTCATTTCCAAGTGTTGCTCTTGGTCTTTTCCTACTGGCACATGGGTTGCTTTGTGTAGGATAATATCCGCTGCCATAAGGGTTGGATAAGTCAAAAGTCCTGCATTAACGTTTTGAGGGTTTTGTCTTACCTTATCTTTAAAAGAAGTTACTCTTTCCAATTCTCCTAAATAAGCATTCATATTTAGGAACATATATAGTTCTGCTGTTTCCGGCACTTGGCTTTGAACATAGATTGTTGCTTTTTCAGGATCTAATCCACATGCTATGTATTGTGCTAAGATAGTTCTTGCCCTTTGATGTAAATCACTTGGATTTGGGTGAGTGGTTAGTGAATGGTAATCTGCTATAAAAAAGAAACAATTTTCTTGTTCTTGTAATTGAATAAAATTTCTTAAAGCCCCAAAATAATTACCTAAGTGTAGGTTTCCTGTGGGACGCATTCCGCTTACTATTGTCTTCATAGTGTGCAAAAATAATAAAACTTAATGATAAAGAAAAAAGCGGAGCAACATTTTTCACTGTTACTCCGCTTATGTTATTGAGAATTAAACTATTCAACTATTAGTTTTTGTGTTATAATTTTGCTATCTGTAATTACTTTTACGTAATAAACTCCACTTGCAAAATCAGTTAAGTTTAATTCATAGCTTTGTGAAGGTTGTATTTCTATTGTTTTTACGATTTGTCCTTTCATATTAACAATTGAAATCTTAGCCTCGCTATTCAATCCTAAGAACTCTATTGTTGCAGATTCTTTTGCAGGATTTGGATACAAGCTAACTGAAAGCATATTGTTTAATTCGTCTTGTAGAGATGCAAGAGTTGAGAATGTTTTTACTTCTCCTTCATATTCTGTTTCTCCGCAAAGTACAAATGCTTTAAACTCATATTCTGTTGCTGCAACAAGTTCTGTTATTTCTACTGCTATTTCTTCATAGTTTTCGCCTACATAGTTAGCAATAGTCCATTCTTCTTGGTTTGCTACTCTGTATTTGAATCCTACTGATGTGATAGTTTCACTTCCTGCAACTAATACTGCTTTTAATGTTGCTGAATTATCTGTGATGTTTATTGCATCTTCTGTTGTTAATTGAGGAAGTACAAGTGCGTTTTCAAATTCTATGCTTGCCCATTCTGAGTAATTATCTTCTCCACAAAGTGCTCTTACGTAAGCTGTGTGTGTTCCAAGGCTAACATTTGTGAATTGATAAGTTACAGCCTCAGCAATAACTGATTCTGATTCATCTAAACGAACTTCCCATTGTGTTTCGCTTCCGGCAGCAACCCATGAGAAATTAAATGTTGTTTGATCTACTGCTTCAACTGCAAGATTGGCTGGTGCAACACAAGGAATAACTGGATTTATTTCTGTAATGCTGAAATTGTCTATAATAGCTCCTGGTTGATTTCCCATTGATTCGTCATTAACCCAAACAAATACTATTTTACTTGTTTGTTGTGGAGTTGGCATTTCAATGTTTATTGTTGCTGTTTGATTTGCTACATAATATCCTCCGTCTGCATTTGTCAATATTACGCCTTGTGAATAGTTTGCTCCAACGTTTGATGGAAGTGGATATTCTAATGAAGGTTCAAACGATGTATTTTCTGGAACTAAGAATACTTTCAAATAATCGTAAACCTCATTTCCTATTACTTCACCTCCTACTGTTAGGTCAAAACTTATTGCAATAGAATCTGATTCTCCAAATGAGAATACTTTTTCTGCTACTATCACAGAAATACCGTTTCCATAGTTTGTACTTACTCCATTATCGCCAGAAACAAATAATGCTCCTGAGGTTAATGAAGAAGGATTTGCAACAACCCATCTATTAGCACAAGCTCCGTTTTTCAACAACCAACCTGTTGCTTGTCCTTGTGCAAATTCAAAATCACAAGTATAAGGTATTGGAGTTGGGTCTGGTGTAGTTGTAAATGAAACTCCTACTGACCAAGGAGAAACAGAAGTTTCGCTACAAATTGCTCTTAAATGAACAGTGTAATTCATTTCTGATTCAAGGTTATCTATCACAACAGGGCTTTCTGCAACTTCTACCGGTGTTGCTGCATCAATGCTTCCGCCTTGTGGCACTACGATATATTCATAACCTTCCATTGCTTCGTTTTGAGGGAATGTTAATTGAACTGTATTATTAGTAATATCACTTACAGAAAGGTTGATTGGAGTTTCACAATCTGACCATTGATTTACAGCAATATTATCTATAAACACATAATTACTTCCGTTAGATTGTGTACTTTCAACATAGAATGCAAATTTAACAAATCCAGAATATGCAACACCTTCTGCGTTTTCTAATTTAAATTTAACTCTTGTTGGAGTTTGATTGAAATCAGCAAAATCACGAGTAGTATCAGCATCAGAATCTGTGTAGATAAGTGCATTTGAAGTTGTCCAAGTATTACCGTTATCAGTAGATATTAAAACTACAAATTTATCATCTGGAGCTGCAGCAGGAGCTGAGTCGTCCATTGTTTTACGTGCTAAAACATCTAAGCTCAATTCATAAAGACCTTCATTTGGTATGCTTATTGTTGGAGTAATCAACCAGAATTTAGCAGTAGTTCCATATACGTAAGCTTGCATTCTTCCATTGCTTATTCCACCAACAGAAAGAGTAGCATTATATGACCATGGACTTTCATAGATAGTAGGTATTTGTAAATCGTTTGTATGTACAGTATCTGTTAAAGCTCCTTTTCTAAACGACCAACATTCATCTGGTGTAATATTGAATGATTCACCCCAAGGAAGTTGTGTGATTGCACCACAAGGAGTTTGAGCTGTAATTGCAGTATAATCTGTTTGGTTTCCTTCTTGACAAACCACAGCAACTCTGAAAGAATATTCTGTATTAAAGTCAAGACCTGTTATTACTTGTGATTGAGTTGTTGATGTAATTACAGTCCAATCTGCATCAAACTCTGATTTATATTCTATAACGTATGAAGCGTTTTGAGAATAATCAACAAAAGACAAAGTTGCATCTATACCTTCTGTACCTTGAGCATATTCTACATTCAAATCAACAACTTGTCCGCAGTTACCTTCTACTAGTGAAATATTGTCTATCGCCAAAGCAGGATTAGTACCTGTTGAAGAATTGTTGTACCACATAAACACTAATTTTCTAACAGAGTTAGCATAAGTAGCATCTATTTCTATTGTATCGCTTTGCCAAGTGTTTTGATTAACCAAATCACCAGATATAGCATAAGAGTTATTGATTGTTTGAGAAGCAGTAACATTCATAGAATCCGGAACAAGATAAACTTTTCCATAGTCGTAAGCCGAAATACCTATTGTTTGTCCCATAGCTTTCCAATCATAAGTAAGTGTAAATTGAGGAGCTTGTCCAAAAGAAACATAAGTTACAGCGTATGATCTTGATTGAGAAGTAATAGTATATGTATTACTATCTCCATTATTATCACTAATATACATTGCACTTCCTGGAGCTTCTGAATTACTTGTAGCAGTTCCTATTACCCATTTATTAGTTCCGCTATAAGTTCCTAAATCCCATTCAGGAGCAAGGTTTGAATCGAAGTTTTGTGCGTATGGTAATGTATTAACAACAGGAATAAATACGCTTACAGCAGGAGAATAAGCTCCATCACAATCTTGCTTAACAGAAATATAATAAGCACCAGGATTTAATCCTTCTATTGTATATGGCAATTGATCAGCCGATGTTATAGATATTTGTTGGCTTGCAGGCACTGTTGCAGGATTAAAATCC
Source organism: Candidatus Onthomorpha sp. (assembly GCA_045645265.1). Taxonomy (GTDB): domain Bacteria; phylum Bacteroidota; class Bacteroidia; order Bacteroidales; family P3; genus Onthomorpha. Next base: position 28,357 of record JAZRIM010000015.1, read on the forward strand.
GCCTCAGAGTTTGCTTGTCCGTAAGCAATAACCCAACCAGAGTTATTTCCATTTGAAGTATCGAAATTAACAGAAGCACTATTTGTACCAACTCTTTGAGCTGTTACTCCATATACATTTGGACAATCAGGAAGAGCCTCAACTCTTACATCATCAATATAGAATGTATTTGCAGGTTCACTAAAAACAAAAGCAAATCTACCTTGACCTTGAAGAGAAGACAAACCTACTTCATAAGTAGTGTGGTCTGTTCCTGCACCAGATAATTCTATTGTTCTTACCAATTGGAAACGAGAAGTATCACTTATAGTAGAAAGAGGTTGTTCAGTTTCTGATAATGTATAAACTTTCAATTTAGCAATATGAGATTCATATTGTCTTTTCATTTTGAAGACAAGCATTTCTTCACCTGTAAACTGCATTGCAGGAGAAATCATCCACGCATTTGCATCAGAAGAATATGTACTATTCATACCTCTTAAACAACCACTTCCAGAAGAAGGATATACCGTATTACGATCCCACATATAATAGTCATCTCTTGTAAATTGCACCCAACACAATGGAGCTTCTGCATTTCCTATTGCATCTGCTAAAACAAATTCATTTTCAAAACCTTCTGTCCAAGGGAAAGAAGTAATCATACCACAAGGAGTAGTAAAGGTTAATGTTTCAGAATATTCACTCATAGAATCATCTTCACAATGAACTCTTACTCTAACAGAATAAGATGTAGCATAAGGCAATCCTGTTATTTCTGCAAGAGTTGTATCAACTGTAAGAGAAGTCCAGTTGTTTGTTCCATTAAGAGCATACTCTACAATATAAGAATCAACAGCAGGATTTGCATTAGAGAATGAAACCTCAGCAATAACACCTTCTTCATTTTCATCAAAAGCAACTGCCAAGTTATTCACCATTCCACAAGTCATAGCAGTAAGAGAAATATTATCTACCGCAGCAGGAAGGCTTGAACCGTCCATAGAGTCGTTATACCAACGAAGAACTAATTGCATAGTTTGATTAGCATAAGAAGCAGGTAAAAGAATTTCTTTTCTTTCCCAACTTGATATACCAGAATATGTTCCTATTAAATTGTTATCATTAGCCGATTGACCATTTGCAACAAGGTGAACAGCTAATTCGTCCCAACCAACTTCTCCAAGACATTTAACATCAAAAGCTAATTTGAAGTTTAGTGCATTAGGAAATTGTATATATCTTTTAGCGAAAACTTCCGATTCTTCTTCATTGTTGTACATATTACTTAGACCATCATTTGAAGATATAAATAAAGCACCACTTGTTGAAGGGTCTACTGTGTTATTTTCAGCTGTTCCCCAATACCATTTGTTTACATCATTTCCGTTTTCTAACAACCAAGAAGTAACAGACTCTTGTGTATCGAATGTTTCATTGAAAGGAAGAGTCGCTATTTGAGAAGAAGAAACACTTGTAGTAAACGTTCTAACAACTTCAGTACTCAAAGAGTTTTCTTCACAAATTGTCCATACTTTTACAGAATAGTTTGTCAAACCTGTTAAATCTGTTAAAGTAGTAGAAGTACCTGTTACATTAGGCAATGTAGTCCAAGCATCAGATGCAGTTTCTTTATAAGCAACTCCAAAAGTATTTTGTCCCTCAGGAGCATTCCAACTTACAACCGCTGTTTCGCCTGTAATAGAACCAACAGTTACATTAGTTGGAGCAAAACAAAAACCATCTAATGAAGCAATAGAAAACTTAACATTTGGTCTTTGTTCAAGTCTTGCTACTTGATTTCCCCAACCACCTAAGTTGTTTATGTTTATTGTACCATACATTTTGTATAATACATTTGTTTTATAATCATCGGTTGTTGAAGAATAGAAATAACCTTCAAGATCTGAAAGATAATCTGCTGTATTGTTTACATAAGCAACTACTAAATTACCTGTTCCAGAATAAACAAAAGGCTGATCAAAAGTTATTGTTACCCAACCTTGCGAGAAAGTAACACTTCCTGAAAACATTTGTGTAAGACTATCCGCAGGCACTCTGTCTGAATCGCTATAAAAAGCAGTTCTATCTACCTCACCCAAATAAACTGTTGAAGGAGATACTGTCATAGGAGTAGTCAAACCATAATTATAACTTATAGAGGTTATCAAACCCGCTTGAAGTTCTGTACTCAAATACAGACTTTGAATGTAACTTGACGGAGCAGCCGCAAAAACAGGTGCAGGACCTAATTCTGTACCACTTCCGATCGTTACCTCAGTCTGAGCATTCACCAAACGAATGCCAAACAAAAGGAACAATAGAATTGTCCAATTTTTCCTAAATTTACCCATAATTTTTTAAAATTTTAAATTTGTTAAAGTGTTAAAAGTTGCAAAGTTACAATATTTTAGCCTATCTACCAAAAAAAACATTATATATACGCATACTACGCCTAAAAACATCAAATTGTTTAAGAAACAAAAAAAATCTTGATATTAACATAATGTTATGTAAAACTTAACATAATGTTATGTGAACTTAACATAATGTTATATGATAATATATTATAATATATAATAAAAAAAGAAAAAATTAAAAATAAAAAAGAAAAATATGTTAAGATTGATGTTTGCTCTTGCAATAAAAACGCCAGCAAAATAATTCAAAGAAAAAAAGTTTTTTTTCAAAGAAATATTTATGTAAAACAAAGAAAAAAGGAGAGCAATTTGCCCTCCTTTTCATTGATTTATTCTTTAATTATTTTTATTGTTTGTGTAGAATGTTCATCAAATACTTTTAGATAGTAAACTCCACTTGATAGAGAATTTAAGTCAATTTCTGTTCTCTCTGTGTTTATTTCCATTTCTCTTAGTATTCGTCCTTGTAAATCACTCAGCACAGCCTTTACTCCATTTTCAAAGCCTTTTGTTTCCAAATATACTTTTTCTTTCGCAGGGTTTGGATATAGATTAACCTCTATTGCATCTTTTATTTCTGCTAATGAAGATTCATCTGTTGTAAAGTTCAATTCCTCTCCTTCTATTATAGAGGTTTGTGTTGTCAAGAATGCTTTGAAGGCATAAGTTGTTTGTGGCAATAGGTTTGAAATCACTGTTGAAATTGTTGTTTCTCCCTCTACCATAATTGAATCCCAAAGTGCATTTGCTGCTTCTTTGTAATAGAATCCTTTTGTTATGATATCTATTGTTCCTTCTGTTATTTCGGCATTTAAGACTGCTGAGGTTTGTGTGATTGCTGTTGCAGGAAGGGTTGTTACTATTGGAGCGATAAGCGTATCTATTGTTGCAAAGGTTACATTTGTCCATTCCGATACCTCTTCTCCACAGTTTGCTCTTACCATAAAGTCATATTCTGTTGATGGTAATAGGTTTATCAATGTATATGATGGTGTTGTTACATCTATTATTTCTTCTTGATTTAGTTTTACTTGCCAAGAGGTTTCTGAGCCTTGTGGTGTCCAAGTAACAAAGGCTGAGTTTGAAGTGATTTGCGATACTTCCACATTGGTTGGTGCAAGACATTCTTCCTCTATTCCTCCAAGCGTTGTAATTGAAATATTATCTATTATAGCACCTGGTTGTGTTCCCGACATATTGTTATTTCTCCACAAGAATACTAATTTCTTTTGTTCGTTTATTGGAGTTGGGATTGTAATGTTAATTGTTTGAGTCCCTTCTAATAGACATATTGCATTTGTTCCAAGATGTTGTAGAATTACGTCTTGTGCATAGTCTGCCATTGCATAAGAATACTCTCCACTTAAATCGTATGCAGAAGTAGGTTCTAAGATTTCAGTTGCTGGCAATAGGAACACTTTTAAGTAATCATAGAATATGTTTGATGATATTTCTCCCCCTATTGTTAGGTCAAAAGATATTGTAATATATTCTGAGTTTCCGAATTGGAATAGTTTTTCTGCTACTACTACACTATTTGCACTTGTTGAATAATATGAGGATTGTTCATCGTTTGAAATAAATAAGGAATTTGAACTTGCTCCTGTTGGAGTTCCTACAGTCCATTGATTTACACAAGAACCGTTTCTTAACATCCAACCATTGTTGCCCGGTGTTTCAAAGTTACATGCATATGGTATTGTGTCGGCACTTTGTAGTGTGGAGAAAGATAAGGTTGGTGTTGGCAATGAATATAAATCTTCTTCGCAAATGCTTTGTACATTTACTTGATAGTTTTCAAACGAAGATAAGCTTAAAGTGTATGTTGTGTTTGAAGTTATTTGTGTTAATGTATCTTCTCCACCTTCTACTACATAGTTTATTTTGTAACTATCTGCTTCTCCTTCCCATGATAGTGTAGCTGAGTTTTCTGTTATGTTGGAAACAGTTAGATTTGTCGGAGGATTACATATCATTTCTTCTATTACAACATTGTCTATTGCCGGTGGAACTTGTGATTGTGTTGAATAACTTGATATATATCCCCAAGAATAGAATACTATTTTCTTTATTCCTTCTAAGTTTGTTGGAAGTTCTATGTCGGCTCTTGTCCATTGATTTACTCCTACATAGTTTGCTATGGCTTGGTTCATATCATAGTATTCTGCTATTATTACATCATTTTCATCTTTTACAAAAATGTGTAATCCTGCTTCCATAAAGTTGTATCCTGATACTTTGTAATCGAAACTTAACACATAGTTTCCTCCTACTCCAAAGTCAAATTCACGATATAGAGATGTGTAAGTGTAATTCCAACCTCCTGGCATTGAAACGCTATAATCTGTTCCGTTTGAAGATATGTATGCTGACATAGTGTCTTGTTCACCAGAGAACGTTGCTGAACCTATTGTCCAATTTATATTTGTATTTGAAACTGCTTCCCATTTTTGATTGTCGTGTGCATCTGAGAATGTTGTTTCAAATGGTAGTGATGTTGGTTGTGAAGGTGTTGTAAAGGTTATCACTTCACTCCAAGGTGAGTTTTCTCCTTCTGAGCATACTCCTCTTACTGCTACACTATAAGTCATTCCATCTAACAAATCGTTTAGGTATGTTCCTTGATAGTTTATTGTTACTGGTGTTGCTGTTGCGAAATCTATTGTATTGCCTTGTTGTAGGACATATTCCCATTCTTGTGCTTGTCCAAAATCTAAGAATGTAAGTTCCGCACTGTTTGATATTATATTAGATACATTAACCATTGATGGTATTTGACAAGGTTCCCATTGCGATATTTCTATGTTATCAACTAACATTCTTGAGCTTGTTCCTTCTCCATAGAATGCAAATCTCACTACTCCTGTTAATGCTTCTCCGTTTTCATTTGCTAATTTAAAATTAACTCTTGATGCTTCAGGTGAAAAGACTGAAAGGTTGTAATCGTAGTTTGTGTTTTCTCCACTACCAAAGATTAAAGCGTTTGCTGTGTTCCAAGTTAATCCATCATCGGTTGAAACTAAGATTGCAAACATATCTCCATTTGGTGCAGGTGCTATTCCTGTGCCATTAAGTGATGTACGAAAAACATCTGCTGATAATTGATAAGCAGTATCTCCTTCTCCTAAATAGAAACTTGGTGAAACAATCCAATATTTTGCATATTCGTATGATAGGTCGGCATAGATTTTTTCTCCACCTTCATATATGTTGTATTTCCATCCGTTATTATTTTGTAATAATGTACTTGAATGTGTTATTGTATCAGACATTTCTCCTAACAATTGATACCAACAGTCTCCTATTCCTGTAGAGAATTGGTCTTGCCAAGGGAATTGAGTAATTGTTCCACATGGTGTAGTAATTTCTTGTTCTAAGTAACTTGTTAATGCTCCATTTTCACAAATAACAGCTACTCTTACTTGGTATTGTGTTTGGTAATTCAAACTATCTATCACATAGTAATTAGTATCTATTATTGCGGCAACAGTCCATTGGCTTTGATTGTTTTCTCTATATTCTATTTGGTATTGTACATTTTCTGTATTATAATCCTCATATGATACGGCAATATTTGCAGTAGTCATTGTGCCTTCTATATTACTTAAAGATAATTCACTTACACTTCCACAAGTTAATGCCTCAATAGAAATATTATCTATTGCTATTGGTGGGTTAGTTCCTCCACTTGAATTGTTTTTCCAAGCAAATACTATTTTGTAAATACCGTTTGCATATTGATGGTCTAAATTTATATTTGCTGTTTGCCATTCTGTTTGTTGATTTAATCTTCCTGTCAGGCTGTAGCTGTCATTTGGAAGACTTGTTGTTAATTCATAATCCCAAGGTAAAATATAAACCTTAGCATAGTCAACCGTACCTTGTCCTGCTGCTTTCCAATCAAAAGATAGATTAAATGCAGGATAGTCTCCAAAGGCTACATTTAATGAGGCATAGGCTGTTGTTGCATTTGTTATTGTGTAATTATATCCATTTCCATTGCTTATATATAAAGCATTCCCTACTTGATTAACTGCTTCATCTATTTCAGAACCTATTACCCAAGAATTAACAGAGTTAGTTGCAAATTCCCATCCGTCAGTGTTTAAGGAATTGAAGTTTTGTATGTATGGTAAATTTTGTGCTACTGGAATTTCTACAGTTTCTATTTCAGAATAGGCTCCACCTTCACAATTTGATTTTATTGCAACATAATATATTCCACTTGTAAGATTATTTATTATCACAGGTATAGAGTCTGTTGGATTAACTGAAATTTGTGATGCTAATTCTGGATTAAATCCTTGTATTGAGTCTGATTGTCCATAGGCTATTGTCCAACCCATTTGATGATTTGCATCAAAATCAACACTCATACTTGTAGATGATAGTGCTTTTGCAACCACTCCATAAACATCTGGACACGATGGGCTATTTTCAATGGTTAATTCATCTAAATAGAAACTACTTGTCCTTTCATTTACTACAATAGCAACTCTTGCTTCCCCAACAATAGAAGATAAATCCACTTCCATTTTTTTGAAGTCTAATGTGTTGTGTGTGCAATAAACCGTATCTAAAACTTGAAATAAAGATGTATCTCCTAATGAGGTAATATCTTGTTCAATTGCATCATAATAATACACTTTAAAATGAGGCAAAGTACTATTTGAAGATGATTTTCTAATTTTGAAAGTCATTCTTTGATTACCATTAAACTCTATTGAAGGAGTTATTAACCAATCGTTATATGTTCCAGAAGTAGCAGAGCCTGAGAAATTCAATGAATTATTACCTTCAGACGAGCAATCTCCTGAACGTTCAAAACCATAATATGAAGAAGCCCCATTTACAACCTCCCAACATTTTGGAGAATAATCATCTCCTATATGACCTTGTTCAAGAACAAAATCTTGCTCAAAACTCTCTCTTAAAGGAAATTGTGTTATTGTACCACACGGAGTATTAAATGTATATATGTATGAATAATCTGAACTCTCTGTTGAAGAACATAACACTTTAACTCTTACCGAATAATTAGATGATGGCAATAAATCTTCTATCACTACACTATCTGCTGTTGTTTGAACATTTGCCCAATCCCCTGTTCCTGTTAGTGAATATTCTACTAAATACATTCTTTCTTCCTCTGTATTTTCATCTTCAAAATGAATAGTAGCGCTGATATTTTCCTCTGTATTTAATTCTGAATATATTTCAGTTACTCGTCCACAATTGAGAGGTTGAATAGAAATATTATCAACTGCAATAGGAGGTTGGTTTTCTACAGTATTATCATTTCTCCAACAAAACACTAAATTATACACTCCATTTGCATATTCTATTGGTAAAATCACCTCTTGTCTTCTCCAATCATTTGCTCCACCTAATCTGTCTGTAATTTCTCCTGTAGTTGGTGTTATATTGTTACTTAATTGTGTTGTTGTTGGCAATAAAAAGACTTGTAAGTAGTCAGAATTTCCTTCTGCAATACCTTTATAATCAAAAGTCAATTTAAATTCAGGGGCATTATTAAATTGAATAAATCTTGAAAAATATACAATCGAAGTATTATTTCCATTATAACTATTTGTTAGTCCATTGTTATCACTAATATACATCGCTCCACTTACTCCATCTTCTTCTGTCAAAGTTGAGTTTAATATATTACCCCAATGCCATTTATTTGTTTGTGAACCATTAAGCACTGTCCATAATTGAGATTCTGCTTGTGTGTGAAATTCAGAAACAAAAGGCAGCTCAGAAACTAATTCTTCATTTGGAAGAGTTGTGAAAGATGTTATAAAATCTATACTTTCTTCATCATCACAAACACTCCATATTTTCATATCATAAGATGTAAGTATATCTAACTGAGATAAAGTAATTGAATTTGTAGTAACAAATATAGTATCATTCCATAATACATCTGAGGTTTTTTTATAAGCAACTGCATATTGCTCTACACCTTCCACTGCATTCCAAGTAAAAGACGCTGTTTGTGAGGTAAGTTGTTGCGATAAAATTTCTGATGGAGAGAAACAAGATGCTGCAAAAGGATTGATTCCGAACTTGACATTTGGTCTATTATTCAAAATCATTCTCATTGCACCATTTACTTCTTGAGGATTATTTATAGATATTTCTTGATTTCCTCTATAACAAGTTATAGTTTTGTTACCAATAGATGGACAAACCGTGAAAAATTTAGCTTCGGAAAACGCACCTGTATTATTCATATAAGCAACAACAAGATTATTCTCTCCACTATAATCAAAAGGTTCTGTAAAGTTAATTGTAACCCAGCCTCCTGTGAAAGTTACTTCTCCTGAATAGACTTGTGTTAGACTATCAGCAGGAACAAAATCACTTGAATTTGCAAATACATCTTTATTTACTTCTCCTAAATAAATTTGAGATGAAATAGTTGTAGGCACATCTGAATTAAACTTATAACTTATAGAAGTAATTTCTCCTGCCATCAATTCCTCTGGGGAAAAAATAGATTGAGAATAGCTATAACTATAAGTAACATTTACGGGAATAAAATCCTGATTCGTACAATTATTACCTATTGTAACAACTGTTTGTGCATTTAATTGAGATATTAGTGTAATAAAAAGCACTAAACTCAACAAAAATCTAAATACTTTCTTCATATTTTAACATTTAATTTATTTCAATAAAAAAACAAGTAATGAAAATAACTTTTCACTACTTGTTAAACTATAATTTATTTACAATTATCTAAGTCTTATTGTTTGTCCTGCTCTAATTTTGTTTCCTTTTATATTGTTTAATTGAGCTAATTTCTTTACAGTAGTACCATTTCTTCTCGCAATTGCACCCAAGGTATCTCCTTTTTTGACCTTGTAATACTTACCTCCTTTTGAAGATTTTGAGTCAGAAGTATTCTTTGCCAAACTATTTTTTTGAGAGGAAGGTGTTTTAACTCTCTTAAAGCAATCCTTTGTTAACATCAAAGTATCACTTATCAAAGAATAAGTTTTAAAGTCTATAACTTTTTCAGGGTTAATCGCTGCTCCAAGATAACGTATTTCCAAATGTAAATGAGGACCTGTTGAACGACCTGTACTTCCACCTAAGCCAAGAATTTCTCCTGCTTTTACATCTTGATTAACCTCTACATTTATTCTTGAAAGGTGAGCATAATATGTTTCTAAGCCATTATCGTGTCTTATTACGACAAGATTTCCGTATGCACCTGCACGTTTTGCTATTCTAACCTTTCCATCAAACATTACCTTTATAGGATCACCTGTTCTTAACCCTAAATCAACTCCATAGTGCCAACGACGACGTCTTGGACCGAAACGAGAAGTTACTTTCTTTTCAATAGGACAAGAGTAGTATTGTTTGTTTTCTTCATTTACCAATTCTATTGGAATAGGCTCTGTAATTGAAGAATAATCAAATCTATTAGTAGTATAGTGTACAGAATTTGTATTAAAAGTTGCATAAATGATGTCATCTTCACTTTCTGCTGCAACATCATCTATCATTCCGTTATTAACAAACTGTATAAAAGAATTATTAAATTTATTTGTATCCTTTACTATTCCTATAGTATATTGAGAACTCTCTATCTCCACATTGCTTCTATTTCTCATCATTCCACGTTCATGGATTTGAGAAAACCCTACTATTGGAACAAATAATAAACACAAAGATATGAATCTATTTACTTGCTTTCTAAACATAAAATTACTCCTTTTCAGCCTGCAAAAGTACACAATAATTTTTTATCTTGCAAAAAATCAAAAGATTTATTGAACAAAAAGCTACTAATTTGGGTTATGTCCGTTATCCAAAAGATTATTTACTATCTTAACCGGGGTAAAAGTTTCCAAAGGTACTTGAACAAAAATAGTTATCCAATTAGCCATTGAGCCATTCCATAAACCCGGCAACTCTTGAACTTTAATTTTCTTTGCTTGTTGCGATTTCTCTGTAATAAAGCCTGTATTATAATCAACAAAATCTATTAAATCAAACTTTTTCCCATCAAAACCTCTAACCGAACAAACCAAATCTACAGGATTAAAATGAGTTGAATTATTAAAAATTTCTTTTTGTTTTTCATCTCCCATATCAACTTGAGCAGACTCCACAATTTGCAAAGAGAGTTCTCCGTTTTCTTTTCTAATCCAAAAAGGTCCTCCACCAGGTTGGCCTTCATTTTTAACCATTCCACAAACCCTTATCGGTCTATTAAGAATTCTTAACAAATAATCACGATAATCTTCAATATCTTTAAAGGAAGATAAATCTTTCAATTCTAAAAAAAGATTATTTTTACAAAACTCCTTAATTTCTTCAAACAACGATTTTTCAAAGCTTTGTTTAGAAAGAATATTCAAATAGAAATCAATCTTTTTCTTTACACTTACCAAAATACCAGCTAAAGCTTTCTTATATTTATATGTAATATCTTTATACTTATCGTGAATTACATTATCTATATTCTTAATAAAAACAATATCTGCATTGATTTCATTAAGATTTTCTATCAATGCACCATGCCCTGCTGGTCTAAAAACAATATTTCCTTCATTATCTCTAACCAAACTATTATCTAAATACACAGCAACAGTATCAGTTGAAGATTTTTGTTCAGAAAACTCTATGTAATACTTACAAGAAAATCTTTCCTCATACTTTTGCCTTACCCTTTCCAACAAATCAGAAAACCTTTCTTTATGATTTTCTGAAATAGTAAAGTGTAATTTTACCTCTCTCTTATTATTTACACAATATTTAGCAGCTTCCACCAAATGCTCTTCAAAAGAAGTACGCACCTCATCATCATACTTATGAAAAACAATAGTAGCCTTAGGGCTTTGACCGTATGAAAGTCCACTTTCTTCAAGAATAAGTTCTACAACCCTCAAATAATCCTTTTCCTCCAAAGCTTTTTCCACTCCAAAAGGCAAGAGAGATTCATAAAATGCAAAATGCTTAATATTATCTATTACTTCTTTTGCAGAAGGGAAGTCTTCTAATGAGTTTTTAGAAGAATCAAAAGAGGATTTAAAGTCATATAAATCTTTAAACATTCTTGTAGCCGCACCAGAAGCAGGCACAAACTTAACAAGACTTGCATTAGAGGCATAATCCTCAAAAGCATTTATGTAATCCACAGCTTTGCTTTCCTCTACTTGCAAAATTCCATCGCCAATCAAAGCAGGCTTTTCAAGACTCACATAAGGAAATCCTTTTTTAAAGTTTTCCAATTGTCTTTCTATTTGAGCAAGATTTAAATTATGTCCTTCGATTTGCTCTAAATCCTTTTTTGAAAATTCCATTCTTTATTCTACTGTTACCGATTTTGCTAAATTTCTTGGTTGGTCAACATTTCTTCCTTTTGCCACAGCAATGTAATACGCCAACAATTGTAAAGGTACATTTGTTAATATAGGCGATAAAGTTTCTTCAACCTCTGGTATTTCAATACAATAATCAGACAATTCTTTTATTGCAACATCACCCTTAGTAACAACAGATATAATTCTACCTTTACGAGCTTTTACTTCTTGAACATTACTTAAAATCTTATCATAATGAGCAAATTTAGGAGCTATTACAACTACCGGCATTTCTTCATCAATCAAAGCAATAGGTCCGTGTTTCATTTCAGCAGCAGGGTAACCCTCTGCATGAATATATGAAATTTCTTTTAGTTTTAAAGCACCTTCTAATGCTACAGGATAGTTATATCCTCTTCCAAGATAGATAAAATTCTTTGCATAAGTGAATACTTTTGCAATATCTTCAATTCCTTCACTTTCTTTTAACACTTCTTCTACTTTTGGTATTAATTGCAACATTTCTGCCACTATTCGCTTGTAGTCTTCTTCGTTTATAGTTTGCAATTCTTTGGCTACCGACAATGCTATCATAGTAATAACCATCACTTGTGTAGTAAAGGCTTTTGTTGAGGCAACTCCTATTTCCGGACCTGCGTGTGTGTAAGTTCCTATATCGGTTGCACGAGCTATACTTGAACCTACAACATTACAAATACCATAAACAAACGCTCCTTTATTCTTTGCTAATTCTATTGCAGCCAATGTATCTGCGGTTTCTCCTGATTGTGAAATTGCAATCATTACATCATCAGAGAAAATCACAGGTTGTCTATATCTAAACTCAGAGGCAACTTCTATTTCCACAGGTATTTTGCAATAATATTCAAATAAATATTTTCCAATCAAACCTGCATGCCAAGATGTTCCACAAGCAGAAATCAATATCCTACGAGCCTTTCTAAAACGCTCTATATTATCTATAATTCCGCTTAACTTAATATCTAAAACCTCTTTTTGCAATCTGCCATTCACACAAAGATTTAAGGCTTTTGGTTGTTCCATAATTTCTTTTATCATAAAATATGGATAACCTCCTTTTTCTATCTCACTCAAATCCATTTCTATTCGAGTAATCTTTGGAGTTATTTCAACCTTTGAAAGATTTACTATTTGCAATTCTTGACCTTTTTCAATTTTTGCAACCTCTTCATCTCCTACATATATAACTTTCTTTGTGTATTCTATGATTGGAGAAGCATCAGAGCCTAAGAAATATTCTCCATTTCCTACTCCAATTACCAAAGGAGAGCCTTTTCGTGCTGTTATCAAAACATCTGTGTTATTTTTCTCAATAACACCTATCGCATACGCACCTACAACTTGCAAAAGTGCTTGTTGCACGGCTTCATATAAAGAAAGTTCATGTTCTTTCTTGACATATTCTATCAATTGCACTAACACTTCTGTATCGGTTTCGCTCTTAAAAGAATATCCCTTTGTTATCAAAAATTCTTTTAAAGATTGATAGTTTTCAATTATACCATTGTGAATCAAAGCCAAAGTTTCGCTTTGAGAATAGTGTGGGTGGGCATTTTTATCCGAAGGTTCTCCGTGAGTTGCCCAACGAGTGTGAGCAATTCCAACGTTGCCTGAAATATCTTTTCCTTCACAATATTTTTCCAAGTTTTCTACTTTTCCTTTTGTCTTAAAGACGTTTAACTCTCCCTCTTTGTTTAAAAGAGCCACTCCTGCACTATCATACCCTCTATATTCCAAACGATGTAATCCTTTTATTAGAATTGGATACGCTTCTTGCGTTCCGATGTAACCAACTATTCCACACATAATTTTATTCTTTTGTTTAATTTTTGCAAATGTACATAAAAAGATTATTTTTGCAAACTAAATTTTAAAAAACATTGAGAAATATGAAAATAGCAGTACCTACAAGAGAAAACTTTGTAGATGACCACTTTGGACATTGTGCCTATTACACTATCTTTGAGATAGAAAACAACGAAATAGTAAATAAATCTACTATGCCTGCACCTATGGGTTGTGGGTGTAAATCTGGCATTGCTGCAATCTTGCAAGCAGAAGGTGTATCTTTGATGTTAGCAGGCAATATGGGCGAAGGAGCAAAGAATGTTTTGGAATATCACGATATAAAGGTGATTAGAGGTTGCACTGGCAAGGTTGAAGATGTTGTAATGGCTTATATAAACGGACAAATCTCCGATTCAGGATTTTCTTGCTCTCATCACGAGTGTCATAACTAAGAGTTATAAAAATAAAGCAAAGAAAAAACTAAATATTTCTTTGCTTTATTTTTTCAAGTCTTTTAATTCTTGCTTTTGTTCTTTGGTTATACGATAGCTTTCATTGGCTTTTTGAATTGTTTTATTGTGAACCCAAGGTGAAAGTTTATTTTGTTTAAGTATTTTTATTGTAGTATCATATTGTTTCGATAGGGCAGTTGCAAAAAACCATGCTTGCATCATTTTTACGTAGTAATAATCCGACTTTACCTCACAAACCATTTCTAAATATTCTTCTTTGAAACTCTCTTTTTCAAGAAAATACCTCATCAAACTAAGAATTCCAAACCTACAAACATATTCTTTTTCAGAACAAATCCAACATTTTATATATTCAAGCAATAAATCAAGATTCTTTTTCAAAGCTTTTGGGGAACAACTATCACAAACAGCCCAATTATCTACGTAAGGCAAAAACTTATCTAACGATTCCAAGCACTCTTTCTCCTCTTTTATTTCTTCAATCAAAAAAGAATGCAAATGATTTTCTTCATAATATTTATGTGGAAGCGAGTTTAAAAATTCTCCACTTTGATTTTCCTTTGCGATTTCTTTTGCTAATTTTCTCAAATGAGGGATTCTTATTCCTATTATATTATCTTTATTTATATTTGGAATCAATTTAGATTGAAACTCCTTATATTCCTTATCTTGAAGGTCAAATAATCGTTTTTCTATATTGCTTTCGTTCATTGAGTTAAAAAATAAAAAAGCAGTCCTATGCTTTAAAGACAGAACTGCTTTGCTTATCATTGAAAAGATTAATTATTCTGCTGTTGTTGCAATTGGAGTATAAACTCTTGCTGCAAGTTCTTTATCTAATTGATACAAACCATAACCATTGTCGCCAATTAGTTTTAATTTGTCAATAATATCACGTGCGCTTTCTTCTTCTTCAACTTGTTCGTCAATGAACCATTTTAACATTGATTGAGTTGCATAATCTTTTTCTTCTGTTGCAATGTAATAAAGTTCGTTTATCAAAGAAGTAACCACTCTTTCGTGTTTTAGAGTTTCTTCAAAAGCATCTAAAATACTTTTCCATTCGATTTGAACCTCTTTTATAGGTTTCAATTCTACCTTTCCACCTCTTGAAAGTACGAAGTTGAAAATCTTCATTGCGTGATCTTGTTCTTCTTTGAATTGAATATTGAACCAATTTGCAACTCCTGAAAATCCTTTATCAGACATATCTGCTGACATTGAAAGATAAAGATATGCAGACCAAAATTCTGCATTTATTTGTGCATTTAATGCTTCTTCTAATTTTTTACTTAACATAGCCATTATTTGTTTTGTTTTTTATAATCTTATTTTTTCTTTCTTATATTAACGTAAAAACTTTTTAAAAGTTGTAATTTTGCAAAGAAAAAACTAATTTTTATTATGAATTACCAAGAAACCTTAGATTATTTATACTCTTATTTACCTATGTTTCAAAGAATAGGTGCTGCAGCTTACAAAGAAGATATTTATAACACAGTTGAATTGATGAAGGCTTTGGGAAATCCTGAAAAAAAGTTTAAATCAATTCATGTTGCAGGCACTAACGGCAAGGGGTCTTCATCTCACTTAATTGCTTCAATACTTAGAGAAAAAGGCTTAAAGGTTGGACTTCACACCTCGCCTCATTTAAAAGATTTTCGTGAGAGAATAAAAATCAATAACCAAATGTGCGAAGAGGATTTTGTTGTAAAATTTGTAGAAGACAACAAAGAAGTGATAGAAAGAATAAAACCCTCATTTTTTGAGACAGCCGTAGCAATGGCATTCACTTATTTCGCACAAGAAAACGTTGATATAGCAATCATAGAAGTAGGAATGGGCGGACGATTAGACTCTACAAATATTATAAACCCTCTTGCGTGTTTGATAACTAATATTTCTTTTGACCATACTCAATTCTTAGGAAATTCATTGGAAAAGATAGCAGAAGAAAAAGCTGGAATCATTAAACAAAACACTCCTATAGTAATTTCTCAAACACAAAACGAAACTCAAAATGTATTCTTGGAAAAAGCAAACGAAAAGAACGCTCCTATATGTTTTGCAGATAATTACCTATCTTGTGAAAATGTTTCTCATAGTCAAGGTTTGCTAAAAATGGATATTTATCAAAACAAAACAGAACGTTTAAATAATTTACAATCTTCTCTTTCGGGTTATTATCAACAAAGGAATATTCTTGGCGTTATTGCATTGATTGATACGCTTAATAAATATCATAATTTCAATATTAGTGATGAAGAAATAATTGAGGGCATTAAAAACATATCTTCAAACTTCCCTATTGCAGGTCGTTGGCAAACTCTTTGCAAAAAGCCTTTAACAATTTGCGATACAGGACATAATGAAGACGGATTAAAGTATGTAATTGAACAAATAAAGAATACTCCTCACAAAAAGCTAAGATTTGTTTTGGCAATGGTGAATGACAAAGACGTAAACAAAGTTTTGTCTATGTTAGACAAAGATGCAGAATATTATCTCTCACAAGCAAAGATTCCAAGAGCTTTGCCCGTGGACGAATTAGCAGAAAAAGCACAGCAAGCTGGTCTTTCGTTCACAAAATACGCCACAATCTCACAAGCATTAGCACAAGCACAACAAGATTCCAAAGAAAACGACTTGGTTTTCGTAGGAGGCTCAACCTTTACCGTTGCAGAGGTTGTATAAGTCTAAGAGTTAGAAAAATAATTCAAAGAAATAATTTATTAAATCAAAGAAAAAAAGTTTTTTTTCTTTGATTTATTTTTTTGATTGATTGACAAAGAAAAAATTCCAACAACAATACATCATTATCCCTGCTTGATTGTCTAAGGTGTCTTCGCTAAAAAACGAGATTAACATAATTGCAAGAAAAATTATGTAGTAAGGATTTTTGTTTAGCGAGAAACGAAACATTGGATAGAATAAAAACGCAAACCAAATAAGCAATCCTATTATTCCATAACTAAAAACAATTGAAAAATATTGATTATGCGTTCTCATATTAGTGTCTGCTAATTCAGAATTATTGATTTCTAATTGTTTTTTCAACTCTCTTGGTGCATTTCCTGTACCTACTCCTATCAAGAAATTGTTTTTAATTATCTCAAAACTGTTTTCCCAAAGTTCAATCTTTTGAATTAGAGAAGAGCCCTTTACTTTATTTTCTTTTTCGTAAGCCTCAATTTCATAGAAAGTAGAATACAAACGTGATTTCAAAGGTATTTTTTCTGCATAGACATAATTAGGAATCCCTTTCTTTATATTTTCTAAATCTTTTTCCGATAGTTTTTCCCAACCCTTTAAATTCTTTTCATAGCCCTTTGAATTTAAATATCTAATAGCTATATCAACATAGAGAAACTCCCCTTCTTTTGATTTGCAAACTGCATTTCTATCTTCTTTTAAATATTTCTCTACTCCTTCTTGCATTTGCGAGTAATCAACCTTATCAAAAATATAATTTCCGTTTTCAATAATCATATTTTCTTTCACCTCTCCATTCTTAGGCACAAAGTAATCTTTGTAATAGTATGAAAGGCAAGAAATAATTGCAAAAACAGAAAGAGAAAATACTGAGATAAATATTGCAAAGGCAGTTTTATTTTTTTTATTGAAAAGAAAATAAGTTGGAATAATAAAAAACAAAACGACAAAACTAATAACTACCCCGGTTAATGCAGAGGTTAGAATCATATATGCTTCAAACCAAACTGCAAGTAAAAGTAATAATGATTTCTTTTGCTCAAAACAGTAAAGAACTATAAAAGATGAGGCAAGGGTTAAATGAAGTGCAAAACGAATATGTGAACAAAACGGCATAATTGTGCGAACATCGGGATTTTCTATTGTAAGAAAATTAAACATTCCTATAAAGGTTGCAACAAGTAGCGAAAGAATATAAGCCCAAGCATAGATTTTAAGATTTTTTCTTTCTTGCAAAGGAAGATTCATTAGATATAGAGACACAATTAAAAAAGGCAGAGATTTTTCTAATTGTTTCCAAGCCTCACTTCCCCCTCCGCTCCAAATCATTCCAAGACATATAAGAGCAAAAAAAGAAAAAACTGCTATTAAAACGTCTTTTGAATAAGATTTTATGCGAGACTTGTCTGCAAAAACAAACCTTATTGCCATAAAAACCATAGCAAATGACATCAAAGCGTGAGAAAAAATCATTCCCACAATGCCAAAACAAATTATTGCAATGTCTAAATACGAAGAATCTAACTTATGCTTCATAATTGCAAGTAAAACTAAAAACAAGTTTAAATTATTGTTTGACAACTTAAAAATAAGTTATATCTTTGCATTTTATTTTTTACACGTAACAATAAATATGAAGAAATTAGCAGTAGTTGCCTTTGGTGGAAACGCACTTTTGAGAAGCGGACAAAAGGGCACTTATCAAGAACAAATAAACAATGTAACTGAAACTTGTAGTTCACTTTCTAACCTTTTGAAACAAGGTTATAATTTGGTGATTGGACACGGTAATGGTCCACAAGTTGGAAATGTAATGCTTCAACACGAAGGAGGAAAAAAGCATTTCAATATAGAATCTATGCCAATGGATTTTTGTGTTGCTGAAACACAAGGCTCAATCGGTTATTTGATAGAACAAGGTTTTAGAAATGTTTTTGCAAAAGAAAACATTGACAGAAAAGTCTTAACTTTACTTACTCAAGTTGTAGTAGATGAAAAAGATTCTGCTTTCCAAAATCCAGTAAAGCCTGTTGGTCCTTACTATACTAAGGAAGAAGCTGATGCTTTTGCTGCTGAAACTGGTGCAAAATATGCAAAGGATTCTAAAAGCGATAAATATCGTAAGGTTGTTGCTTCACCTAAGCCTTTAAAAATAAACAATATTGAAATTGTAAAGCAACTTGCTTTGGAAGGAAACGTAGTTGTAACCGTTGGAGGTGGCGGAATTCCTGTTGTAGAAGAAAATGGAGTAAGAGGAGTTGAAGCAGTAATTGATAAAGACTTAGCTTCTGCATTAACAGCAGTTGAAATCGGTGCTGATGAGTTTTACATTCTTACAGATGTGCCTAAGGTATATATCAATTTCCGTCAACCTGATGAAAAAGCCTTAGATGTACTTACTGTAAAAGAAGCAGAAGATTTGCTTTCACAAGGACAATTTGGCGAAGGTTCAATGGCACCAAAAGTAAGAGCAGCTTTACACTTTGTAAAGAATGGTGGAAAAGAATGTATCATTACAGAAGCAGGACAACTTTCTAATCCATCTTGCGGAACAAGAATAGTAAAAGAATAATTACATAAACAATTAAAATTTTTTAATTATGGGATTTAATTTAAGAAACAGAAACTTTTTGAAATTATTGGATTTCACTCCAAAAGAAATTCAATATATGTTGGATTTAGCAAGAGATTTAAAAAGAGCTAAATATGCAGGTACTGAACAACCAAGATTAAAAGGTAAAAACATAGCTTTGATTTTTGAAAAGACATCTACTCGTACTCGTTGTGCGTTTGAAGTAGCTGCTCACGACCAAGGAGCTCACGTTACTTACCTTGGACCTTCTGGTTCTCAAATCGGAGTTAAAGAATCTATGGCTGACACTGCTCGTGTATTGGGTAGAATGTTTGATGGTATAGAATATCGTGGTTTTGAACAAAAAATCGTTGAAGAATTAGCACAACACGCAGGTGTTCCTGTATGGAATGGTCTTACAAACGAGTTTCACCCAACTCAAATCTTGGCTGACTTCCTTACAATGATGGAACACACTGACAAACCATTGAATAAAGTTTCTTATGCTTACATTGGAGATGCTCGTTACAACATGGGTAACTCTCTTATGGTAGGTGGAGTAAAAATGGGAATGGATGTAAGAATCGTTGCTCCAAAAGGACTTCAACCAGATGCAGAATTAGTTGCTACTTGCCAAGAAATAGCAAAAGAAACTGGTGCTACATTAACTATAACTGACAATGTAGCAGAAGGTGTTAAAGGTTGTGATTTCTTATACACTGACGTATGGGTATCAATGGGAGAACCAGCAGAAGTTTGGGCTGAAAGAATCGCTTTATTGAAACCTTACCAAGTAAATAAAGAAATGATGGAAATGACAGGTAATCCAAAATGTAAATTTATGCACTGCTTACCTGCTTACCACAACTTAGAAACACAAGTAGGTCGTGATGTTTACAAACAATTCGGCTTAGACGGAGTTGAAGTTACAGAAGAAGTTTTTGAAAGTGAAAACTCTATCGTATTCGATGAAGCAGAAAACCGTATGCATACAATAAAAGCAGTTATGGTTGCAACACTTGGCGACTAATTGCTTTGCAATCTTAATAGAAATAAGGGAGGAATTTAATTCTTCCCTTATTTTTTTATTTTTTTTAATAGGGCTAATAAATTAGATTCGCCACGAATTTTCGGATGTAAACAAAATTTCTATAAATTTCACGCCGAATGCGTGCGATATTTTCAACTCTAAAATTTCCGTTCGCAAATTTTGAAGTTATAAGCCTTTAACTAAAAATCAGTAAATCAAAGACTTAACTTTTTAAAGCCCGATTTTTGCCAAAAAAGTCTTTGATTTTTGCGATTTTTTCATTGATTTTTTCCAAAAAAAACCTTGATTTAATTTTTTCTATCCTTGATTTAGAAATTTCTATCCCTGATTTAGAAAATTCTAAACGAGCTTTCGGAAAAATTACCCTTGATTTCGCTCAATTTTGGTCAAGGAACTACTTTTTTTCGCAAAATGAAATTTTCGCAAAATAAAGATTTTTACCTCCTAAAACTTTGTTTAAAGTTTTTTTGTGCTTTTAAAAATTTGTTATACATTTGCAGATTGAAAATTTAGAAACTAAAAACTATGCCTATGGTAATAGAAAAAGAAAGATAATTAAGACTAAGTAAATTTTAACGACATAAAATAGCGTTTTAGCTTATAATTGGTTTTCTGAAACTTCGACACTTTCAGCACATTCACCAAAAGAATAAGCCAAGAACGCTCACGAGTGAAATCGTGGGCTTCTCTTATTTGGTGAATAGGTAGTCGAAGACCTCAGAAAACAATAAGAAAAAAGTCCCACGTTTTTTTATGCCTTGAAGTCAAAGAAGAGAAAAAACATATCGCCATTTGGGACTTGGGCAAAGTAATCAAAATATTATTAAAAACAAATTAAAATGGAAAAATCAATTCAACCAAAAAATCAAAAACCATTATGGTATGTTTTCACACAAGTTGCTTCTCACTTTAGAACAACTAAACATAGAAAATTATCAAATAGAGAATTTAATGATCCTAAAAAAAAATGGAATGATTGTTTAGTATTAGAAAATCAAGACTCCGCTGAAGCAATAGTTAGACTTCATAAATACATAAAAATTACTGATACACCACTTCAAATTACTCTTCTATTAAATGATATTATAAATAATCCACAAAACTATCCTTTGTAAAATATGAAAAGACTTGCATTATTTATTTGCACATTGCTTTGTGCAAACGTGCTTTCAGCTCAAACAGAATTTATAGTAGGAAATTTGAAATACTATGTAAGTTATTCAAATCCGACAGAAGTTTCTGTAGGTAAAGTTGATGCAACAATAACAACAGCAAACATTCCTGAAACGGTAACTTATCAAGGAATAACTTACAATGTTACTTCTATTGGTAATAGTGCGTTCTGGAATTGCAGTAGTTTAACATATGTTACTATTCCTAATAGTGTTACTTCTATTAGAGAGAATGCGTTCAGAGGTTGCAGTAGTTTAACTTCTGTTACTATTGGTAGTAGTGTTACTTCTATTGGTAATTATGCGTTCCATGGTTGCAGTAGTGTAACTTCTATTAATATTCCAAATAGTGTTACTTCTATTGGTTATAGTGCGTTCTGGAATTGCGGTTTTACTTCTATTACTATTCCTAATAGTGTTACTTCTATTGGTAATTATGCGTTCCAAGGTTGCAGTAGTTTAACTTCTATTACTATTCCTAATAGTGTTACTTCTATTGGAGGTGGTGCGTTCAATTTTTGCAGTAGTTTAACTTCTATTATAATTCCTAATAGTGTTACTTCTATTGGAGAACAAGTGTTCCAAGGTTGCAGTAGTTTAACATCTGTTACTATTCCTAATAGTGTTACTTCTATTGGTAATTATGCGTTCTCTGGTTGCAGTAGTTTAACCTCTATTAATATTCCTAATAGTGTTACTTCTATTGAAAATTCTGCGTTCTCTTTTTGCAGTAGTTTAACATCTATTGATATTCCTAACAGTGTTACTTCTGTTGGAGAACAATCGTTCAGAGGTTGCAGTAGTTTAACATCTATTATTATTCCTAATAGTGTTACTTCTATTGGAGACGCTGCGTTCAATTATTGCAGTAGTTTAACTTCTATTATAATTCCTAATAGTGTTACTTCTATTGGAGAACAAGTGTTCCAAGGTTGCAGTAGTTTAACATCTGTTACTATTCCTAATAGTGTTACTTCTATTGGAGGTAGTGCGTTCTCTGGTTGCAGTAGTTTAACTTCTATTATAATTCCTAATAGTGTTACTTCTATTGGAGAACAATCGTTCAGAGGTTGCAGTAGTTTAACTTCTATTGATATTCCTAACAGTGTTACTTCTGTTGGAGGTGAAGTGTTTCAGGATTGTAGTAGTTTGACTTCTATAAATATCGATTTGCCTTCTATTGGTAATATATTCGGAGGATGTAATTCTTTGCAAAATCTTACTCTTGGAGAGAATGTAACTTCTATTGCAAGCGGTGCGTTTAATGGTTGTTCTTTCTTGCAAAACATTACTTGCTTGGCAACTACTCCGCCAACTCTTGAAAACAATACTGTTTTCCCTTATCCTAATATTGCAAGTTTGAATGTTCCTTGCGGTAGTTTGGAGGCTTATTCTTCTGCTACTTCTTTTTGGAATATGTTCTTTGCAGGCAGGATTTCGGAAAACGGATATAACGTTGAGGTATCTGTAAATGACGAAACGTTTGGTTCGGTTGCTGTTGAGAGTGATTGCTCTACCGGTACGCTTACTGCAACTGCAAATGAGGGTTATAGATTTGTAATTTGGAATGACGGAATTACAGACAATCCAAGAACGGTTGCACTTACAAGCGACACTGCTTTTACTGCAATCTTTGCTTTAATAGATGAATCTTCTTTATTAGAAGCAGAAACAGAAAGCATTTCTTTCTTCCCTAATCCTACAAAAAGCGAAATTACTTTCAGTCAAGCAATAGAAAAGGTAGAAGTAATAGACCTAACAGGAAAAGCAATCCTTACTTTCACTAATGCAAAGACAATAAATATTGAATCGTTGCCAGCAGGTGCTTATTATTTACGCTTAACTAATAACGACAAGGCAATAATACAAAAAGTGATTAAGGAGTAACTTGAATAACTAATTCTTATTCCTTAGAAATATTTTCATCAAACCATTGCCATAGAGAATCCTTTGGCAGTGGTGCGATGATTTTTATTTGTTCTTTTTTTACAGGGTGAAGAAATTCTAATTCTCTTGCGTGAAGTGATATTGAGGCATCTTTATTACTGCGTTCAAATCCATATTTTAAATCGCCTTTTATTGGACAACCTATATTAGATAATTGAACTCTTATTTGATGATGTCGTCCTGTTTTAAGATTTACTTTTAATAGTTGATAGTTATCCCCTTTTGCTAAAACTTCATAGTCCAATTCGGCATATTTTCCTTTGTTTGTGTCTTTTGTAACGTAGGTTTTGTTTTGCTTTTCATTACGAATAAGGAAATTTACCAACGTTGCTTTTGGGTTTATGTTTTTATTTCTTACTATTGCCCAATATGTTTTATGGATTTGGTGTTCTTTCATCATTTTATTAAGACGTACAAGGGCTTTTTCTGTTTTTGCAAACATCACAACGCCACTTACGGGACGGTCTAAGCGATGAACTAATCCGCAATAAACGTTTCCGGGTTTGTTATACTTTGTTTTAAGATAATGTTTCAGCATTTCCTCTAACGAAACATCACCTGTCTTGTCGGAATGTACGATTTGGGAAGAGAGTTTGTTAAGGATAATTATATGGTTGTCTTCAAAAAGAATTTGCTTTTCTAATTCTATGCTCATATACTTGCAAGAATTGAAATTCCTCCTTTGACTTTATCTTCTAATTCAGCGTGTACTTGCGAGTCAATAGGGATAAATAAATCTACTCGTGAGCCAAATTTTATAAATCCTAATTCTTCTCCTTGTTTTACTACGTCTCCTTCTTGTGCATAGCAGACAATTCTTCTTGCCAAAGCTCCTGCAATTTGTCTTATTACGATTCTTTGTCCTTTTTCAGTCTCTACGCAAACTGTTGTACGTTCATTTAAGGTTGAACTTTTAGGGTGCTTTGCTATTAGATAGCGTCCTGAATGATAATTAACGTAAACTACTTTTCCTGAAACGGGATAGCGATTTACATGCACATTATTTGGCGACATAAAGGTAGAAATTTGAATGCACTCTGTTTTTAAAATTTCTGGTTCAAACACTTTTTCTACTACAACTATTGTTCCGTCTGCCGAAGCAATTACTTGATTTGGATTTGAGGCTAAATCTCTTGCCGGGATTCTAAAAAATCTAATTACTACAAAATCAAATATCAATAATCCTGCAATTAGCAACCACCAAAACACGTTCCATTCTTTTATGAAACAGAACATAGCAACTAATGCTAAGATTGTAATTATTATAATCGAAATACTAATTTTGTATCCTTCTTTGTGTATGTACATATCTTTGTTATTTTACAATTAATTCTAAATAAACCCACACTATCGGCAAGACTATAAACAAGATGTCAAAACGATCTAAGATTCCTCCATGCCCTGGCAATATTTTTCCACTATCTTTTACTCCCATTTGACGTTTAAACATTGATTCTACTAAGTCTCCAAGTGTTCCAACAGAGGAAACAATTATTGAAATAACTATCCAATGCCAGATTGCAAATATATTAGAAAATTTTGAAATTACAATGCCTGCGATTATAGTAAATAAAAATCCACCGACAAAGCCTTCCCAACTTTTCTTAGGAGAATGGCGTTCAAAAAGACGGTGTTTACCAAATTTTACACCTGTTAAATAGGCGAAACTATCGTTACACCACGCTAATATAAAGACACTTAGTAGTAATAGTGGTTGAAATTCTGAATTATATTGAATTATGAGATTTGTTGTAGAGATTGGCAAAATTATATAAATCAATCCACAAATTGTATAAGCAATAGAAGTGAAAGGCTTTTCATTTTTTTGATATAAAGCAACAATAAAAATTGCAACAAACAATACTACACTTATCAAAAGCGGCATTTTAAAATTTAATTCAAAAGAATACAAAGCAACAGTCAAATAAAGAGAAACCGCTGTCAAATAAGCAAGAAGAGTATTTATTTTTTGACAATTTTTTGATGTGATATTATAAAACTCACTTAAAGCAATAAGACCTATAATTCCAAAATAAATGGAAGATATTATAGGATTAAAACAAATTGCAGCTAAAACACTTGCCACATACACTGCTCCCGTAAGGGTTCTTTTTAATAAATCGTTCATATTACTTATTATTGTTCAATTACATAAAGATAAAATTCTATAACTGATTGTTTCAATGCCTCGCTTGGCATAATCGTACTAATATTTGTAGGCATTGCATCTAACAACGGTTGTAATGCCTCCTTATAATTAGAATATATTTGAGAAGAATGTGCTATCACAATAAAAATTGAGGGTAATTTATTTACTTTTCCTCCAAATCCTTGATTAGCAGTAATAAGAATGCTCCCTGAATTTGCAATCATTGCTTGACAAAGACTAATTCCTACTATTGCATTATCGTTTTCCAAAACAGTTTCTATGCCTACACTATTCAAATAAGTATTTAATTTATCATTAAAAGCAAGAATATTTTCCCATTTGCGATATTGAATAAGCGATTGTAGTTTTTGCTTAAAATCTTTCTCACTTTCACAATAAACAAACCTTCCTTTTGCTCTCACAAACTTCTCTGCAAAAGCCATTAACTCATCTTGCCCAACAGCAAAGTAAGAAACAGGAGATTCTTCCTTTTCATACTCTCCTATTTCTTGCTTAATAATATTTTGTTTTACAACTTTAAGAAATTTTTCTCGCTTATGCCTGTTGCTCATCTGCCTTTTGTTCGTCCCAAGGACGCTTTCCGTAAATATTTTCTACGTCTTCTCTAAATATTACTTCTCTTTCGACAAGTATTGTTGCTAAAGCATCTAATTTTTCTCTATTTTCTGTTAAAATTTCTTTCGCTTTGCTATAAGCCTCTTCAACCATAGAACGTATTTGAGCGTCTATTTTTTCTGCAGTCTTTTCGCTGAATGGTTTTTGAAAGCCATAGTCGCTTTGTCCGCTTGAATCGTAAAAACTTATATTACCTATTTCTTTGTCAAGACCATAATAAACCACCATTGCATAGGCTTGTTTTGTTACTCTTTCCAAATCGTTCAATGCACCTGTTGATACTTCTCCAAAAACAATCTCTTCAGCAGCTCTACCTCCAAGAAGTGAAATCATTTGATGAAGTAGTTGTGCCTTTGTTGTGATTTGTCTTTCCTCTGGTAAATACCAAGCAGCACCAAGGGCTTGCCCTCTTGGAACAATAGTAACTTTAACAAGTGGATTGGCATATTGCAACAACCAACTTACAGAAGCATGTCCTGCCTCGTGATAAGCAATAGTTTTCTTTTCTTTTGGAGTAATTATCTTATTCTTTTTCTCCAAACCGCCGATGATTCTATCAACTGCATCAAGAAAATCTTGTTTTTCTATTATTTTTTTGTCTTTTCTTGCTGCAATTAAAGCTGCTTCGTTACATACATTCGCAATATCTGCACCTGAGAAACCAGGAGTTTGTTTTGATAAGAACTCAATATCTACATCTTTTTCATCAAATTTCAATTTTGCTGTATGTACTTTAAAGATAGCTTTTCTTTCAGGTAAGTCAGGTAAATCTACATGTATTTGTCTATCGAAACGTCCTGCTCTCAACAAAGCTTTATCCAATATATCAACACGGTTTGTTGCAGCAAGAATTATTACTCCTGCATTTGTACCAAAGCCGTCCATTTCTGTAAGTAATTGGTTTAAGGTATTTTCTCTTTCATCGTTTGAACCTGAAGAAAGATTTTTACCTCTTGCCCTACCGATTGCGTCTATTTCATCTATGAATACAATACAAGGAGCTTTCTTTTTAGCATTTTCAAATAAGTCTCTCACTCTTGATGCTCCAACTCCTACGAACATTTCAACAAAGTCGGAACCTGATAGAGAAAAGAATGGAACTTTGGCTTCTCCTGCAACAGCTTTTGCAAGAAGGGTTTTACCTGTACCCGGAGGACCAACAAGCAACGCTCCTTTTGGAATTTTTCCTCCCAAGTTGGTATATTTTGATGGCGATTTTAAGAAATCTACTATTTCTTTTACCTCTATTTTCGCCTCTTCCAATCCCGCAACATCTGCAAAGGTTATATTTATGTCTTTATCCTTATCATATAGGCGAGCTTTGCTTTTTCCAACATTGAAAATGCCTCCACCCATTCCGCCTCCGCCTGAGTTACTTCCTCCTCTCATCATTCTAATCATCACAATCCAGAAAATAACCATTACAAGTATGGATATTAGGAAGAAACCGTTTTCTCCGAAGAAGCTTTTTCTTTCTTCCGATTCAACAGTGATACGTTTTTCTGCAATTATTTTTTGTTTTTCTACTTGTGAAGCTATACCAACAGTATCTTTTGCAATCCATTGGTTCTCCACTCCTTTCAAAATTGCACGAAAATCTTCGTAATCAACAAACTTAAAGATATAAAATCCATTATAAGTTTTGTTTACAGAACCTAATGTGCCTTTTGGTTTTAAGTCATTGTAGCTTGTATCGTTTTGGATTTGGGTTTGCTTGATATAAATCTCTGCAAACTCTTTATTAACTACGTTTATCTTTTCGTAATCTTTCTTAACCAAAACTGTTCTTAGCTTTTCCTCGTTTATTTCTTTTGAAGTGGTGGTATCACCTCCTCCAAACATCATAAATCCCAAGATTAAAAGTAAGGCAACGTATATCCAATAAATTTTAAACTTAACTTTGGGTGGTTGTTTTTTTGATTTATTTTGTTGAGTCATAGTCTTATTTTTAATCTATATCTTCTAAATGAGTTTGTTTAACGTCTTTCCACATCGCCTCTATGTTATAAAACTCTCTTGTCTCTTCTAAGAATATGTGAACTACAACATCAAAATAGTCAAGCAAAACCCATTGACAGTTTTGTAAGCCTTCTACTTTTCTTGGATTGAGTCCTGTTGCTTGTTTAATCTCTCTGTCTATCGAATCGGTAATTGCATCTACGTGAGTTGGAGAATTTGCTGTGCAAATAACGTAATATTCAAATAATGAACCATCTACTCCTTCAAAATCTATTATGGTAATATTTTTACCTTTCTTTTCTTGGATTCCTTTCACTGCTATTTGTGAAAGAATTTCTGCTTCTTTTCTTTGTCTTCCCATTATATTTTCTCAAATTATTATGCAAATATACGAATAATTCTAATAACGATAATTTTTACAAAAAGTTGTATGATTTTTTCTTTGTTTTGGAAAAATATTTCTTTGTTTCAGCAAATTATTTCTTTGTTTTATTTTGGCAAATGAGCGAGTTATACACTTTTTTCAACATTTCAACGTTAAAAAAAAATAAAAGCTAAATTCTATATGTGATTTTTTTGTAGTAATTTAGTAGCTTAAAATTATATTAAAATGAGAAATAATATTAAAACACTGATTGTTGCAACAAGTTTATTCTTAATGCCTTGTATTCTCTTAGCTCAAAAAACAGAGATAAAGAAAGTCGATGATTTAAAGCAAGCTTTTGAGAGTTATTATAGCAAAAACTATTCTTTAAGTTTTGAACAGTTTTCCTCCTACATTGAAAAACACAAGGCAAACTATAATTTATCGTTAGAGGATGCTTATTTCTTTCAAGCATCTTGTGCTTACGAGATGATGAATAACGATACAGATAAACTTCTCTTAGATTTCATAAATCGTTTTAAAGAAAGCCATCGTCTAAACGATGCTAAATTTCTTTTAGCCAATCATTACGTAAGGAATCAAGAGTTTCCAAAAGCCGAAACAATATATTCTCAAATTGACACTAAGACTTTACCTCAAAATACTAAGTATGAATATTACTACAAAAGAGGTCACTGTCAATTTATGCAAAATGACTACGACAATGCAAAGACTTGTTTTATGAAGGTAAAAGATGCAAGAAGTAAGTATGCTGTTGCTGCCACTTATTTTTATGCTCACATTCTTTATGAAGAACATGACTACAACAAAGCTTTAAAAGAATTTCTTTCTTTAAAAAATGAGAAGAATTTTGGAAAGATTGTCCCTTATTACATTGCACAAATCTACTACAAAGAACAAAAATACGAAGAGTTAATTGCAATCGCATCTGAACTTTCTAATAGTTCAAAATCTAAAAACAGCTCTGAACTCAACAAAATGCTTGGAGATGCTTACTATAAACTTGGTCGTTATAGCGAAGCAATACCTTATCTTGAAAAATCGCTACAAGAGCCAAATGTTGCCACACCTCAAGATTACTATTTATTAGGATTTACACTTTTGGAAGAGAAACAATACGATAGAGCAAAGACTTATTTAGAAAAAACAGGAGATAACAACGACTCTCTTTCGCAAAACGCACTTTATCATTTAGGAATTTGCCACCTTCAACTCAATGACAAAATTGCAGCAAAATCTATGTTTAAGGAGGCTTACAAATATGACTTTGATAAAAAGATTAAAGAAAAAGCATTATTAAATTACGCAAAGCTTTCTTGCGAAACCAACTCTGCGTTCAACGAAAGTATAAAGGCATTCCAAACTTATATTGAGTTATTCCCAAAATCAAAAAGCACAAATGAGGCTAAGGAATCTCTTGCGCAACTTTACGGAAACACTCAAAACTATCGCGATGCTATTGAAATGATTGAGCAGATGACAGAACGCAATAAAGCTATCAATCAAGCCTATCAAAAGATTTGTTTAAATAGAGCGATTGAGTGTTTTAACGAAAACAAACTTGATGAGGCGATAATTTATCTTGACAAATCGTTATCGCAATCGCATTCAAACGAAATAACAGCTATTGCATATTATTTGAAAGGTGAATCTTACTATCAAATGGAGAATTACTCTCTTTCAATAAACAATCTTAACAAATTTTTCTCTACACCTAATTCTCAAAACAGTATTTACCACAATCAAGCAAACTATACAATGGGTTACAACCTATTTAAGCAAAAGAAATATAGTCAAGCTAAGGATTATTTCAAACAATGTGAGACATTACAAAACGAAACAATGAAAATCGATGCTAAATGTAGATATGCCGATTGTTTATATATGAGTAAAGATTTCCAAAATGCGATTAAGGAGTATGATTATGTGATAACAAAAAATAAATTAGATGCAGACTATGCAAGTTATCAAAAAGGTATGGCTTATGGTGCATTAGGAAACTACGATAGAAAGATTAGCATTTTAGAATCTGCATTATCACAATTTCCAAAAAGCAGTTATGTAGCAAGCATTAAGTATGAATTAGCGAATTCTTACTTAACACTTGATTTATATCCTAAATCGCTTGAATTATATACTGAAATCACAAAAAACTACCCTCAATCAATCCATGCAAAAGACTCTTACGCAAAAATAGGTATGATTTATTATAATATGGGTAAAGAAAAAGATGCACTAATTCATTTAAAGAAAGTCGTAGAAACCTACCCAGGTACAGAGGAAGCAAAATCAGCATTAAACAATATTAAGACAATTTACATTGAATCAAACAATGTAGATGAGTTTATTGCATATACAAAAAAGATTCCTGAGGCAGAGATTACTCAAAGCGAACAAGATTCTATTAGTTATCAAGCAATAGAAAACCAATATATGAATGGAGATTGCCAAAAAGCAATAAGTGGATTCCAAGACTATATTTCAAAATATCCTGATGGTGCTTTTTACGCCTCTGCTAATTATTATTTAGCAGATTGCTTGATAAAAAATTCTCAAAAACAAGAAGCATTACAAGCATACGAAAACATAATTAACAAACCTAAAAACGAATTTACAGAAAAAGCCATTTTAAAGGCTGCAAATCTAAACTTTGAAAACAAAACCTACGAAAAAGCCCTTCAAGAGTTTTGCTTACTTGAACAAATTGCCGAAATAAGCACCCATAAACTTCAAGCACTTTTAGGAGAAATGGAATGCTATTACCTATTGAATAAATTTGATTCTACAATCATTGTTTCAAATAAAATTCTCTCTCTTGAAAAAACCGATGAGAACATTTCAGAAAAAGCATCTTACTATTTAGCAAAATCTCTTTTAAAAAACGCCAACTCAGGTCAAGCAATAGAAGAATTTAAGAAACTTACCTCCGCCAAAAACACTGAATACGCCTCAGAGGCTCAATATACACTGGCAGAAATCCAATATAACAATGGCAATTTAGACGAATCCGAAAAAATCATCTTAGAAATCACAAGTAATCCAAGCAGTGAATTTTGGTTAGCCAAAGCTTTCATTCTTTGGGCTGATATTTTCAAACAACGAGACAATAAAATACAAGCCAAACAGACTCTTCAAAGCATCATAGACAATTATGAAGGCGACCAATCGATTATAAACGAAGCTCAAAACAAACTTGACGAAATAAATAACAAACACACAGAAGAACAAAAACTCCAAGAGCAAAAACTCCAAGAGCAAAAAGAAGCAGTAGATGAAATAATAATTGAAAATAAATAGGCATGAAAAAATATATTTTAACATTATTTGTAGCGTTAAGCATAAGTCATTTATCATTTTCGCAAGAAAACACTGAGAGTGTTTACAATGAAGATATTATAGTAAGAACAATTTTTGACCCTGTGGTGAATGAAGCATATAAAATAAACGATAAGCCACAGACTTACGAAACAAAATTTGAAATTCCACCATTTCAATACGAAAAAACAACAAAACAATTCCCTACAACAATGGTTTTTGAGAAAATAAAACCAGCAAAAGTTAAAGGAGAGCCTCTTTCAAAACTCTATAACTCACATATAAAAGCAGGTATCGGGACTTACTTTACTTCTTTATTAGATTTATCTTACACACAAACTCGTTCAAAAGATTTTATCTACTCTACACATTATAGACATAATTCTTCATTAGGACAAATCAAAGATTACGGAAATTCAACCTTTGCAAACAACGATTTAACCTTTTATGCAAAAAAAATATGGAAGAATTTCTTTTTAGATGCTGGCCTAACATACAATCATCAACGTCAATATTTTTACGGATTCCTTGATAGCATGGATATAGACAAAAAAACATATATTGCTCCCTATCATAACGTAGGCGGATTCGTTAAATACCAAAGCATATACCGAGAAAACTCCTCATTACACAACTCTTTGGATTTTGCAATCAATCACACATTTAACAAATGGGGCAGAAAAGAAACACATCTTGCTGTTTCTGGTGACTTACACAAAAACTTCATATTCTTAGATAGCGACAAACAAAACATAGGCTTAAACATAAACTATAATCACTCTTTTGGAGGATACGATCCAAAAGACTTAGCATTATTTTATAATGAAATGCTTCCTCTATCATTTGACAACAATAATGGAAACCTTACAATAAAGCCCTATGCTAATCTTAATATAAAAGATTTCAAACTAAACGTAGCACTTGACTTTGTTCCAACCTTTGGAGATAGAAAAGAATTTCAAATATTACCCTCAGCCGTTGTAGAAGTCCCTACACTTGCCAACCTCATCAAAATAAAAGCAGGAATAGTAAGCAACTTTGATTTCCCTACTCTTAATTATCTAAGAATAGAAAACCCTTATCTTTCTCCTCTTGCAAAAATAGAAAGCAACAATCAAATGGATATTTTTGCAAAAGTTTACTTCATAACAAAAAGCAACATACTTATTTCCCTAAAAGGAGGTTACAAAATGGGAAATAACGACTATTTCTATACCCTTGATAAAAACGCTGGATTAAACAATATGTTTACAATAGTATATGATAACACAAAAACAACATACGCACAACTTGACCTAGCATATCAAATAGACAAAAAAATAGATTTAAGTCTAAATCTATTGTATCAAAACATAAAAACAACAGACCTTGAATTTGCTTGGTACAAACCAGCCTTTAAAGCAAATTTATTGTTTAGATACAACGCAAACGATAAGTTTAGTATTAGTTTTGTACCAAGTTTCCAAAGCAAAGTAAAATGTTTGAATCCTGAAGGTGAGGTTGAGGAATTAAAAAGCAAGATTGACATAAACCTTGCAGCAAATTACAACTACAACACAAAACTTTCATTCTTTATTGAATTGAATAATATTGCTTATCAACGCTATTTCAACTACTACAACTATCCTTCACAACGTATAGTCTTAATGGCAGGAGCAAAATACGCTTTCTAAAAAAATGATAGAGAAGCTTTCTTTCCATCAAGCTTGGCAACTTGAAAAATTATGCACGGAAAACCTCAACTATTCCGTGCATTTTTTATCTGACTTATTAGAAAATTTTGACAAAATAGAGAATCACTCTGCAAGACGTTCGCTTTGCAAAATCATTGCTTTAACCCTAAAAAACAAAAGCAAACTTTCAAACGAAATTTCCGAGATAATAGACAATTGCAACAAAGAAAAACTAATAGAGACCTGCTTTATTCATCTGCTTAATGAAAAAACACAAGTATCACTCTTAATGTGGTTGGTAGAAATCTTGCTTTACTACTCACAAGAAGAAGAGTGGATAAAACAAGAGTTGATTTTCTTCTCACAAGACCTGCAAATCAATTCCTCCCCTGCTAAATTACAAATCATAAAGCGAATAAAGAAAGCGTTAAGAAAATAAAGTAATTAAAGAGATTGTGTTCTTGTTTTTTTGCTCCTTAGAATAGGCAAAATAAGAAAAGGTATATAAATCAGATTCGCCACGAATTTTCGGATGTAAACAAAATTTCTATAAATTTAACGCCGAATGCTTGCGATATTTTCAGGTCTAAATTTTCTGTTCGCAAATATTGAAATTATAAGCCTTTAATTAAAAATCAGTAAATCAACGACTTAACTTTTTAAAGCCCAATTTTTGCCAAAAAAGTCTTTGTTTTTTGCGATTTTTTCGCTGTTTTTTTCAAAAAAAACCTTGATTTAATTTTTTCTATCCTTGATTTAGAAATTTCTATCCCTGATTTAGAAATTTCTAAACGAGCTTTCGGAAAAATTACCCTTGATTTCACTCAATTTTGGTCAAGGAACTACTTTTTTTCGCAAAATGAAATTTTCTCAAAATAAAGATTTTTACCTCTTAAAACTTTGTTTGAAGTTTTTTTGTGCTTTAAAGAAATTTGTTATACTTTTGCAAACTGAAAATTTAATGACATAAAAAAGCGTTTTTGCTTATTCTTGGTTTATTGAAATCTGGAAAATTTCAAACCATCTACCAATAAAATAAGTGGAAAACGCCTGCGAGCATATCGTGGGCTTTTCTTATTTTGGTAGATAGGTATTTCCAGAACCTCAATAAACAATAGGAGAAGTTCACGACTTTTTTAATGTCTTTTCATTAAGCAACAATTTAATTATTAACAAATAAAAATTTAACAAAATGAAAAGAATTCTATTACTATTCTTAATGTTTCTTTGCATTGATGTAGGTTGTCAAGCACAGATAAAAGGAGGATTTTTGTTAGGCTTACAACCTATACAAATAAACGCAAATGAATCCTTAAATTCGGAACAAGTGTCTGGAATCACAGCTAATATGTTAAAAAACACAACGTTAGGTTTTTGTGTTCGTGTTGATTTCTTAAAGTATTTTTATGCTCAATGGGATTTGAATGCGAGTATTGATGCAGATTGGGCATATGTTAGTGAAGGAAACAGTATAGTAGAAGACTTTAGTCGAGTTTTTGAAAATCCAAACAAGTTAAAACTTGATGCTCCATTGTATTTAGGTGGATATTTACTGAGGAAGAAAAATTTTGCTATTAGGGCATTTGTATCCCCTCAATTCAAAATAAAATTAAATAAAAATTTTGATTATAGTCCTATTAATTTTAATGATTTTTCTTTTAATACAGGTGTCGGAATAGATTTTTTGAAATATTTAACACTAAATTTAAATTATCGTATTCCGTTTCAAAATGGAGATGTGTTATTTGATAAATCATGTTTATTAGCAACATTTGGTATAATCTTTTAATAAAATAAGTTATGAAAGTAAATAAAATAATTATTAGTCTATTAGCAGTTTTGCTATTTTGCTCTTGCGAAGTTGAATTAGATTTTCAAGATGAAATGAATAATATTGAATTGACAACTATTGAAGGTGTTATTAATATTAACTCTATTGATAATGATTTTTATAATAATTGTAGATTATTATCAATAGGAGGAGAATACGAAATTAATAATAATCAATTTAGAGCAACGGCTTGTTCTAACAATAAAGTACAGACATTTATTCTTCAAGAAAATGAGAATGTATATCTGTTAGCAAGAATGCCTATTCAAGAAAATGATACTATTGAATTAAATGTACAAACAACAGCCATTGCAATGGTAACAATGCATCCTTTATTTTCTCCTATTGGGACTGAAGGTTACAATGATTTAACTTCTTTAATAAAAGCAAGTTCAAAGTATCAAGATTTTTATAATGAGGTGAACAAAACAATTTTAGAAAAAAAGCATTTATTTGATTTAACAAATGAAAATTTATTGTTGTCATTCAGTAATTTAATGGAAGATTTATGTAGTGGATTTACAACTGTTTCAGATAGTACAGAATATGACTATTTTTTAGATAGTGATGCAAAAAATATGATACGTTTAAAAAATAAAAATGCTTTAAATAATTATGGAATTAATCCATATTATATAAATGCTAATATTAATGGCAACAAATTATCTTTAAGTACTGTATGCATGACTCCTACTTACGTTGGCTCAATTACTCTTCCAAATGGTCAATCAATTAACAAAGTTATTGAAGCTCGTTCTGATTTTGGTATTTTGGACGTATTTAACAATAGAACAACCTTAGGAGCTCCTATGGAGCATATTTTTTCTATTGATGGAAATTACAAATTTGATTTTTCAAGAACAAATGAGCTCGCAACTCTTGATTTTTACATGAAAATTGTTAGTTGTATATTATCAACATTTGGTTTAGAAATTACAAGTGGTGATTATGATGCAGTTGCTATAGCAAAAGCTGTTGCAAACGCAATAACAAATGTAGGATCAGGCGTAACAGGATCAGGCGTAAATATAACAGCCGAAGAGTGGCTTGGAATTGCTTGTGAAGTTGTTATTGACGGAATTAATAGTTATTTTGAATGGAATGGAACTTGGGCGGCTATGGGTAAAGTAGGTAAAGTTATTAGTGGATCATTAAATTGGTATGGAAAAATAAAAACATCTGCAAATTTAGCACTTAGACTTGCTTACGCTTTTGATGCTCCAGAAACAATTAATTTTTGTTTATGTTATTATAATAATGAAATAACAACTTGTACCGAAGCTTCTTTATATAAAGTTAGTGGTGATGAACAAATAGGGTATGCTAATCAAAAATTATTATTACCTTTAACCGTTTATGTTCAAACGTTAGGAGATGATGGAGCTTATTATAACTCAAGCTCTTATCATAGAGTAAAATTTGAAGTAGTGTCAGGAGGGGGACACGTTCAATTTGAAACCGTATCGGCTGATACAGAAAATAAAGCATCAACAACTTGGACATTAGGAACAGAAGGTGAGCAAAGAGTTAAAGCAACTGTTGTTGACATTATTACAAATAAGGAAATTTCAGAACCTGTTTATTTTACTGCAGAAGTTAATAATGCTGATGTTACTATAAGACTTGATTGGAGTAAATTAAGTGGTAATACAGATATTGATTTACATGTAATAGATCCATTTGGTGAAGAAATTTATTATAGAAATATGTCTTCTGAATCTGGAGGATATTTAGATAGAGATGATGTTGTAGGCCCAGGTCCTGAATTTGTTAGATGGACAAATGCACCTGAAGGAAAATATAAGATTTATGTACATTATTATCCAAATGGTCAAGTTAGTTCTGTTACATCGTTTACTATATCTGTTAATGCTGATGGCAAAGAATATTATCCTGTAACACGATCAATATCTTATGATCAAATGGTTCCTGTGGGGTCTTTTGAGGTAGGAAATGATTACAAAAATAAACAGTTAGATATTGATACTAAAAATATGGATATTCTTGATAAGAAAAACTATCCTAAAAAATAAGTACTAAATTAACATTATTTATTTAGTGCTTATTACTTGCGACTAACAAATGAAGAAAAAACTTCAATGCAAAAAGTGATTAAACAATAAAGAAAAGCAAAAAGGCTGATTCAAATAATAAGAATCAGCCTTTTATTTTTTTTAATTACTTTTTAAGTTGTTTTTATCTTTAATGTTACTATCTTAATCTATCAATTAAATATCTTTTACGAGCAAAGAAAACAAACCCTACAACACCTAAAAGATTTACTACGGCAGAAACCCAAAACGATGCGTTGTATCCGAAATATTCTACTACGACTCCGCCGATTAAAATGCCTAATCCTACTCCTACGTCCCAAGAAATAAGTAAGGAAGAATTAGCTGTACCACGTTGAGAGTGTGGTGCAAGATTTATATACATTGTTTGAAAAGCCGGAAACATGTGTCCGTTGCCTAATCCTATGATAAGAGCAGCAGAATAATAGCCAAAGGAATTATTTACTGCTGCAAAAATAAAATATCCTACAAGCGAAATCAATATTCCTATTGAAGCATTTTCTACAATCTTGCCTTTACTTAATGATTTATTGCCTATTAAGCGTGAACATATCAATCCCAAAGACATTAACAAGAAAAACAATCCTGTTCCACTTGTTATTCCTAATTGTTCTTTACCATAGATAGCTATATATGTAGAAAGTATTCCGTAAGAGAAAGCAAAACAAACCATTGTTAGCGATTGACTCCACGATTTCAATAAGAAAAATCTATCTAACGAGATTACCTTTTTGTCTTTTATCAATTCTCTTTTTTCTAACTTTACTGTGGAATTTATTATCAATCCTATGCCTGCAACAGCCATAGAAATTGCAAATATTAAATCAAAATTGTGAGTTAGTTGATAAATATATATTGCAACCGAAGGGCTGATTGCTGTTGCTATGTTATTACTTAATCCGTAATATCCTATTCCTTCTGCTCTCCTTGAAGGATGCAAAACATCTATTGCAACTGTGCTATTTGCAACTGTTGTCGCTCCAAAAGGGGCTCCGTGAAGTGTTCTAACGATTGCAAAAAGTAAAAGCGAACCTGCAACTAAATAACCTGCAAAGAATATAAACATTAGGAAAAAACAAATCAAAAGGACTTGTTTTCTTGGATAAGAATCAACAATAAAGCCACTAAAAGGACGCACTAAAAGAGCCGTTAATGTATATCCTGAAAGGACTACTCCTATTACGTGTTTATCTGCTGCAAATGTTTCACTAAGATAAATAGGCAACAATGGTGTTACCAACATAAAAGAGAAAAATATCATAAAGTTGGCAAGCCATACTTTTATGTAATTAGAATTCCATAATTTTTCTTCTTTCATAAGATTTAGTTTAAAGAGAAATCTCTTTTTTCATTTCCTTAATAGCAACAACTAATACCCACAATGACACAAAAGCAGATAAAAAGTCAGCAACTATTGTTGATAGCCACACGCCATTAAGACCTAAGACAAGCGGCATTAGATAAAGTGCAGGAATTAAAAACAATAATTGTCTTGTTAAAGAGAGAAATATTGCAATTTTGGCTTTTCCTATCGCTTGAAAGAAGTTTGAGGCAACTATTTGCATTCCTACAATAGGAAAGGATAACATAAATAATCTAAATCCGGTGATTGAGAGATTTATCATTTCTTCATCGTTTGTGAAAGCAGAGGCTATTAGTCTTGGACACAACTCTGCAACTAAAAATCCTATGGTTGTGATTACAAATCCTGCTATCATTCCTTTTTTTAGTGTAGATAAAACTCTATGTTGAAGCTTTGCTCCATAGTTATAGCCAATAATCGGTTGCATTCCTTGTGTTAGACCAAGTATAATCATAACAAATGTAAATGCAATGCTGTTTATGATTCCGTATGCACCTATTGCTAAATCTCCTCCGTATTTTTTTAGTTGAATATTCACTATTATAACCACTAAACACGCAACAAGATTTGTCATAAACGGTGCCATTCCTATTGAACAAGCATCAAAAACTATTTTCTTTTTTAACTTGAAACAATCTTTTGTAAAGTGTACTATTTGATTTTGTTTTAAGAATATAAAAATCAAAACAAGGGTTGCAATTACTTGTGTTATTACCGTTGCCCAAGCTGCTCCTGCTATCCCCCATTTAAAGACTAAAATAAATAATGCATCTAAAACTGCATTCAAGCCTACGGCAAATATCGTTACATACATCGCTTTTGTTGGATAACCTGCCGAACGCAACACTGCATTCAAGCCTAAGTAAAGGTGAGTAAAGACATTTCCAATTAGAATAATGAACATATATTCTTTTGCATAGCCTACGGTTTGCTCACTTCCACCAAGTGCATATAAAATCGGCTCTAAAAATGGTAAACAAGCAATTGTGAAAAGAATTCCAAAGATAAGATTTAGTATAATTACGTTTCCTAAAACAAGTCTTGCAGTTTTGTAATCTTTTTCTCCTAATTTGATTGAGGTTAAGGCCGATGCTCCAACTCCAACTAAGGCTCCAAATGCCGCTGCTAAGTTCATAAAAGGAAAAGTCAAGGCTAAGCCAGAAATTGCTAAGGCTCCAACTCCTTGCCCTATGAATATTCTATCAACAACGTTAAATAAACTTGATGCAATCTGTGCTATAATTGCAGGAGTTGCATATTGCAACAACAAAGTCCCTATTTTCTCTCTGCCTAATATTAAGGCTTTTTCTTCATTCACTTTCATAATCGTGTGCAAAATTACAAAAAAATAAGGTGTATCTTATTCGATACACCTTATTTTTTATTTATGATATTTTTTTTATCCTAAAAATGCTAACAATACCCCTGCTGCAACTGTTGAGCCTATAACTCCTGCAACGTTTGGTCCCATTGCGTGCATCAACAAGAAGTTACTTGGATTTGCTTCTTGTCCTACGTTTTGAGAAACACGAGCTGCCATTGGCACAGCCGATACTCCCGCAGAACCAATCAAAGGATTGATTTTATTTTTAGAGAATACGTTCATCAATTTCGCAAACAATACTCCCGAAGCACTACCTAATGCAAATGCAGTTACCCCAAGAACAAGAATTAACAAAGTTTGTGGGTTAAGGAATGATGTTGCGGTTGCAGTAGCTCCCACAGATATTCCTAAGAATATTGTACAAATATTCATCAATTCGTTTTGTACTGTTTTGCTTAAACGTTCTGTAACTCCACATTCACGCAATAGGTTTCCTAACATCAAGCAACCTACAAGCGGTGCCGCTGCTGGTAATAATAAAGCAATGATTGCTGTTACAAGAATTGGGAAAATGATTTTTTCAGTCTTTGACACCTTACGCAATTGTTTCATAACAATTTGACGTTCTTTTTCTGTAGTCAACGCTTTCATAATAGGAGGTTGAATAACCGGTACTAACGCCATATAAGAATAAGCTGCAACGGCGATAGGTCCCAATAATTCAGGTGCTAACTTAGATGTAAGATAAATTGCAGTAGGACCATCAGCTCCACCTATGATTCCGATAGAACCTGCTTGTTCGTATGTAAATCCTAACGCTAATGCGCCAAAGAAAGTTGCAAAGATTGCAATTTGAGCTGCTGC
This sequence comes from Candidatus Onthomorpha sp., assembly GCA_045645265.1. Lineage (GTDB taxonomy): Bacteria > Bacteroidota > Bacteroidia > Bacteroidales > P3 > Onthomorpha. The sequence continues at coordinate 69,410 of JAZRIM010000015.1, forward strand.
TCCAAGAAGGAAACTCTTTGGATTTGCTAACAATGGTCCGAAATCTGTCATTGCTCCTACTCCAAGGAAAATCAAACATGGATAAATACCAAGTTTAACTCCAAGATACAAGTAGTCAAGTAAGCCAACGTTGTTTGCATCTGCAAAATCTTTCCAATGAACGTGTCCTTCTGCAAAAAGTTCAGGGTGATATAATCCTGCTCCTGGAAGATTTGTCAAAAGCATTCCGAAAGCTATAGGAAGTAATAAAAGAGGCTCAAACTTTTTTACAATAGCAAGGTAAAGCAATACAAATGATACTAATATCATTACAAGACATAACCAATTGCCTTCAAGTTGAGCAAATCCCATACTTCCAAAAAATTCCGACATCTTATCACCTATTGATATTTCTCCTGCCATTGTAAGTGTAGGCACAAGCAATACCATAAGCAAAAGGGCGAAACACTTTATTATATTTGATTTAGAATTTTTCATTTTTCGATTTGTTTTTTTATGAATTATGCTAAATCTACTAAAGCGTCATCTTGAGCAACGGTTTGTCCAACTGAAACATAAATAGCTTTAACTTGTCCGTCTTTTCCTGCCATTATGTTGTTTTCCATCTTCATTGCTTCCATTACAATCAAGACATCTCCTTTTTTAACTTGATCTCCTTCTTTTACATTAACAGAAACAATTGTTCCTGGCAAAGGAGATTTGATTGCTTGTTTGCTTGCAGCTTGAACTGGTGCAACAGGCGTATTTCCTTTTGGATTTGGAGTTTGCATGTGTGGAGCTGAAGGAATTGCTGCTTTTCTTGCAACAGGTGCTGCCTTAGGAGCATCTTTCTTTTCATACACTACATCGTATGAAATACCATTTACTTCCACAGTTGCTTTATTATGTTCTGTAACATTTACAGTTACATCGAACGGTTGTTCGTCTATGGTTATTTTAAACTTATTCATAATTTCTACTACTTAGTAAAGTTTCTCATATTATAAATTTTAGAACTCCAAGGAGAGTATCTCTTTTCTACTTCTTCTATTGTGATCACGTGAGGCTCCTCATCGTGTGCATCAAAGTAAAGGTGCATTGCCAAAGCGATTGCTGCTTGTTCGTGAGATGTAGGATGTTCATTTGTAGATGTTTTTTCTACTGCTTTAACTTCCGCTTTCGCACTATCAACTGCTGGTTTTTTATCTTTTAAACCTACTGCCCAAGACAATAATTTTATGAATAAAATCAATCCAACTAAGATAAGGAAAGTCATTCCTATACCTGCGCCACAAACAACTCCGGCAAATCCCCAATCAATACTTAATAACATCATAACTATAATGGAATATTAGAGTGTTTCTTCATTGGATTAGTTACGCGTTTAGTTTGTAGAGATTGGAAAGCACGGATTACTCTGAAACGAGTATTTCTTGGCTCTATCACATCATCTATATAACCATACGAAGCTGCTTTATATGGATTTGCAAATGCGTTATTGTATTCATTTTCTTTATCTGCAACAAATTTTGCTTTTGCTTCTGGATCTGTTATTGCAGACATTTCTTTTCCATATAATACTTCAACCGCTCCTTTTGCTCCCATAACTGCGATTTGTGCAGTTGGCCAAGCGTAGTTAAAGTCTCCTCTTAATTGTTTTGAAGACATCACATCGTGAGCTCCACCATATGATTTACGTAATGTTACTGTAACTTTTGGAACTGTTGCTTCTCCGTAAGCGAACATAAGTTTTGCTCCGTGAGTGATAATTCCACCATATTCTTGTACTCTTCCTGGTAAGAATCCTGGAACATCAACAAGTGTAAGGATAGGAATATTGAAACAATCGCAGAAACGAACAAAACGAGCTGCTTTTCTTGAAGCTTCAATGTCTAAAACTCCAGCAGAAACGTTTGGTTGATTTGCTATTACTCCAACAGATGCTCCACCCATACGGCAGAATCCTACTATAATGTTACGTGCATAACGTTCGTGTACTTGAAGGAATTTACCATCATCAACAATTGCTGTGATAACTTCCATCATATCGTAAGGAAGATTTGGATTATCAGGAATAATGCTGTTTAATCTGTCTTCCAATCTATCAAATGGGTCGTTACATACTGTTGTTGGTGCTTCTTCTAAGTTGTTGCTTGGAAGATATGAAAGTAATTCACGAATAGTTGCAATACCTTCTTCTTCTGTTTGTGCTAAGAAGTGAGATACACCTGACTTTGTTGAGTGGATTTCAGCTCCTCCTAAATCCTCTGTTGTAATATCTTCTCCTGTTACTGTTTTTACAACTTTTGGTCCTGTAACAAACATATATGATGTTTGGTCAGACATCAAAATAAAGTCAGTTAAGGCTGGTGAATAAACCGCTCCACCTGCACAAGGTCCAAATATTGCAGATATTTGAGGAACTACTCCTGATGCTAAGATATTTCTTTCAAATATTTCAGCATATCCTGCAAGTGAATTAACACCTTCTTGAATACGAGCTCCACCTGAGTCGTTTAATCCAATAACAGGAGCACCTACTGTCATAGCTTTATCCATTACTTTGCAGATTTTTTCTGCCATCATTTCAGATAAAGCTCCTCCGAACACAGTAAAATCTTGTGCGAACACAAATACTAAACGTCCGTTGATTGTTCCTTGTCCTGTAACCACACCATCAGAAAGGAATTTAGTGTCTGCCATTCCAAATTCTGAACATCTGTGTGTTACAAACATGTCAAATTCTTCAAAACTGTCTTGATCTAACAACAGTTCGATTCTTTCTCTTGCGGTTAATTTACCTTTTGCATGTTGAGAGTCTATTCTTTTTATTCCACCTCCCAACTTTGCCTTTTCTCTGTTGTCAAGCAATTGCTTGATCTTTTCTTCAAAAGCCATTACTTTAAGCTTAAAATATTATTATTTAAAAAATTATTTACAGCAAAGTTCTGTTAAAACTCCCATTGTTGATTTTGGATGTAAGAAACCTATGTTTAGGTTTTCTGCTCCTTTTCTTGCTTGTTTGTCTATCAACTTAACGCCTTTTTCTTCTGCATCTTTCAATGCTTGGTCAGTGTTTTCTACTGCGAAAGCTATGTGGTGTACTCCTGGGCCTTTCTTTTCAATAAATGAAGCAATAGTGCTATCAGGACTTGTAGCTTCTAATAACTCTATTTTAACTTCTCCTACTTTAAAGAAAGCAGTTTTAACTTTTTGGTCAGCTACTTCTTCGATGTTGTAGCATTTTAATCCCATTACTTCTTCCCAATACTTGATAGCTTCTTCTAAATTTGAAACAGCTATTCCAATGTGTTCAATATGTGTTGGTGCCATAAAAATTTAATGTTTTGTTGTGTGTTTAAAAAATGTAAAAATAATTTTGCAAAATTACTGACTTTTTGATTACAAACAAAAAAAAACTTACAATTTATTTGCAAGTTTTTTTCTCAATCTTTGGATTGTTTATTTTTTTCTTCGTTTTAATATTTTTTTTCTTTGTTTTATTTCTCTAATTCTTTGTTTTATTTTCATATTTTATTCCATAGGCTACTGCTTCCAATTGCATAAGTTGATCTCTCTTTGATTGCTTTGGTGAATATACAAAACAATCTATCATAACTAAGCGTTGCCCTTGACTATCTCTAAAACAATAATTAACGAATGGACCTCCCATAAAATCATTGTAAAGTCTCCATAAACCACGTGTTTCGATTGCTGTTATTTTATCTTTTCCTATTTGTACAGTATCACGAATAAATCCAACACGATGTTCTGTTCCCATATAAGAACCGCGAGTTGGTCCTGGAATATACTTCTTTGCTAATGTATCTCTAAGAGCTATTATGTTTTCTTGGCTAAATTGGTCTTCATTCTTGTAATCCATTGCGTAAATCATAATATTTAAGCTACAATCTTTTGGTTCTTTTCTTAGCCAAGCAAAGTTCTCTTCATTAACTGCGAGATAAAATTCTTCGCTTAAAGTTAAATGAAATCCAAATTTGCTTTTCAATTTACGAGTTATGTCAGTATTTTCAAGCTTTTTAAAAGCTGAATTAACTCTTCTGTGTTCGTTGTTATAGAATTGCTCTTTTATTAAATCAGAATGTCTATTCAATAAAGCAAAAAGGCTATCTCTATTATCAACTGAAAATTCAAAATAAGCCTGAGGATAAGATTTATAATCTATTTGCTTCTTTAATTTATTTGGATTACCCGCTTTGATATCTACTATAATGATATTACGATGCTTTGTAAACATTTCAGAATTGTAAAAGCCGACAGGATTCATTTGAACTACGTCAAAAAGCGGTTCGGGTTGAGGTAACCAAGAGCAAGCTTTCATAAAATATTCCCCAATAGAGTCTTTAATCTCTCCTTTATAAACCTCATCTGGTATTACCAAGATTGCTTCCAACGTTTTACCTCCCGAAGAAGGTAATCCTTTCGATTCAATATCCTGCTCAGACTTTCCCTTTGAGCAAGATGTCAATAATAACGAAAATGCTAAAAACGCAAAGACAATCCCTAAAAATCCTCTACTTTTCATATTCATTTCTTAAATTATTTGTTTAATTGACTGCAAAATTAAGAATTTCTTTCGTAACTTTGCACCTTAAAAATATTTTTTATGTTAGAGAAGTTAGAAGCAATCAACGAAAAGTTCCTTGAAATAGAACAACAGATGAACGATCCTGAGGTAATGAATGATATGAAACATTACGTCAAGTTAAGTAAAGACTATAAAGATTTACAACCAATCATAGCTGCGTACAAGGAATACAAAAACGTATTAGAAAATATAGACAACGCAAAATTTGTTTTAAACAACGAAAAAGACGAAGAATTCAGAGAATTAGCAAAAGAAGAATTAAACGAATTGACCTCTAAGAGAGAAGTTATGGAAGATGAGATTCGTTTGATGCTTATCCCATCTGACCCACAAGATGGAAAGAATGCAATCTTTGAAATCAGAGCAGGAACAGGTGGAGACGAAGCAAGTATTTTTGCAGGCGACCTTTACAGAATGTACACCAAGTTTTTTGAAAAGAAAGGCTGGAAAGTAGAAGTCGTAGACTTTACAGAAGGAACCGTAGGTGGCTATAAAGAAATTGTTTTGAACGTTTCGGGCGAAGGAGTCTATGGACAAATGAAATATGAGTCAGGAGTACACCGTGTACAAAGAGTTCCACAAACCGAAACACAAGGAAGAGTTCACACATCAGCAGCATCGGTTGTAGTTTTACCAGAAGCCGAAGAATTTGATGTTGATTTGAAGATGAGCGATATTAGAAAAGACACATTCTGTTCTTCTGGTCCAGGAGGTCAATCAGTAAACACAACCTATTCTGCAATTCGTTTAACACACATACCAACAGGAATAGTTGTTTCGTGTCAAGACCAAAAATCGCAAATCAAAAACTTTGATAAAGCATTGGTAGTATTGCGTTCACGTTTATTTGAATTAGAATACAACAAATACTTAGAGGAAATATCATCTAAAAGAAAAACAATGGTATCAACAGGTGACCGTTCCGCTAAAATTAGAACTTACAATTATCCTCAATCGCGTGTAACCGACCATAGAATAAATTGGACAATGTATAACTTGCCTGTATTTATGGACGGAGACATTCAAGACGTGTTAGACGCACTTCAACTTGCTGAAAATGCAGAAAGATTGAAAGAAGCCGTAAGTTAATAAAATAATTCACAATATAATAATAAGGAAGAATCTGTCGTTTTCTAAAAATATAAACAATAAAATAAAAATGATAAAGCACAGATTCTTCTTATTTTTTATATTTTTAAGTAGCCTCTTAAATATTCAAGCTCAATACAGCAATTCTGTCTTAGGACAATGGCGAGATCATCTTTCTTATTACTCAACAAATTCAGTAAATAAAACAGATAATACAATATTAGTAGGTTCTGAATCCTCTCTTTTTTATTACAATCCCGTAACAAATGAATGTGAGAGATTTTCCAAAGTAAATGGTTTATCAGATGCAGGTGTAATCCTAACATCTTACGATCCTGAAACAAAAACCACAATAGTTACATACGAAAATTCAAACATTGACATTGTTCAAAATGGGAAAGTCTATAATATTTCAGACATTAGAATTAGAAGTATTGAAGGAAGCAAAGATATAAACTCCATTTACTTTTACAATTCAAAAGCCTATCTATCTTGTGGCTTTGGAATAGTTGTCTTAGACCTTAAAAGAAAAGAGATTTACGATACTTACTACGTTGGAGAAAACAGTTCAAAAATCAAAGTCAATGCAGTAATAATAAATGACACCTCAATATTTGCGGCAACCGTAAATGGACTTCTTTATGCTCCTAAAAACAGCACAGCACTAGCAGCAAGTCAAACTTGGAAGAAAGTTCCAAATATTGCAAATAAAGAAAAAGATAATTTAGAAATTACAAACCTACTTTCTCTTGGCAACGGAAAATTACTTATCACCCTTCCGATTCCAGAAACAACTTTTTGCGATGTTTTTACCTTTGACGGAGAGAATTGGGACACCATATTTGAAAACGAATACATAAAACGCCTAAAACTAAGCGAAGGAAAGTTAATTAAAATTGCATATAGAAGTTTAAATATCTACGATGTAAATAATTTAGTCAATGGAGGAGAAATTTATCACCTTAGTGATGAGTGGAATCCTGTGCATGGCATTCATTTAGATGTTAATGATGCAGAAATAGGTTCGCAAGATCTGTGGTTGGCTCACCAAACCAAAGGTCTTATTCGCCTAAAAGATTATAGAAATGGCACACACAACAAAAGCGAGCACTTCCCTGATGGACCAAAAAGCAATAATATTTACTCTATAACCTCATCAACCGATGGGAAAATATACATTGCACCAGGAGGAAAAACAATTCAAAACGCACCTCACGGATTAACTTCCGACATATACACCTTTGATGGTTGGTGGTGGCAAGCCCTTTCAGAAGTTGAAGGACAAGACACAATAAAAGACATTTTAAATGTTACCATTGACCCAAATAATCCTTCACATCTTATGGCTTCATCGTGGTGGAATGGTGTAGTAGAAATCAAAGACAATAAAATAATAAACGTTTTCAATTCCGAAAATACAGATAGCGTAATTCAACGCCACCCTTATTGTTACCGAATAGCCTCAGTGCAATATGACGAATCGGGAAACTTACTAATAGCAAACTCAATGGTAGAAAATGGTTTTTGTTACTTAAACTACCATAATGAATGGGGTGCATTTGAAACATATTCTTTGGTAGGCGAAAACGAAATCTTAGGAATGTGTTTAGATAGATTGTATCACTACAAATTTCTTTGGACAAGTAACAATAAAATATTGGTAATAAACAACGATGGAAACAAAATTTTACTTGATCCAAACAATGGAGCATTGGACGAATCCACAAAAATAAATTGCGTAGTGCAAGACATGGACGGAGAAATATGGATTGGAACAGACAAAGGTATAAAAGTAGCCTACGGAATAGAAAACATATTTGAAACAAGCGATGGTTTACACTCAAATACCGAATGTAACAACATTATTTACCAAGAAAACGGAATTGCACAATATCTTTTAAATTTTGAAAACGTTACTTGCATAATGATTGACGGAGGAAACAGAAAATGGGTCGGTACAGAAAGAAACGGAATCTATGTTTTATCCGCAACAGGAGGGGAACAAATTTATCATTTCACAGCAGAAAATAGCCCATTGATTTCAAACCGTATCATAAGTATGGCACAAAATGGCACAACGGGCGAAGTATTTATCGGAACCGATAGAGGACTCATCTCCTACAAAGCAGAATCAACCAAAGGCGTTGAAGAGCCAGGAAAACTCGTTGCATACCCAAATCCTTTACGTCCTCACCACAGCGGAACAATAGCAATAAAAGGATTTGTTAGTGATTCTGATGTAAGAATAACCGACATATCGGGCAATAGCGTTGCACACATTAAATCAATAGGTGGACAAGCTGTTTGGAATGGCAAAAACTTCAAAGGAGAAGACGTCGCATCGGGAGTTTATCTTATTTTCTCCTCAGCAGAAGAAGGACAAAAAACAGCAAGTGGAAAAGTGCTTATCATAAGATAAAAAAAATGCCAACTTATTGCGGGAAAGCCATAGTCCTTAGTTCAATTCCATACTCCGAATCAAGCCTAATCTGTAAATTATACACAGAAGAATTGGGGTTAAAGTCCTATATCGTACGCTCAGCCAAGAAAAAAAGCTCTCCAACCCCTACCTCTCACTTTCAACTCTTAAACATAATTGAATTTGAAGCCTACAATAGTTTAAAATCTCAATTAGACACAATAAAAAATTCTACTTTGGTTTTAGAGAATCAAGATTTAAGATTCAGCATTATAAAAAACACCCTCACTTTCTTTATTGCAGAAGTAATACACCTTTCACTCAAGGAAGCAAACCCAAACAAAGAACTATTTGATTATCTATTCAATCAAATACACCTTTTAAAAAACTCAAAAGATGAACTTCTTGCAGAATTTCATCTTTACTTTATGATTCAATTTGCAGACCTTTTAGGCTTAGCCCCAATGGATAACTATTCTTCAACCGCCGTTTCATTTAATCCAAGTTTAGGGTTATTTTCCGAAAATGTAGAAGCAGAAAACTTTAATGCAGAATTATCTTTCCAATTACATAGTTTAATCTCTAATTGCAAAGAAAAAAAACATCAAAGAATCTGTAAAAATAAAATAGAACGCAATCTATTGTTAGACGCTTTAATTGTATTTTACAGTATTCACATCACAAACCACCAACCAATAAAGTCTCACAAAATTCTAACAACAATACTATAAAATATTTCAAAGAAATAATTTTTTAAAACAAAGAAAAAATAAAATAAATCAAAGAAAAAAAAGAGCGACTCTTTGTTTAAGTCGCTCTTTTTGGGTTATTGATTTGTTAAATCTTATTCAACTATCAATTTTTGTGTGCTTACGGCTTTGTCGGTTACTATTCTGATGTAGTAAACTCCGCTTGCCATATTGCTAACGTTTATTGTGTAGTGTGTTTCTCCTGCACTTATTGCTTCTTGGCTTAGGATTCTTCCTTGTAAGTCGCTGATTACTATCTTAGCGTCTTGGTCTAATCCGTTTATTTCCATCGTTGCAACTTCTTGTGCTGGGTTTGGATAAATCATTGCTGTGATTGCTCCTGCTATTGCGTCATTCAAGCCTGATAGTGTGAAGGTTTCTAC
>JAZRIM010000016.1:0-46415 GCA_045645265.1 Candidatus Onthomorpha sp.
TGTATGAAGAAAACAATGTTTATTACATCTTATTTCATGAAAGGAAATAATTAAATCAAGTCTACGAGACTATACTTTTTTAATTCTGTAATATGTATTAGAATAGTAATCTCGTAGGCTTTGTAAAAAAACAAGCATTTACAATATAAAGACAAAAGATAGCGTTAGTAAATTAGTAATTTCTAAATAAATAGATTATGAAAAGAGTATTATTATTAGCAATTGCACTTTTAATGTGTGGAGTTGCAGTTTCGCAAGAAAAAGAAAAGAAGTTTACGTTTAGCATTCAAGAAAATCTGTTGTCGTCTTCTGATATAATGCACCTAACTGACTAAGATTATCGTGAATCTGATTATCTTAACAATTCTGTTTTTCTGAATTATATACCATCTTTTGAATTGGATTATGATAATAAATATTCTGCACGTCTTAGATTTAATGTTTTAAGAGCAAATAAGAGTATTCTTGAAGAGTATGGCGGTTGTTTCAAATACTTACCAAGTAATAATAAAAAGAATACCTACATTTTTGAACAAATTACTTACTCGTCTTCTGTCGTTTTAGGATATAATTTACTGAATAGCTCAAAGGCTCATAGATTAAAAGCAGGTGCAGTTTTAGGAGGCGTATATGTTGATGGTAAAGGAGAGAATTATGATAATTTCTTCCAAGCAAATTCTTGGCATTTTCAATTAGGAGCAGAACTTTCTTATCAATACTTTTTGCCAAGCACTAATTACCGTTTAGGACTTGGAGCAAGTTGTGAGTTTGATTATGTAATAGGTCTCTTTTCTCCACATTTTCTAAACTTTAACCTTAACGTAAGCTGGAAACTATTTAACTTCTAAAAATAAAACAAAGAAAAAACAAAATATCTCTTAGGAAGGATTTACCAAACCTAAGAGATATTTTTTTAGTACAAGAAAGCTCAGAAAAAAGTCTTTACTTTTTCAAAATATTTCTAAGAAAAAATTAAAAAAATCAAAGAAAAAAATTAAAAAAACAAAGAGAAAATATTCCTTTTCTTTTTATAAACCTAATTCTTGTTTTATTCTTTCTATTTTTTCAAAAGCAATTGTTTGAAGAGTTTCTACTTCGCCTTTGTCTTTCATTGGGATTACTATGCTGAAATAGAATTTGATTTTAGGTTCTGTGCCACTTGGACGAACAGATACTTTACTTCCACTTTTCAATAGGTATTGCAACACGTTAGATTTTGGTAATTGTGTTTTTTCTGTCTCTAAGTAGTCTATTATTTCAACAACCTCATCATTGTCTAACTGCTTTGGAGGGTTGTTTCTAAAATCCATCATCATTTTTTGAATTTCTTCTGCTCCTGTTTTGCCTTTACGGGTAATGGAAACTTGTTTTTCTTGGAAGAATCCATACTTTGTGTAAAGTTGAAGCAAGAAATCATATAGGTTTGTGCCTTCTTCTTTTAAGCAAGCAACCATTTCTGCTAATATACAGCAAACAGAAACGGCGTCTTTATCTCTTACGAAATCGCCTATTAGGTATCCAAAACTTTCTTCTCCTCCTCCTATGTATCTTTTCTTTCCTTCGTGTTCTCTAATCTTTGAGGCGATGTGTTTAAATCCTGTAAGCACATCAAAATATTCAACAGAAAAATCCTCTGCTATTTTGTTTATCAAATCGGTTGTTACTACCGTTTTTATTATGTATTCGTTTCCTTTTAGTGCGTTTGCATTTTTGTTGGCAGAAAGAAGATAGTAGGTTAGTAAACTTGCTGTTTGATTTCCGTTTAGTATAATCCATTCTCCTTTGTTGTCTTTTACTGCTATTGCTTCACGGTCTGCATCAGGGTCTGTTGCTAAAAGCATATCGGCATCTATTTCTTTTGCAAGTTTTATGCCCATTTCAAGTGCGGCAGGCTCTTCCGGATTTGGAGAAACGCAAGTTGGGAAATTTCCATCGGGGATTGATTGTTCTTTTACACAGATTACGTTTTCAAATCCGTATGCTTTCAATGCTTTTGGAACTAAGGAAATTCCTGTTCCGTGAAGTGGAGTATAGACAATCTTTAAGTCTTTTTGTTTTTTTATACATTCGCTATTGATTGATATGGACTTAACTTTTTCAAGGTAAATTTTGTCCATATCTTCTCCAATGATTGTGATATTTTTATCGTCATCTTGCATTTTAACTTGCGATAAGTCTGTTATTGCATTTACTCTTTCTATCACTAATTCATCGTGTGGAGAGGTTAATTGTGCTCCATCGTTCCAATATGCTTTGTATCCGTTGTATTCTTTTGGGTTATGTGAAGCAGTAAGCATTACTCCTGCATCTGCTTTTAGTTCTCTGACTGCAAAAGATAACTCAGGCGTTGGGCGAATGTCTTCAAAAAGATATACTTTAAATCCATTTGCCGCCATAACTCTTGCTGTTATTTTTGCAAAGTCTTTGCTGTTGTTTCTGCTGTCGTATGATATTACGGTTTTTATTTGTTTGCCTTGATTGTTTTCTGCAATGTAGTTACAAAATCCTTGTGTTGTCATTGCAACAATGTATTTATTCATACGGTTTGTTCCAATGCCCATTATGCCTCTTAGTCCTCCTGTTCCAAATTCTAATGTTCTGTAAAAGGCATCGTTAAATTCGTTTACATTGTTTTCTCTTAGAGATATTATCTCTTGTTTTGCTTGCTCGTCTATGCTTGTGTTTAACCATTTTTCTGCATTTAGAACAGCATTTTCATCAAGTTGAGACATAATTGTTTATTTTTTCTTTTTGGTTAAATAGTTTTCTGCGTCTTTGTTTCCTAATTGTGCGGATTTTTTAATGTAATCCATTCCTTTTTTACGATTTTTCTTAATTTTTTTACCGTCAATGTATTCTTTTCCTAAGATATAATAGGTTTGAGATTGCTCTATGTTTTTTATATCTAACAAATCTTTTATTTCTCCTGTTCTTTGATAGGTGTCAATTGCGACTATTTCTTTTGCATAAGGACAATCTTGATTTGCTGATTTCTTATACCAATTTATTGCTTCGCTTTTTTTCTTTTCTCCATAGAAACCGTTTTCTAATAGAAATCCTTTTACGTATTGAGCAACGGAAAGATTTTTTTCAAGTGGAAGTTCTATTAGTTTTGATGCTTTTTGGTAATCAGGTGCAATGCTTTGTCCTATTATATATATGTATGCAAGGTTTTGCATTGCATAAATATCTTTTTGCTCTGCTGCTTTTTCGTACCAATATTTTGCTTCTATCAAATCTTTTGCTATTACATCGCCCTCAAAATAGAAATCGCCTACTCTACGACAAGAAAACGCATCTCCTCTTTCGGCACAAATTCTATACCACAAGTATGCTCGTGATTTATTTTCTATTACGCCTTCTCCTTCGTCAAACATTTTTGCAACTTTTAATTGAGATAATTCATTACCTCTTTCTGCTGCTTGAAGATAATAACTAAATGCTAATCGAATGTTTTGAGTGCAACCTTTTCCTTCTTCATACATTGTGCCAAGTGCGTAACAAGAGGCAAGATGATTCTTCTCTGCTGCTCGTTTATACCAAACAAATGCATTGGAATAGCTTTGTATTTGTCCTATTCCTTTGTAATATTGAGTTGCTAATTCATATTGAGCTTCTGTATTGCCATTTTTTGCTTTTAGCAAAAGGTTTTGACATTGTGATTCTATGCCAAAACAAAATAAAAGACAAAGTCCTAATAATATTTTTTTCATATAATTCTTATTGTTCATATCTCCACAATTGGTTTTCGTTCCAGAATTGCATTGCTGTTGGGTATCCGTTGTTAAACGCTAACTTTACATAGTTTACTCCTTGTGCAATATTCTTTTTAACTCCATCTCCAAAATATAACATCTTACCTATTTTGAATTGTGCCTTTGCTAGTCCTCCTTCATCTGCTGCTTTTTTAAACCATTCGTACGCAGTAGGTAGGTGTTTTGCTACTCCAACTCCTTGTTCGTACATTTCACCAAGACAAAAATATGCTTCTGCATTTTTATGCTCTGCTGCCAAGTTGAAATACTTAAATGCTAAGTGTGCATTTTGCTTTACATCAACTCCATAGTAATAAAGCTCTGCCAAAGCCATTATTGCCTTAGGGTGATTTTGCTCTGCTGCTTTTTGATACCATTCAATCGCTTTTGCAATATCCTTAGGCATTCTATCTGCTCTTTCATACATTTTTCCAAGTCGATATTGTGCATTAGGATTTCCTTGTTCTGCGTCTCTAATAAAGGTTTGTGCAAAAGTATTTAATCCAAAAACTATTGCAAATAAGGTAATTAAAATTCTTTTTATCATATCTAAATCTATTTTCTCTTTAATTTAAAAGGGCAAAATTAAACTTTTTTTTATAAATATTCAACAATTACGTCTTTCATATACTTCTTTTCAAGCACATCTACCAAACGTTTTATTACGCTTTTACGCAATGCTATCTCCACAGGTAAGTCTGGCTCGTGGTGTGCAGGGTTTATTTTTGTTCCAACCAAGAGATAAATCTCATCGCTATTCAATAAACTTTCCGCAATCTTATCTGCTGGACCATTTCCAAAGTTATAATTCCCTGTTGCATTGGAAAGCAGTGTGATTACTTTGTTTAGAGTTAATACTCCTTCGGTTACTAAATCTATTCCTTTCATCTTACTCATCGGAGGCAAAGAAGAATCCATATTTTCATAATCATCAACTATCTCTACTCCTAAATGCTTTGAAAAAATCTCAGCAGTAGTTGCTCCTGATACTATTTTAAATCCGTCAAACCCTTTTACTCTTTCTACATACTCCGCATCTTTACTCATATCGTTTGGCGGACCTGTGGCAATTATTGTTTTTCTTGGATTTCTAAAATAAATAACTGCACAACTCGTATCGTCCTTTGAGGAAAATCTATCATTGCTATACGCTTTGTTTACCACTCTTTGTGCAAGCTTTGTTGCAGAAATGTAACGCTCATTTAAAATTGTGTCTTTTACATATTCCACATACGCATCTCTTCCCCAACCCAAAAGCATGTCATCATTGCCCATTCCAGATTGAGTAACGCCATCAGAAATAAAGATAATTCTATCCTCTTTCATAGGAATGAAACTACAAGTCATAATTTCTTGACTTCTACCTTGTCCATCAATATTTTCAAGTAATAAACAATTCCATTCAGGCTCAAAAATATTTCCCCCTCTCATAATAAGACAAAGAGGATTGTCATATTCAAGAATATTTACTTCATTACTATGAACATCAACTATTGTAAAAGTTGCATAACTCGTTTTTCTTTCGCTACAAATAGGTAATGTGTCCATAATTATATTAGCAATAGTTTGTGCTTCTTTGTGTTCTTCTGCAAAATTTATTGCCATAGTAGAAGTAAGTGTAGCTAACACGTTTGCTTTTACGCCATGTCCCATTCCATCTGCCAAGACAGCTAATGTTCTGTTTTCTTCTTTCAAACGTTTTGAAATAAAAACATCACCACAAATAAACTCTCCTTTGTGATTTTTTTGAAAACATGAGGTTTCAACGTGAAATTTGTTTTTTACTTCCATAAATAACTACAAGTTTTGCATATCAACAAACTTTAAAGTATTGTTTAGAATTTTTGAGTATGGAGTAGAAAAGTCATCAATTCCTATTTTGCTAAAACTATTGTTAATACTATTTTTTATTCCTTGTAAAGCAATTTGTGCAATTTGTTTCTTGCCAAGTTTTAACACACTCTCGCCTTGATAAACCACACAATACTTTGACAATATCTGCGATTTTTCCTCATATAAGGCCTGATGTATTAAAACAGATGCTAAGTCAAAATTATTTAACTTAGCTTTTGCTAAAAAATATTCCTTTGAAATATGAATATCAAGCTTATCCTCTGAGAATGAAATTGCATTTTCTTTGAAAAGAATTGCTCTATGAGGAATACCAAAAAGCAAAGAATGTTTGTTGTATTCCATAATCAACTCAACAAATCTTTCAAATTGAGTGGTTTGCGAATCAAGTACAAACATTACTTCATTTGCTGAAAAATGTATTTCTAAATCTATTATTTCGCTTCTTATCTTTTTAAGTTGATTTGCAATATTATCAATTCTTATTTTCAACAAATCTTGCCCTCCTTCTAAGGATATTTGTTCAAAATTCAAGATTTGTAAAATACAAACATAGTTTTCTCTATTAGTCATTGTGTTTTCTTTTGTTACTAAGTGTTCCAATCATTCATTTGTTGAGAGATTATTTCTTCTACTTTTGCAATCGCTGTATCTAAATCATCATTACAAACCACATAATCAAAATTTTCAGAAAGCGAAATTTCCATTTCTGCTCTTGAAAGCCTTTCTTTTAAAGTTTCTTCGCTTTCTGTATTTCTATTTCTAAGTCTTCGTTCCAATTCTTCTATGCTTGGAGGCATAATAAATATAGAACAAGCTTGGTCTTTCAATATATTTTTTATGTTTACCCCACCTTTTACATCTATATCAAAGATTACATACTTTCCTTGCTTCCAAATTCTATCTAATTCCGACTTAAAAGTTCCGTAATACTTACCTGGATAGACCTCTTCCCATTCAAGAAAATCGCCATTCTCTATATGCTCTCTCATTTTCTCTGGTGTAATGAAATAATAGTCCACCTCATCTTTTTCTCCCTCACGTGCAGGACGAGTTGTTGCCGATATAGAGAAGCTAAACTTTTCTTTCATTCTCTCTAATATCGGTTTAAGAATAGTTGTCTTTCCACTACCCGATGGAGCCGAAAAAATAAATACGCCTTTGTTCATATTATTTTTTAAATCTCTTTTGTACTAAATTTTCAAGAGTAGTATATGCCATTGATTCTCTAATCCATTTTCTTCTTAAACGGTTTTCTTCTATTACTGTCATAGACAACTCTACGCTTGTAGCGTCATTGAGTAAATTTATAAAGTTTGTGTATTCTTTTAAGTCTCCTGAAAACAAATCATTGATAAACATAAATTTCTCACTCACTCCTATCGCAGTTCTAAGGTCACTTCTGTTCCTATTTTCAAAAGCCTCTGCAATTGACGGCTGAGATTTAAATAAATCAAGTGTAGTATATTCTTCTTTTTTTGATTGTTTCGGCTCATTATCCTTCATAATATTGTGGTGAAGATAATCTAAAACAGAACTTGTTTTTGTTTCCACAGGCTCTGGCTCTGCCTTAGGTTCTTCAAACACTATTTCAGGTTCTTTAATTTGAGGTTTTTCCTCTACAATCTTTATTGTTTGCTCTTGCTCTTCTTCTTTTTCTTCTTCTACTTGTGGAATAATCTCTTCTTGCTCTTCTATTTGAGGTATTTCTTCTTGCTCTTGTTCAACTACTACTTCCTCTTTTTCTTCAACTTCTTCTATTATTTCTTGCTCTATCTTTGGTTCAATTTCTAAAATTGGTTCTTCTAAGACAGGAGTCTCCACAATAGTCTCTTGATAATCAGAGGTGAGAAGAAAATCATACATTTCCCTCATTTTTTGTCTTAAAACATCTACGTCTAATTCAGAGACAATTTCGCTTTTGCATACTCTCTCGCACGCTTTGCTCATATTCTCTGAGAAAGAGAGCAATTTTTGCTGAAAAATATTCATAATCCGTTTATCTTTTTTAAAAAAATACTATTGAAAATCGTTGTAAAATTACTAAATTTTTCTGACACTGAAATAAAACAAAGAAATAATTTATTTTTGTAAAGAAATATTTTTCTAATTCAAAGAAATAAAAATATGGAACAAATAAATATTTATTCAGCATCAGCAGGCAGTGGAAAAACCTTTTCACTTGTAATAGAATATCTTGAAAAATTATTAGAAAATCCTTACTCTTATAAAAATATTTTAGCAGTTACTTTTACGAATAAATCCACTAACGAAATGAAAACAAGGATTCTTTCAACTCTTTATGGATTAGCTACCGACCAATCACACACAAAGAAGTATTTAAAAAAGCTTCAAGACAAAACAAAAAAGACTGAGCAGGAAATAAGAAACAAAGCAAACGAAATTCTCAAAACAATTCTTCACGATTACTCGCATTTTAACATAGAAACAATAGATGGTTTTTTGCAAAAAGTACTTAAAAATCTCACAAAAGAAGTTGGTGTTGGTTCTCGTTTCGATTTGATTTTAGATGAAAGCGATTATTTGGAAAAAGCAATAGAAAAACTCAACAATTCAGAAGAACTAAAAGACTATGTAGCCGAACTAATTGACAAACGCTTAGAAGAAGGCAATAATTGGAATTACAACACAATTTTATTAGAACTTGCCAAAGGCCTAAACAAACAAACAATAAGAGAAAGCTTAAAATCGCAAACCATTAACACAGAAGAAATTTTAAAATATGCAAAAGAACAAAGAAATATCTACAACAAATTTCTCAAAGACCTTCACGACAAAGTAGAACGCTTTAAAAAAGATTTCAATAGCAAAGAAGTAATCAAATCTGCATTCAGAAAAAATGACTATGCCTTAGTAAAAGAAACTGACCCTTTTTGTCAATATGAAAGAGTAATACTAAAAAAATTCCAAAACCAAGAAAGCAAAGAACGATACGAAGAAATAGTAAATTTTTTCAGTCAAGGGCAATTACAAGCCTTTATAGCAAAATTAGAAATCGACTCCGTATATGAATATATTCTTTTACCATACATAAAACTCTTTAAAGAAGAAGCCTTAAAAGAAGACAACGTGTTTATTCTCAAAGACACCGCAGGATTGCTTGCAGAAATGATAAAAGGAAACGATGTTTCGTTTGTTTATGAAAAGATTGGAACAAAAATAAAACACGTTATGATTGACGAATTTCAAGACACCTCGCAACTATCGTGGGAAAACTTTCAATTTATCGCTAATGAATGTAGCAGCAATCAAGGAAGCACAACAATTTTTGGAGACTTAAAACAATCAATCTATCGTTGGAATGAAGGAGATTGGACAATAATGAATAATCTCATTGAAGAAAACAAAAAAGAACCTATTGAACTTGAAACAAACTACCGAACAGATAAAAACATAATAGAATTTAACAACGGATTCTTTGAAACATTATACGAAAACCAAATATTCAAAACCAAAGTCAATCAAAAAGCAAACAATGAAGAAGATAAAGGACTATTAAGATTTAATTTCTTAGAAAAAGGCAAAGACCAAGAAGTATTAGACAAAACATTAGAAGAAATAAACTACTACATAGAAAAAGGATTTAAATATTCCGATATTGCTTTGCTTTTTCGCTCAAATACAAAACTTGCATTAACCGCTCAATACCTAAAAACAAAAGGAATTTCTCCTATTTCAAATGAAGCATTTGCCTTTAACTCTTCTCGTTCAATAAAAACAATTATTTATTGTTTACGTTTGATTAACAACAACAAAGAAAGAATTGCTCAATACGCACTAAAAATCTATGGACAAAGTGAAGAAACAATCCAAAAGATTAAATCAATAAACAAAGACAACACTCCGCTAATAGATTTAATAGACACGATAATCAATCTTTGTAAAATTGAGACAAAAGACGTTTTTATCTCTGCCTTTTACGAGAGTTTAATAGAATATTGCCAACAAAAGCCTCAACAACTAAGTCTATTTCTAAAATATTGGAAAGAAGAATTAAAAGATTTCACTATATCGTTTGATGACAAACAAGAAAGCTCAAATACAAATGACAAAAAAATAGAATTATTATCAGTACATAAATCAAAAGGATTAGAATTCCCTATTGTTATAATACCATTTTTTGAGTGGCAAATAGTTAATAAGATAAACAAACTATGGATAGAGAATATTGATTCAAAAAGTCCGATACAATTATTTAGGGCAAACCTTAGTGAATTAGAGAAAACAGGCAATCCTATCTATCAACAAACCGCACAATTTGAGGAAAACGAACAAACAATCGACACATACAATCTTATGTATGTTGCTTTCACTCGTGCAAAACACGCTTTAAGTACAATATCCAAAACAACAGCAGAAAATTGTTGCAGTAAATATCTGCTCGATTACTTAGAAGAAAAGGTATTTCCTATGGACAAAAACGGTTGTTATGTGATTGGCAACGAGAACTTAGTAAAAGAAATAAAAGAAGAAGCAGAAAAGAAACAAGACATATTCAATCACAATGGAGAAAACATAACACCAAAAATTGAGCAAGCCAATTTTTCCATGCAAGCAGAGATAAAATTCTCTCTAAGCAAGCAAGCACAAGATTATTTTGAGGTTAACAGCATTGAAACCTCAGAAGACAAAAGAGAAAGAGGAATTGCTCTTCACAACATTTGTTCTAAGATATACGAAGAAAAAGATTTAGAAACTCTCTCTATAACAGAGGAAGAAAAAGCAATCATTGAGCAAATGTTTATTGAGGCAAAAGACTATAAATGGTTCGATGGCACTTACAAAGCATACAATGAAAAAGAAATCCTATGCAACGGAGAAACAAAAAGAATAGATAGAATTATGTTTGGTAAAGATGAAGTAATTATTCTTGACTATAAATTCACCGAAGAAAAGGAAAACGAAAAGAAATATTGCAAACAATTAAATGAATACAAACAAATAGTCTCTAATATGGGATATAAAAATATAAAAACTTATTTGTGGTTTATTGGAAACGAAATTAAGGAGGTTAAGTAATGTTTTTAGAAAAAGTAGCACAAGACATAAAAAAACAAAGCAATGAATATTTGCTCGATACTCAAATATTATTTTCAAATAAAAGAGCAATAAAATATTTCAAAGAAGAATTTAAGAAGCAAAATCACCAAACACTTTTTTCTCCCGAATGTAAAAGCATTGCAGACTTTATACAAGAATATTCCCCTCTTCAAAGCATAGAAGAATTTTCGCTTATCTATCAATTATTCCTTTCTTACAAAACAATTTGCGATAAAAGCGAGGAAGAAACCTTTGAATCATTTTACAATTGGGGCAAAATAATTCTTTCAGACTTTGACGACATAGACAAAAACCTTGCCGATGCAAAACAAGTCTTTCGTTTAATAGAAGACTACAAAGAAATAGAAAACGCATTTGACTATTTAACACAAGAACAAAAAGAGTTATTAGAAAGTTTCTTTACAATATTTGAAGAAACAAGCGATTTAAAGAAAAATTTCATCAGAATATGGAATTGTTTATTTGACATATACACACATTTCAAAGAAAAACTAAGAGAACAAGGCGTTGGATATTCCGGAATGATTTATCGCGATTTTTTATCTCGCATAGAAAAAAAAGAAATCACCTTTCGCAATCACAATTTCGCAGTAGTAGGTTTCAATGTCCTTAACAAATGCGAAGAAAACCTATTTAAAATTTTGAAAGAAGAATATTCGGTGGATTTTTATTGGGATTACGATGAATATTACACCTCTTCCGACTATCAAGAAGCAGGAATATTTATGAAAAACAATTTAAATAATTTCCCGCACAACAAAGATTTTGCAAAAAATGACTTCAATAATATCGCTACAAATAACGAAAAAATCAACATAATAAAGACTTCTTACGAAAATGAAAACGCTCACTACATCAAAACTTGGATTCAGAGTTTAGAAAACAAATATGGAGAAGATTTAAAGCAGAATGAAATTGCTATTATACTTGGAAACGAAAATCTTTTACCATTTGTAATTAAATCTTTACCAGAAAAAATCAACGATACCCCGACTACAATAAATATTGCAATGGGTTACCCGCTTTCAAACCTACCTTTGTTTAACGAAATAGAAGAAAAAATAGATGAAATCCAAAAAGAAGAAAAATCTATTACAGAACAAATAGACGAATTATATGATTTCATAAACTCAAAAGGCATTTTTGCCTACGAAAACAAAATAAAACAAAGTTGTTTTAGCATAATAAAAATATTAAACGATTTCAAACACACGCTTTCTTTTAACAAGATAGAATTTTTACAAAACAATTTCTTAAAAAAGACTTTATTATTTTTACTAAGAAGGCTAAATATTCCTTTTGAATCTGATGCTGTTGATGGATTACAAATAATGGGTTTATTGGAAAGTAGAAATCTTAACTTCAAACACGTGCTTGTGCTGTCGGCAAATGACGAAAACATTCCTCGAATCAATAATCTACATTCTTTTATTCCTCTTTCGGTAAGAGATGCCTTTGGACTAATTGACCAAAAAAAGAAAATAGCAGTCTTTGCTTATTATTTTTACCGATTATTTCAAAATCGCAAAGATTTAGATTTTGTTTATAGCACTATTGGCTCAGGAGGAAAAATAAAGGAAATGACAAGATTTCTCTTCCAACTAAGACTTGAAAGCACAATTGAATTTGAAGAAAAAACTATTTCAATGCCTTTTGTGGAGCAAAAAGAGATAAACACAGAAAATCTTTTCAAAAAAACAGAAGAAGACTTAGAAAATTTAAAAAACAAAGCCTTCTCAGCCTCTATGATCAACACTTATTTAGATTGTGGCAGGAAATTCTTTTTCAAATACATTAAAAATTTAGAAAAAATAGAAGAAAGCGATATTTCTTACTTAGCATTTGGAAATCTTTTTCATAAATCGGCAGAATTTTTTGTCCATTCAAAATATCAAACACCTGTCGAAGATTGTATAAACAAAGCTTTTGAACTACTAAAAGAAGAAGAAAAATCAATAATTACTCAATCGGCAAAAGACACCTGCATAAAATACCTACAATCCATAGAGACATATTATAAAAGTGATAATACATTCCTAAAAGCCGAAGAAGAAATTAAAGAAGTTAAAGTTTATCTAAACGGTTTGAAAGTAGAATTATACGGAATCATAGACCGCATAGACAAAACCCCTAACGAAGATTATGTTGTCATTGATTACAAAACAAGTAAAAACAGAAAAGAATTTGATAACAAAATAGAAAATTTATTTAATAGCGACTTAAAGGAGAGAAGAAACTCTTACGCTCTACAAATTCTTTTTTACGCCTATTTATTACACAAAAAAGGATACAAAGTCGTAGATACACAATTGATTTATCCTCATTTGCTTCAAAAAAATCCTTCTTGCACTGTTTCCGAATACAACAACGCTATTCATAACGAATATGAAGAAAATTTAAAGGCTTGTTTAGAGGAAATATTTGATAAAGACAGAGATTGGGGTAGTACAAAAAATTGCAAATTTTGCGATTACACAGAAATTTGTAGTAATTTTGAAGACTCAAATCAAGAAGATTAGAATAAAACAATGATAAATTTTGACACTTTTCAATTAGAAAACGGACTGAGAGTAGTAGTAAATCAAGACAAAAACACAACTCTTGTTGCTGTTAATTTGCTATATGAAATCGGAGCAAAGCATGAAGATGACGATGCAACAGGTTTTGCACATCTTTTTGAGCATTTAATGTTTTCGGGTAGCAAAAACTTTGAAAATTACGACCAAATAGTAGAGCGATTAGGCGGAGAAAGTAACGCATTCACAAATAACGACATCACAAACTACTATTTGACCGTTCCAAACATGTATTTACAATACGCCTTAGAGTTAGAAGCAGACAGAATGCGTAATCTAAACTTAAACAACAAAAGTTTAGAGGTTCAAAAGAATGTTGTAATAGAAGAATTTAAACAAAGATACATCAATCAGCCCTACGGAGATTTATGGAAACAAATAAGAGAACTTTCTTTCACTCTTCACCCCTATCAACATCAAACAATAGGCAAATGTATTGAGCATATTGAAAACGTAAGCCTTGAAAGAGCAAAACAATTTTATGAAAACTACTACACTCCCTCTAATGCTGTTCTTGCAATTTCAGGAAACGTGGAACTAAATGACTTAAAACCTATGGTAGAAAAGGCTTTTGGAAAAATTCCTTGTTCAAAAACAATTAAGAAAGCCTACCCTTGTGAGCCTAAGCAAAGTGAAAATCGCAAGAAAACAGTCAAAGCCGATGTGCCTGCTAACTTAATTTGTATTATTTTTCAAATGGGCGGACGTCTAAGCGAAGATTACTATAAATACGACTTAATTTCCGATGTGCTTTCTAATGGGAAAAGTACACGTTTGTACAATAGCTTGGTTGTAAATCAAAAATTATTTACCGAAATCAACGCTTTCATCACAGGAGAAGACGATTGTGGACTTTTTGTCGTAACAGGAAAATACAGAGATGGAGTAGATATAAAACAAGGCGAAGAAGCAATTTGGCAAGAATTGAAGTCGATGAAAGAAAATATGATAACCGAAGAAGAATTGCAAAAGATGAAAAACAAAAACAATGCAAACGCTACTTTTGGTAATATAAAAGCATTAGACAAAGCAATGAATCTTGCTTATTTTACTCACCTTGAAAACAAAACTCATCTAATAAATCAAGAAAGAGAGCAATACAACAAAGTAAGTCTTGAAGATTTACAATCGCTTGCAAACAACCTATTCAACAACACAAAGTATTCAACATTGTATTATTTAAAAAACAAATAAAATGACAACAACAAGTTTAAACAAAGGGCAGAATATAATGCCTATGATTTCAATTACAATCCTCTTTTTTATGTGGGGATTCATCACTTCTTTGAACGATATTTTGATTCCTTTTCTTAAAGAAATCTATTCCCTTTCTCACTTTGAGGCAAACATCGTTCAATTCGCATTCTTTATCGCTTATTTCGTAGGGGCATTTGCTTTCTACATTCTTTCCTTGAAAAAGAAAGACCCTATTAGCAAATGGGGCTACAAAACAACAATTGTAATAGGACTTGTTATCTCTTCTATTGCTTGTTCGTTGTTTGCCTTTGCCGCTTACAAGGCTTTGAGTTTTACAATCTTCCTTTGCACACTTTTTTGCTTAGGATTAGGACTTACTTTTTTGCAAATTGCGGCTAATCCTTTCGTTGCAATCATCGGAGAGCCACAAACGGCCTCTTCTCGTTTGAATTTGAGTCAGGCATTCAACTCTTTGGGAACTACCTTAGGACCTGCCTTAGGTGGTTATTTGATTTTCACAATGTTTAAGCCGGAAGAAAATCAAGGGCCTTCAACCGTAGTTATTCCTTACTTGGTTTTAGCTGGGCTTTTATTGCTTGTTGCAATTTTTATCTACTTTTCTAAAATCAACACAACAATTGAAGAAGAAACCTCAGTAAGTAAGAAAACTTCTATTTGGTCTAAGCCTTACACAATACTTGGTGCCTTAGGTATTTTCTTCTATGTAGGAGCAGAAGTAGCAGTTGGTAGTAATATAGTATCATATTTAAAAGAAACTATGCAGATGGACGAAGCCTTAGCTTCGGCTTATCTTTCTTATTATTGGGGTGGTGCTATGATTGGACGTTTTCTCGGTTCGGTTTCTTTGAGTAGTTTAAAGATAGAAAAGAAATTGCTCTTTATGTTATTGCTTGCTGCAACAGGTTTTGCTGTAATATTCTTTATAAACAATTCTTTGCATGGTTTAAGTTTTGAAAAGGTTTGGATTTTCTTGTTGTTTATTGCCTTGAACTTTGTTGGTTTATTTATTGGCAAGGGAAAAACTGCTCGCAGCTTAGCAATTTTTGCTTTTGTTAATGTTTGCTTGATTGTTTTAAGCCTTTCTATCAATTCTCCTTTGGTGATTTGGACTTTACTTGCGATAGGGTTGTTTAATTCTATTATGTGGTCAAATGTTTTCACCCTTGCAATTGACGGATTGAAAGAACAAACCTCACAAGTCTCTTCAATGTTGATTATGATGATTGTCGGCGGAGCAGTACTTCCTCCTTTGCAAGGACTTTTAGCCGATGCAACAAACATAAGCATTTCTTTCTTAATCCCGATGGTGTCTTACGCTTATTTATTCTTCTATGGAATTAAGGGATTCAAAATAGGAAAAAAATAACTCTTAAACTCTTGAAAAAAAAGTCTTAGTTTTTTTAATTTTTTTCTTTGATTTTTTTAATTTTTTCTTAGAAATATTTTGAAAAAGCAAAGACTATTTTTTAGGCTTATTGTACTAAAAAAATAACTCTTAGGTTTGGTAAATCCTTCCTAAGAGATATTTTGTTTTTTCTTTGTTTTATTTTTAGAAATTAAAGAGTTTGTAACTTATGTTAAAGTTAAACATAGTAATTGTTGGATCTGCATTGTAATTTGCAAGAGAAAATTCACAACTTGCTCCAAGTCCTAAACGATAATTAGTGCAAGGCAAAAAGTATTGATAAGATAACTCTGCTCCAACTTGGAAATGCCAAGATTTTTCTGTTGGTAAAAAATACATAGTAGGTGAAGCTGTTACATCATTTACGTCATATACTCTTCCCCAATAATAATCTTTGTAATAATACACTGCTCCAAAGATTGCACTTGCTTTTAATCTATGGGCTTTTGTTTTATTTAAAAAGTTATATCCTAATGTTAGTGATGTAGAGGTTGCTATTTCGTGATTAAAATAATTCAATCTAAATGGTGGTAGAACGGAATTGATATTTGGATCAAGTGGTCCTCCTCCTTCTTCTGCTTTTAATACATTAAACCTTAATCGTGCAGAAAATTTGTTATCGTAATCCAATTCTATTGTAGGTAAGTAATTTAAATAGGTAAGATTGCAACCATATCTTCCACTACGTTCGTCTATATCATTATGATCATCTATGTCATCATACACATAATAGTCATCGCCAAAAGGCAATAAATTTTCTTGAATAATAAGCGTGAACTTCTTTTCCTTTTCTTGCGAAACCGCAACGCCACACATAAATAGTGCGACCAATAATAACAATACTCTTTTCATAATATTATTTATTTAAATATTTGTTGTTTATTCTTTTTTCAACGTTATTATTACTATTTATAGTATTTGTTGATTAAATTATTTTAGTATGGTCTGTCCACTACTTCCATCTCTGTTTTAAGCGTATAGTTGCTTGTAGATATTGTGTGTATATTTGTATTTGGATCAAGGTCTGTAATAAATGAATATCTTATCCAAGATGCAATTAAGACTTCATCATCCCAACTTTGCTTTGGTAAATCTATATTCAATGAGAATAAATTTGAAATGCTTAAAGATACATTTATGTCATCATTAAATCCTCCGTCTTCTTCTATTATATAGAAATGCATATTCTCATAGTCTGCTTGCCAATCTGGATTGATTGCTAAATTAAATGTTTTGGTTACTTTATTTTTTATTTGTTTTCTTGTCCAATCACAAGTATATACTATTCTATCTGCCTGTACTGTTGATTGATTTACAAAGGCTGATTCAAAAGAGAACTCACTTCCTCCCAATGGATCGTAATTTTCTACTACTTTGAAAGATTTTAGTTTTAGTTTGTATATTTTTGATGGGTCGTTCCAAGCAGTTACTGCATTTTTTTCGTCATCTTCTCCATCATTATAGTTGCCATAAAGCCATACTTTACCGCCTTTTTGTCTTATTCCTCTTTTAAATTCTGGGTATTCGGCATAATTTCTGTCGCTGTAATTGATTATGATTACCGGGAACTTAACACTGTCAAAGTCTGCTATCGTAATGTTTGTTTTTTCTATACTTTTTTCTGTGATTTTATAGCCTTTGATGTTTATTGTTTCTTTTCCGTCTTCTACGTAACCAATTATTGGTAAGGTTTTGCCGTCCCATTCATCGTGATAACCCCAATAAATATTCAATCCTCCGTAATAGTTTGTTGAATTGTAGCCTAAATCTTTTAATCTCTCTGCTGATATTCCTCTTCCTAAATTTATTATGTCCGAATCTTCACTTCCAAAGAATACTGAATTATTAAATTGCAGTATGTCATAGAATGTTAGGTTTTCATCTAAGTCATATCCTACTACTTTGTGGATTGCTTCGTTTAATGTGGTTAATGCATTTGGATTTGCTTGTATATATTTTGCAAAGTCCAAGGCAAATGATTCTGTTGAGGTTGGTACGTTTTCTGTTTTTAAGTAAGAATGGTGTGTTCCTACTTCTTCTTCTGTTAAAAATTCATCTTCTGTGCATGAACTCATAAATGCTCCCGCGAAAATTGCCAACAAGGCAATTGTTTTGATACTTCTTTTCACTGTTTTATGTTTTTTATTTGTTAATAATGTTACTCCTATCTTTTAACTCTTCAATTTCACAAAAACGATAGGAGTTTTAATAAAAACTTTTGCGAAATTGTGCTTGTTTTTGGCACCAAAAATTTAGCTTGAAATTTCGTTTGCAAAAATATAGTAAAAATTTTGAAATTTTTTTCCGTTCCTTATGTTTGTTTTTCCTCTTTTTATGTTTTTTATTGCATTCTTATATTTTTGTTTTATATTTGCCAAGAATTTTGAGCAAAACAAGAAAAAAACTATGAAAAACAATACTCCTTTTATTGATTGGAAAAAGGTTTTTGATCAAACCAAAGAGGAAGAAAAAATAGGATATGATTTTTTATTATCAGATAATATACAAATTCTTGTAAACAATTTTGATAAATACTTGATGGATTACTATGTTATAGTTCTTGTTATAAAAGGGGAAATTACATTTTTTCAAAATAACGTAGAACATAGAATAAATAATTCTTCTGTTATTATTTTAAAACCAAGGAATGAATTACAATTTGTTTATTGTAGCGATAATATTGTTGCAGAATATTGCGTAATAGCACCAAAAACGAACAATAGTTTTACCGATAATTTTGAAAAGAGAATGTTTTTTAACAATATAAATTCAAAGAAGCCTATTATTTCTTTGAATGAAGCTGACATTCAAATATATCTTAATAATATTATAGAAGTTAAAAGTATATTAAGTGATACTAATAACCCTTATAGGTTACAAAGTCTAAGAAATTCAGTAATTAGTCATCATTATAAATTGGTTCATAAAAATCACTCTAACTTTTGTAAAACAGATTTTAATTTTACTAATTCTTTTTTCAACTTATTGGAAGATAATTTTATGGAAGAAAGGAACTCTTCTTTTTATGCTAAAAAATTGTGTAAGTCTAAGGTGCAATTTGATTTTATTATAAAACGTGATACAGGGAAAACGCCTACTATGTGGATTGAAGAAAAATTGGCAAACGAAATTAAAAAGGATTTAAACGATACTTATGTTTCTATTTCGCAAATTAGCGAAAAATATAAGTTCTCTTCTGTTTCAAGTTTCTCTAAATTCTTTTCTCGTGTTACAGGAATAACTCCAAGCAATTACAGAAAAGAAAACAGTAATAGGTGAACGATTTAAATTATTTTCCTTAATTCTTGCCAAAAATTAGGGAAAGACTTGCTTACGCACTGCGGATTTTCTATGTTTATTGTTTTGTTTTTTATAGCAAGTAAGGAAAATGCCATTGCGATTCTATGGTCTTGATAGGTTTTTATTTGTTTTGAGAGATTATTAAAATGCCTTTGTGTTTTGTCTAAGGTTAAAACATTGTTGTTTTCAATGAATTTTATTCCGAATTGTTGTAGTTGCTCTATTGCTTTGTCTAATCTTTGCGATTCTTTTAGGTTAAGGGTTTGCAATCCGCTGTATGAGAGTTGAGAAGAGGTGCAAACATCTGCTATTAGTACAGGTAGAAACAAATCGGGACAGGTTGTGAAGTCTATTTGTTGTGGTTGTTTTTCTAAGGTAGGGGAGTATTCTATTATTGCTCCTTCTTTTGTGTAAGAGGTAAGGACTGAGAAACTTTTGCGAAAGATTTTCTCTATTGCTTTGTCGCCTTGCAGGGAGTTTTCTTTGAGTTGGGGAAGAAAGATTTTGTGTGTTTTCTCTATTGCTACTAAGGCGTAAAAGAATGAGGCAGAAGACCAATCGGCTTCAAAGGTTTCTTCTTCTATTTTGTAATTGCCTTGTTTTATGTCTATTGTGTTTGCTTTTGTTTCTACTTCTATGCCGTGGTGTTTCATCATAGAAAGTGTCATTTCTATGTATGAAAGTGAGGTTTGATTCTCTGGGTATTTTATTTTTAAGCCTCCTTTGCAGTAAGGTGCTATCATTGCTATTGCACTTACGATTTGACTGCTTTTTATTGAGGATAGTTTTATGGGATTTTTGCTTTGGAGTTTTTTTCCTTTGATTTTGAGGGGAAATATCTTTGTTTCTGAGTTTGTTTCTATGTCGGCTCCTAATTGTTTTAATGCTTCAAGTAACGGAAGTATGGGACGAAAATTCATTCTCTCATCGGCATTTATTTGCCAATTGCCTTCAAGTGTGGAAAGTAAGGCTATGAGAAAGCGTGTTGTTGTCCCGGCGTTGTGAGTGTTGAATGTATTTGTTTGTTTATTTGTTATGTTTTGTAATATGTTTTGCAGAAGGAGTGTGTCGTCTGATTGCGAGAGATGTGTCAATGCTATTTTGCTTTGTGATAAGAAGTGCATAATCAAAAGCCTATTGCTAATGCTTTTGGAGTAAGGAAGAGTGATTGTTATCATCATTCTTTGTTGTTTAGTCCGTATTCTATTATTTTGCGGTAAAGAGTGCGTTCGGAAAATCCTAATTCTTTTGCGGCTAAGCCTCGTTTTCCATTGTTTCTTTCTAAGGCTTCTATTATTGCTGTGCGTTCTATGTCTTTAAGGTTTTGTGTCGGCTGTGTTTCTTCCATTGTTATAAACTCTTCTTCTTCGTTTGAGGGTAAAAGTAGTGATTTTTGTTGAATGTTTGTTGTTTCTAATAATTGCCTTACAAAGTTTTTTAGCTGTTCTAATTCATTTCTTAACTCTAATACGTCTTTGTGGTTTTGCAATACCATTCTTATGATGTCATCTCTATTTTCTGAGGCTTCTTCTCTTTGTTCGGTTAACATAGGTAGCTTTTCTAAGATAGGAATGTATTTTTGCAAGGTCGGCAAGTCTATTTCTCTATTCATTTCCAAAATAGATATTCTTTCTGCTATGTTTTTTAGTTCTCTTACATTGCCTTTCCAACGATAGTTTTTAAGATATTCTGTTGCATCTTGCGAGAGGTTAATTCGCGGTACTTGATATTTGTCTGCATGTTCGCGAGAAAAATAACGAAACAATAGTGGTATGTCTTCTCTTCTTTCTCTTAGCGAGGGTACATTTATAACTACTTGGTTTAATCTATAATAAAGGTCTTCTCTAAATTTGCCTTTTTCTACTGCTTTGTAGAGATTGACATTTGTTGCTGCTACTACTCTTACATCTACCTTTGTTGCTTTTGAGGAGCCTACGGGAATGATTTCGCCGTTCTCTAAAATTCTTAATAATTTCGATTGTGTGGTAATTGGGAGTTCTCCTATTTCGTCTAAAAATATTGTTCCTTTGTCTGCTTCTGCAAAATAGCCTTTCCTATCTTTATCTGCTCCTGTAAAAGAGCCTTTTATGTGTCCGAATAACTCACTTTCTATTGTGCCTTCTGGTATTGCGGCACAGTTTACTGCGATATAGTTGTTTTGTTTTCTTCTGCTATTTTGATGAATTATGCGTGCAAAAACGTCTTTCCCTACTCCGCTTTCTCCTGTGATTACAATAGTGGAATCTGTTGGTGCAACTCTAACTGCAATGCTTACTGCTTCATTTAATTTGTTGTCGTTGCCAATTATTCTGAAATTCTTTTTTACCGCAGATATATCAATATTTTGCATAGTGTGTGATTTTGAATTTGCAAAGATAAGAATTTATGACTATTTGTCTGTATTATTAAAATAAATACCTGAAAGGAATGAGGATTATTTCACTTACTCGCTGAAATAGTGAGCGATTTTTCCATTCTTGATAGTTAAACGATGTGCAATGCTTTAATGTGGAATCAAAATGTTCTCGTAATTGTGGTATCATAGTGTTTTCTGTGCCTATAAGTGCTAATTCGTATTGATAACGAAAGCTTCTGTAATCTAAATTGGCAGAACTTATTGAAAATATTTCATTGTCTATCATCAATCCTTTGGAGTGTAGGTTGCTTTGTGTGTAAAAGTAGATTTTTACGCCTGCTTGATGTAGCATTCCTAAGTAGTGTCTTCTGATTATATCTACAAATTTTACGTCTGAATGTATTGGTATTACTACAATTGTGTTTACTCCTCTTTGTGAGGATTCACAAAGTTTTTTTCTAAGGTTATATCCTGGCAAAAAGTAGGGTGTTTCTATTATTATTTCGCTTTTTGCTTTTGAAATCATTCTTTCGTATTTGGTTTTTATCTTTTGTCGATAGATATTTGGAAAATCTTGTATAAAGACCCATTCTCCTGAATGTAAGTGTCGCTTTGAGCCTATATTTTTAAAGGAATAGCGCTCAAAGGAACGGAAACTATCTTTGAAAGAGCGTCTAAAAATTGCTAATAGTGCTTCTTCTTTTATTCTTAGGTTAAGTTCTCGCCAATTTAAGCAGTATGCAGAAATGTTTGACGAACCTATGTAGGCTATTTCTGAGTCTATAATTACTAATTTCCTATGATTGCGACAGTGATTCTTTGCAAGAAATGCTTTACCAAACTTCATTTTTCGATAAATCCTTACTTCTGCACCTTCTTTTATTAAGGGCTCAAAAAATGTCTTATCTCTCCCCGTCCCCCACGCATCAACAAGTAATTTAACCTCTATTCCTTCTTTTAATTTTTCTGCAAGAAGTGAGCGAAACTTTTCTCCCATTGCATCTTTGTTAAAACGAAATATTTCAATCCAAACACTCTGCTTGGAATTGCGTATATCTCTTAACATAGACTCAAACAAGAGAAGATTATCGTCAAAAATTTTAAATTTTTCTTGCATTTACTTGTTGGTTATCTTTATTTAACGCAAATAAAACAAATAAAAGTATAATTTAAATATAAAAAACACCTATTCTTTATGTCCTGGCCCCTTTGGAAACCAACCTTTTTTTACTCTTTCTTTTTGTTGTTTTAATTCTAAAATACTCCAAAATGATGAGAAAGCTATAACTCCAAATATCGTGGAAATGATATAATTTTCTACAATAATTGATAAAACTGAAAACAAAATACCTCCTAAAAGAAATATCCACCAAAATTTTGCCCCAAAATAATATTCTGTTTTTATTACTATTGGATGAAACAATCCAATGATAAGAAACGTTGCAATTCCTATGATTATTCCTATAAAATTCATATTTTTCTTATTGTTTAAGTTTGCTTTTATCTATTTACAAAAATAAAAAAATAATTTAAAACTTAAATTGTAAAAAATAATATTTACATCAACATTCTGATTTTCAATACATAAAAAATAAAAAGGCTTATATAATTACAAAAAAAAATAAAAAAAGTTTAAAAAAATTTGCAGATTTAAAAAAAAGACGTAATTTTGCAATCCCAATTCACAAGAAACGTAGTTTTTCTTAGTAGAATTGGAGAGATGGGTGAGTGGCTGAAACCAACAGTTTGCTAAACTGTCGTACCTAATAACGGGTACCGGGGGTTCGAATCCCCCTCTCTCCGCAGAAGATTCTACATTGGGAAAAGGAAAACGGGGTATAGCGTAGTCCGGTTATCGCGCCACATTTGGGATGTGGAGGTCGCAGGTTCGAATCCTGCTACCCCGACAAAGGAACCAAAAGAATGGTTCTTTTTTTTAAGGGTCGGTCTAGTAGCTCAGCTGGATAGAGCAACTGCCTTCTAAGCAGTAGGTCTCAGGTTCGAATCCTGACTAGATCACATAAAAAAAGAGAGAAATTGAATTTCTCTCTTTTTTTTATGTTTCCTACAATTTTACCTCTTCATTATCTGCATTTAAAAAAGAATATTGCATTATTCCATAATCGGAGGAAGAAATAATCTTAATTTTTATTTTATACGTTTTCTGCCACTTTCGGCGAATAGATTTAAATAAACCTGCAATTATATATGAACGTACAAACGGATGCACTATTATAGTTAGAGATTTCTCATTTTGTTCTTGCGCAAGGTATTTTATATCACTCTCTATTTCATCCACAACTACCATTGAAGATTTTATTTTACCACTTCCGTTACACAAAGGACAAACTTCTGATAAATCAACATCAACAGCAGGTCTCACTCTTTGACGAGTGATTTGCATAAGACAAAACTTACTTAATGGCAATACAGTGTGTTTTGCTTTATCTTTTTTCAATTCTTCATTCATTTTATCAAGAAGAATCTTTCTATTTGATGCTAAATTCAAATCTATAAAATCTATAACTATGATTCCGCCCAAATCTCTTAAACGCATCTGACGTGCAATTTCAACAGCAGCTTCACAATTCACCATTAGAGCGTTTTCTTCTTGGTCTTGTCCCGATTTTATTCTGTGTCCGCTATTAACATCTATTACATGCATAGCCTCTGTTTGTTCTATTACCAAGTAAATCCCACTTCTTATGGTTACTACTTTTCCAAAAGAACTGCGAATTTGGTTGGCGACACTGAATTGTTCAAAGATTGGCGTTTGCATTTTATACAAATGCAAAATATCTTCCATTTTTGGAAAGATATTTGAAATATATGCTTTGAGTTCTTCATACATATCCACATCGTTTACATAGATATTTGTAAACTCTTCGGTAAGCATATCTCTTATTATTACAGAAGATTTATCCATCTCTGAAATCATCTTACATGGAGGTAAGGATTTCGGTAGTTTTTTAATCAATTCGTCCCATTTTGACATCAAATCTCTCAAATCATTATCTAAATCGGCAACGGATTGCCCTTCTGCAACGGTTCGGATAATGATTCCAAAGCCTTCTGGACGGATACTATGAATCAATCTTTTGAGGCGATTTCTTTCTTCTGTATTTTTTATTTTTTGAGAAATAGAAACCTTATTTGAAAAAGGGACTAAAACCAAGAATCTTCCCGCAAAAGATATTTCTGCACTAAGACGAGGACCCTTTGTAGAGATTGGCTCTTTGCTAATTTGCACTAAAATTAGCTGTCCTTGTTTTACATGGTCATTTATTAAGCCATTTTTTTCTAAATGAGGTTCTTTTAGAGAGCTTAGATTGATATTCTCCAACGAATTATTGATTCCCATTTTAGTAAATCGTTTCATTGAAGAGTAATACAATCCTAAATCAAGATAATGTAGGAAACCATCTTTTTCATAACCGACATCAACAAATGCAGCATTCAATCCGGGCATAATTCTCTTGATTTGCCCGAGATAAATATCACCAACAATGTGTTGAGATTCCGATTTTGAACGATGCAACTCAACTAACTTCTTGTCTTCCAAAAGAGCAATATCTACACCGTTAGGAGAGGAAGCATCAATTATCAAATCCTTATCCACTTGAATAGTTTTTTAAAGATGATTAAACAAAAAAATATTGCGAAACATAAGATGTATGTCTAAATGTTTCGCAATAACCTTACATAGACACTAAGTCCAAAAGAAATTATTTCTTTTTATGTCTATTCTTTCTTAAACGTTTTTTACGTTTGTGAGTAGCCATTTTATGACCTTTTCTCTTTTTTCCGCTTGGCATAACTTCAAATATTATTTTTAATGCTTATTTTACTTGTTTTACATTTTTCTTAACTGATTCCATAAACACCTTTGCAGGTTTGAAAGAAGGAATATAGTGAGCAGGTATAATTATTGTTGTATTCTTTGAAATATTTCTACCTGTTTTTTCTGCTCTTTTCTTAACTATGAAACTTCCGAAACCTCTCAAATACACGTTTTCAGCATTTTCTCTTGTCAAAGCCTCTTTCAAAACTGTCATGAAAGCTTCTACTGACTCTTGAACTACCATTTTTTCTATGCCTGTTCTGTGTGCAATTTCTGCAACAATTTCTGCTTTTGTCATTTCTTTATTATGTTATTTAGTTACTTTTATTATCTATCAAAATTATCTTAAATAGGGTTTGCAAAGATACAAAAAAAGTTTGAATAACAAAATATTAAGTAAAAATCCAACCATTTAAAAGAAAACAATTAAACATATAAGCCGTCCAACACACATTTAACAATATAATAATTGATAAAATAGGATAAAGAATTTTTAAGCTAATTCTACTATGAAAATAAACTAAAAAAGATGTAACTATCACTATATAAGTACCAAAAAAATCTGCATTAGAAAAATAATCCTTACAAATAATTATTGTTACCAAACCTATTGATAAACAACCTATTTGCCAAAAAATATTTCTTGTAGAATTGATTATATCAAACAATAAAAACACAAAGAAAGGTGTAGCTAAAAGATAACGAGCCAAAGAATACAAACCTCCATGCTGAGTAAAAAGAGCAGTAAACACATTACCTACAAGAAAAATAACACAAATCAATCTAACATATTTCCATTTATCAAACTCTTTTTTCTCTTTATTTCTTAAAGAAAGCACAAATTCTCGCCCTAAGACAGCCAACATTGGCAAAAAGTAAAGACAAAGAAAAGGAACCGTTATACTCCTACTCTCATTTGACCAAAAAGTAAATGGTAATTCAGGTAAAGAAAGCGATTTCCCCCAATATTTTTGAGAAATAATTGATTGAAAAAAAGAAGGTGCACCCATAATCCACTGAAACAGCATAACCAAAAACATTCCCAAAACAACAGGAAAAATATTCTTTAAAATATTTTTAAAAAACAAAGAAATATTTCTGTGATTTAAAGCATTTAAGCCCTCTAAACACAAAAACAAAATCACAAACAATAAAGAGGAAGATTTAGTCATAGAGGCCAAAAGAAAACCAACAAAATAGAGCCAATATTTCTCTTGTAAAAATCCATAAAGTCCTAACGCAATAAAAACAAAATACAGCGCCTCCGAATAAGGCATCATAAAAATAACCATATATGGCACACAAAGCAAAAAAAGCAAATGTTTCCAAGAAAGATTGTTGACAAAAATTCTAAATATCACAAACATACCGCCTGCAAATAAAAGAATATTCAACAAACTTATACCAAGAGTAGATAAACACGTAGCTTTCCAAAACAAAGGAAACAAAGGATAATAAGCAAAGTTTTTAATATCAGAATACATCTCTTTTTTAATAAAATTATAGTGAGAGCCGTCCCAAACAGTCATCTTTTCAGAAGTAATTTTCTCAAAAGGCTTATTAGAATTCGTTATCGTTTTATTCCAAGACTCATCTAAACTCACCTCATACGTAGGAAGAATTTTTCTAAACAAATAATGCACATCATTATTCTGCATAAGAAGATGTACACACAAAACCAATGCAAAATAAAGCACCACAAAGGACGAAAAAAGCAATGCCTTACGATTATTATTCAACACTTTCTCTTTTTTTAATAGTAAACAATCTCTTCTTTCAATATATTAAGAAATTTTTTTCTTTGTTTTAGCAAATTATTTCAAAGAATTAAAAAAATATTTCTTTGTTTTATTTTCCTAAAACAAAGAAAAAAAGCTCGTCTAATTTAACTTAGACAAGCTTTCTTTTATTAAAGCAGGAAAGATTAGTATTCCCACATATCTTCTTCCATTTCGAATAGATAATCTTCTATTCTTTGAGATTCCATTATAGCATCTATTCCTCTAGCATAGTCTTCTATACGTCTATTAAAATCGTTGGACTCTCTAATCACATAACTTGCGAAAATTCTTTTACGGAATATATCATCATATGAACGTCTTGCTCTGTCATTATCCATATTATAGACTTCTGAATTTGTCAATAATTCTCTCACCTCAGGATCATTGTATCTTATCCAAGCAAGAGGGATTTGAACAGGAGGTACTCCTTCTTCTTTTTGTTGCAAATAGATTAAGGCAAAACCTATTATTCTTACATCTTCTACAGAGCGATTTTTGTCAATAAACCAATCCTCTTTGATACGTAACATTGTAATATCTTCTGCTTTTAGAGATGTGTAAACAGTATCAAATGTTTCTATTTCCATTCCGTCCATATCTGTTTCCCATCTTGAGATAATTTCACTTCCTCCAAGGTTTGCTTTCAATTCTTCCCAATTTACTTCCTTAGAAAACATATCATCATCAAAACCTCTTATACGTCCTTCTGTCAATGCTTCATCTAAGATTGTAAACAGGTTTTTTCTACCTTGATCTGGCACTATTGGATAATAAAATACTTGGTTAATTTTTTCTTTAAAGTCTATTACTCTCCAAACTCTATGAGCCCAAATAACATCTGCTTCTCTAACATAAGGGAATTCAAATGCTTTTTTACCATTTTCAATAATTTCTGATTCTTTTTCGTAAAATCCGTCAAAATTATCTTCTGGTTCATCTACCACTTGAGCAAATAATGCTGGTGATAAGAATAAAAATAAGCCCAATAATATAACTTCTATTTTTTTCATAATCACAAAATATTATTTAATTGTAAATATCATATCCTTATTAGACACTTGAACTTCTCCAACTGGTCCAATAGCTGTTATATCTTCTATATAAATTTTAGAACCTCTTCTTGCTTTCTTTATTTGAGCTATTATATCTGGTGGGAATTTTGCTCCTGTTACTGATGTTGCAGGTTTTGCATCTCCTCCGCCAATAACTTGTATTTTGAATGAAGATATTCTATATGTTACAGGGAAATCAAAATCTCCTTTTTCTACACGAAGACCACCTTGTGCAGCTAAAACTTCTTTATCTATTTTACCTCCCTGTTGTTTTCCAACCATAGCAATAGGATTAGGAATACGTTTAGTTCTAAACTTCATTGTACCCATGTCCATTTCTTTACCAGCTATTTTAGCTCTTACATTGATTTGACATGTCTCTTGTTTAGTAACCTTAACTGTGTACTCGCCGTCTTTAACTTTTGTTAATGTTGCTCCTGCTCCTGACACTGTTGCAAGAATATCTTTTGAATTTGCGCCAGGTACTGATATTGATACAGGATTATCAACTCCTATGTAGAATACATTCATATTGGTTGGAGAAATTGTTGCAGATGGTGCAGCAACAAAATATTCACTTTCAAATTCGTAAGGAACCTCTCCTGATTCTTTTTTAACGAATATTGTACCTTTATACTTTTGTTGTCCCAATGCTCCTGCTCCAAATTTCAACTTCAACATTCCTGAGTCACCAACAATATTTTGTCCTCTAACCTCTCCTCTAAGTTCACTTTTTGAATCGTATGCCGCAACTATTACGTCTGCCTCATACTGACCACCTTGAATAATATAAGTGGATTTTGGTAATACTCTCGCAACTACTTGGTCAAATTTAAAGTCATCAGCAGATATTTGTGAGTATAAGTGATTTACCAAGTCCATTTCTGCATTTTGAATTTCTGATTTAAACTTATTCAAAAGCACCATATCAGCTGTGATAATAGTATGGTAGAAATTGTACATTTGCCAATTCTTTTCTTGGTCTTGTGCATCTCTCCAAGTTCCTTCTGTGATAATTTGCATTGCTTTTAACTGCTTCTTGTAGGCCTCGCTTTGAGCATATGTAAGCATATCTGCTTGATATGCTTCTATCTTCTTTCTCAATTCTATTGCCTTACCAGCAGAACCATCTTCTGTACCTGCTAAAAAGTAATTTGTTGGAATATCATAGTTGTCTTTCTTTACTATTGCAGAGAAACCTTTTTCACTTAATAGTTTTTTAGATTCAGCAACACCTCCTTCTAAACCATCTACCGCAACATGTAATTCATATTTAATGTTATCTATGTATTCTAACATTTTTTTTGTTTTCTCTCTAACCTCTTGTGCTTTCGCCCAATTTGCTCCTACTTTTCCAGGATTTCCATTGTAAGCGTTTTCAAAGGCGATATAAGTACCCTCAGCTTTTCCTGCCATCAATTTATTGGTTACTTCAACACTATCACCTACTGTAACAAAAGCATTGATTATATCTGCAGAAACGTTCAAGGCCAACATCGCAGTGTAAACCAAGTACATCATTGAAATCATTCGCTGCCTCGGCGTTTCCGGACAATTCGTAGCACCCATAGTTCTCTATTTATTTAAAAAATTATTTTCTTTCTTTACTTTATTGTTTTAAAACTATGCTTTTGTTTGCATTGCAGCAAGCATATTTCCATATATATCGTTCAATGCTCCTACTTTCTTTGAAAGTGCATTTACTTGTTCTTTGTATCTTAACACGTTTTCTGCTGTATCTGCAAAGTTCACAACTAAATTGTCTATTCTTTCTTGAACTGCTTTTGTTGCTTCTAATTGAGTAGAAGAATTTTGAATTTGCATTTCGTATAAAGCATTAATTGAAGAAAGACTTGATGCCATAGTTTTTAATTCATCTAAATAAGATGCATCTCCAACTGAAAGTGTATTAGCAGTTTCTTTATAAATATTTGCTAATGTAGAAACAGCTGATGTTGCTTCTTGTACTGATGATAAGTATTCTCCTGACACCAATAAGTCTTTATTTAAATTATCCGCAGTTTTCTTGTATGCAGATGATAATTCTACTACTGATTCTGATGCAACACTTATGTTTGAAGTGAATTTTTCTGATGCAGCTGCCGCTCCTGCTATATTGTTCAAACCAGATGTTGTTGTAGAAAGGTTTTGTAAACCTTTCCCTAAACTTTCTATTAATTCTGGTCCTATTTTTGCATCTTCTAACATTTTATCTAACGCTTGAGTATTAGACAATCCGCCTATCATTGTTCCACCAACAACTCCTCCAATAACTCCACTTTCAACACCTTGTGCTGCTTCTCCTTTTTTATCTTTTTTCTTTTCTTTCTTTTCCTTTTCTGATGCGTGTCCATGAGCATCTTCCATTCCTGCTAATTCAGGGTAAACTAAACTCCAATCGTATGTTACGTGTAATGGCTCAAACGCTGATGCGAAGAAAATCAACGCTTCAATACCCATACCTACGATAAGCATTGGACCTGCACCTGGCCAGTGGTTGATTTTGAATAAGGCTCCAACGATTACGACCGCAGCACCCATACCATATAATTTTGCTGTTGTTTCTTTATAAGCTTTACTATTTACTATTTTATCTATAAATCCCATAATATTTCTTTATTTTTTTAATTGTTTTAATTAGTATCTTTATTTTAAATTTTCTTATTCTACATATACATTTGAAGATGTTTTAGGATTATCTCCTCTTACACGACCTAAATAAGATTGTACACAACGGAATCCTATGTAACTTTTCCCTGAATCTTGATATTCATACGAACGAGTTGCTGTTTGTATAAAATATTTTTGATCTTTCCAAGAACCTCCTCTAACTGTTTTTCTTTTCATTACAGGAGCATCATCCTCTGATGCAAGGTAAACATTTACTTGATTCAAATCGTGTGCAAAGTTATATGCAGATTCATTGTATGCATCTTCACACCACTCTGCAACATTTCCTGCCATATCGTATAATCCAAATCCATTAGGAGCATAGTGGGCAACTAATATTGGTGTTACACCTCCGTCATCTCCATAATTTCCTCTTAACGGTTTATAGTTTGCAATAAAACATCCGTTTCCATTTCTTACATATGGTCCTCCCCAAGGATAAGGTGCTCCATCTACTCCACCTCTTGCTGCGTATTCCCATTCTGCTTCGGTTGGTAAGCGGAAGTCTTCCATTCTTTCATATTCTTTTTTAGCCAAATAATTATTCATCATCAAAGTTCTCCATACAGAAAATGCTTTTGCTTGCTTATAGGAAACTCCAACTACTGGATAATTATCATATCTTGGATGACTAAAATACGAACGTGTAGCAGCATCATTATAAGAGTAAGAATAATCATGTACCCAACATAATGTATCTGGATATACATTAATAACTTCTCTTTTATAGAATTTATTCTTGTTATTCAATCCATCAGGACGTGAAGCAAAAGAAGAGCCTCTATATTCCTCTGATGATGTTGTTTCAAAATTCTTTTGACTTGCTGCTCTAAGATCTATCCAATAATATTCGTAATTCAATCTTTTAGCATCTATTTGCATAGCGCCATAATATCTTTCTTCAACTGGAACAAACAATTCAGCTAACGCTTCTCTTTCATCTGCATTTTCTAATGTCCAATCTATTTTCTTACTCCAATTTATCATAGGAGTATCCAATTCTTCACCCCATTGATCTGCCTCAATCAAATATGTCTCAGCAAAATCTTCTCCCAATAATCTATATGCAATAGAGTCTCTTACCCAATACACAAACTGACGATACTCATTGTTTGTGATTTCGGTTTCATCCATCCAAAAGGATTGCACTTGTACTGTTCTAGGTTGCCAATCATAAAGTTTATAAACATCTTCATCAGAAGATCCCATTAAGAAACTTCCTTGAGGCACGTCAACCATACCATAAGGTTGCATATCCAAGAAATCTGGTCTTTCTTGTACACCTATGACTTCCCCTTTATCAGAAGAGCCACAACTAAACATCAGAAAGGCTGTTGAAATTAACAAAAATATTTTCTTCATATCACAAATTGTTTTCTTATTTTAATAAAATACGTAATCTTTACTTTATATGTTTCAATTTTATCTACTTAAAATCTTCTCGTATTTCTGTAAATTGTAGGCGGCTTAGGAGGATTCTCTATCTTGAAGCAGAATCTTGCAAACAACTCTAACGAGCC
This sequence comes from Candidatus Onthomorpha sp., assembly GCA_045645265.1. GTDB lineage: Bacteria > Bacteroidota > Bacteroidia > Bacteroidales > P3 > Onthomorpha. The sequence continues at coordinate 32,408 of JAZRIM010000016.1, forward strand.
AAAAGATTGTGTAGAGACTCTTGATGTTGGAATATCATATGACACCCCTAATTTAAAATCACCAAATGCCACACCACCCATCAATACCATTGCATCTTGAACTCTATATGTCATTCCACCCCAAATTTTATGTTCCCACTCCATTAACAACGACGCATCTACTTGATAAGCTGATTTAGACACAAAATCCGTTTTAACCAACGCAGAAGGCAGTATTCTCAATGAAGGATATGCAGGAAGAGCCCACTCATATCCTGCAAGTATATAGTAAAATCTTCTATTATCCCAATACAAATTTTCGCTTGATGTTTGTAATAATTTTGAAGTTGATAAACCTATATATAGTTTACCTGGTATTTGATAATAAATCCCTGCTCCCAAATCAAAAAGAAAATCACTTTGCTCTGACAAATCCCCTAAGACTGGATCCGAACTTGTTCCTATTTGATCATCTTCGCCGTAAGTATCTCCACCTATCAACTGTGATTTATCTAAAGTAGAATTAAACAATTGAGCTTCAACACCTATCGCTAAATTACCAGTAGGAAACTGTATTCTAAACGCATAATCTATCTTTGCATGAAGATTATCTCTGTACCCAATTTTATCTGATATTACGGTTGCTCCAATTCCTCCATGAAGAAATCTTACTGGCATATCAAAAGAAAAATTCATCGTCTCTCCTGTAGAGGCTGACGAGGCTTCTCCATAAACATCTGTTAGCCCCATACCCATCCATTGATTGCGATAAAAACCTGTTAAACATATAGCGCCATTGCTACCTGCATAACCTGGGTTATAGGACAAACGATTAAACATATATTGTGAAAACTGTGGCTCTTGCTGTGCGCACAATGAAAATGGTGCTGACAATGCCAAAACCAGTACGTAAATCAACGTACTTAATTTCACGAATCGTTTGTATTTATCTTGTACAAATTGTAACATTCACTTTTTATTTTATATCTTTTCAACTTCCCAAAATGTCTAAATAATTTAGAAAGCAGTCGTGCAAAAGTAAAAAAAAACTTTATAAAAAAGAAGTTTTATTCGTTTTTTTGTTAATAACTATTTTCAATTCTATTCTTTAAATATTGATTTTAAACAAATTATAAAAAAATGTATTTTTATTTCTTTTTAACAATGTATGCTGATTTATATGTATTTTTTAAGTCTTTGAGAGCTTGTTCTGCTAATTTTATAGTTATAAATGGTCCTATGTTTACATAATAATAATCCGTATTTAGAACTTTTTCTGTTTTTATCATGTTTTTATAGGTTATTGGTAATTGCTCTCTTATATCATCTATCTCCGCTATATCATCTATTGAACACAATCGCACATAAAAAGAAAAATTAAAAGCAGATTCGTTTATAGTTTCTTTTAAAGAAAATATTGAATCTATCTTATAATTACGAACACTATCTGATATATTTTCTTCATTAAGTTTTTTTAATACTTCTTCTTGATTTTCCCAAATATTCACATAATCTTCTCCCATTATTTCTACTTTTACTTTTGCCGTCCCTGTTTTATGTAATAATATTTGTTTGGCTGCAATGAGAGACAAATCTATAACACCCTTTTTAGGACATCTATCATTCACTTTAACTAATACAGAACGACCATTAGATAAATTTGTAACTTTAACTATAGTGTGTAGTGGGAGCGTTTTGTGAGCTGCCGTGTATTTTTTTTGCGAAAATATTTCACCTGAAGATGTACGTCTGTTTTCAAACATATTATGATAATAAGTCGCTTTACACTCAAATTCTTTTTGAGTCTGAGCGAATATTATTCTTTGTTCTATTCCAATAAAACAAATCAATAATAAAACAAATAGTATTTTTTGTGTTTTTACCATGCTTTTGCGTCTTCGTCAAACCATTTATTTTGCAGTTTCATTACTTGTTCAATAACATCTCGTACACAACCACAACCTCCATTTTTATGAGAAATATAATCCGAAACATGTTTTATTTCCTCTGCAGCATCAGCAGGACACGTAGCAACACCAACCATTTGCATTACATCATAATCAGGAATATCATCTCCCATATAAAGCACTTGATTTGCTGACAATTGTTTTTCGTCTAAAAATTTCGTAAAGATTTCTTTTTTACGATGAGAACCTAAATATACATCTTTTACACCTAACATCGCCATACGTGAAGCTATACTATTACCACTCCCACCAGAAATAACGGCAACAATATATCCTTTTCTCAAAGCATATTGTATTGCATAACCATCTTTGACATTTCCACTACGAACAATTATTTGATCATTTGCAGACCAAATATTTCCATCACTTATCACACCATCATAATCAAAAACAAATGCCTTTATATCGTGTAATTTAGATTTGTAATTCATAACTAAAAATACGTTAGTTTAATTAAATAATTTTGCACATAATCCTTTACACCTTCCTCTAATGAATAAAATGGTTTATTGTAACCAACCGATTTTAATTTATCCATAGAAGCTTCTGTAAAATATTGATATTTATCTCTTATATCAGCTGGAATATCTATGTATTCTATAATTTCTTTTTTAGCCATAGCAGAAAAAGTTGCAGAAGCTAAATCATAAAAACTACGAGCCTTACCTGACCCAAGATTATATATACTGCTTTGAGGTTTATGAGTCATCAAATAAAATAATACATCAACAACATCTTTAACATATACAAAATCTCTCATTTGCTGACCATCTTTATAGTCTGATCTATGTGAACGAAATAATTTCACTTTATTTGTAGTTGTTATTTGATTAAAAGAGTGAAATATTACAGAAGCCATTCTTCCTTTATGATATTCATTTGGCCCATAAACATTAAAAAATTTTAATCCAGCCCAAAAAGGAGGCTTTTTATCTTGTGATAATGCCCACAAATCAAATTCTTGCTTTGAACGTCCGTAAGGATTAAGCGGTTTTAGTTGAGAAATAAGATTTAAATCATCAACATAACCATTTTCTCCTTCTCCATAAGTAGCCGCAGAGGAAGCATAAACCATTGGAATATTATTTTTAGCACAGATTTTCCAAATATTTTGCGTATATTCAAGATTTAATTCAACAAAAATATTCCAATCAAACTCTGTTGTATCAGTTCTTGCTCCTAAATGATATACTTCCTCAACCTGATTAGCATTTTCTTTAAACCAATTTATAAAATCTGCTCTATCTATTTTCAAAGAAAAAATAGAATGCAAATAATTATTTATTTTTTCTGTTTTAGAAAAATCATCAACTATAACAATATCTGTTACGTTTTCATTATTTAATTTACGGAGCATACAACTTCCTATAAATCCTGCTGCTCCAGTGACTACTATCATATTTATTTTCAGTTAAAATTATATTCTATCATTTTTTTATAAACCTCTCTCCAACCTGCCCATTCTCTTTTATCCGAAAGACTTTCATTATGCCATATACTTATCATTTCTCCTCCAACTTGCCTTACCTCATCTGTCATTTGCTTTATTTCTTCTATTGCTTGTTCAGGTAAAAGTTTTAATCCATTTTTTAAAGCCACGTCCATATATGCAAAAGGATGTACCCTTAATTTTGTTTCATAATCCTGAGCTAAATCATAAAAATTAAAACTACTACAAATACCTGCTCTAAAACCTATGTTTTCAGAATACCCCATCGAAAAATCATCTTCAATACTTCCTGTCGCTATCAAATTTCTGTACCCTTCGGGCAAACGAAAATGCAAATAATGATAACGTGAACGTTTAATAGGTTTATGTAAAGTTTCTTCCAACATTTTTGTTTGAGTAGTAATTAACTGAGGATAATCAAAACTATCATAAGAAGGATGTACTCCTACTTTACCATAATCACATAAATGTTTTACCAACCTTTTAAACTTATTATTATATGGATTTATATTCTTATCATATTTTCCGTAATCACCAAACAAAACAAAAAATATAGTATTTATATCATATTTTTCAACCAATGAAATTATAAAATCAAAAGTATCATAAGGATCTTGTTGAGTTTTAAAAAGAACTTTTAATCTCTCAAAACAAAGAGAAATATCTCCTTTAATCAAATCTCTAAAAAGACCTAATACATTTCTTGTAAATCCCTTGCAAGTATAAGAATATGCAGAATCTATATCTATCGTATTTACATAGATATATTTATTACTTTGTGAGAATAATTTAGGATAACGATTTTGTATTTTTGCTTTTAATTCATTTACCCATATATTAACAATAGGTTTTTTTAAAAAACCTTTTTTATAAGCCAAACTATCTTCTGCCTTGAAACGAGAATGTCTGTCTTTTACATACGGCAAATATTCTTCATATCGAGAAACCAAATAAAAACTTGCAGCCAAAACATCAAAATCACATATTGAATCTTTAGAATATGATTTAAAAATATAAGGTGTATTATCTTTTTCAAAATAATTTATATCTACTATTTCTATTATAGTTTGAAACAACAATGGTGAACAAACTAAAAAAAGTTCATCTGTTATTTGTTGATTAGTATAAGATAACTTAGGACCATCATGCTGAATAAAGTATTCTTTATCTACTGTAATAGAATACTTCACCGACATCAGTTCCTTAAACACTAAATTTAAAGTGTAACCCAGTCTATTAGTTAATTTATCTACATAAATCAACAACATAATTATCTTAACTCAAAATTATCTCCTAAATATTTTTTTCTAACTTGTTCATCATTTGCCAATTCCTGCGGAGTTCCATAGCGAAACACACTTCCTTCTATAAGTAAGTAAGCTCTATCTGTTATTGACAATGTTTCATGAACATTATGGTCTGTTATTAACACCCCAATATTCCTGTTTTTTAAGTCTTTTACAATATTTTGAATATCTTGCACCGCAATAGGATCTACCCCTGCAAATGGTTCATCTAATAAAATAAACTTTGGATCAGCAGCTAATGCTCTTGCTATTTCTGTTCGTCTTCTTTCTCCTCCAGAAAGTTGAATTCCTTTGCTTTTTCTTATATGAGTTAGACTAAACTCTTCTAACAAAGCATTCATTTTTTCTTCCCTTTCCTTGGTTGAGAGTTTGTTGTTAAATTCCAAAATTGACATTATATTATCTTCAACCGATAAGGTCCTAAAAACAGAAGCTTCTTGTGCAAGATAACCAATGCCTTCTTGAGCTCGTTTATACATTGGCATATCTGTAATATCTACATCGTCTAAAAACACCTTACCTGAATATGGTTTTATCAGCCCTGTCATCATATAAAATGTAGTTGTCTTTCCTGCTCCATTTGGTCCCAATAATCCAACTATCTCTCCCATAGACACCTCTATTGAAACGCCCTTAACGACAACTCTTTTTTTATACTTTTTGACGATGTTTTCTGTGTATAGTCTCATTTTTTCTTTGTTTTACTTTGACAAAGTTAAGAAAAAATATTTTTATTCAGCGATTTCTTTTGCTAATTCAAAGAATTTATTACAAGGAAATCCAACTACATTATAATAATCCCCTTGAATATTTTCTATACCCACTATCCCTATCCATTCTTGTATGCCATACGCTCCTGCTTTATCAAAGGGTTTAAATTTATTTACGTAATATTCTATTTCTTCTTCAGTTAATTCTTTAAAGCGAACAATAGTTTTTTGAGAAAAATGCTTTATGATATTCTTATTATTTCTTAAACAACAACCCGTAATCACTCTATGACTTTTAGCAGACAATAATCGAAGAAATTCTTTCGCTTCTTGCTCATTTTTAGGTTTACCTAAAATAATATCATCTACAACAACTATTGTATCAGAAGTTACAAGAATTGAATTATCTTCTATTTTCTTAGTGTAGTTTTCTGATTTCTTAATTGCCAAATATTCCGCAACATATTCAACATCTATATCTTTTGGAAATATTTCTTCAACATCTACTGTATCAACAATAACTCCAAACCCCATTTGCTCCAAAAGCTGTTTTCTTCGTGGAGATTTTGAGGCCAAAACTATTTTTGTTGAAAGCAATTTACAGAATGACATTTCACTAATAAATATTTATTATCATAAACAATCCAGATATAAACATCATTCTCAAAAATTCAGAAAGAAATCCATAATCTTGAATTGATTTTGCATTTTTAAGTTCTCTTAAAAAGAAGAACATTGGTAAGCAAACAATCAAAGCACAAACTATTAAAGCAACACCTGTATAGTGAGTAAACAAAAAATAAAACGCAATCACAATAAAAACAGATGTAAGAATATAAAGGATATTTTTTGTTTTCTTTTCTCCCAACAAAACAACAAGAGAGTTAGATTTACATTCTCTATCACCCTCCTCGTCTTGCATATCACAAACAATTTCTCTGATTAAAGAGAGTAAAAACGTAAGTGCTGTAAAAAATAATGCAACATACAATAATTCTTGCTTTAAAGACCCTATTATAACTTGAAATAAGCCACCAGGAGTATTCATTAAAGCAAACAATTCAAACAAAACAGGAAGAAAAACTACCATTGAATATAATATAGCAACTACTATATTTCCTACAAGAAAACTTCTTTTATATTTGAGAGAATAAAAATATGACATACAAACAAAAACAATCATCAAAGAACCTAAATGCAAAAATCCATTCAAATATCCGATAACATAAGCTACTAAAACAGATATAATAGACAAGGAGTAAAACAAATAAAGCACCTTCTTTTCAGAAATAATTTTACCTATATACAAATCTTTTTCAGCTCTATTTATCTTATCAATATCTTGATCGAAATATTCGTTTATCAAAACAGATGCAATCGCTATAAGTAAAACAGAAAAACAAAAAATAAAATATTCTAAATTAGAAATCGGACTTACGAAATCTCCAACAAAACTTAAATAGAATGGCTTAATCAAGAAAAATCTTACAACAACAAGTGCAATAAAACACAATACAATACTTTTCCAACGAATCAAATTCAAAAAATTCTTCATCAAACTATTTTTTCTTAATTTCTTCTTTTATTTTCTTACCATTTTTAAAAATAGTTTCAGACAAAACATTTCCTCTCTTATCATAATTTCTCCAAGTACCTGTTTTTTGTCCGTCTGCGTATTCTCCTTCCGCAGATTTCTTATTTGCAGAAAAATATTCTACCCATTTACCATTTGGTTTTCCATTCTTAAACTCTTGTTCACGTTGTTTATACCCATTTTGTGCATAAAAAATCCACAAACCATCTTTTTTACCATCAACATACGCACCTTTCTCTATCAAAACTCCATCAACATAACGTTCCCATCGTCCATTCACAACGCCTTCCTTATAATCTGCTTTTTGATATATACTACCATTTTCATCATATAAAATCTCCGTACCATTTTTTACTCCATTCAAATAATCAGTTTGTGTTTTTCGAGAACCATCTGCATAAAAAACTTCCCACTTCCCACTCATTTTACCTTCAACGAAACCTCCACGAGTATTTATCTCTCCATTCTCAAAATAACTTTCCCAAATACCCTCTTCTTTTCCTGCTATATAACTTCCTTTATGATGAATTTTACCATTTTCGTAATAAGTATTCCACAATCCCTCACGCAAACCATTTCGATAATCTCCCTCTCTCCATTTTTCAGAAGTTTCATAGTAATAAATCCAACGTCCATTTTCTTTATCATCTACATAAGCGCCTTCACTTCCTTTTTGACCATTACTTCTATAATAATACATCCAATTACCTTCACGTTTCCCCATTTTCAAGCCACCTTCCATATCCTTCTTTCCATCAGAAAAATACCAAATAGCATATCCATCAAGCGCATTATCCTTATATGAAGCTTGTATTTTCTTATTTCCATTTTTGTAAAATTCATTATATTCACCTTGCTTCAACCCATCAACTACGTTATAAGAATATTGTAATTGCCCATTATCATAAAATGCCTTACATTCTCCCTTTCCTGACAAAAACTCTTGCTTTTGTATTTTTCCATCAGAATAATAATCCTTCCATTCTCCAACTTTTAAACCTTTGTCATTATATTCTCCTATTTTTTGCAAACTTCCATCTTCATAAAACCAACGCCATTCACCAGTTCTTATATTTTTATCTGACAAAGTACCCTCTGTTGCTTTTTGACCATTGTGCCAATATTCTACATAAGGCTTTTGTGCATTTAATACATTTACACTAATAAATAAAATAAATAAGAAGTTAAATATTCTTTTCATATAATATTATTTTGGTTTTGAATATGTTATTCTAATCTTTATTGGTTTTGTTTGATTCTTTGTACCATTAAGAACAACTCTATTTGCAGTAGAACGTCTTTCATCTGGAATAAGATATAAATCAAGATCGTCAATATTTCCGTTTAAATAATTTTCAAAATGCATTGTAACATTCAATCTATATGAATTTGTAGAAGGTTCATACATACCATCATAATAAGTATCCGAAACTTGTGCATCGTGAATCAACACCATAGTTGTATCGCCATCAGCAATATATTTTCTATAACACAATATTTTTTGAATAGGCAAAGCACTTTGATTAACATCTGCAACAGGTATTTCAATAACTGCTCTATTTATCGCAACATTATTGTATTCTGCCCCTTGATTTATAGAATCTTTCCAATAATTCTTAAAAGCCTGTTCGTCTATATCTAACTTAGCCATACTTATTCCCATATTACCTAAATAGATATACTCACTACTTAAGCCTAAAGTATCTCTCTCCAAACCGTTTATTTCACTTCCAACAAAATCATATTCATATCGCATAAATCTATTACCTCTTTCAGGAAAATTTAGCTTATACGTTTGTTTTCTACTATCTTTTTCATAATACAAAACAAGTCCTGTTGCAGAAGAAGTCATATCTACGTATGCCATAAAACCATTTTCATCAACCTTTTCTGCAACAATTTTTATACCTTTTATCAATTCTTGCAATTGATCATTGTCTCCTGTGAAATTTTGTATTTTTTGGCAAAAATCACTATTTGTTATTTTCAAACGCAATTGAGGATTCAAAGTATCTTTTCCTATTACAATATCTTTATTGACATCAATATCAACCTCCGAACTAAAAATAGGCATAGAACTTACAGCTACATCATCAAAAGAATATTTCTTAGTAGAATCTAATGCCTCATTAAGTTCATAAACCGAGACTTTCATTCTTGATGCTAATAAAGCAGTGTCCGTAGAATATCCTCCAGAATAAGCTAATGTTAAATAAATAGAATCTATCGCAAAAGTAGTAAAATCTTCTGCTGTTGAAGATAAGCAAAGTTGTGTAAAAATTGCAGAAGATACACTTCCAAACTTATTATCTTTATATTCTCCAAACACATTATACCTATAATTTGCAGTAAGTAAAGAATCCTCCTTAAAAAAACAAGAAGACATTTTTACATCTGTAAATAATCCTACCGATAGTTTATCATTTTCATCAATCAAATCTATTCCCAAAGTTTCATTTTCATCAACACATGAAAACAATGCAAATAAAGGTAAGAGCAACAACCACTTTAATTTACTCATAGTCTTATATTTTATTCCTCATCTATAACTGCCAATGAATCATAAAGAGCATTTATCATCTCTCTTTGTTCTTCAAAAGGAGCATAATCAACAACTTGCTTTTTATTCGCAATTGCAAAATCTATCAATTCTTGATTTACGCCCTCTTGCGCAACAACAACAGCATCAGAATATGAGATTGCGGCTTTCATTATATTAAGATAAGTAGGTTCCTTATAGATTTTCCAATCTTTTTGAGTACCTCCTTCAACTTTTAACTTCTTTAAGAAAGTTTCAACCAACGAACCTTGAAACTCGTCATTGAACAAACTTAAAACCACTTTACTATCATTAAAGAAAGGATTATTTTTATATTCTGTTCTCTTAACATAAAATGGCAACAAAGCAGTAAACCAACCTACACAATGAATAATATTTGGTTTCCAACTAAGTTTTTTAATTGTTTCCAACACTCCTCTTGCATAGAACATAATTCTTTCATCATTATCTTGAAATAAATTACCCTCTGCATCAAGAGCATTTGCTTTTCTTTGGAAATAATCTTCGTTATCTATGAAATAGACTTGTAATCTTGCAGATTGAATAGAAGCAACCTTTATTATCAATTGATGATCGCTATCATCAATTATCAAATTCATACCAGACAAACGAATAACTTCGTGTAACTGATTTTTTCTCTCATTTACACCTCCAAATTTAGGCATAAACAATCTCACTTCTTTACCTTGCTCTTGAACATATTGAGGTAGGAATCTTCCTACATTAGCCAAATCAGACTCCAAATAAGGGAAAACTTCCTGATTGACATATAAAACTTTCGTTTTTACCATTTTCTATAAATTGAATATAATATGCAAAATTACAAAAAAATAACCAAAGAAAGTTATTTATCAATAAAATTTCCTTTCTTTTAACATCGGAACAAATTTAAACTCTCCAAACGACTGAACATCGATTTCCGTTTCCGAAATCCTTTGAATCCTATACATTATCTGTGTATCAACTCCAATAGGTGCTACCATAATTCCACCTATCTTCAATTGAGAAACCAAAGTATTTGGAATAGAGGGAGCAGCACAAGTAATCAAAATTTTATCAAAAGGAGCAAAAACAGGAAGCCCTAAATATCCATCTCCAAAAAAACATTTTGGTTTGATTTTCAAAGCATCAAAAACCAATTGTGCTGAATTATGCAATGGCTTAAATCTCTCTATCGTATAAACTCTTGCCTGCATTTTACAAAGTACACTTGTTTGATAACCAGAGCCTGTTCCAATTTCCATAATCTTTTCAAACGGAGAGACATCTAACAATTGAGTTTGAAAAGCCACAGTAGAGGGTTGAGAAATAGTTTGTTGACACAATATTTCCAAAGCTCTATCCTCATAAGCCAAAGTATCCAAAGACGAATCTAAAAAAAAATGTCTTGGAACACTATTCATTGCATCTAAAACCCTTTGATCGCTAATTCCCTTTCTATTCAAATGCTCAACCATTAGGCGTCGCATTCCCTTATGCTTAAAACTATCAACAAACATTCTTTAACCTATTTATTTAAAACGAAGAAGCAAAGATACGAAATATATTTAAAATAATTCGTACCTTTGCAAACAACAATAATTTATTAAACATGAAAAAAATAATTTGCATAACACTCCTTTTAACCTTAGGTTTATCATCTTGCGATGAATTTAAAAACGGACAAGAAATTCCTTCCTATATTTATGTTGAAGGATTTAACCTTGAAGAAAACCCAGATTTTACTTTTTCTCAGTCAAGTGATTTACTAACCGAAGACATAAGAGACGTATGGGTTTATGTTGATAACGAATATATAGGAGCTTATCCAATACCTTGCTCCATACCTATTCTAAAAGAAGGAAAACACAAAATAGATTTAAGACCTGGTATAATATATAACGGAATGAACAATATGAGAGAAATATATTCTTTCTACACAACACATATTGACACTCTTGATTTAGTGCCTGGGCAAGAAATTGTTTTAGATAAAAAAGACATAATGTACAATTCTGAAAAAGCTGTTATGCCTTTTAAAGAAACTTTTGAGAGTTATTTTGTTAATTTTAGACAAGCAGACGTTATCTTAGAGGAACCTTTAACTATGACTGTCATTAGAAACGACAGTGTTGAGTATGGTAGTAATTGTGGAGCGATTTATTTTGAAGAAGGAGGATATAACAAATATATTTCAGTAGATTCTATTTTTTGCAACAACTCGCTCGGACTTATTTTAGAGATAGACTATAATTCAAACATTCCTTTTGAAATAGGACTCTATGGGAAAAACAGCTCAGCCTCAGCAAACAAATACATAAGTGCAGTAAGACTTACGCCTACCAAAAACAATAAATGGCAAAAATCATACATTATTTTGACAAAAGCATGGGATATTTTAGAATACCCTTCTATTTTCTATATATATTTAGAAGCTTTTAATCCAGATAATACGAAAAATTCATTTGTTCACGTTGATAACATAAAAGTTTTACATTTCCCTAATAAATAATAAAAAAAGGAACAAATAATTTTATGAATAAAAAATTGCAAACCATCAAATATGTCATTTTTGATGTGCTTTCGTCAATGATAGCGTGGAGTTTATTTTTCGTTTTTAGAAAAACAAACATAGAATCGGGCTCTTTTGAAGACATAAACGCAGTTTTTGTTGATAATAATTTCTATTACGGATTACTAATTCTTCCTTTATTCTGGTTAATCCTTTATTATGTACAAGGCTATTACCAAAATATTTATAAAAAATCACGATTAAAAGATTTCTTTCAAACATTTTTTACTTGTTTTCTTGGAGTTGTGATTATTTTTTTCGCACTTTTGCTTGACGACAACGTAACAACATACAAAAATTATTACCTTTCATTTTTTATTTTGTTTAGTTTGCATTTCGCTTTGACTTATGTACCAAGACTAATCATAACAACAATAAAAGTACACAACGTTCACAATCACAGAATCTACTTTCCGACCATAATTGTAGGCGATGGAGAAAAAGCATTAAAAATATACACCGACTTACAAAATGAAGAAATAACCTCAGGCAATAAAATCATAGGATATATCAATAAAAACGGCAAGAAAAACGATTTCTTCTCCCTACAATACTTAGGAACAACAAACCAATTGACTGAAATAATTTCACAATACAAAATAGAAGAAATAATAATTGCCTTAGAGCAAGAAGAAGAAAACGAAATCTTTGACATAATCTGCTTAGCAGGACAAGATGTTGAAATAAAAATACCAGCAGACAGAAAAGATATTTTGATGGGTAACGTAAAATCAAACGCAATCTTTAACACCCCTCTAATAACTGTAACACAAGGGCTAATGGCTCCTTGGCAACAAATTCTAAAACGCATATTTGACATTTTAATTTCCTTAATCGCTATAATAATTCTTTCACCTCTTTACCTTATTACCTCAATTATTGTTTACACAACAAGCAAAGGACCAATTTTCTACAAACAAGAACGTATAGGATACAAAGGAAAGCCATTCTATATGCACAAATTTCGCTCAATGTACACAAATGCCGAAAGCAATGGACCAATGTTATCAAGCGGAGATAAAGATCCGAGAATTACTCCTTTCGGTCGTTTTATGCGAAAGGTGAGATTAGACGAAATACCACAGTTTTACAACGTTTTAAAAGGAACAATGAGCATTGTAGGACCACGTCCCGAACGTCAATTCTTCATTGATCAAATCGTAAAGAAAGCTCCCGAATACAGACTCTTACATAGAATTAAGCCAGGAATAACTTCTTGGGGACAAGTCAAATATGGATATGCCGAATCGGTAGATGAAATGGTAGAAAGACTAAAATACGACCTTATTTATTTAGAAAACCCTTCTCTTTCTACCGACATAAAAATTCTATTCTACACAGCAGTAATAATACTGCAAGGAAGAGGAAAATAAAACAAAGAAAAAACAAAATATCTCTTAGGAAGGATTTACCAAACCTAAGAGATATTTTTTTTAGTACAAGAAAGCTCAAAAAAAAGTCTTTACTTTTTCAAAAAAAATCAAAGAAAAAAATTAAAAAATCAAAGACTTTTTTTGCTATTCTATTTTCTTAATTTACTTGGACTTACACCTGCAACTCTTTTAAAGAATCTTGAAAAAACATCTATTGAAGAAAATCTCAATTCTCTTGCAATTTGTTCAATAGGGTAATTAGTTTCTTTTAATAAAGTTTTAGCCTCTGTTATAATTCTTTCATCTATCATTCTTTTTGAAGATTTTCCTATTTTTTTTCTTAAAACAAAATCCAAATGTCCCTTAGAAACGCCTAAATTTTCAGCATAAGATTCACTATGTTTCCAATCAAGATAATGTTTATCTAATAATTTAAAAAATTCTTCACAAATACCAAAATCATTTACCTTATCATAAGAGTATAATTGATAGAAATATTGATAAAAAGCAGAGGTTA
>JAZRIM010000017.1:0-27226 GCA_045645265.1 Candidatus Onthomorpha sp.
AAGAAATTGTGCTCCTAATGTGATAGACAATCTCTTGTTCCCATCTGAAAATGAATGATTTCTATTTATAGACCAAATCAAATGTACTAATTTTTCTTCAAATGTTGGATAGTAATCATCATTTTGAATATGTTCTAGAGCGCTATACAGAAAACCGATATTAAGTATGCCATAATTACCACCACCGCTATATTCAATGGTTTTTTTATGTATTTCGATCGCTTGTTCTTTAGATATATATATTATCATAATCAATTTCTGTCTTTTAAGCGTTTCAAGGCTTCTATATAGTTTTCAAGGCGTTGACTTAACTCCATACTTTTATCTCCAATGAAACGATCAAAATCATCTGTAGATACAGCAGCTATGTATTCTGTTAAGTTGGCATGTAATGCATCTCTAAAACACAAATCCCGACTTGCCATTTTAGATCTTGCTTTATTTACAAGTGGCACCCATAATCGTTGTTGTTCGAATTTTGTATATAAAGCATCTGTTTCTACTTGTGTTAACTTACGTCCTAATTGAGATGATTCTTTTCGAAGTTCATCGGCAAAACCAGCTTCATAGCTTGCTATCAGATCTAATACCTCAGAATACATTGTATGACGTTCGTCATCTTCATTTGATAATTTAAGAACTTTTCTATATTCATCGGCATCTTCTTTAAACACACTCCTATAGACCTTATCGTTATATAAAAGATATTTGATATTTCCAAGATCAACACAGTCTCTCAAAGCAAGAACCATCTCTCTATGATAATCTTTATTATTCAGCAGATTAAATACAAAATCTTCATCACGTTGATTGATATATTTTGTGTTTCCTCCTGTACGTTTATTGATTGTATCAATAGCAATATCTAGAACAAGACTTCTAACTTCTCGTGCTCTTTCACTCTTACTTAATAACATCGCAATATTAATAAATGCACGAAAGTTAAATATACCAAGTTTATTAGATTTGATTAGGAAGTTAACTTCCCGATCATCATTAATAGCAAAAGCTAACTTAAAGTCTTTTAATCTATTACCAACAATAACTTCGTAGCCATTATCTCGAAGTTCTTTTTCATTTCTAAGTAAACAACTATTAATAGTTCTATCACTAACCTCAAAGAATGATGATAATTGTTGTTTGGTAAATTTTAGTTCTCCTTCAAAGATAATACCTCTTAAACCTATTGCTTTTTGAACTTCTTCAAGAGCATATTTATTATTAAGCACATTTTGTCGTGCAATCTCTGATGTTGTTAAATTTTTCATAACATTTACATATTAAAACTCTCTGAAATAATAATTTCAGGCTTAAAATCTTTCGATACTTTAAGCGCATCTACTTGTTTTTCAATATTTCCACCTTGGACATGCTCCAATGGATAGGCTGATATAATCTTTATTAATTGTTCAAGTAAAACCACTGGCTTAACCGGAGTTTTCTTTGTTACTATTTTTAGCTTATTTATATCTCGTTGCAACTGTTGAAATTTACCCGTTGTAATAGCTCGTTTTGCTTTATTAATCAATTCAAGTTCCTGTTCCGTAATATTAGGAATGCTTACAAAGCCATCAAGATAGGCAATTGCCTTTTTCTCGTTAGGGCCTTGTGTCGGATTAACTTTCTGCTTTGTTGCTTTTGTCTCTTCCTCTTGTGTAACAAAAGTATCAAGTGCCGCTTTTACTTGTTCGTGGTGCATATCGTGTAGCGGTATAGACTTTTCATCAATACGAGCTTCAAACTCTTTTGCAGCTTCTAAGAATGTAAGTTCCTCAATGCTGCCATCTTCTCGAACAAATGTAAACGCATCACGACGTTTGTTTCGGATAAACACAATGGTGCTACCAGGTATAAATTTACTCTTGCGACCTGTACGTGCTCTCAATGGTAGTTTGCTAATTCGTTTAATTAAATCAGGATCATCTTGTTTCAGTTGTCGGAGCCACATCAGATAGCGCAATTTCTCATCACGTTCCTCATCTACATCCTTGTCAAACAAGCCAAAACTTTCAGGATTTTCATCTGTAGAGTATATCTGACTATCTTCACCCAATGCTGCATGAAAAGCAAAGAGTTTCATTTTTGCTTTCTTCTCAAGCTCAATGTCATCATTAACTTTAGATGTAGGAAAGAAGTTGAAAATATATACCTCTTTGGCAGTGCTACCGATACGATTCACACGACCGATACGCTGCATAAGCCTTGTAGAGTTCCATGGTGTGTCATAGTTTACGATAATATTGGCACGATGGAGGTTTACACCTTCTGCAAGTACCTCGGTAGAAATAACTATGTTATAATCGTTTTTTTTCTCCCCTTTGTAGTTTGCATCGAAGTTCTCCTTCAAGAGTGGCCTTTGAGCATCTCTATTGTCGCTCTGCACCGTCATAATCTTGTCAAATCCATGACTTTTTAGAGAATCATAGAGATATTTGGTAGTTTCTTTTGATTCTGAAAATATGACTAATTTCCCTTCATTGTTAATGGTTTTATCCAATAACGTATCTTTAAGATATTGAATAAATATATCCAACTTAGGATCTGTATTTACAGCATCCCACATAGAAACCAGTTCTTTTAATATTGCATTATCAGCCTTTATGCCATCCTCAAAGCCATCCTCAAAGTCGTCAGGCGTACAAACTTCTATTGTTGGGTCAGTGTATTTTGCGTCTTCAATCAACTTTATCAACTCATCTTCCTTCCCTTCGCTAAGTAGTTCATTGACTTTCAGATTGGGTGCAATGTATATAGTACCATTGGCAAACATATCAAGCATTATTTTGTTGGCCTCATAATATCGACGCAATGATTGCTTGAATGCATAAAAACTACTATCTATTCGTTTGACAAGCAGTGTCTTCATAATGCCTGCTAGTTGGATAGAAATCATATCAGCCTTTTTATACTTGCTCTTCTTAGGAGACTTTAAATATTTTATCGCCTGGTACCTGTAATATTTAAGTCCGTTTATCTTGTCACTAAGATACATTATAGTCTTATCGTATAAAGTTTCCAACTCTGTATCCAATTGATAATATATCTTGCGAGGAGATTCTACGTTAGGGAAGTGAATGTTCTGTTCCTCCAAATCTTCGCGATATGCATCGTTCTCCATTAAGTCAGTACGAGTTCGGCGTACAGTTAATGGCTCTACAACCTTGATACGAATTTTCTCATAGATCGCTTTAACTTCGTCAGCGATAATAGTTAAGTCCTTTTGTTTTTTCAGTTTGATATATCTATCAATTTGCTCACGAAAGAATCGTTGTAAATTACTTTCTTCCAAAGTACTATCTTTTGAGTCTTGGAAAAGGTAAACAAGATTAGCAATATCCTCTGGTCTATTATTAAGAGGAGTAGCAGAAACAAGTATAACCTTTTTATCATGCAAGCTACCATCATATCGCTTGGTTTTGGTCTTACACAACTTTTGCAATTCATTATACATTGATGCGGTATCACTTCTAAACTTATGTGCCTCATCAACTATAATTAAATCATATAATTCTGGATTCTTAATCTTATGAAGACTTCCGTTGGTTATAATTTTAAAATTGTCCAACTTAAAATCTGTGAGAGTCTCCTCCCAGTTATCTTTCATTGCTGGTGGAACTATTAGTAATATGTGAGAGCGATGTGAAGGAAATCCGTTAGAGAAAAAGAATTTCTTGGCTATAAGCGCAGACACAACGGTCTTGCCTAATCCGACAACATCGGAAAGGAAAAATCCATTGTGCTTCACCATCTTGGCATATCCGTCATTGACAGCATCTATTTGATAGGATAATTTTTTATATCCCTCCGGCAAATCGGATACAGAATTGGGATCAAAATCAATACTCTTACCGAAATATTCCAATAAAAATTTCAGATATACTTCGTAAGGAGTAAAGTTCGGATTAAGATACGATTCATTCTTAATCTTATCTATGTGTTTTATATCTATTTCTACAGACTCTTCCCATAACTTTTCAAATGTCTCAGTAGCAAATTGTATATCGTCATCATAACGCAATTCAACATTAAACTCAAAATTCTTTTCAAGTCCAGCTTCTGTCAAATTACTAGAACCTGTTATAACAGAGCCATAGCCATGAGAGTGATATATTTCTTCACGAAATATGTATATCTTGGCATGAATATTTTGTTTTGGATGAATACGCATAGTTATTCTTCCTGTCATTATATCTTCAATGAATTGGTACATTCCTTCTTCAACATCTTTATCATATTCAGCCTCTTGAATATTTTGTTTAATGTCATTAAAGAATTCATCCTGTGATTGTTCATCATTTGGATTAAAAAGTAAACCTTGTTGATTAGCTTTGTATGTAAGTTTATCTACATTTATACCAACCAAAATCCGAATTTTCGGAGTTTGCTGTATGAACTTTCTTATTCTAAAATATCCTGAAGCTCGAAAATATCCTACGAGTGCATCAAAAAAATGTATTTTTTTATATTTGAATACGCCCTCTATTTTTTCAAGAAGAGTATTTTCTTTTTCGTTTGTGAAAAAATTCGTTCCCATATCTTTTCTTTTACCTACTTCAGTTGCAAAGATAATATTTTTGCTTTTGATTTTTTATCACAAAGAGATAAAAAAATAAAACAAAGAAATAATTTTCTAATTCTTTGTTTTATTTTTCCAAATCAATCAAAAAAATAAGAGTTGCTCTAAAATAGAACAACTCTTATTTGATTTTATTTAATCGAAATGTTTAATAAGTGTCTTTAACTCTTCGTGATGCTGCGTACATTATACGTAATGCTCCAACTTTTCTAAGTTCTTGTTTTACGTCTGTTACATCTCCCATCTTAACTTCTTTATCACATTTGATAGTTGTTGTTAAAAATGGTTTATCCGCTTCATCTCTTGCTGCTCTTTCTGATTCTATGAAAGTAGCTATATCACTTATTTCTCCGAATTGGTCGTTTAATTGAAAACGTGTTGCTGAACCGAATTTGCGTTCTTCAATTGGCACTCCTATGTATATGTAACTTACCAACGATTTCTTTTCCAATTTTTGGATTTCAGATGCTTGTGGAACTGTTACTTTTACCATAAGAGAACTTTCTCTCATTGTTGTAATCACCATAAAGAAGAATATCAACATGAAGATGATATCAGACATAGAACCCATATTCAGTTCTGGAGTTTCTGATGAGCCTTTTTGTTTAAACTTTGCCATTATTTATTTCCTCCTATATTTTTAGGTTCTGCTTCTGAAATCGCAATCGGAATTGCTTTGTCAATTGCTTCTCTTTGTGATTGTGTAGCATCTATGTATGCTCTTCCAAATCGTGCTTTTGACATTTCATCTCTCAATTCGTTTACAGCAGCTGTTAATTCATTTTGTACCATCAAATACATTTCGTATGATGTACCTCTATCGTTTTGCAAAGAAATTACTCCCTTAGAAACTTCTACATCTCCTAATAATGGAATATTTCTTGTTTGCTTTTCAGGTAAGTTTGGTAAATTATCTGGATTTGATAAAAATTCTTTTGCTCTGTCTTTAAGTGCTGTAATATCACCTAATTCGTTATTGAAAAGTAATTTATCATCTTTGTTTACCAATACTACGAAAGTATTTCTTCTGTGAATATCTGGCGGTTTAACGTTAGGGTCTGATGGCGGTGGCAAACGTCTTTGAATACCCATATCTGTATTGATTGAAGAAACCAACAAGAAAAAGGTCAATAGCAAAAACGATATGTCCGACATAGACGAAGCGTTAAGACCTGGTAACTTTTTCTTATTTCTTGCCATAATTAACTATTTTATTTTTTTAGAAATCTCTGCAAATAAAACAGATACTAAAACTCCGCCAAATAAGATATATACGGTATACATACAAGCACCTATCAATTTAGAGCTTGAATAGTCTGAACCTGTTTTTTCAAATACTTCTTGTGGTACGTCTGTTCCTGAAGAAAGTAAGTAAGAAGCAACAAATACTACTATTAAAGCTACAACTGCTATAATGATACCCATTTGTTTTTTAGGATCATCTTTTAATCCTTTTATAATTTGTGCAAGTGCAAATACTATTGCTACTAATAAACTTGCTCCAAGCAATACTATAACAGACCAATATGCAACGTTCCATACTGCCATTGCTGATGATTGTCCGTCTATTGGAGCATCTTTGTCAAATAATAGTGCGTAAGCAACTGCACAAATTGAAGCTATAACTCCCCATATTAGGGCGATAGTCCAATATATTTTTCTATAATCTTTTTTCATTTTTCCTCCTTGGTTTATAAAGTAATTACTAATCTCAGTCCTTATCTTAAAAAGAACTACCTTTTCGTTAAAGAAAATTACTTCTTACTATTTTTAACCAAGATGTCCATGAAAGTTATAGAAGAATCTTCCATTGTTGCAACTAAACCTTCTATTTTAGATAATAGGTAGTTGTAGCAAATTTGAAGAACTAAAGCTGTAATCAAACCGAATACTGTTGTTAAAAGGGCAACTTTCATACCTCCTGCAACAACTGTTGGAGAAATATCACCTGCTTTTTCAATATCATCGAATGCTTGAACCATACCGATAACTGTTCCTAAGAATCCGAATGATGGTGCAATAGCGATAAACAATGAAATCCAAACCATGTTGTTTTCTAATCTTGCCATTTGAACTCCACCGTAAGAAGTCAATGATTTTTCTACATCTTCTAAACCATTATCTAATCTTGATAATCCTTGGAAGAAAATAGAAGCAACAGGACCTCTTGTGTTACGACAAACATCTTTTGCTCCTTCAACGTTACCTGCAACGATATTTTCTTCTACCTTTTGTAATAATTTATCTGCATTTGTTGTAGCAAGGTTAAGGTAAAGAATACGTTCAATAACTAACGCCAAACCTAAAATTAAACAAATAAGAATTGGAGTCATCCAACCCACACCACCTTCGATGTATTTTGTTTTTAATGCTTGGTGGAATGATTTTTCTTCTGCAACTGGTGCTGCTGATTCTTCTACTGCTGCTGCAGTTTCTGTTGATGTTACTGATTCTGTAGCAGAAACAGTTTCTGTTTCAGTCTTCGCTGCATCTTGAGCAAAAACATTGTTTGATAAACCTAATGTCAATATCATTACGATTGACAAATAAGCAAATACTTTTTTCATAGCGTTCTTTAAATTTATTGTTATTAATTATTTACTTTTAATATTATACTATTATGAACTTGCAAAGTTACAATGTTATTTTTGAAATCCAATTTTTTAAACAAAAAAATAACATTTTTTCAATGTTTTTTTCTAATCTTTATCGTTTTTAGATAGTTTTTCAGGGTCAATACTAACTAAAATCTTATCAATTCTTGTAGAATCTAAATCAACGACCTCAAAAATAAATCTATCCCACATTATTTTTTCTCCAACTTTTGGTATTGTTCCCGTTTGTTCAAGAATTAATCCGCCTAATGTATTGAAATCATTATCTTGATAAAGCTCTTCTAAATCAAAATGACTAAGAAAATCATAAAAAGAATATTGACCTCCAACTAAAAAAGTACCATCTTCTCTTTCTATAAATTCATCTTCATCATCTTCTGTTTCAAGCTCAGAAGCATTTCCCACCATAGATTCCAATATATTATTCATTGTTACCAAGCCAACAACCATTCCAAACTCATCAATAACAAGAGCATAATGTATTTTATTCTCTTTAAAAGTTTCCAACGCATCATAAACACTTATACTTTCATGTAAATATTGAGGTTCTCTCATTATTTCTTTTACACTATTGAAAGTATCCAACTTGTTGAATAAATCCTTTAAATAAACCACACCTACTATTTTATCAAGAGTTTTATTCGCAACAGGATATATATAATGTATATGTTGAGATAATTTTTCTTTGATTGAATTTAGATTATCCTCAATATCTAACCACACCAATTCGGTTCTGTGAGTCATAAGAGAAGCCACATCTCTATCACCCAAAGAAAATACTCTATCAACAATATCTTGTTCCACTTCTTTTATCTCTCCATCCTCAGTACTATCACTAATAATCGCTTTTATTTCCTCTTCGGTTACGGTATTATTTTTTTTCTTTATGCCAAACAAAGACATTAAACCTTGCGTAGAAATAGACAATAACCAAACAAGAGGATAAAATAATCTTTTAAGAAAATTCATTGGAGAAATAATAACACTTGCTATTTTTTCTGGATTATTCAATGCAAGTTTTTTAGGGAATAACTCTCCGATAACTAATGTTACATATGTTGTTACAAGCACTACAACAACTCTTGCTATAATTTCTGAATATTCAATATTAAGTCCTATTTGACTAATTAAGTCTGCAATAGGCTTTATCAAATTATCTCCTGTGTACATACCTATTACAAGTCCTATTGCAGTAATTGCAATTTGAACTGTTGAGAGAAAATTATCAGGATTTTCTGCAACTTCTAATATTCTTTTTGAAGTTTTATTGCCTTTTTTAGAATCGGCATCAAGTTTTGACTTTCTTGATGATGTAACTGCTATCTCGGACATTGAAAAAAGTCCATTGATAACTATTAACGATAAAATTATAAGATATTCCACTGAATTATAGTAGTATTTATTTAGTATCTCTTTTCATTTCTTCCAATGAAATAGTTTTCTTATTTTTATTAACCATAAAGACAGAGACAACCAACAGTCCTACTCCAACTGTAATTGAAATATCTGCCACATTAAAGATAGCATTAAAAAACTCAAAACGACTACCTCCAATAAAAGGAATCCACTGAGGTAAAACAGTGTCTATCAAAGGAAAATAAAACATGTCCACAACTTTACCTAAACAAAGAGGAGCATAGCCTCCTGCTTCTGGAAACAATTGTGCAGTAATAAAAAATGTGCTTTCAGAGAAAATAAGCCCATAAAACAATGAATCTATTATATTTCCTACCGCTCCTGCAAAAATTAAAGCAAAAGCATAAATAACTAATTTATTGTCTTTCTTAATAATAAGCTTTCTAATATAGAGAAAAATTAAGGTAGCCGCAACAATTCTAAATAAAGTAAGAATCAATTTGCCCGTTTCTTCTCCAAAAGACATACCAAAAGCCATTCCCTCATTTTCGATAAAGTGTAATCTACACCAATCGCCTATAAGAAATACTTCTTCTCCAAGAGTAAAATTAAGTTTAATCCAAAACTTAACTATTTGGTCAACTATAAGAATTAAAAATATTAGAATAAGAGGTCTCTTCACAAAACTTTATTTTTTATTTTGCATTAACTTCGCCTCAACGCTCATTGTTGCGTGAGGAACAATACGTAATCTCTCCTTAGGGATCAATTTTCCTGTAACCCTACAAACTCCATAAGTTTTGTTTTCTATTCTTATGAGTGCAGCTTCCAAATCTTTTATAAATTTTTGCTGACGTGCAGCCAAATTTGCATTATCTTCTTTACTTCTAATGCTTGCACCTTCTTCCAACACTTTGAATGTAGGAGCCGTATCACTCGCTTCAGAAGCATTATTAGCAAAAGCCTCTGTCAAAGTTTCGAGATTTTCCTTAGCTTTGGCTAATTTTTCTAAAATTATTGCTCTAAACTCTTGCAATTCCTCATCAGAATAACGCATTACTTTTTTACCTGAATCTTCCATAACAATGGTATTTACAATGCAAATGTATAAATAAAATCTCAAAAAAACAACAAAGCCAAAGAAGTTTTTACAAGAAACTCTTCTTTGGCTTCAAGAAAAAACTAAATTGACATTATTTCTTTTTCTTTTGTTGCAATAACAGAATCAGTATTCTTAATAAACTTATCAGTTACATCTTGCATTTCTTTTTCCATAGATTTTATTTCATCTTCTGGCACTCCTGCATCTTTAAGTTTCTTAACTTTTTCAAGAATATTTCTTCTTATATTTCTTATACTAACCTTTGCTGTTTCGCCTTCTGCTTTTGCTTTTTTACAAAGTTCTTTTCTTCTTTCTTCTGTTACAGGAGGTAAAACTATTCTCACAACATCTGCTTCAACTTTTGGAGTAAAGCCTAAATTTGCAGCCAATATAGCTTTGTCAATAGGGTGTAAAAGAGATTTTTCCCAAGGTTGAATAACAATTTGTTTTGGGTCTGGTGTACTTATGTTACCAACATTTTCTATTGGTGTAGGAGTTCCATAATAATCAACTTTTACACCAGCTAACATAGCAGGATTTGCTTTACCTGCACGTAATTTTTCCAAAGATTTCTCCAAATGAGAAACCGTATCTGTCATAGAAGCATTAGCTTCTTGCAACAATTTTTTTGATTCTTCGCTCATAATATATCTATTTATAACTTAACTGCTATTCTTGTATAACCTTTTGTTTTATCATCTACTTTTATATCAAACTTAAAAGTAATCGTATCACTATCTAATGTTGCAGAACCCACCAAACGATACATTCCACTAACAACTTGATCAAAATTTGCAGTCTTTGATGATATTTTTGCAGAAATTTCACAAGAAGAATTTAAACCAAACAACTCTCCACTTATAAGAATATTACTTTCATCAACTTTTTTAATATTCCCAATATAAGAAGCCTTGGTTGATTTAGGAAAAACTATCTCTTCACTTATTTCCCACCTACCTTCCCAATCTGTTGCATCATACGTCACTCCATCTTCCACGCAAGAAAAGAAAGAAAACGTCATAACACTTAGAAAAACAAGGAAAACTCCTTTCCAATAAACCTTCTTCATCTTTATAAAATTTAATTTTCTCGGCAAAGATACACATTTTTTTTAATCTACTCTATATAGACCATTAGTTATCTGTTCAATTGTAAAAGAAGTATAAACTATACAATAGTCATTAGGCTCCTCTTCAAAAAGAAATCCCACTCTATTATCATTTTGCAAAATCATCGTAGAATAAGCTGAAAGCCTATCGCTAACTTGTAATCCTTTTTCCCAATTTTCTGTCAAAGTAGTAGGAGTATATTGTTTGTTATTGTCTAATTCTTTAAAAAATATTGTAACATTCTTACGATTATCTCCCGTTGGTAATGACTGCAAAAGCAAATCGCACTCCTTACCCGTTTGATTGTTTATTACTCTTACTTTTAATAATTCTCCATTGCAAGAACTTGCGCCAACGGATATTCCTCCGCTAATTTCATTACTAACAACCTGCTTTGCCCAACTACCTTTCGCTGTTTCAACATCAGTAAATGTGAAAACATTAAAATATCTACCATATTGCTTTCTGCTACTCACAACAATAGTTCCATCATTGAGTTCCTCCACTTTTGCCTCATCTCCACCATCTACGCAAATTCCACCTAACAAACTCCAACTTTCTCCAAAATCATCAGAATACACAACATAATTATCATAACCGCTTTCACTATTAGTAAGCAAAGAAGCATATAAACGATAATATTTACTATCTTTTGCCTTAAAAATTTTACTTTGAACTATCCTTCCAGAAGCGAAAAACATACTATAAACATTAGGAAGAATTGGTTTATATTTCCCCTCAACATTCATAAACATTGAAGTAACATCTTCTGGTTTACTCCAAGTCTTTCCTCCATCATTACTTCTTATTCTTGCCATAAAATTATGTTTCTCTTTGGTTGCAGAAGGAAATGCCTGCCTTCCTGCAACGCACATAATTAAAACCTCATCACTTTCTCTATCTGCTACAATTGCGACATCGCCAAAACCACACTCAAACACATTTTCCTCTCCTCCAAATCCGTCAGCAATAAATCTTTCTTCGCTCCAATTTTTATAATCTTTTGAAGTTCTAATCTTTAAATCAACCTCTCCAAATCCAATATCTGCCCAACAAGGCCTATGATCACTCACTGCAAGTAACGTTCCCTCAAAAGTTTGAGCCAAAGCAGGAATACGATAAGGTTTATTAGTCTTTTCGTCTAATGAATAATAAAGATATTGATACCTATTGCTTTCATCTATTTTTAAATCAATAAACACTGTATCTTTCATCTCAATTACTTTTTTTGTAAAAGTAGTTTTTAATTTTTCTTCCCCATTTCTAATCTCACAAATAAAGCCTCTATAAGGTTTTATCTGCATATTAAGAAGGGAATCATAAGGTAAACTTTTACCAATAGTTAATTTATCCCCAACAAAAACTATTTCATTAAACAATTTTTTGTTGCCTATCTTTAAAACAATATCTGCCACTCTTTCATTAGTCGAAAAAGTAGTGGAGTCTGCAATAGAAAAACAGAAAACTATTAGTTTTTCATTTTTTTCTGCGAAAGAATTTTTTGAAACAAAGAATAAAATCGCTAAAACAAAGAATAAAAAAACTCTTTTCATCATTTATTAAGATTATTTTTAGCAAAGATAAGGAAAAGACGAGAATAAAATCTCATCTTAATTGAAATTCAAAAAATAAATTACTACACATTATATGTATAGTTACCAAAATGGGATAATAAAACAAAGAAAAAAAATAGCGACTCTGAGTTTCAAAGTCGCTATTTATATATTTCGTATTTGCTATCTACTAATAGAAGAATGTAAAGTGATTTTTTATATCTGCTTCCATTTGTAGCGCTTGCATTATCATTTGTGCTTTTTGGTACGATTTTGTTTTAAATTGTTGTTGAATTAGTTTTGGATCTTCTTTTGCTGGACGTGTGTACTGTCTATCAACATTTAAAACATATATTCCATTGAATCCTTTTACTGGTTTTTGCAATCCTGTTTTATTTGCAGAAGATAAGCTTCCTATTACTCTCATTTCAGCTCCTGCTCCTGCAAAATATGGGCTTGCAAAATCTACTGCTAATGCTGAATCTATAGCTACATTTGCGGCTGCTGCAAAATTTTCTATTGTTTTGTTTGAAGTCAACAATTTATCTGCTTTTTCCATTAAGATTTCTGCTTTCTTTTCTATCTTAACTTGCGATTCAATGTAAGGTTTTACTTGTTCCAATGTCATAACTCCTTTTTCTTTTTTGTCTTTTAAGGCTACTACAAGGAACATATCTGTTAATTCATATACTTCTGGTGCTACTGCGTTTAATTCTGTCTTTTCATCAAATGCCCAACGGATAATTTCTCTACAATATGGTGTTCCGTTAAGTTGATAATCCATTTCTCTAACAGTAGATGTAAGGATATTTAAGTTTTGTTTTTGTGCTTGTGCTTTCATTTCTGCAAGTGTTTTTGCTGAACCAAG
This sequence comes from Candidatus Onthomorpha sp., assembly GCA_045645265.1. GTDB lineage: Bacteria > Bacteroidota > Bacteroidia > Bacteroidales > P3 > Onthomorpha. Next base: position 13,180 of record JAZRIM010000017.1, read on the forward strand.
CAAGATATTTGCTTTATCTCTTATTTGGTTCACTGTATTGTCACTTGCTCTAACTCCCATTACTATTGTTGCTAATTGTAGTTTTTCAACTGGAGCAGTTTTTTCTTTAAGTTTTATTAGATAGTGTCCTAATTGATTTGGCAAATCATAGATAAACACATCACCTTCTTTGCTTTCTTTTAATTTATTGAACAAATCGGATTGTAATTGTCCGTCTAACATCCAACCAGAGTCTCCAAAATTACTTTTTGCCTCAGGGTCATCTGAATATTTTGCAACTGATGATTCAAATTCTGTTGGGTTCGCTTTAAATACATTCAATAAACTATCTACTAATGCTTTTGCTTGTTCTGGTGTTTCTTTAAAATCTTTACCTGCTTTATTGTTTAATACAAGTATTTGTGAGAATCTAACTGAATCTGGTCTTTGTTGAATGTCGGTAATCTTTGCCATTACCCAATTTTGTCCTTGTTGAAAAGGTGCAATAAAACTTCCTGCTGTTTTACCTACAAGTAATGAATCTGCAAATATTCCTTTTAAAGCATCTCTTTTGTAGTATAAACTATCATATATCCTATCAGAAGAGATTGAAACGAAACTTGCTACTTCTGAAGCTTCTAATGCTTGGAAGTCTATAAATGTTTTTTGAACAGAATCGTTTATTGCTTTAATGTCTTCTGGTGAAGGAAGTACTGCAAACTTAATAAATTCTATATCTCTTAAATTTTCGTATAATGTATATTCATTTTTGTGTTGATCGTAATACTTTTTATAATCTTCTTCTGTTACTTTGATGGTATTATCTTCAACGGAAGAAAATGGTAATACTGCATAACGAGCATCTACAACTTTGTTCGAAACTTCGCTTATGTGCTCTGCAATTTTTGCAGGCATATAAAAACTGCTTACAACAAGAGAGTTATATTTTTCTTGTAAGCGAGATTCTTTAACATAACTTTCAAAACTTGTCCATTGTGCTTTTTGTTCTGCTGGTAACTTTTCAAATTGTGCAATATATTGCTTAACAACTTGTGGATTGTATTGTCCTGTTGTTGGGTCTGTGAAGTTTTGTCTTACCATAGGGTGAATAAATGTTCCAAAAAACATATCATTCATTTCTGCTTCTGATACGGAAAGACCTATGCTTTCACATTTTTGTTTTAATAACTTTTCCGCAACTAAACTTTGGTATGCTTGTTGTTTTGCAACAAAAGTTTGTTCATTTGAAAGAGAAGCAACATTATATTGTTGTTTCATGTTTTCTTCTGCATTAGTAATAGCAGTTTCAAACTCTTGGAAAGAGATATCCATTCCATTCACTGATGCTATTTTTGTTGGACGAGGGTCTCTGTTAGAGAACAAGTCGGTAAAAATAAACGACAAGATTGCTAACGCAATAATAGCAACTACTAATACTCCTGCTTTTTTTCTAATTGTACCTATTAAAGCCATTCCTAAATTGTTTTATTTTTTAATGATTTTACCTAATTTTACGGCCTGCAAAGATATAAATAAAAATTAGAGAATAAAACTATTTATTAAAAAAACTTGCGATTTTATTGTTTTTTGGGCTTGTTTAATTATCTTTGCCTTTCAATAAAATGCAATTTTTATGGTAAAAAAATTTAATTTAAGCTTTATTGTGATTGGGTTATGCTTATTAACAACAATCAAATCTTTCTCTCAAATTGAAGATGATAAGTATTTTGAAATGAATAAAGCAATAGAAACCTTTGGTTCTGTTTTTAAAACTCTTCATAGTCAGTATGTAGATGATATAAACTCAGGAGATTTAATAAAAACAGCAATAGATGCTATGCTCGCGAAGCTTGATCCATACACAAACTACTATCCAGAATCGGATATGGAAGATGTAAAGCTTCAACTCTTAGGTCAATATGGCGGAATAGGTGCTTTGATTCATTATAGAGAAGGCACAACTTATATTTCCGAGCCTTACGAAGGACTACCAGCCTATAAAGCAGGTTTCAAAGCAGGAGATGCAATAATAAGTGTTGATGGAGAAAGTGCAAAAGGAAAAACTAGCGACCAAGTTAGAGAAAAACTACGAGGACAAGCAGGCTCTGAGATAGTTTTAGAAGTAGAAAGAGGTGGCAAAATCATAAAGAAAACATTTAGAAGAGAAGACATACAACTTCCGAATGTTTCATATTTTGGAATGATTGACAAAGAAGTAGGATACATTAAACTAAATGAATTTACTAAAGAAGCCTCAAAGAATGTACAAGATGCTTTTGAAAACTTGAAACGTCAAAATATGCAATATTTAATTTTGGATTTACGAGGTAATGGAGGAGGATTATTACAGGAAGCTGTAAATATTGTAAATCTTTTTGTAGATAAAGGACTAGTTGTTGTAAGCACAAAAGCTAAAACATTGGAAAAAAATTCTACATTCAAGACTACAAAAAAAGCATTAGATACAAAAATTCCAATAGTAGTGTTAATTGATGGTACATCTGCATCTGCATCAGAAATTGTTTCAGGAAGCCTTCAAGATTTCGACAGAGCAGTTATTATGGGACAATGTTCATTTGGCAAAGGCTTAGTTCAAAACATTCTACCTTTAATATATAATTCTCAAATGAAAGTTACTGTTTCTAAATACTATATTCCTAGCGGCAGATGTATTCAAGCAATAGACTATTCACATAGAGACAAAAGTGGAAAAGCCAATAAAATACCCGACTCATTAAGAACAGCCTTCAAAACCAAAGGAGGAAGAACAGTTTATGACGGATTAGGCATAGAACCCGACATAAAAATAGACATAAAATATGCAAGTAACATAGCAATCACCCTTATGAGTAAATTTCTCTGTTTTGACTATGCCACAAAATTCGTAAAAGAAAATCCAAGCATAGCAAATGCAAAAGACTTTGAAATAACAGATGAAATTTACAATGATTTTATAGAATTTTTAAAAGACAAAGATTACTCTTACACTACTTCAAGCGAAAGAATCTTAGAAAACCTACTTTCTTCTGCAAAAGAAGAAAAATTAGGAGAGAACACCCTTAAAGAAATCGAACAAATAAAAACAGAAATTGCAGAAGACAAAAAAGATGACTTAACAAAATACAAAGAAGACATTAAACAACTATTACTTTCCGAGATAGTAGTAAGATATTACAACCAAAAAGGAAGAATAGAAGCACTTTTAAAACACGACAACGAAGTAAAAGAAGCCATAAAACTACTTAACAATCAAGAAGAATACAAAAAGATATTAGGTAAATAATAAAAGAAGATAAAGAATCATGATGAAAAAAGCATTATCATTAGTTTTTGCCATTGCATTCTTGTTTGCAGCAAATGCACAAGATTACAGACAAGAATATTTAAAGACAAACCAAAAATTAACCAAACAAGAAAAAACCTATCTTAAATTCTTGTATGACTATATGCCTCTTAACGATATAGCAGATTACGAGACAGATTTCTTTCTTGAACAAGTAAGAACAGCAATCAAAGCAAAAAAGACTTTTTCTTGGGGAAAGAAAGTACCAGAAGACATATTCAAACACTATGTCTTAGTTTACAGAGTAAATAACGAGAACCTTGACACTGCTCGTACCTATATGTTCAACGAACTTAAAGACAGAATAAAAGGAATGTCAATGTACGAAGCGGCACTCGAAGTAAATCACTGGTGTCATGAGAAAGTAAACTACAAAGCCGCAGACGGAAGAACCTCATCTCCTCTTGCAACAATGAAAACCTCTTGGGGACGTTGCGGAGAAGAAAGTACTTTCACAGTAACTGCTCTTCGTGCAGTAGGAATTCCTGCAAGACAATGCTACACTCCACGTTGGGCTCACACAGATGACAATCACGCTTGGGTAGAAGTATGGATTGACGGAACATGGTACTATCTTGGAGCATGCGAACCTGAACCTGAATTAAACGTTGCATGGTTTGACGCACCAGCTAAAAGAGCTATGATGGTACACACAACAGTTTTCGGAAAATATAACGGAAAGGAACAAAAGAACTACGAAGATAAATTATACAGCAAAATAAATCTTCTATCAAACTACACATCCACTAAAAAATTATCAGTAATCGTAAAAGACGAAAACGGAAATCCTATTGAAGGAGCAAAGATTGAGTACGGACTTTACAACTATGCAGAATACTATCCTTTGGTAACGCTTACCACAAACAAAGAAGGAAAAACAACACTTGAAACAGGATTTGGCGATTTAATGATTTGGGCAAGCAAAGGCAACCTAACAGCACAAGCAAAAGCCGAAGGCACACAAGAAGAATTAACACTTGTTTTAAAAAATGAAAGATTTATTCCTCACACAAGCACATTTATTCTTTACCCTCCCGTTGCAAAATCAATAGACAGTCTTCCTGCCGAAAAAATTGCAGCAAACGCAATACGTTTAGCCTTTGAGGATTCAATAAGAACAGCATATATCAACACCTTTGCAAAAAATCGCAATTCAAATCGTTGGATAAAACACCTAAACACTTGGAATGTAAAACAAGAAGTTGTAGAAGATTTTATCAATCGCTCATGGGGAAATTACGATGAAATAGAAAAAGTATTGGAAAGCGGAGATGAAAACGCAGTAAAAATGCTTTCACTTGTTTATGACAAAGACCTAAGAGATGGAAACGCAGAAATCTTACTTTCACACTTAAAAGCCTATAAAAATTACCCAGCAAAAGAAGAAGCATTAGTAGAATGGGTATTAAATCCTCGTATTCAATTGGAAAAAATCACACCATACAGAGATTACCTACAAGAATACTTCAAAGATTACGCACAACAATTTACTTTCTGTCCACAAACAATAGCAGATTGGATTAACTCAAACATCAAAATCAACAATACAGACAATTACTATGGAGTACAAATTTCTCCAAAAGGCGTTTTAAAAATAAAAGAATGCGACAAACTATCACGCGAACTTCTTTTTGTTGCAATAGCACGAAGCTTTGGAATTGCAGCTCGTTATGAATGGAGCGTAGGAAAAGCACAATTCAAAATATCTTCACAAGATGATTGGCAATATCCTATCTTTGAAACAGATCAAGACGAACCTATGGGAAGATTGATAGTAGATAATTCTAAGAACAATAAAATAAAACCAGAATACTACATAAATTTCACAATACAACGCCTACTTGATGGAAGATGGCAAACACTCGACTTTGAATATGACCCTAAATTCCAAAGATTTCCAGAAGGACTTGACTTAGCAGTAGGAACTTATAGACTAATGTCAGGAAATCGTGATGTAGATGGCAATATCTATGTAAGAGAAGACTACTTCACAATAGAATACAACAAAATTACAGTTGTAGAACTAAAAATGGAAGAAATAAAAAGCGAATTAAAAGTCCTTGGAGAAGTAAATCTTGACACCAAAATCACAACTTGGGACAAAAAAGAAGTAAGCCTAAAAGACCTTGCAGGCAAAAAAGGAATGATACTTGCGATAATAGACCCTTATTCTGAGCCTGTAAGACACCTAATGGCAGACTTACCATTAGTAAAATCAGACTTAGAACTTTGGGGTGGCGGAATCGTATTCTGTTTTGCAAAAGCACCAAAACAAACTCCAAAAGAACTTTACGAAAATCTGCCAAAACAATCACTATTTGCCTTTGACTATGAAAAAAATCTGCAAAATCAAATAGTAAAAAGCAGTAATATCAGTTTTAGTAACAACTATCCTATCCTATGTTTCGTATCCAAAGACGGAAAAATTTACTTCCTTTCAACAGGATATAGAATTGGTTCAGGAGAAAGCCTATTGAAAACAATACATCAATTAGAACAAATCAAATAATGAAGAAAGTCTCTTTTATAACACTATTTATTTGTGTCCTTGCATTGACTTGTAGTTTTTTGCAAGCACAACCCGTAAATTCAAAAGTGCGTTCAAGTCGTGATCCTTGGCAATTTGGAATCAAAGCAAGTGGAAGTTACGATAAAATTTCAATTAAAAGCGATAGTGAAATGAAATTCGGTTACAAAGCAGGGTTTGTAGCCGAAAAACACTTGGTTTATATGCTTTATTTTCAGCCTTCGTTGCAGTTTACGCAGAAAGGCTACAAATATGAAATACCTTTTGGGTTTAGAGATGAGGTTTACTTCTCTATGTTGGAGTTTGACGCAGGGCTTTTAATGAAATTTGGAGACGAAAGGCTTAAAAGAGGATTGTTTCTCTCGCTTACTCCATACTTAACAAAGGCTTTGAGTGTTAATTGGACACAAACAAACATTAATTCTGCAAGTCCCGATTATAATCAAACGACTACAACCGATAATTTAGAATATTTAAACACCTTAGACATAGGATTCAAATTAGGAATAGGCTACGATTTCAACCGACACTGGGAAATAGCTGCTAATTACACCTTTGGACTTAACAGAATCAGCGTTTACAATAATCATAAATGGAGGGGAGTAAATTTAAACTTGATTTACTTTTTCTAAACCAAAGAAATAAAAAAACAAAACGCTCGTTTGTCAAAATAATTCAAAGACTTACGAGCGTTTTTCTTTGATTAAATTTCTCAAAAGCAATTAAAGTTCATCACTTGGCTTATAAAATGTCCCATCACCGTATTCTAATAAAACATAATACCTCATTTTTCCAGCATTACTCTCATCTTTCTTACAACTAACGCTCAAATACTTTCCGTCTTCTGACATTAAATAATAATCTTTGTAAGTATTTGCATCTTTAATCGGCTCTTCATTCATTTTATATTTTGAAGAGAGTGCAGAAAATACATTTCCAAATTGGCTTAAAGCAGTTTCCTTGTTTTCAGGAGAATATGCAAATTGAATAGCATAAAACTTACCATTTGACAAAGCAACACGAACAGAACCCCAATTCAATCCTCCAAAACTAAAAGATTTTCTTGAAGAGACAAAAAAGAGCCCATCTTTGTTTGAGTAGCTATTTTCTAAATATAATCCTTCTTCTTCAAATGCTTTTATTACTTCTTCTCTGCTTGCTCCAAATTTTACACCGAAGAAAGTGTCTTGTATGTTTTCGCTATAAACGATTTCTTTTTCAGAATCTTTCTTTCCTTGTGTTTTTTCTTCTTGTGCATTTACAAAAGAAAGAGTAAACAAACTTAATGTCAATAATAAAAATAGTTTTTTCATAATTTTTTGTTTTTTCTTGTCGGTTTAATTCTTACTTGCAAAGGTATAATAATTTTCTTAAAGCACAAAAAAGCACTACACAAACCTTTAATTTTATAACTCAAAATTTACAGATAAAATTCTTTATTTTGCGGAAATTTCATTTTGAGATTTTTGTGAAATTTTTTGCGAAAAATTGACGAAAATTGGGGTTAATTTTTCGCAAATTTGGAGTTTTTTTACGAAAAGCACGTTTAGAATTTTCTAAATCAGGGATAGAAATTTCTAAATCAAGGATAGAAAAAATTAAATCAAGGTTTTTTTGCATGAAAATCATTGAAAAAATTTGAAAAAACAAAGAAAAAATTAAAAAAATCAAAGACTTTTTTAGCAAAATCAAGGCTTTAAAAAGTTAAGTCTTTGATTTACTGCTTTTTAGTTAAGGGCTTATATTTTCAAAATTTGCGATTGGAAATCTTAAAGTTGAAAATTCTTTAAGCATTTGGCGTTAAGTGGAGGGAAAACTAATTTATAATATATTAGAGAAGTGTTGTGGTGTCTTGAATTTCTCAAAAAAATAATGAAGTCTTTAAATAGGTCGTAATAAAAATTTATGTATCTTTGCAATATGGAGATTAGGGACATTTTACCTGCGTTTTCTTTGGGGCTTTCGCCTATGGAAGCAGTTACAACGCCGTGTTTTCGTCAGATTTGCAAGACTTATGGGGCTGATGTGCTGTTTAGTGAGTTTATTTCCTCTGATGCACTGACTCGTGGCATTGAGTCGTCTTGTAAAAAGATGAATTTTGATGAGTCGGAACGTCCTTTGGCTGTGCAGATTTTTGGAAATAATGAGGCGAGTCTTGTTTCTGCTGCTGAAATTGCAGTGGAATCGGGTTGTGATTGGGTGGATATAAATTGGGGTTGTCCGGTTAAAAAGGTTGCGGGTAAGGGTTGTGGTAGTGGTATTTTGAATGATATTGATAAAATGGAGTTTTTGACCAAGCGAGTGGTGGAAAGTGTGAGGGTTCCTGTGAGTGTGAAAACTCGTTTAGGGTATAGTGACGATAATAGGCCGATTGTGGAGGTTGCCGAAAGGATGCAAGATGTGGGAGTGCAGTTAATTAGTATTCACGGAAGGACTCGTTCTCAAATGTATAAGGGTGAGGCTGATTGGACTTTGATTGGTCAGGTGAAAAACAACTCTCGTATGAGGATTCCTGTCTTTGGCAACGGAGATATTGACTCTGCGGAAAAGATGTTGGAGTATAAAAATAGATATGGAGTAGATGGCATCTTGATTGGAAGGGCAGCGATGGGTAATCCTTTTATTTTTGCTCAGTGTAAAGATGTTTTAAATGGCAAAAGCCTTAGTTTGTTTCATATCAAAGAAAGAGTTGCTGTTTGTAAACGACATTTAGAGGGGTTGAAACAATGGAGAGGAGATAGGTATGCAATTCTTGAAATGCGTAAGTTTTATAGTGGATATTTTAAGGGATTGAATAATTTTAAGCCTTATAGGATTCGTTTGGTTACAACTAATAGTTATCAAGAGATTGAAGAGATTTTATCGTTGGTAGAAAAGGATTTTGATTATGAATTTTAGATTGCAATCAGATTTTAAACCAATGGGAGATCAACCCGAAGCAATTGAGCAACTTGTTCAAGGTGTTAAGAACGGTAATCGTTCACAAGTGCTTCAAGGTGTAACGGGTAGTGGGAAGACTTTTACTATTGCAAATGTGATTGAGCAGTTAGGAAGGCCAACTCTTATAATGAGTCATAATAAAACGCTCGCTGCACAATTGTATAGTGAGTTTAAGAGTTTTTTTCCTGATAATGCTGTTGAGTATTTTGTGAGTTACTATGACTATTATCAGCCTGAGGCTTATATTGCAACGACTAATACTTATATAGAAAAGGATTTATCAATCAATGAGGAGTTAGAGAAACTTAGACTTGCTTCTGCTTCTGCTCTTTTGTCGGGTAGGCGAGATGTAATTATCGTTAGTAGCGTTAGTTGTATTTATGGAATTGGTAATCCTGAGGATTTTAAGAATGGAACGATATATATTTCTCTTGGACAAAGGCTTGAAAGAAATAAATTCTTGTTGGATTTGGTTGATAGCCTTTATTCAAGAAATGAGATAGAGTTTTCGCGTGGAAAGTTTAGGGTTAAGGGTGATGTAATAGACATTTATCCTCCTTATTTAGACTATGCTTACCGTTTAATCTTTTGGGACGATGAGGTTGAAGCAATTGAAACAATAGAACCAACGACAGGACAAAGAATAGATAAGAGAAGCGATATTGTAATCTATCCTGCGGGCAATTTTCTTACAAATAAAGATACCTTACCAAGAGTTTTGCGTCAAATACAAAGCGATATGTTTGAGCGTTGTGAGGAGTTTAGGAGTTTAGGACTTCATTTAGAGGCAAAAAGACTTGAAGAAAGGGTAAACAATGACTTAGAGATGTTGCAGGAGTTAGGTTATTGCAGTGGAATTGAAAACTATTCTCGCTATTTTGACGGACGTAAACCGGGAACACGTCCTTTCTGTTTGATAGATTATTTTCCTGATGATTTTCTTCTTGTGATAGACGAGAGCCATGTAACCGTTCCTCAAATTAGAGCGATGTATGGAGGCGACCGTTCAAGGAAAGAATCCTTGGTGCAGTATGGTTTTCGTTTGCCTTCTGCCTTTGACAATCGTCCTTTAAAGTTTGATGAATTTGAACAATTACATTCCGAAACTATATATATATCTGCCACCCCAGCAAACTTTGAAATAGAACAATCAGAGGGCGTAATAGTAGAGCAAGTCATTCGTCCAACAGGACTTCTTGATCCTTTGGTTGAGATACGTCCTGCTCAAACACAAATAGATGATTTATTAGATGAAATAGAAAAAGTTGTAGGACAAGAAGGGAGAGTATTAGTTGTAACAATTAGAAAAAGAATGGCAGAAGAATTAAGTCGTTATTTAACAAATCTTGGAATAAGAAACAGATATATTCATTCGGATGTAGATACTCTTGAACGTGTTGAAATAATGCAAGATTTGAGAGCGGGAGTCTTTGATGTATTGATAGGAGTAAATCTTTTAAGAGAAGGATTAGACTTGCCGGAAGTTAGTTTGGTTGCTATTCTTGATGCAGATAAAGAAGGATTTTTGCGAAATGATAAATCGTTGATTCAAACTATTGGTCGTGCTGCAAGAAATGCTAATAGTAGAGCAATTTTGTATGCAGATAAAATAACTCAATCGATGAAAAAAGCAATTGATGAGAATGCTAAAAATCGTAAAAAACAAAAAGAATACAACGAAAAACATAATATTGTCCCTCAACAAATAAATAAAAAACTTCATCAAAACAATATTACTCCAAATAAAACTGTAGTAAAAAATACTACAACACCAAAAACAGAAGTTATCTTAAAAGAAAAATCAATAAAACAATTGGAAGAATTGATGTATAAAGCAGTTGAGGAATTGGATTTCAATAAAGCTGCAGAATATAGAGACGCAATATTTAAATTAAAAGAAAATAAAAAATAAACGAAATATGGAAAACAATGAAATTAAACAATTTGAAACAATATGTGCACCAGCAACGCCTAATGCAACTTCTGCAATAGGGATAATAAGAGTTACAGGAAGAAGTGCAATATCAATAACAAAAGAAATCTTTCGTTCAATGAAAGGAAAGAAAGCAGATTTTTCATACTCAGTTAAACCTAAAATAAGAATTGGATATATTGTTGATGCAAATAAAAATATAGTTGATGAGGTTGTATGTTTAGTTTACCATACTCCACGTTCATATACAGGAGAAGATTTAGTTGAAATACAACATCATGGTTCGCCATTTATTCAACAAGAAATCATTAAAATACTTCTTGCAAATGGCGTAAGAATGGCAAGAAATGGAGAGTTCTCTCAAAGAGCTTTTCTTAATGGAAAATTAAACCTTTCACAAGCCGAAGCAGTTGCAGATTTGATATCCTCACGCACAGCAATAGCACACAATATCGCTCTAAACCAATTAAAAGGTGGTTATCAAAAAACCTTAAAAGCACTAAGAACAGAACTTCTTAATTTATTAACTCTATTAGAATTAGAATTGGATTTTTCAGAAGAAGATGTAGAATTTGCACAGCGTAAAACCCTTGAAGAATCAATGACTAATATTGAAAAAACCTTAGAGGTGCTTATCGATTCTTTTGATATGGGTAATGCTTTCAAAAATGGAATACCTATTGCCATTATAGGAAAACCAAATGCAGGCAAATCAACTTTGTTTAATGCAATAATCAATGATGAAAGAGCAATAGTTTCTCCAATTTCAGGCACAACACGAGATACAATAGAGGAAATTGTTAATATCAATGGAGTGGAATATAGATTTATAGACACAGCCGGCGTGAGAGAATCCATAGATCCAATAGAAGTAGAAGGGATTAGACGTTCATACAAATCTATAGAAAATGCCAATATCATAATATATGTAGCTGATGTTAAAGAAATGTCACCGTCAGAAGCTCAATTAGACTTGATAAAAATAGACGAAGAAATAAGTCTAAAAGATAAAAAAATAATAATTGTTGCAAATAAACTTGACGGAAAAATACTTGCAAGAGAAATAAAAGAATGGAGTGGAATCGGAGCAGTAAAAACAATTGCCAAAGATAAAGAAGGGGTTGATGAAATAATAAATAGAATCACTCTTATTTCAGAAAGTAATATGTATAATTCAAATATACTTACTACAAATGTAAGACACTATGAGGCAATGAAAAAATCCGTTGCTGCAATCAAAGCCGCAAAAGAAAATTTAGTAAACGAAAGCCCAACAGATATAGTTGCAATCGACATAAGAGAGTCTTTACACTATTTAGGTGAAATTACAGGAGAAGTAACCACAGAAGAAATTTTAAGTAACGTATTCTCAAAATTCTGCATCGGAAAGTAACCCGCGATTAGCAACAATTACAAAACATTACTATTGATTATAAAGGCGTTGATTATCAGCGCCTTTTCTTTTTGTTATATGACTAATATAGGTCTAATATAGTCGTTTTTCAGCTCATTTTTGTACCTCATTTGTACCGCGATGATTTTCAGTGAGTAATCACGTTAGAAAGGTAGTGGATAATTGAGACACCTTGAGACGCATTGAGACGCAATGCGACAAAATAGGCGAAATAAAAGGATAAAAAATGAGCAGTAAAATTGAAATTTCAAAAAAATGTGAGTGGTGTGGCAATGTATTCATTGCTCGAAAATCATCAACATCCTATTGTTCTCACCGTTGCTCAAATCTTGCTTATAAAGAAAAGATTAGGCAGCAGCGGTTAAATGCACTTAAAGATGAACTGTCTATTAAGGAGAGAACAAAACAAAATGCAGAGTTCAAGGACAAAGAGTATTTATTTCCTACCGAAGCAGCGAGATTATTGGGAATAAGCAAAGCAACAATATATCGCTATTTAGAAGAGAATATGATTATTTCAGTGCGATTTAAAGGCAAAACCTTTATCAGGAAATATGATATTCAAAAGTTATTTGACAACCCTATTCCGTATAAAAAGCGTACACCTAAAAGTAGCGCACCAATCACCGAGTTCTACACTACCACTGAAATTAAAGAAATGTACGGTGTAAAGGAATCGTGGCTATACAAGATTGCAAAGGAGCATAATATCCCTCGCACATTCAATCGGGGCAAGACCTACTGGAGTAAAAAACACATTGATGCCTACTTTGAAAAGAAGGCTCCCAATCCTGATATTACAGAGTGGTATAGCGTGGCTGAGATCCAAGAGAAATTTGAAATGACACTTAGTGCCATCTACAGTTTTGTTTCCAAAAATGTGATTCCAAAGAAAAAAGTGGGCATTACAGTGTGCTATTCAAAGAAACATTTCGACATTGCTAAAGGAGTTGCAGAACCTGAGAAACCACAATACTACAGCATACCCGAAGCGATGGAGAAATACAACCTCACGCGCGACCAGCTTTATCACTATGTGAAGTATCACAACATCACTCGCATCAAGGTTGGTAAATACACCAAAATAAGTAAGTCTGAACTTGACGAGTTTCTTGCACCGCCACAAATCAAAAAATAATTGTGGTGGCTATGTCGGTTATTCTCGGGTGAGTTGTTCCACCATTGAATAACCGTGTTCCTTTGCTTCCAGAAAAAATATTTAACTCATTAATAATTAAGGATTATGTTACACACTTGTACAAAAGTTACCCTTCGTCAGAGAGAAATAACCAATGGTCGTATCTCGCTTTATCTGGATTACTATCCAGCAGTTCGGCATCCAGAGACAATGATAATGTCCCAGCGTGAGTATCTTGGCATATACATCTACGCACGCCCCAAAAATGAGATGGAGCGAGATTTAACAACGATATGCTGATGAAGGCAGAAGCTATACGCTGCATCAGAGTACAGTCATTAATCAATGAGGAGTTTGGATTTCTCGACAAGAACAAGATGAGAGCTGACTTCTTGGAATATTTCAGGAAGAAGATGCATAACAAGGACCACAAATGGAAGGTTGTATATAACCACTTTTACAACTTTGTCAATGGCAAATGCTCTTTTGGAGATGTTACTGTGGATTTGTGCAAAAAGTTTAGAGAGTATCTTTTGAGTGCCAAACAATTAAAGCACTCCAAACATCCTGTTTCTCAGAATTCCGCGTCTGCCTACTATTCTACATTCCGAGGCTTGCTGAAAATTGCATACATAGAAAAGATGTTCAAAGAGAATCTGAATGATTACCTTGAGAAGATTGATTGCCAAGACACCAAAAGGGAATATCTCACTCTCGATGAGGTAAAGCGACTTGCTGCAACACCTTGTAAGATACCAGTGTTAAAGGCTGCA
>JAZRIM010000018.1:0-143712 GCA_045645265.1 Candidatus Onthomorpha sp.
GCCTTAGGTCAAGTTGTGTTAAGAAAACAAGGCAGTCAAAATATTGAAACAATAGATGTTTCAAATCTTCAAAGCGGAGCTTACATAGTAAGAATAAAAACACAAAGAGGCTTTGCAAACAAAAAGATTTTGATAGAATAAGAAAAAGATAGATAAAAAAAGAGTGGAAAACCACTCTTTTTTTTATCTATTGTCCTAAGTAGGATTGTAAAATATGACTTCGTGATGTTTGTTTCAATCGCTTAATTGCTTTTTCTTTGATTTGACGTACTCTTTCTCTCGTTAAATCGAAATTCTCACCAATTTCATCTAAAGTCATAGGAGGATAACCCTCTAATCCAAAAAACATTTTCAAAATATCACCTTCTTTTGGTGTTAGAGTTGATAATGCTCTGTTAATCTCTAATTTTAAACTTTCATACATTAGTTCCGATTCGGGAGTTTCTCCGTCTTCGTTTTTCATAAAATCATACATTGTATTTTCTTCATCGCTTGGCAAAGGAGCATCCATTGATAAGTGCTTGCCAGAATGACGAAGGCTTTCTTTGACTTCTGCAACCGAAATGTCTAATTCGTGAGCTACTTCTTCTGGATTAGGAGTGCGGTTAAGTTCTTGTTCTAAGCGAGCATAGGTTTTTGTGATTTTATTCATAGAACCTATCTTATTTAGAGGTAAACGAACAATTCTTGATTGCTCTGCTAAGGCTTGAAGAATGCTTTGGCGAATCCACCAAACAGCGTAGGAAATAAACTTAAAGCCTCGTGTTTCATCGAAACGTTGTGCTGCTTTTATTAAGCCAAGATTTCCTTCGTTAATAAGGTCTGGTAAACTCATTCCTTGGTTTTGATATTGTTTTGCTACCGACACAACAAATCTTAAATTGGCTTTTGTTAATTTTTCTAAGGCTATTTGGTCGCCTGCTTTAATTCTTTGAGCCAATTTTACTTCTTCCTCAGGTGAAATCATCTCTAAACGTCCTATCTCTTGAAGATATTTGTCCAAAGAGGTGATTTCTCTGTTGGTTAATTGTTTTGTGATTTTGAGTTGTCTCATTATATATCTGCTTTTTTTTATTTTCTACAATCTATTACGCTTTAATGGAAAAATAGTTACAAATAATAAGAATTTTTCTCTATTTCTTTCCTTACTACATCAGGAATAAGATACCGTATAGATTTGTTGTTTCTTATGTTTTCTCTTATTAAGGAGGAGGAAATCTCTATCATAGGTGCGTTGATTTTAATAACGTTTTTTCTTTTCAAAAGTTCAGATTCTTCACACTCAGGACGTGGATAGACAATAATTCGATAATAGTCTAAAATTGCTTGATAGTTTTTCCATTTGTGGAAATGCTTTAAGTTATCTTCTCCTATAATGATGGTGAATTCTTTGTCTGGGTATTTTTCTTGTAGGTAAGTAAGCGTATCAATGGTGTAGGAGGGTAGAGGTAATGAAAATTCTATATCACAAGCACGAAAACCGTCGTTATCTTCAATAGCTTTTTGAACTAAAAAGTATCTTGCTCTATTGTCTAAAAGATTATTTCTTTCTTTAAAAGGGTTTTGTGGGCTGACAACAAACCAAATTAAGTCTAAATCAGAGTTTTCTAAGATTTGTTGTGCTAAAATTAAATGCCCGTTATGAATTGGATTAAAACTTCCAAAATATAAACCGATTTTTTTATTGTATGTTTTTTTTGTCATAGGGTTTTGCTAAAATAATTCTTGCAAATGTAGAAATATTTCTTTGATTTATTTTCTTAAAGCAAAGAAATATTCTTATCTTTGCCTAATATTTTTTTATTAAAGTTTTATTTTGAAATGAAAAGACTATTCTTTATTATATTTTTATTGTCAAGTGTTTTTGTTTGTTCTCAAAATGTTAGAATAAATTTAACTGGCAAGGGATTGGAAAATAAAAAGGTGAAATTATCTCTTGTTGAGGATAGAATTTCTCTTTTGCAAACTGAAAAAAGTGTAAAGTCTCTTGCAACAGGCGATAGTCTTGTGAATTTTGAACTTGTGTTAGATGGAGTAAGTGAACTTGTTATTAGCATAGATGCTTATTCTTATTCGTTTTTGGCTCAACCGGGTAATATATATGAAATGAAACTGCGAGATTTTAATTTTAATCTTGCCGATTCTTTTAATGTTTTGATGTATAGGGTTGAGTTGCCGATAGAAATTCTTAGTCCTGAAAATGAATTGACTTCAAAGATTATAAAATATGATTATGAAATTCAAAATTATCTTTTGAGTAATAAGCGAAAGCTTTACCCTATGAGGGATAGCCTTGCTATTGCTGGGTTGTATGAGTTGAAAGATAAATTTTTACAGGGAGAGGAGAAGTCTTCTTATTTTTATAATTATGTGGAATATGAGTTTGCTGCAATGGAACGAAGTATTGCTTTGAAGAATTATAATAGACTTAGAAATATGTTCTTTATTGATAAGCCAATTCTTTATTATAATGTTGGTTATATGGACTGTTTTAATAATATTTTTGACCATTATTTTTCAAAAGGAAACAAGTTTGTCTCTCAACACGAAATAGAATTTTGGTTAACTACTCATAATCATGAAGATTTCTTAGATGCTTTGGGTAAAGACTCTGTTTTGAGAAATGAAAAGTTTAGAGAGTTGGTTTTTATTAAGGGATTGAAGGATGTTTACACTGATGGAAGTTTTGAAAAAGCAGATGTGATAAAAATGTTGGAGAATTTCGCAGGGCAAACCAAGTTTGAAGAGCATAGAAAGATTGCATTAAACACTATTGAGGCTCTTTTGTCTGTTTCGCATTCGGGAAAAGAATTTGCAGATTTTGTTTTGAGAAATGTTTCTGAGCAAGAGGTTAATTTATCTCAATACAATGACAAGCCATTGCTTTTAAATTTTGTGAAATTGAACGATGTTGAATCGAAAAGAGAAATGGAGGTTGTTCACGCTCTTTATGATAGCATAAAGAATAATTGTAATGTTGTAACAATTAGTTGTGATAGGAATTTAGATGCTCTTTATAATTTTGTGAAAAATTCAAAGATTGGAAGCAAATATCAATGGCAAATGCTACATTTTGATGGCAATTATGATTTGCTTGAATATTATAAGGTGAAAGCTTTTCCTATGTTTATTTTGATTTCAAACGATGGTAGAATTCTTGAAAATCCTATGCGAAATCCAAGTGAGGGTAGTTTGTTAAGGTTTATTTGATTTTCTTTTGTTTAATTCTTGATAGTGTGGGTGATAAAGCATAAGTGTCTCTCTTAGATGCAAGGTGTCTAAGTGTGTGTATATTTCGGTTGAAACAACGCTTGAATGTCCCATCATTTCTTTTACTGCAATTATATTGGCTCCTCCTTTAATTAAAGCCGAAGCAAAACTATGTCTTAGTATGTGTGGGTGTATGTTTTTATTTATTCCTGCTTGGTGAGCAATTGTTTTGATTGCTTGAAAGACATATTGACGTGTTAATTTTCTTCCTCTGCGATTAAGAAAAACAATATCTTCGCATTTTGAATCTATTTTTGGAAGTTTGCTTCTATGGTTTCTTATGTAGAGTCTTAATAATTTTAAAGCCTTTTCTCCAATTGGCACAAGACGTTCTTTATTTCCTTTTCCAAGAACTTTGATGCATTCGTGTTTGTAGTAAATATCTCCTTTTTTTAGGTTTAATAATTCGCTTATTCTTAGTCCACAAGCATATAATACTTCAATTATTACACTATCTCTAAAACCATGATAGGTGCTTTTGTCTATTACCGAGAGCATTCTTTGGATTTCTTCGTGATGAAGCACAACAGGAAGGAGTTTTTCTATGCGCGAGGTTTCTAATAGTTCGCAAGGATTGTCGTTAATTCTGTCGCTTATTAGTAGGAATTTGAAATAGGCTTTTATTCCACTTATTATTCTTCTGTTGCTGCTGTTTTTTAGATTTAATTGCCATAAAAATTCTTTTAAATGTTGTAGTTTTACGGTGTAAATAGTGATTTCAGGGTAGTTGTCGTTCATAAAAGAGAAGAATTTTTTACAATCTCTTTCGTATGCTTCGTATGTATTTTTTGAAAGTGAACGCTCTAAAAGAATATAACTTTTAAAATCGT
Source organism: Candidatus Onthomorpha sp. (assembly GCA_045645265.1). GTDB lineage: Bacteria > Bacteroidota > Bacteroidia > Bacteroidales > P3 > Onthomorpha. The sequence goes on from JAZRIM010000018.1 coordinate 4,101, forward strand.
TTAAGTAAGCCTCCCACATTATTGTTTCTTGGGTTTTATTCAAACTTTACAGGTCCTATGTTGTTCATTAAACGCATAATTTTGTTTGCTCTGCGATTTAGATATTTTGTTGGATAAGCAGGATTGCGTTTTAGAGGATTTGGAAGAGCAGCAGCTAAGAGTGCTGATTGTCTTTTTGTGAGTTTTTGTGCTGAACGATTAAAATAGTGTTGTGAGGCGGCTTCTATTCCGTATATTCCATCTCCATATTCTATTACATTGAGATATACTTCCATTATTCTTTCTTTTGACCAAAAGGTTTCAATCAAAAAGGTGTACCAAACTTCTAATCCTTTTCTTAGATAACTTCTTCCATTCCATAGAAAGACATTTTTTGCTGTTTGTTGAGAAATTGTGCTTGCTCCTCTCATAGGTTTGTTTTTTCGTTTAGACTCTTCTATCGCTAATTTAATCTGTTCAAAGTCAAAACCATTGTGTGAGAGAAATAAATTGTCTTCTGAGGCAACTACGGCTTGAATTATGTTTGGTGAAATCTCTTCTAAATCGACCCATTGACGCTCTGCTTTGCTTGGTCTTTGCATCATAAGAATTGTTATAGGGGGATTGATAACTATGTATGCAAGTGTATGTAATATACTTAAACATAGATAGGATAGTATAAAGATGCCAATGTATTTAAAGACTTTTTTGAGCATTGTTCTAACAATTTTATTTGCAAAAATACAAAAATGTTGTATCTTTGCAAAATTATGAAAAAACTACTTTATTTATTGTGTATATCGGTTTTGTTTTTGTCTTGTGCAGCTACAAATAAGCATAATAAATTGTTGAAAAGCAATGATGTTGATGCAAAGTATGAGGCTGCAATAAAGGCATACGAAAAAGGAGATTATATGCACGCTAATCAATTGTTTGAAAACCTTTTGTTGTATTCAAGAGGTAGGGAAATGTCTGAAAAAGTTAATCTTTATTACGCAGAAAGCCTTTTAGGTGGTGGAGATTATTATTCAGCAGGTTATCAATTTGAAAGTTTTGTTAAATGGTTCCCTTATTCACAATATGCAGAAGAGGCGTTGTTTCAAGCAGCCTTTTGTAAATATTTAGAATCGCCAGAGTCTTCTTTGGACCAGACTTTAACAAAACAATCAATAGATGCTTTTCAAGAGTATATAGAAAAATACCCTAAAAGCGAGAGAGTGGCAGAGGCTAATAAATTGATGGACGAATTAAGGGGTAAGCTAATGGAAAAGGATTATCAAAATGCTTATAACTACTATAAAACAATGCAATATCAAGCAGCAGTAGTTAGCTTTAAGAATTTTTTAAATGATTATCCTGATTTGACCGATAAGAGAGAAAATGCTATGTATTATATCGTGCTTTCGGGTTATGAATTTGCACGCAATAGTGTTGAAGATAAACTTAAAGAACGATATGAAACAGTAATCTTAGATTACGAGAGATATTCAGTTGTTTTTTCTAATATGAAAGATAAGAAAAAACAAGAACAATTAGAAAAAATTTATAACGAATTAAAAATAAATTATAATGGATTATAAGAGAACAAAGGCTGATACAAGTATTAAGACAAGAAATTTGAACGATTTTGACACAATGACAGGCAATCTTTATGAAACGATTGCTATGTTGAGTAAACGTTCTGACCAAATATCAGCTGATTTAAAGCAAGAATTGTATAAGAAAATAGAAGACTTTGCTGTTGCTACTGATTCTTTGGACGAAATTCACGAAAACAAAGAACAAATAGAGTTGGCAAAATTTTATGAACAACTTCCAAAACCTTACCTTATTGCAATTAAGGAATATATGGACGAAAAACTTGTCTATAAAAATCCTACTACAAAAGTTGGAGTTGAAGAAGATGAAAAGTAATAATTTAAAGTTTTTTTTGTTATGAATTTAAGGGTAGTTGTTGCAGTAAGCGGAGGTATTGCCGCTTATAAAGTGCCGTTACTTATACGTATGTTGAAGAAAGCAGGTTGTGAGGTAAAGGTAGTTGTAACAAAAAATGCCCTTGAATTTGTTACAATACCTACTCTTCAAACGCTTTCACAAAATCCGGTCTATAATGATATGTTTTCTGAGTCGAATTCTCAGTTTACTCAACATATCTCTTTGGCTGATTGGGCTGATGTTTACATTGTGGCTCCTGCAACGGCTAATGTAATTGGTAAGTATGCAAATGGAATTGCAGATGATTGTCTTACTACAACTTTATTGGCTTTTGACAAAACAATGTTTTTTGCTCCGGCAATGAATACAAAGATGTATCGCAATAAAGTCGTGCAAGATAATATTAAGCGATTGCAGGCTTTGGACGTGAAAATGATTCTTCCCGAAAAAGGAGAATTAGCTTGTGGTGTTGTAGGAGATGGACGAATGGCAGAGCCTGAAAGTATATTTAAAACCATAGAAGAATTTCTTGAACAAAAGCAATCTTTTGCAGGAAAAAAAGTTTGCATAACAGCAGGTCCTACATACGAACAGATAGATGCAGTTCGCTTTATAGGAAACTATTCTTCTGGAAGAATGGGTTTTGAATTGGCTCGTGTTTTTGCAGAAAAGGGAGCAGAAGTCTCTTTAATTACAGGACCAACTCAACAAATAATTGAGCATAGCAATGTAATAAGATATGATGTTAAAAATGCAGCTCAAATGTATGATAAAACAGTTGAGTGTTTTGAAAGTTGCGATATAGCAATCTTATCAGCAGCTGTTGCAGACTATACTCCAAAATCTACTTTCGATAATAAGTTAAAGAAAAAGACTGATAGCTTGGTTGTAGAGCTTGTGCCAACAAAAGATATTCTTGCTGAATTAGGCAGAAGGAAAAAAGGAAATCAAATTTTAGTTGGCTTTGCATTGGAAACCGATAATGAATTGGAAAATGCCAAGGAAAAACTTACACGAAAGAAACTCGATTGTATAGTTTTAAATTCTTTGAATGACCAAGGTGCAGGTTTTAATGTTCCGACAAATAAGGTAACAATTTTAGATGCAAAAGGAAATATTTATAATTCAGATTTAAAATCTAAATACGAAGTAGCATTAGATATTTCTGAAAAAATATTGAATCTATGAGAAGATTTATTATTTTTTGCTTTGCATTTTTTTTCGTTTTCTCTGCTTTTTCGCAAGAGTTTAGAGTTAGTATAAGTGTAAACTCTACGCAATTACAATCTTCTGATAGGGAAGTTTTCCAGCAAATACAGGAATTGTTAAACGAGTTTGTCAATGAAAGAAAGTGGACAGATATTACTTATGAGGAATTTGAGAAAATAGAAGGTTCTATTTCGATTACCATAACTGAACATAGCACTCAGGAAGATTTTAAAGGGAATATAAATCTTCAATTAAGACGTCCCGTTTATGGTTCTACTTATACGACTACGCTTTTAAACACCCAAGAACAAGATTTTACCTTTAAGTTTATTCAAGGACAGAGTTTAGAATTTGAACAAAACAACTACACAAACAATTTAGTTTCTACAATCGCTTTTTATTTGTATTATTTTTTAGCTCTTGACGCTGATAGTTTTGAACATAACGGAGGAAATAAATATTTTACGATTTGTCAAAATATTATAACAGCTTCGCAACGTTCTGCTTCAAAAGGTTGGAAGAGAGCAGAGGATAACAAGAACAAATATTGGATGGTAGAAAACTATACTAATACTACATATAGATATATTAGGGAAGCTTCTTATCAGTATCATCGTTTAGGATTAGATATGATGCAAGGCGATAGTCAAGCCGAAGCAAGAAATAACATAATGGAGGCTATTGAAAATATAAAACGAGCACATAGAGAAAAGTCTGATTTAGTTGCTGTTAGACAGTTTTTAGATGCGAAATCAGATGAAATAGTTAATATTTTTAAAGGTGCTCCACAGAATGAAAAGTCAAGAGTTGCAGGATTGATGAAAGAAATTGACCCTGCAAACACAAATAAATACGAACAAATATTACAACAACAATAATATAAAAATAAACGATATGAATATACCTTTCGACAGAGCATTGGTTGATGAAATCATTGCAAAAAACAACATCAAAAGCGTAGCAAAAGCATCTATTAGAGAAGTAAAAAAGATAATAGATGATGTTGAAGCGGCAACAGGAGAAAAATTCGTTAGAATGGAAATGGGTATTCCCGGTATTCCTGCTGTGCAATTAGGAGTTGATGCTGAAATTGAAGCATTGAAAAATGGTTGTGCTGCAATCTATCCAGATATTTACGGAACAAAAGAATTGAAACACGAAACAGCACGTTTTGTAAAAAATTTCCTTGACGTAGAAGTAGAAGACGATGCTTGCGTTCCAACAGTAGGAAGTATGCAAGCAAGTTTTGCAGCTTTTATGACAATAGCTCGTTTAGACGAAAAGAAAAATAAAATCTTATTTATAGACCCAGGCTTCCCTGTTCAAAAACAACAATGTAATATATTAGGAATAGATACTTTACACTTTGATGTTTACGATTATAGAGGAGAAAAATTAGAAGCAAAATTAGAAGAATATCTTGCAACAGGAGAAGTAGCTGCAATGATTTACTCATCTCCAAACAATCCTGCTTGGTTCTCATTCAACGAAATGGAACTTCAAATCATAGCAAAGGTTGCAAATAAGTATGATGTAATAGTTTTAGAAGACTTGGCGTATTTCGGAATGGACTTCCGTCAAGATTTTTCTAAGCCAGGCGTTGCACCATATCAACCAACAGTTGCAAAATGGGCAAAGAAATTCGTTTTAATGATTTCAGGTAGTAAAATATTCTCATACGCTGGACAACGTATTGCAGTAATGGTTATTAGCAAAGACTTGTTTGATATGAAAACAGAGCACATGAAGAAATATTTCACACAAGATTGCTTTGGACGTGCAATAATCTTCGGTTCTCTTTATGCATTAACATCAGGTACAGCATTCTCTCCACAATATGCTTTAACAGCAATTTTCAAAGCATGCAACGATGGAACATACAACTTTGCAGAACCTTTGAAAGAATACGGAAGAAAAGCAGAACAAATGAAAAAAGCTTTGGTTGAAAACGGATTTAAAATCGTTTACGACAAAGACTTAGATGTAGATGTTGCAGATGGCTTCTATTTTACTTTCTCTTACCCAGGACTTACAGGAGAAGAAATGTTAGGAGAATTAGCTTATTATGGAATTAGTGCTATTTCTTTGGGCGTTTGTAGAAGTACTAGAACAGAAGGAGCAAGAGCTTGCGTTTCTTTAATACCTAATGAAATGATACCTGTCTTTGCTCAAAGAGTTAAGAAATTCCACGAAGACCACCCAATCAAATAAAGTATAAATGCAACAACAATATAAAAGACTTATCCTTTTACCTCAAAAGGATAAGTCTGTTTTGCGTAAGCACCCTTGGATTTTTTCAGGTGCATTACAAAAATCAAAAACCGAAATAAAAGAAGGAGAATTAGTAGAGGTATATAATAGCAATAAAGACTTCTTATGCGTTGGTTTTTGGCAAAATGCGAGTATAGCCGTTAAGGTTTTGTCTTTTGAAAAGGAGCAAATCAACTATGATTTTGTTTTAAACAGAATCAAACAAGCCTATGATTATCGCAAAAGTTTAGGTTTTTTCTCTAATCCTTCAACAAATATTTTTCGTTTAATCAATGCAGAGGGAGATTTTATACCTTCGTTAATAGCGGACTATTACAACGGACTTGTAGTCTTGCAATTCCATAGCGTAGGTATGTTAAATCTTCAAGAATATATAGTAAAAGCTTTACAAGAAGTGTTGCAAGAGGATTGTAAGGCAATTTTCTCAAAATCTTCTTCTACTTTGCCAAAACAAAACGAAGGAGAAACTGATAGATTCTTATTTGGAAACATTGAGGGTGAATGGTTTGCAAAAGAAAACAATCTTTCATTTCGCATAGACTTTAATCAAGGACAAAAAACAGGATTTTTCATTGACCAAAGAGTTAATAGGGAATTAGTAGGAAGCCTTTCCAAAGATAGAAACGTTTTAAATGCTTTTTCTTACACAGGAGGATTTTCTCTTGCGGCGATTCAAGGTGGAGCAAAGAAAGTATTAAGTCTTGATATTTCTAAAAGAGCAGTAGAATTGTGTGAAGAAAATGTTAGAGTTAATTTTCAAAATCACAATCACCAAGCCTTAGCAGTAGATGTCTTAGAATATTTAGATCAAGTGCCAAAGGGAGAGTTTGATTTAATTGTTTTAGATCCACCTGCTTTTGCAAAACACAATAGAAATCTTAATCAAGCATTGAAAGGTTATAGACAAATCAATCAAAAGGCAATGGAAAAGATTGCAAAAGGAGGATTCTTATTTACATTCTCTTGCTCGCAAGCCGTTAGTAGAGAGGATTTTGGAACAATGTTATTCTCTTGTGCAGCTCTTGCAAATAGAAAAATTAGAATAGTACAACGTTTGCCTCATGCAATGGATCATCCACAGTCGATTTTCCACCCAGAAGGAGAGTATTTAAAGGGATTTTTGCTTCAAGTTGAATAATCATTAAAATTTTTTTTAATTTTGCCAACGATTTTGAGAAAATAAACAATGGAAACGCTAATATTATTGATAGAAACAGCAACAGCAAGATGTTCTTGTGCATTGGCAAATGAGCAAGGTATTGTTTCGTATTCTGAAAGCAATGAACCAAATTCTCATTCTGCTAAATTATCATTGCTAATTGAAGATTTGTTTTCTCAAACTTCTTATAATTATTCCGACTTATCAGCAATTGCAGTCTCAATAGGCCCGGGTTCTTACACCGGATTAAGAATAGGAGTCAGCACAGCAAAAGGATTGGCATACGCTTTGGATATTCCGGTTATTGCATTAAAGACTTGCGAAATTTTTGCAGCCCCTATATTAAAGAAAAATCCAAATGCGTGTTGTGTATCTATGATTGACGCAAGACGAATGGAGGTTTACTCTACTATTTATTACGATAAAAAAGAGATAAAACCTTGCTCGGCAGATGTTTTAGAAGAAGGAATTTACGATACTTATCTTTCTGATAAAAAAGACGTAGTTTTAGTTGGAGATTGCTTAGAAAAAACAAAAAAAGTCTTTGAAAAAAATAATTTTTTCTTTGATTTTTCTGTAGAATTGACTGCAAAAAATATGCAAAGCTTAGCATTTGAAAAATATAATAAAAAAGAATTTGTTGATGTTGCTTACTTTGAACCATTTTATTTAAAAAATTTTGAAGCAGCACCGTCAAAAGTAAAAGGATTACATTAGTGGGAAAAAATAAATTAGCAAGATTTGCCGAAAATGAAACGTTTGCAAATCTTTTTCAATTAACATACGAGCAAATAACAAAAGAAGGATTTGCTTTAAAAGGTAAATGGAACGAAGATTTCTTTAAAAACGACAATCCAATCGTTTTAGAATTGGGTTGTGGTAAAGGAGAATACACCGTAGGCTTGGCAAAAAAATATCCAAATAAAAACTTCATTGGCATAGACATTAAAGGAGCAAGACTTTGGAGAGGTTGCAAAACTTCAAACGAAGACAAAATGACAAATGTTGCCTTTGTAAGAACACATATTCAAATGATAGAAAGTTACTTTGCAGAAAATGAAGTTTCAGAAATTTGGATAACATTCCCAGACCCTCAATTGAAAAAGCCAAATAAACGTCTAACTTGTGAAAGATTTCTGAAATTATATAAAAACATATTAAAACAAGATGGAATTGTACATTTGAAAACCGATTCACAAGAATTGTATGAATATACAAAAGATGAAGTTTTAATTCCTTCAAAAAGAGAAATCCTTTACAATACAAATGATTTATATAATTCTGATTTTAAGGAAGATGTTATTGAAATACAGACCTTTTACGAGGCAATGTATTTGAAAATAGGCAAACCAATCACTTATTTGAAATTTAAATTAACATAATAATAAGAAAGTATAAACGTTTTTGAAATAATAACAAATAAATAAAAGAAGAAAAATGAAAAGAACAATCACAACATTCTTTATGCTTATCTGTTCTGTTTTTGCTTTTGCACAACAAGCAGATGATGCTGCAGCCACAAACAAGTGGATTGAAACATATGAAAATTTAAACACAGCAAAAGATTGGAATTCTATGCTATCACAAGCAGAAAGTTGCAAAGCAGAAGTTCCAAACTGGGAATTTGTTTACTATTATGAAGGATTGGCAAATTTTAACCTTAAAAACTACCAATCAGCAGTATCTGCATTTGATAAATTCATAGAAAAAAACACAGCAACTCCTGCTGCATATCTTTATAGAGCAAATTCATACTTAGAAATGAAAGAAGCTGATTTTGCAATAAGAGATTACGAAACATATTTGCAAACAAATCCTAACGATGTTGCAGTTATGTTAAACAAAGCTGAGGCAAGAATGATAAAAAAAGACTATGCAAATTACATAAACGAGCTTACAGCAGTTTTAGCAATAGAACCAACAAACGTAGGAGCACTACAAAACAGAGCATCTGCATACGCAATGCAAAAAAATTGGCAAGCAGTTATCACAGACTTAACTTCTGCACTTGCAATAGAAGAAAAAGCAGCCCTTTACTATGATAGAGGATTTGCAAACTATTCTATGAAAACAGCAGAAAGCCTTCAAGCAGCAGTAAGCGACTTTACAAAAGCAGAAGAAAAAGGAATGAAAACAGAACAATTGTTTAATTCAAGAGCAGTTTGTAACAAAGCATTGAAAAACTTTGCACAAGAAGCAGAAGACTATACAAAACTTATAGAACTTAATGCAAACAACGAAAAATACTACTACAACAGAGGAGTAGCTTTATTTAAAGCAGAAAAATTCCAAGAAGCCTTGGCAGATTTCACAAAAGCAATCGAATTAAAAGCAGACTATGTAAATGCTTACAAATACAGAGCAAATACATACGGTAAATTAGGTGATAAAAAATCACAAGCAGCCGATGCAGCAAAAGTAAAAGAATTGCAAGGCCCTGCAAAATAAAACTGAAAAAAGATAAAAAATAAAGAAAGACGGAGATTTATAAGAAAAACTCCGTCTTTTTTCTTTGTTTTATTTGGATATGTATTAAATTCTTTATAATTTTGCGAGCTGATTTAGGAAGAAATAAAAAAAATAATATAATGGAAAATAATAAGTTATTTGCTGAATTTCCCGAAGTTACAACTCAACAATGGGAAGAAGTGATAACAGCTGACCTTAAAGGTGCTGATTACAACAAAAAATTGATTTGGAAAACCTTAGAAGGGTTTGATGTTAAGCCTTATTACAGAGCAGAAGACCTTCAAACACTTGAATATCTTAATGGAAACCCTGCACAAGCTCCATTTGTAAGAGGTTACAAAAAAACTACAAATGCTTGGGATATTCGTCAAGATGTGATTGAATGTGATGCAAAAACTGCAAACGCAATTGCATTAGCAGGAATTGAAAGAGGAGTAAACTCTTTGGGCTTGGTTGCTAAAAGCATTAAAACAGCTTCTGATATGAAGACTTTGTTAGCAGGAATTAACTTAGAAGAGGTTAAAATTAACTTCATTAAGAGTGATGATTACCTTGCAACACTTCGCCTTTTTATAGAAGAAGTTAAATCACAAAACTTAGACAAAGAAAAAATCAAAGGTTCAATAAACTTTGATGCATACGCATACGCATTATCTCACGGTAAATTCTACGAAGATTTAGACAAGAGTTACAATACATTAGTTGAGATAATCAATTTAGTAAAAGAAAACATACCAGCATTTGATGTATTAACAATCAATGCAAGTGCTTTCAATAATGCAGGAGCATCAATAGTTCAAGAATTAGCTTATACATTATCTGCTGCAAACGATTACCTTTACAACCTAACTCAAAAAGGAATTCCAGCACATTCAGTAGGATACAGAACAATCTTTGCATTTGCAACAGGTAGCAACTACTTTATGGAAATTGCAAAACTAAGAGCAGCACGTCTTTTATGGACAAAAATTATGGAACAATACGCTCCAAAATGTGAAATAGCATATCAATTACACATTCACACAGAAAGTTCATTCTACAACAAAACAATATACGATCCATACGTAAATATGTTGAGAACAACAACAGAAACAATGTCAGCAGCAATAGCAGGAGCAGACTCAATTTCTGTATATCCATTTGACGTAGCTTACAAAAAAGCAGACGAATTCTCAACTCGTATAGCAACAAACCAACAAATCCTATTAAAAGAAGAATCTTACTTAGATAAAGTAGTAGACCCATCAGCAGGATCATACTATATCGAAAGCTTAACAAACGCAATAGCAGAAAAAGCTTGGGAAATATTCAAAGGATTAGAAGAAAAAGGTGGATTTGTTGAAGCAATAAAAGCAGGAACAATACAAGATGCAATAGCAGAGATAGCAGCAAAAAGAGCAAAAGACGTTGCAATGCGTAAAACTACTATCTTAGGAACAAATCAATATCCAAACTTAACAGAAAAGAAACCAGAAATCAATAAACCTTGCTGTTGCTGTGGAGAAAAAGGCGATGAAATAAAAGTATTACCTCGTACACGTTTAGCAGAGCCTTTTGAACAATTAAGAATGCAAACAGAAGAATCAGGAAAACAACCAAAAGTATTCTTATTGACTTACGGAAACCTTGCAATGCGTAAAGCAAGAGCTCAATTCACAACAAACTTCTTCGGATTAGCATCATACGAAATCATAGACAACGTAGGATTTGCAACAGCAGAAGAAGGAGCAAAAGCAGCCGTAGAATCAAAAGCAGATATAGTTGTTCTTTGTTCATCAGATGACGAATACGCAGAATTAGTAGCAGGAGCACTTCCTACATTAAAAGGAGCGTTCAAACATATCGTTGTTGCAGGAAACCCTGTTGAACAAATGGAAAGCTTCAATGCACAAGGCGTAACAGATTACGTTAACGTAAAAACAAATGCCTTAGAAAGCTTAACAAATTACAACAAACAATTATTGTAGAAAGTTAAATTTTTGATTTTTTTCATATCGGCGGTTCTCTTTAACGGAGAATCGCCTTTTTTTAACGCAGTAATATAGAATGGTAGTCCCAATATTCCTTTCCGTAGTCTTGATAGGCACAATTTATTTAATAGTAAGAACAAAACAACTCTTAAAAATAAAACCCTTATACATATATCTATTTTATATACTTGCGATATTGCTTTCACTTTACTCGATGCTTTCAGCACCAATGCCCTTTACAGTAAACCCTTTTATGCACATATTAGTCGTATTCTTTGCCTATTTATTATCATTTTTGTTAATCTTTTTATTATCCTTACTTGTGAGCGATGTACTCAAACTAATCTTTCGTCTAAAACGCAAAACACATCTTTCAATCTTGATTTCGCTCATCACACTTCTTTTTCTATACACCACAATCAACGCCTTTTGCATAAGAGAAAAAGAAACACAAATACAACTCCCGCACCTTACAAAAGAAATCAAAGCAGTGCATCTTTCCGACATACATTTAGGACATTTTAGAGGCGAAAACCATCTAAGAAAAATAGTAAACAAAGTAAACAAACTAAATCCCGACATAATCTTTATAACAGGTGATTTAGTAGAAAGCCATTACAACTCAGACAAACAAACACTTCAACCACTAAAAAATCTAAAAGCACCAATTTATTTTGTAGATGGCAATCACGATGCACAAGTTGGAGTAGAAAAACTTAAAAACAACCTGAGAGAAATAGGAGTGAGGGTATTGGAAAACGAATTTGTTGATACACTTGGGCTAAGAATTATAGGCTTAGAATATATGCGTCCCAACTCTCAAACCTCCGACCCGCTATCTGTTGCAGAAAGAAAAACCATTCAAAGTATTATGCCAACAATTCCTGTTTCGGACACAATGCCAACAATAGTTTTGCATCACACACCATTAGGAAGCGAATACGTTTCAAAAGCAGGAGCCGACCTTTACCTATGTGGCCACACTCATGGCGGACAAATTTTTCCATTAACCTTGATTAACGACAAAAACTTTGTGTATAATCGTGGACTATATAAAAAAGGCCGACTTCAAATCTACGTTTCGCAAGGCAGTGGCACGTTTGGAATCCCACTAAGATTAGGAACAAATCCCGAAATCAGCCTTTTAAAATTACAATCCTCTTTATAAGCCAATCATAAAGCCGAAAGAGAATGGTTTTGCAGAGTATTTGTAAGACTCTTTAAACATATCAACAAGTGCGTGAGTAACAAAAATAGTTGTGCTACCAATTTCCAAGCCGAACATTGCGTCTGCCTTGAATGTATTAAACTCATTGAAAGTCGAACCGCTATATTGTTCTGTTAATTCGCCATTTTGTATGAACTCACGTTTAAATCCTGTGTGATCACAACGATAATTTATTCCACCAATTGCACCTATATGCAGTTTAATTTTTTCATATAGTTTGAAATTCAGTAATAAAGGGACAGTAACATAGCGAGCCACAAGTTTTGATTCTTCAATTGAATAATTATTTGTTTGAGGGCTTGTAGGAAAATCGTAATTGTCAAAACCATTATTGAAATTGAAAATATTACTTTGATAACCTACACCTGTTGTAATAGAGACTACGTGTTCTGGAAAGAAGGTGCAGTTTAATAAAATATCCCATCTGCTTGACCATTTTAGTGAATACGGATCTGTTCCGTTTGGTGTAGAGAAGAAATCTTTGTTACTCCAATTCAAATAACTATATCCTAAGGCTAAACTTGTATTAAAGATAGGTTTTTTGTTGTTTAAGTTAGGGTAGATATGACTTTTGATTTCTGAAACAATGTCATTTAAAACTTCTATTCCGTAATCTTTTACCTCTCCAGAAGAACGCTTGTAGTTATGTTCACCATCGTAAACTATAACAGTTCTTAAGTCAAATATTTCATCGTCTAATTCTTCCAATTTCTTTTCCAATATTATTGAATCGGCTTGAATGTAAATCGTGTCTTTTGTATATATCTTTTCTTTTACGTACACATTATCCAATTCATTGAAAAGTAAATCTAAAATTTTGTCATTGTCTTTTTCTGCAAACATTACCTCTTTCAGATCTTTGGCTTGCTCTTTTGAAACGATGTAAATGTAGTTTTTATACCAATGTCCGCTACCTTGTGGTAAGGTTGCCTTATACTCAGGGTTGAAATCTTCATCTTGTGCTTTGATTTCGCTTGCACAAAAGCCGATTGCCATAATTGCAATCAATGATAAAATACTCTTTTTCATAATTCTATTGTTTTTATTTGTTTTATAATCCAAACATTACGCCAAATGCAAAAGGTCTTGCCGAGAAAGGATAGGAATTGTCAAACAAATCCACCATTGCATGATTGACGTATAAAGTTATATTATATATTTCTATTCCAAACATAAGGTCTGCTTTGAGTTTGTTAAATTGATTGAAAGCCGAACCTGAGTATTGATTTGTTGTAATTCCGTTTTCCTCAAACGAACGAACGAATCCACCATTTAGGTTTGAAGTTGCAATGCCACCCATTAAGCCAAAGTGTAGTTTTATATCATCAAACAATTTTATATCTATTAGAAGCGGAATAGTGATGCAGTTATGTATTAAATAGTTTTTTTTAATAGTATAATTATCAGTAAGAGGAGATGTTTCAAATTCATAACTGTCAAATCCGTTTTCAAAAAAGAAATAATTTGATTGCAATCCTACGCCTGTTGTAAATGAGATTCTGCTTTCGGGAAACAAAGTACATTTTACCAATAAGTCGCTTTGATAAGACCATTTAACCGAATATGGATCGTTTGCGGAAAGAGGTGTGAAGAAACCTTTGTTACCCCAATTCAACACTCCCGAACCAAGTACTACATTAAACTTTGCGATGTTGCGATTGCTGTTTTTCTTTTTTACTTCCGTTTCTTCCTCCCAGTCCACAACGTTATTTATTCCTGTAACTACGTCTGTGAAGGTTGATTTTTTGAAATTCAATGTTGTAGTATTGGAAAGTTCATGATGGTGATTCTTTTTGTAAATATTAATTATTCTTTCGTCATATATCTTCTTCTTTTTTTGCGATATATTTTTGATAAAGTTTATAGAATCGGCTTGAATGAAAATAGTGTCTTTCTTTGAACGATTTGTTTCACTATATAGATTGTCTAATTCTTCATGAATTTTTTTAATAATAGCACCTTGATTTTCTGTTGCATCAATTACGTTGTGTATTTCTTTGGCTTTTTCTTCCGAAACCAAGTAAATATAGTTGTTTAACCAATATCCCTCGCCCTGATATATAGTTTTAGATTCTCTATAATAATTATCTTCGTTTTGAGCCTTTACTTTATTTGCCCAAAACAATAAAGCAATAAGTGATACTAATGTTACAATTTTTCGTGTCATAATATTATGTCTTTTTATTAGTTAAACATTTTTAATTGTCTTTACTTTGAATTCTTTTTCTACTACTATCAACTTTTCTTCTCCTAAATTTTTCGCAAAATTTATTATCCCTTTCGCTTTTTGTATGAATTTAGGAGTCTCTTTTATTATTATTTCTCTCTCAACTTTATAAGTCTGTTTTATAAACTTTGTTTTTTTCTCTATTTTAGGACTTGCAAGTTCTGTTTTTTGGAATGCAAGTTGGTGAATTATAGTGTCTTGCTCATCTTCTATTGAGAAGTAAAAATTTTCCTTTACTTTTTTATTTTTTTCCTTTGCTTTTTCAAAATAATTCTTTGCTTTTTCAGAATTTTTCTTTGCTTTTTTTTGAGCAATCAAAGTAGGCGTTTTTTCCTCTACTATAACCTCTTTTTCTAATAGAGGTTTGATAGCAAAAAACAACAATATCATTGCCGCAATTGAGCAAGCATATTTCATATATCTTGGAATAAAAACAATGCTTTTTGCTTTTTTGCCCGTTGCAAGAGTGAATAATTCATCCTTTTCCGTAAATTTTACATCCAAAGGCTTATCTAAACCCTTGCAATCTTTATAAGAAGAAAGCATTTGCTTGTATTGAGGATTGTTTTCAAGAAAAGCCTCAACCTCCTTTTGCTCCTTAGGACTTAAATTGCCCTCTGCATAATCAAAAAGTATGACCTCAATATTATCTTTCGTTGTTTTCATATATTTCTTTTAGTTTTAATTTTGCTCTAAATATATTTACCTTTACATCACTCTCACTTAATTGTAATATCTCTGCGATTTCCTTAACCGAAAAGCCTTGCCACTCTTTCAACATTAAACATTGACGCATTTTTTCGCTGAGTTGTTCAAGTAAGAAGTCCAATAATTGTTTGTTATCGGTGTTTGAGTAAATAGGAGTGTCGCTTTGAAAGTCGTTTTCTCTAACCTTGTTGTAGCGAAAGTGTTTTAACATATTGTTGTGAGCAGTAACAAAAAGCCAATTTCTTACCTTATCTTTTTCAATCTTTTCTTTGTTGTTCCAAAGCGAAAGAAAAGTATCTTGAAGAATATCCTTTGAAGAATCCCTATCCTGTAAATTTTTTACAAGATAGGCAAATACCCCATCGGAATAAAGCTCAATTATTTTCTTATACTCTTTTTCGCTCATTGAAATTTAGTTTCCTTTTACTATAATAATCCCTTACTCACATAAAAGGTTACAAAAATATAGAAAAAAATACTCTCACTCGGAAAAAGTGTCAAAAATGACAGAAATTTCGACTGAAATTTGTTTTGCATTGAAAGAGTTTTTAATTTTGTAGTCGAAAAAAGTGTCAAAAATGACAGAAATTCCGAATAGAGATATGAAAAGAATTGATAGAAACAAGTATTTGAACGAGTTGATTTCGTTAAGAAATAATGGAATGATAAAGGTGATAACCGGAATGAGAAGATGTGGTAAGTCTTTTCTTTTATTTGAACTTTTTATTTCTTATCTTAAAGAAAGTGGTGTTGATTCTGATCATATAATTGTGGTAGATTTAGAGGATTATAAAAATAAGGCTTTGAGAAATCCTGATAATCTGTATTCTTATGTTGAGAGTAGAATTGTAGATGAGGGTTTGTATTATATTTTATTAGATGAGGTTCAGATGCTTGAAGAGTTTGTAGATGTGTTGAATGGTTTTTTGAAAATGAGGAATACAGATGTTTATGTAACTGGTAGTAATGCTAAGTTTTTATCAAAGGATATTGCTACGGAGTTTAGAGGTAGGGGTTTTGAAATAAAGATGTATCCTTTGAGTTTTAAGGAATATATGTCTGCTTATTCAGGTTCTGTTACTACGGCTTTTAATGAGTATATGCTTTATGGAGGATTGCCTCAAATTTTAATGTATGAAACAGAGCAACAAAAGGTAAAGTATTTAACTTCTTTGTTTGAGGAAACTTATATAAAGGATATTAAAGAGCGTTATAGGGTTAAGAAAGATGGAGACTTGGAAGAGCTTATCAATATTTTGGCTTCTGGCATTGGTGCTTTGTCTAATCCGAATAAGTTGGCAAATACTTTCAAGAGTGAAAAGAAATCTAATATATCATACGATACAATAAAGGATTATATTGAGTATTTGTGCGATTCTTTCCTTGTGGAGAAGGTTACTCGTTACGATATTAAGGGGAGAAAATATGTTAATTCTCCTTTTAAGTATTATTTTATGGATTTAGGTCTTCGTAATGCTCGTTTGAATTTTCGTCAATATGAAAAAAGTCATTTGATGGAGAATGTAATTTATAATGAATTAAGAATAAGAGGCTTTAATGTTGATGTGGGTGTTGTTCCTGTGGTCTTGAAAAATGAAGATAGTAAGCAACAACGTGCAAATTTGGAAGTGGATTTTGTATGTAATTTAGGAAATCAGCGATATTATATACAATCTGCTTATCGTATGGAAACGGAAGAAAAGATTAAACAAGAAAGAGCTTCTTTGCTTAAAGTTGATGATTCATTTAAGAAAATTGTTATAATAGGAGAGGAAACTCCTTTCATAAGAGATGAAAATGGAATTATAACAATGAGTATTTATGACTTCTTATTGAAAGATAATTCTTTGGAATTGTAATTTTTTTCTTAATTTTAATTTGCTGAAACAAAGTGTTTTAAGATTTTTTCTTTAAAAAAACTTGCAAAAATATTTGTTGGTTTAAAGAAAACGCTTATTTTTGCAATCGAAATCAAATTTGTAATGATTACAATTTTGAAAAGATAAAATAAAAAACAAGATAGTTAAATTAAGTGTTAAATATAAAAAAATAAGATTATGCACAACGCAAGAAAAATTACAAATGATTATTACTGGGTAGGGGGAAGCGATCGCCGTTTGGCTTTATTTGAAAATGTTATGCCAATTCCAAGAGGTGTTTCTTATAATGCTTATCTTTTGGTTGATGAAGATAAGACTGTTCTTTTGGATACTGCTGATGATTCTATTTCTCGCCAATTTTTTGAAAATGTTAAGTATGTTTTAAATGGAAGAAGTTTGGATTATCTTGTGGTTAATCACATGGAACCTGATCATTGTGCTTTGATTGAAGACTTAGTGTTGCGTTATCCTGAATTAAAATTGATTGGAAACGTGAAAACATTACAAATGATTAAACAATTCTTCGATTTTGAGGTGGAAGATAGATTTGTTACTGTGAAAGAGGGTGATGTTTTTGAAACAAAAAATCATAAACTTACCTTTGTGATGGCTCCAATGGTTCACTGGCCTGAGGCAATGTTTACTTATGATATTGATAACAAGATTTTATTCTCGGCAGATGCTTTTGGAACTTTCGGAGCTTTGAATGGTAATTTGTATAATGACGAAGTGAATTTCGACAGAGATTGGATTGATGATGCAAGACGTTACTATACTAATATCGTTGGTAAGTATGGCTCTTCTGTTCAAACGGTTTTGAAAAAGGCGGCAGGTATTCAAATTGATATGATATGTCCTTTGCATGGTCCAATTTGGAGAAGTGATTTGGGATACTTTTTAGATAAATATAATAAGTGGAGTTTATATGAGCCGGAAGATAAAGCGGTGATGATTGTCTATGGTTCTATGTATGGAAACACAGAGGCGGTTGCTAATAAGACTGCAAGTCTTTTGGCAGAGGCTGGTGTGAAAGATGTAAGATGCTATGATGTATCGGCAACTCACGTTTCTTACTTGATTTCTGAGGCATTCCGTTGTTCTCATATAGTTTTAGCAGCTCCTACTTATAATGGTGGAATTTTTACTCCAATGGAAAATTTCTTGGTGGACTTAAAGGCTCACGGATTACAAAAACGTAGTTTCGCAATCATTGAAAATGGTACTTGGGGACCTGTTGCTGGTTGCAAAATGCGTACAATCATAGAAGAAATGAAGGATATAAAGGTGTTGGAATCTACTTTAACTGTTCGCTCTTCAATGAAAGATAATCAAATTGAAATGTTGGAGGCAATGGTTAGCGAGGTTGTAGCAGATTTAAATAAGTAATAATTTAAAAAGTCAAAGATATGAATGTGTTAGATAAGTTAGAGTATGGACTATTTGTTCTATCGGCTCACGAAAATCAAAAAGATAATGCTTGTATTACAAATGTTGCGATGCAGGTTACTGACAATCCTATAAGAATTGCATTCACTGTGAACAAGAATAACCTGACTCACGATATGATTTTTAACACAGGCAAGTTTACTTTAAGCATTTTGACAACCGATGTTCCAATGGAATTGATACAACACTTTGGTTTCAAAAGTGGAAGAGAGGTAGAAAAGTTTGAAAACTATCCTTACGCTCAAAAGAATCAACAAGGTATGTATTACATCACTGAAAAATATGCAAATGCTTATATTTCGGGAACGGTTTTCTCTAAAATGGATTTAGGAACACATACATTATTTTTGGCAGATGTAGTAGAAACACAAGACCTTTCTGAAAAGAAATCGCTAACATACGAATATTATCACCAAAACATTAAACCGCAACCAAAAAGCGATAAGAAAAAAGCATGGGTTTGCAAAGTGTGTGGATATGTTCACGAAGATGAAAACCTACCACAAGACTTTATTTGTCCTTGGTGCCAACACGGTGTAGCGGATTTTGAACTTATGGAAATGTCTAAATAATATTGTTTAATTTTTAAAAAAGAATGAATTATGGAATTAAAAGGAAGTAAAACAGAAAAGAATTTAATGGCTGCTTTTGCAGGAGAATCTCAAGCTCATACAAAGTATTTATATTATGCCTCAAAGGCTAAGAAAGATGGATATGTTCAAATGGCAAATCTTTTTGAAGAAACAGCTTTGAATGAAAAGGAACACGCAAAAATTTGGTTTAAACTTTTACACGAAGGAGATGTTCCAGATACAATGACTAACCTTAAAGATGCTGCAAACGGCGAAAATTATGAATGGACTGATATGTATGCAACTTTTGCTAAGGAAGCACAAGAAGAAGGCTTTACAAGAATTGCTAAACTTTTTGAAATGGTTGCAAAAATCGAAAAAGAACATGAAGAACGCTATCGTAAGTTATTGAAAAATATAGAAGATGGTGTTGTGTTCTCAAAAGAAAATGATGCAGTATGGCAATGTGCAAATTGCGGACACATAGTTATTGGAAAGAAAGCTCCACAAATCTGCCCAGTTTGTGAACATCCTCAATCATATTTCCAAGTTAGAGCAGAAAACTACTAATAGCCCAAAGTATATGAGTGAGAAATGGACATTAAACACGGTAAAGCAATATCTTCTTGAAAAGGATATAAAACCTTCTGTTCAAAGAATAGCGGTGATGACTTATTTGTTAGAACATCGCACTCACCCAACAGTTGATGAGATATACTTAGAACTGCAAGATAAGATACCGACTTTGTCAAAGACCACTATATACAATACTTTGAAGCTATTTGTTGAGAAGAAAGCAATACTTAGTCTAACGATTGATGAAAAAATGGTGAGATATGACGGATATAGACAAAGACATGCACACTTATTTTGCCATAGTTGTGGAAAAGTAGTAGATGTACCTTTGGAATACGATGTCGAATTACCACAAACAGAAGCGACAAAAGGATTTGCTGACGTTGAGACACAAGTTTATCACAAAGGATATTGTGCCGAATGTTTAGAAGCAAAGAAGTTATGAATTAAATAAACACAAAAGAAATGAAAAAGTATGAATGCACAGTTTGCGGATTCGTTTACGATGAAGCAATAGGTGATCCAGATAATGGAATCGCTCCAGGAACAAAATGGGAAGACTTGCCAGAAGAATATACTTGCCCTTTATGCGGAGTAGGTAAAGAAGATTTCCAAGAAGTTAATTAAAAGAAAAAGGCACTTACGAGTGCCTTTTTTTATTTCTTTAAAATTCAACCTCAAAATCCAATCTATTTATATCTTGTTGGTCAATTATCTTTTGAAGTTCTTTTTCTAATTTACGTTTTTCTCTTTCCTTTTTCCTTTCTTGACGATTTTCTTTCCAACGTTTCCAGAAAGGTTTTTTCTTTTCTTTCTTTTCTTGTTTTATTTCTTTGTTTTGAGGAATTTTTTCTTTGTTTTTAGAAATTATTTCTTTGTTTTCTTGAGGTGTTTCTTCTTCTTGATAAGTTTGAGTAATATTTGCTAAATCGTAAAGTTCAATAATATCAATCAAGAGTTGAGGATATTTTGGATTTGTTGCATATCCTGCTTGTTTTAGCCCTTTTGCCCAACCTTTATAATCGGTAATTTTTAATTTAAAAAGCTCTGCATATCTTTTTTTGCCAACAAGGAAAAGAGAATGATCAATATAAGATTGCTCTGCATTGTCATAAACTCTAAAACATTCATTTTGTTTGTCATCATCTTTGTATATCTTCTTTCCTTTCCAATCATTGTGGCATTTTATGCCGAAATGGTTGTTTGCCTCAGTTGCTAAACGTGAGCGGCCACTGCCAGATTCCAATATTCCTTGTGCAAGAGTTATGCAAGCAGGAATTCCATATTGTTTTTCTTGCTCAATGGCAATTTTTGTGTAAGTATTGATGTAATCTTGTGTAGAATTACTTTTGCTTTGCCCAAAAACGACTGCCGAGCCAAGCATTAGAAATAAAAATACTTTAATCTTCATATAAACCATTTAAATAATGAATAATTTTTTTTGCGAAGATACAATAAAGAAACGAAATTTAGCCTTTTTTGCCTTATGATTTTGTATTTTATTAACTAAATACTATTTTTGCAAGTCATCTTTAAATAATGAAATTATGAGAATTTATTATCAAAGTATAGGAATGAATCTCTCCATGGTAGGGAAAGACTATTGTAAACACTAAGGGTGGAGACGGAGGATTAAGAATAGTAAAGGGTAATTAAGAAATAGTGTAATAATTTAAATAATAAATTGTCTAAATATATAGATACAAACCAATAAAAATTAAATGTTATGAAAAGATTATTGAATTTATTAGTTGTAGCATTTGTATTCATATCAACATTATTAGTAACAAATGATACTTTTGCAAGAAGATATTCACGCTCTTATACAAAGAGTGTAATAAACAAAACAGCCTATGTAATAGAACAAGCATATGACATAGCATATACTTATGATTTCTGGAACGAACGCTATTTGTCTAAGGCCGTTTATTACAATGATTATGCGTATGACCTTTACAGAAGAAATTGTCGCAGTGCTGCTGTACATTATTCCTTAAAGGCAAGAGAATATGCCTTAATGGTCATAGATAATTGCGATGATTATTGGGAGTATTTCTACTTTAATTATTTCGGTTGGAGTTTTAGCTTTGGATATAACCCAAATTTTGCATACGCAAGTGGGTATGCAAATGGTTATTATGACGGTTATTTTGCTGCTTATTGCAATCGCCATGGCCATAATCCACATCACCACCACGGACACCACAATAATAATCACGGACATCAACCTCCACACCACGGAAATAACAATGGCCACCATCAACCAAACAATAATAACAACGGTACTATAATTCACAGTAACGGACATGTAACAGGTAGAGGTGAAACAGGAAATTTAAATCCTAATGTACCAACAGGCGGTGGCGCAATAACAAGAGGAAGTTACAAAAATATCAATTACGATGAGTATTTCTCAGCTGACGAAATGAATGATATAAAAGAAATTCCTAATGAAACCGCTATGGAAACTAACTTCAAGAAAGAACATCCTAATGTTAAGTTTGATAGCAAGGAACTTGCAAAACCAAATAGTGAAGTAATAAGACGTAACAAAGAAATTTCGCAAGAATATACTAAGGAAAACAATAGTAAGGGACAAACTACTATAACAAAACAAATAGTTCCTCCTACGACTTTAAATAGAGAGGTTACAACAACTCTAAATAAAGATGCAAAACCTAATAATAAAGAAACAAAGCCTCTAAATAAAGAAACAAAGCCTACAACCAATGGAACAAAACCTGCAAACAAAGAGGTGAAACCTATGAATAAAGAAGTTACAACTCCTACCAAAGAAACTAAGCCTACAACAAAGGAAACAAAACCAGCGAATAAAGAGTTGAAACCTACAACAAAGGAAACAAAGCCTGCAAATAAAGAAATGAAACCTGCAAAGGAAACAACAACTAATAACAAAACTGTTACAAATTCTAAAAACACAAAAAACAATAAGGCTACAACAAAGACTTCAAAAAATACAAAGAACAATAAATCTGTTAAATCAACAAGCAAATCTACAAAATCATCATCTAAATCGACTAAATCAACTAAAAGCACTTCTTCAAAATCAACTAAATCAGAAAAGAAACTAAATAGATAGTATTATGAAAAGGATTGTAACTGCATTAAGTCTAATATTGACAATTCAAACCATTAGTGCACAAACGCTAAAAGCAAGAATAGAAAATGTGATTGTTTATCCTCAAGGAGCTTTAATAGAGAAAACCGCAGAGGTATCATTGAAAAAAGGAGATAACACCTTTTACATAAAAGATAACTCGCCGAGATTATACAACGAAAGCCTGCATTTTCAAACCAATAAAGACTATCAAATAATCAGTTACAATCCTTTGTTGCAATACAACGAAGACTACATAGAATATGTCAAAACCCTCCCACAACAAAAACAACAATACTACATCAATCTTCAAGACTCTATTAAGGCTAATGAAGAAAAAATAGCAGTAATAAAAGAAAATATACAAATAACTCAAAAACAAATCACTGCACTTGATAACTTCCAGCCAATTTCAAACCCACAAACAATAGACACAGTGGCTAAAATGAAAACCGCCTTGGAGTATTATCAAACCAAGATGACAGAATTGAAAACCACTTTAAGAAAACAACAAAAACAACTCACCACATTAGAAAAACAATACAAAGCCTTAGAAAAACAAAAACAAATATTCCAACAAGAATACTCCCAAGAATTGCTTTCAAATGCCGAAAAAAACTACACAATCAAAGTAGAAATCTATTCGGAACGAGCAATAGAAAAAGCAGAATTAAAATATTCTTACATTGTTACAGCAAGTAATTGGTACCCTATTTACGATTTGAAAATTAACTCAAACACAAATAATAACCAAATCTCTCTTCAAGCCAATCTTTATCAGCTATCGTGTGAAGATTGGAAAGATGTAAACCTTTCTTTTAGCAACGAAAACATAGGAAACAATACATTCTTACCCGAACTTTCGCCATATGTTGCCAATACCCTTTCAAACAGAGATGGATTTGTTAAAATGTCGTTAAAAAGCGCAAAGATAGAGGAAGAAGAAGCAGAGGAAGAAGTTACATCAGGCCTATTGGGAAGAGAATTTCATTTAGATAGAAAAATCACTCTTGCATCTACAACTCAAAAGAAAACAATAAACATAAACACGCAAGATGTTAAGATAGAATATAAATACATCATACGTCCAAAACTTACAAATAAAGCATTTCTTCAAGCACTTATTCCTAATTGGCAAAGCCTTAATCTAATAGATGCACAATGTAATATTTATCATGACAACAAATATACATCTACAACCACACTTTCACCTTCTCAAACTCAGACCGATACCCTTGTTTTGTCGGCAGGAGTAGATGAAAAAATAGCAGTAGAAAGGAAAGTACATAAAACAACACCCGAAAAAGGCGTTTTCTCAAAGACATTAGAAACAACAGTAGAAATAGACATTCTAATCAAAAACAATAGCGACAACACAGTAAAATTAGAAATAGAAGACCAAATTCCAATCATACATCACAATCCTGAAATCATTATTACGCCAATAGATATTCAAGGAGCAGAGTTGGATAAAGACGGAATTTTGCTTTGGAAGAAAGAATTAAAAGCAAAAGAAGAGCTAAAACTAAAAGTAAAATACCAAGCAAAATATCCAAAAGGCACAATCCTTAATTTAAATTAAAGAATTAGAAAAATTTTTCTTTGATTTTTTTAATTATTTCTTTGTTTTATTTTAATATTTCTTTGTTATATTTGACTTAATTTGTATTTTTGCTTTTTCAAGATACAGAGTTATGTCAAGAAAGTTTATATTATATATATTTTTTATTAGTTTTTCTCTTATTTCTTTTGCTCAAAACAACTCATTTCTAAAAGGTAGGGTTGTAGATGAAAAAGGTAATGGCCTTGAATTAGTCAATATAGGAGTTGTTAATTTGAAAAAACCATTGGGAACAACAACCGATTCAAAGGGTTATTACACTCTTTCGCTTCCTTCGGACAAAGAATTAAAAATTGTAGTTTCTTGTATTGGCTATGCTTCGCAAGAAATTAGCATAACCATGAAAAAAGGAGAGAAAAAACAAATAGATTTTACTTTAAAAAGCGTTGCCGAAAATCTTGAAGCGATAGAGATAAAGGGAGATAACTCTCGAATTGAAGGAGTAACGAGAATTACAACCGATTGGGCTAAAAATGCCGCTGGTCCTACGGGTGGAGTGGAAAATCTTTTGAAAACCTTGGACGGAGTTTCGTCTAACAATGAACTTTCTTCACAATATTCTGTAAGAGGAGGGAATTTCGATGAGAACTTAGTCTATGTAAACGATATAGAAATATTTCGTCCATTGCTTGTAAGGAATGCACAACAAGAAGGATTGAGTTTTATCAATAGTGATATGGTTGGCGATATTGTCTTTTCTTCTGGGGGCTTTGATGCAAAGTATGGCGATAAGATGTCTTCGGTTTTAGACATTCGTTATAAGAAACCACAAGAGTTTGGAGGCAATGTATCTTTGGGATTATTGGGTGCGAGTCTTCATTTAGAGGGATTGATTGGCAGTCGTTTCACTTATCAGATGGGATATAGAAGAAAAACAAATAAATACCTGCTTAATTCTTTGGAAACGCAAGGGGAATACAACCCAACTTTCAATGATTTTCAGCTTTATTTAACATACGATTTGAATGAGAAGAGCGAGCTTGCTTTCTTGGGAAATATAGCTGATAATCAATATAATTTTATTCCTGAAAATAGAGAAACTTCTTTTGGAAACTTCTATGAGATGTTGAAATTAAAGGTTTATTTTGACGGACAAGAGTTAGATAGATTTTCTTCTTTGTTTGGAGCCTTTATGTACACTTATAAACCGAAAAAAGATTTGGTTTTAAAACTGATAACTTCTGCTTTCAATACTAAGGAGAGAGTGAATTATGATATTCAAGGGCAGTATTATCTGTCGGAAACAGGACTTGGTTTTGGAGATGATGAAGGTTTAGAAAGAGGAATTGGTACTTACATAGAGCATGCAAGGAATAACCTTTCTGCAAACATATATAACTTGGAGCATAAGGGTGTAAAAATTTATGATAATGGCAATTTGTCTTGGGGAGTTAAGTGGCAATATGAATTTATTGAAGATAGGGTAAACGAATGGAAAATGGTAGATAGTTCAGGTTATAGCATACCCTCTATTTCCGATAACATAGGAATTTTTGATAGTCTTTTCTCTCCTCAACTCAACAATGTATTTAAGTCCAACCACTCAATTGCCTCAACACGTCTTTCAGCCTATGTGCAAAAACAATGGATTTTTTCTTACGATTATGGACAATGGTATGCCAATCTTGGAATAAGAGGACAATGGTGGGATTACAATAAAGAGTTTGTGCCTTCGCCAAGAGCAAGCCTTAGTTTCAAACCAAATATTAAGCAGGATATTTTGTTTAGATTTGCTTGTGGTATGTATGCACAAAGTCCTTTCTATAAGGAACTAAGAGATGAAAAAGGAAATGTTCATTCCGATGTATTAAGTCAAAAGAGTTTGCATTTTGTTCTTTCTTCTGATTGGAATTTTACTATGTTGGAGCGTCCTTTTAAGTTGATGTCCACAATTTATTATAAACATTTATGGGATTTAAATCCTTATTACTTAGACAATGTTCAAGTAAGATATATGGCAGAGAATAATGCAGTGGGATATGCAAAGGGATTGGATTTGCGATTGTTTGGAGAAATGATAAAAGGTATAGATTCTTGGATTAGTTTCTCTCTTATGAATACCGAAGAAGATATTCAAGGAGATGGAAAAGGCTATATACCACGACCAACAGACCAATTATACAACGTAAGCATTAGTTTCCAAGATTATATCCCTAATATGCCATTTATAAGGGCTTATTTGAGTTTTAATTATGGTAATGGATATCCTTTTGGTGCTCCAAACACCCCACGATATATGCATACAAATCGTATGCCTGATTATTTAAGAGCCGATATCGCTTTTACGTTTAGACTAAAAGATGAAAACGCATCTTGGGCTAAGAATAATTTTTTCAAATACTTTAAAAAGATTTGGGTAAACGTTGAGTGCTTCAATGTTTTTTCAAGTAAAAACGTAGTATCTTATTTTTGGGTAGCCGATTATAGTAATAAATATTATGGGGTGCCTAATTACCTTACACCGTTCCAATTAAATGCTAAATTAACTATTGAATTTTAAAAAGTAAATGATGATGAAAGATAAATTACCTCAACTATTAGATATTGACATTTCGCTAAGTTGTAAACCAAGCGATATATTTACTTTCTCAAATGAGGTGAAACTACATTGTTTTCAAGATAAGGATTCGGAAATTATACGTTTGGAATTTCTTTTTCTTAATGCAGGTAGTGTAAATCAAGAAAAGTTTTTTTCTTCCGCAGCCGCTTCAAGTCTAATCACAGAAGGGTGTGGAGAACTCTCTGCAATTGAGGTGGCAGATAAGTTGGATTATTATGCAGCATACGTAGAAAGAGTATCGGAAAGAGATTCTACAAGCTTGGTGTTTTATTTCCTAAAAAAATATCAGCAAAATCTTCTACCCTTAATAGAAAAAATCATAAAGCAAGCGAACTATAACGAAAAGGAATTTGAGGTTTATATTTCAAAACAAAAGCAAAATTTTGAAATTAACGCTCAAAAAACTTCTATGATTGCATATAAGGAATTTTATCGTACGATATTTCCGAATAATCACCCGCTTTCTAAATTTGGAGAAAAAGAAGATTTTGATAAACTTTCCTGTTTAGATGTCAAGGCTTTTTATCAAGATTTTTATTCTTCTTCTCAAAGCGAGATAGTTCTTTCTGGTAATTATGATGATGAGTTTGTGAGAGAGATAGAAAGATTTTTTGGAACTAAGTCTTGGGGAGGAGAAAAACAAAACGCTGAATTGAAAAATTATTTCTTTGATTTAGAAAATTATTTCAGTGAAAAAAAATATTCAAACAAAGACTTAGAAAAAACAATAAATAAAAAAGGTGCTCAACAAGCAAGTATAAGAATAGGTTGCGTTAGTTTGCCTCATTCTCATCAAGATTTTTTGCCTTTTAGCGTTGTTGTGTGTTTGTTAGGTGGCTATTTTGGTTCTCGATTGATGATGAATATAAGAGAAGACAAAGGATATACATACGGAATTTCTGCAAATCTTTCGGCATATCGTTACGCCTCTGTTTTTTCTATTGCCTCAGATGTAAAAGCCGATAAGGCACAAGCCACAATCAATGAGGTGGAAAAAGAAATCACTATTTTGCAAAATGATTTAGTGTCTTTGTCGGAACTATCGCAAGTAAAAAATTATTTAATAGGCGAGAGTATAAGAAATTTAGATGGAGCATTTGATAAATCGGATAAATACTCATTCTTAATGAAACTAAATTGTCAATATGACTATTATAAAAATTTTATAGACACTATTAAATCAATCACACCTACTAAAATAAGGGATTTATCTCAAAAGTACTTAGACCTAAACTATATTTCAAAAATAAAGGTCGGTGATACAGAAATTTTAATATAAAAATAATAATATTATGAAAGCGTTTTGTTTTGCAATCTTTTTGATGTTATCATCTTTTCTTTGGAGTCAAAATTCCATAAACGTATATTGTGCACAGGTAAACGAAGACGGAAGCACTACTTTGTATTATGAAACAGCACAAGGTAGTGGTTTTGTAGAATATGTTATATCTGCATATTCTGATATTGAAGAAGCCTATTCACGAGTTGGAGAAACAACAGATATAAACCAAGATTCCTATACCGATAACGTAAGAAACGCAAATTTAGAACAAATACGCTATTTGGTAACCGCTGATTTCGGGGAAGAAAGGCGTCCTTTTGGTTACATAAGAACGATTTACCTTACCTCAGTCTTGAATAACGACAACACAGTTTCTCTTTCATGGACTTCAATGGGCTCTACAACACCCCCTGGTAGCGAAAACAAACCATATAAGATTTATAGAAAACTAAAACGTCAAGACACGGATTGGCAATTCTTAGCAGAACAAACGCAAAGAACTTATACAGATAATTTACCTCCTATATGCTCTGATTCTGTCTTATATAAAATAGAATTAGAGAATGATAACGGTTGTGTTTCTCGCTCAAACCAAGTTTTACACCTAATAGGAGATACTCAAATTCCTAATATGCCCCTCTTACAACGTATAAGCGTAGAGGAAAACTCACAACAAGTTTTTTTAGAGTGGATTCCTTCAACCTCAGACGATGTAATGGGATATGTAGTGTGCAGCGGAGAGCCTTGTGTTACTCTTGATACGATTTGGGGTGCAGATGCTTCTTCCTATACGTGTGAAAGTTGCTCGGCAGAACAAATAAACTCATTAGCAGTTATGGCTTTTGATACTTGTTTTAACACTTCACTGCGCACAGATAGACACTCAAATGTTGTTCTTTCTGCACAAAGAGAAAATTGCAGTGATGTGGTAAAACTTTCTTGGAATGAATACGAGGGATTCGATGTTCAACGATATGAAATCTATAAAAAAGAAGGTGCATCAGCTTTTATATTGATGGGAAACACACAGTCGTTAAATTATCAATTGACAATAGACCCAACAATTCCTAATTATGAATTTTATATTCTTGCCGTAGGAGCAAATAACATTATTTCGGCATCAAATAAAGTTGTTATGACAATTTCTTCTGCACAACAACCAGAATTTGTTGAAATAAGAAAGGTCTCTGTAAAGGATAAAAATCAAGGAGTTGATTTAGAATTTTTTGTAGATGCAGACATTGTTGTCAATAAGTATCGTTTGAAAAGAGCAGAAAACGGAGGAGAGTATAAAGTGATTGCAAATATTCCATATACGGGCAATAATACGGTGCAATACACAGATAATATTTCCTTAGAGAATAATAAAAACGATTATTCTTATATATTTGAAGCACCCGATGCTTGTAATCTTGTCTATAAAGCCTCACGTCCTGCTACAATTATGCGATTGGAATTAACCGAAGTTGATAAAAACACAAACGCTCTTTCTTGGAATGCTTACAATTCTTGGGATAATGGAGTAGGTGTTTATGAAATTTATCGACAACCAGAATCTGAGCCAGCACCTGTGCTTTGTGGTACATCAGGCTCTTCAACTTTTACCGATTTTATGGGAGATGTGATAACGGCATCAGATAAAACTAATTATTATGTAAGAGCAATTGAAGCAGGAGCAGGAAATGATGGAAAGGTACAAACAGCCCTTTCAACAAGAGCAAGCATAAAAAGAGAAACCGTAATATTTATTCCAAATGCTTTCACTCCTCGTGCAGCCGAAGGAGATAATAATATTTTTAAACCTACGTGTTATTTTGTAAAACAAGGTTCTTATTTCATGAGAGTGTTTAATCGACAAGGTGCATTATTGTTTGAAAGCAAGGATACTGAGATTGGTTGGGATGGAACATTTAAGGGAGAATTTTGTCACCCTAATACATACGTATATGTAATAGAATATGTGAATTCCGATGGCGAAAAAGTCGTTAAAAAAGGAACTTTCGCTCTTGTGGAATAAAGAAAAAAGAAAATTTTATGAATAAAATAGAAACTATATTAACGCCTGCTTTGTATCCTTTTGCTAAAATGAACGGAGGACACAATGTTGTGGTAGTAGATATTCTTCGTGCAACAACCTCAATCTGCACAGCTTTGTCTAATGGTGCAAAGGCAATAATCCCTGTTCGTACAATAGAGGAAGCAAAGACTTATAAAGATAAAGGATACCTTGTCGCAGGGGAGAGAATAGAAGATACATTTCCATTTGCCGATTGGGGAAATTCTGCTTTGGAGTTTACAAGGCAAAGAGTTGAAGGAAATGAAATTGTACACTCAACAACAAATGGTACAGGTGCTATTTGTTTAAGCCAAAGCTCTAATCCATGTCAAATTCTTGTAGGAGCATTTTGCAATCTTACTACTTTGGCAAATTATTTGATTAAACAAAATAAAGATGTTCAAATTTTATGTAGTGGTTGGAATAATACTTTTGCCTTGGAGGATGCAATATTTGCAGGAGCCTTAGCAGAAAAAATACTACAATCAGATAATTTTGAAAATAAGAATGATTCCACTCAATGTGTCTTAGAGTTATGGAATGCAAGCAAAGGAAATCTACGTCAATATATGGAAAAAGCATCACATATTCATCGTTTGAGAAAACATAATATGGATGATGTTTTTGAATATACCTTTATGTTAGATACATGTAAAGTTGTGCCACTTTTTGAACAAAATAAAATAATAAATGTTGAACAATAACGTTAAATAAATACTAACTTTAAAAAATTAAAACACTATGAAAAAAGTATTTTTTGCCTTAGCGGCAGTTTTGATGTTATCTTTAACATCTCAAGCTCAAGTTAAATTTGGAGCAAAAGCAGGTTTAAACCTTTCAAGAGTTACTGAAGCGGTAGAAACTATGACACCAGGATTCCACGCTGGTATTTACGCTCAAGTAAAATTACACCCAATGTTCTCTATTCAACCAGAAGTGTTGTATTCTATGCAAGGAGGAATGGAAAAAGATGTAAATGAGATATTGAATCAAACAATATCTTCTAAAACAACTCTTACTTCACACAATGTAATTGTTCCTATTATGTTACAATTCTCTCCTATTAAAATGATTACAATAGAAGCAGGTCCTCAATTTGGATTTAATTTAGGAATGTCTTCACATAGTGTATTAACAACACAAGGCCTTGTTGATTCAGAAACAGAAAGTGATTACACTTTTGAATCTGATGATTACAATATGTTTGATTTTGGCTTAGCAGCAGGATTAAAATTAAACGTTGCAAGCAATGTAAATATTTATGCAAGATATAACTTCGGTTTAACAAATGTATTTGTTTACGAAGATGACGAAACAATGAATCAAAACTTAATGTTAGGAGTTGGATTCACATTCTAAGAAATAAAAGGAAGACCATTTGGTCTTCCTTTTTTAATATCTTGTTTTGTCTTCTTTTGATTTCCACTTTTCAAAAGGCTTTTCAGCCAAGCAGTGTTCTACTTTTTCTATCGGAAGGCTACGGTCTTCTTCTTTAAGTGGTATTTCATCATAAATATGTTGGTCGTCAAAGCCTGCAAGTGCTGCATCTTTTCTTGTAGCGGCATAATAAATGTGTTTAATCCTTGCCCAATAGATTGCAGACAAACACATAGGACAAGGTTCACAAGAAGAGTAAATCACACACTGACTTAATTCAAATGTATTTAAAACCTTACACGCTTCTCTTATGCAATTAACCTCCGCATGAGCCGTAGGGTCGTTGTCAAGCGTTACACTGTTTCCACAACTTGCTATAATCTTTCCATCTTTTACAATAACTGCTCCAAAAGGTCCTCCACCTTTTTCAATATTTTCAACAGCCTTTTCAATAGCTTTTTCTAAAAAGAAATTATGTTCCATTTTTCTAAGAGTTTTTCATAGTAGAAACGTTTTTTTGTTATTTTTCTTATCTTTGCACCTTTAAAAACGTAAAAAACTATGAAGAAAGCATTAACATTATTGAGTGCAGTATGTTTCTTTTTCACACTTTCTGCACAAAAAGTAGTAGAGAATTATTCTCTATTCTCACAAGCCCAAATTCAAATGCCGTTTATGATAGACAGTGTTGATAACAATGGAAAATCATTCAATCTTTTGACAGATTTCAAAACACTTTCGGCAGATAAAAGCAAAGCAGTAAAAACCTCAGTTGATGAAAACGGATACCTTATCTTTGATAAAGGAGACAAAGACTATGTAGTATCGCTTGGCTTTAAAATGAAAAGTAATAAACGCCAAGAAGTAGCATTTAAAGTCATAACAAATAGTGCATTTAAAGCCGATTTTGCACAAACAAGCAAAGAAAAAGACTCACAAGACTTAGATACAATAAACGTTTTAGCAACTTACAATCAAGGAATTTATGATATTACTTTAAATCTTTTGGTAAAAGAAAACTCTAAACTTAAAATAGAAAGCGAAAACGATGTAGAATTTGGAGATTTTACAATGAAACAAGGTTTAGACTTAGAAACAATGTTACAAGGTCAAACAATGTATGAAGTAAGCCTTTCTCCAAACGGAAATTTCTATGTATTGAAAAGTCGCAACACCGACAATAAAGGAAAAAATCATTGGTATTGGGAACTTTACAATAAGAATCATAACTTAATATTTACCTCTAAAAACAATCACTCAATAGAATGGTTACCAAAAAGTGAATTATTATACTACACAGAAAAGATAAATGGCGACAATTCTTTGGTTGTGATGAATCCACAAGACCTTTCTACAAACGTTATAGCAAGAAATATACCAAGTGGTAGCATTTATTTCTTAGATAACGAACAAGCCTTCATTATAACAGTTGCCGACAAATTTGAAGGAAAGAAAAAAGACGTAGAATTATTACAATCACCAGAAGATCGTTCCGATGCAAATTGGAGAAATCGTACAAACCTTTGGCTATATCGCCTTGGAAATTCCTCACTTCAAAGACTTACTTTCTCGAATCATAGCGTTTACCTATGCGATGTTAATTCAACATCAGACAAAATACTATTTGCAGTTTCATACGAAAAATACACCGAAAGACCTTTTGGCTACAAAAAATTCTATGAAATGAATCTAAACACAATGCAAACAGAACTTATTTGCGAAGATAAATTTGCCTTTGGCGTAGAATACATTGACGATGACAACCTATTATTTACAACCTCTGCCGAAGGATTTAACTCAGTAGCAGCAAAGATTGGAAAGAAACAAATAGCAAATATGTATCACAATACATTAGTTTTAATGAACAAAAAAGATAAAAGCTTAAACCCAATCTTAAAAGACTTCAACCCATCTTTAAATTCATACCAAATCATAGGAGATAAACTCTATATGACAACAACCGACAAAGACTCAGTTAATGTTTACACCTTTAATCTTAAAACAAATGAAATCGTAAAATTAGACCTATCTTGTGATATGGTTTCTTCTTTCACGATAAACAATCAAGGAACAAAAGCAATGTATATAGGCGAAAACTACAACAAACCACAACGCTTATTCTCTTATGATTTCACAACATCAAAACAAATACTTTTCCCAAGAGAAGAAGAATATGCACAAATGGAAATAGGCCAAATGTATGATTGGGACTTCGATTACAAAAAAACAACAATAGAAGGAAGATACTATTTACCAGCAGACTTTGACTCAACAAAGAAATACCCAATGATTGTTTACTATTACGGAGGTACAACACCAACCGAAAGAGCATTCTCTTGGCGTTACACACCATATCTTTACACAGCAAGAGGCTATGTAGTATATGTACTTAACCCATCAGGAACAATAGGCTACGGACAAGAATTTGCAGCACGCCACGTAAACGCTTGGGGAGAAAGAACTGCCGATGAAATCATAGAAGGAGTAAAACAATTCTGTAAAACACACACCTTTGTAGATGCAACAAAAATAGGCTGTATGGGAGCAAGCTACGGAGGATTTATGACACAATATCTACTAACAAGAACCGACATATTCACTTGTGGAATCTCTCACGCAGGAATCTCAAACATAACATCATATTGGGGAGAAGGCTATTGGGGATACTCATACTCAACAGCAGCCTCAGCACACTCATATCCATGGAATAATCCTGAACTATACACAAAACAATCACCACTCTTTGCAGCCGATAAGATTAACGCAGCACTATTATTGCTTCACGGCTCGTCTGATACAAACGTTCCAATCGGAGAAAGCATACAAATGTATAACGCCTTGAAACTCCTTGGAAAAGACGTAGCCTTCATAAGCGTAAAAGGAGAAGACCACGGAATAGTAGATTACGAAAAACGCCTACAATGGAACAACTCAATCTACGCATGGTTTGACAAATACCTAAAAGGCGATGCAACAATGTGGGAAAGCCTTTATCCAACAAACAATTTGAACGATTAAACCACTATGAAAGAAAAATTATTAAAATATTTTCCAAACCTTAGCCAACAACAATTAGACCAATACGAAATGTTGGCTAAGGAATTCCTTTCTTGGAACGAAAAAATCAACCTTATTTCAAGAAAAGACACCGAAAACCTCTTTGAACACCATATCCTTCACTCACTTGCAATAGCAAAAGTATGCAAATTCAAACCACAATGCGAAGTAATGGATATAGGAACAGGAGGAGGATTTCCAGGCTTGCCACTTGCAATAATGTTTCCCGAAACAAAATTCTACTTAGTCGATAGCATAGGCAAGAAAATCAAAGTAGTACAAGCCCTAATAGAAACCCTTGGACTAAAAAACGTTAAAGCAGAACAAATAAGAGCCGAAAACGTAAACCAACAATTTGACTTCATAGTATCAAGAGCCGTAACCTATTTGCCCGACTTTATGCAATGGACAAAAGGCAAGATTTCAAAAATTCAATACCATGACCTTGCCAACGGAGTCCTATACCTAAAAGGCGGAGACCTAACAGAAGAACTCTCAACCATAAAAAACAAAATCAAAATCTACGACATAGACAACTACTTTGAAGAAGAATTCTTTCAAACAAAAAAAGTAATCCACGTCAAATGCGTGAAATAAGAAAGAAAAAGCAGAAGCCTAAAAAACTTCTGCTTTTTTTTATCTCTTTAAAAACTTAAATCATACTTTAAATAATCACAAAAAAATATAAATATTTAAAGTATGTTTAAAATAATTCTTATTTTTGAAATCCAATAAAACAAATAATCATGACAAAGAAACAAGCCTTACAAGCCTTTGAGGAAAGAAATGTACGTACAATTTGGGACGATAAGCAAGAGAAATGGTATTTCTCAATAATAGATGTAGTAGCAGTGCTTACAAATAGTGTAGATGCAGCAGCATATTGGCGAAAGTTAAAACAAAGATTGAAAGATGAGGGAAATGAAACCGTGACAAATTGTCACAGGTTCAAAGTGCCTGCACACTTGGTTCAGACGTAAGAAAGATGAGTTTATGGAAGCGTTGGTGTTGCCAACAAGCAGAAGATAAAACCAAGGTATGAAACTTAAAATGCACCTCCAAGTCGTAATAATTTGCCTAATATGAGCCTATTATTACGATTTTTTTGTAATTTTGCGATTTGATAGGGGAAACTCTATTCAAAATATATGAGTTAAAAAGAAGCGTTATGCTATCTTGATACTTGGGAACGTAGGAAATTCACAAAGTATAAGTCAAGACAAGCGTAATGGTTTCTCACGCATATAGCGTGGGCTGCTATTGTTACATCTGTATCCGAGGTTTCCTACGACCTTCAAGTAAGAGTGTGGCATTGTGGTTCACGCTTTTTATAGAGTGTAAGAATCTTATAACTAAATGATATTATATATGAAGAATTTATTAACGATATTAACAATTTTGATAGGTAGTTCCATCTATTCTAATGCCCAAATAAGCATCAGAACAGAATCCTATACAAAACAAATACAACAAGTTGAGACCTATGATAGTTTGTCTAATTTCAATTTAAATTATGATATTATTGCGAATGAATATCAAACGGAAAATTTGGCCTTAACCAATATCAATGGGCAATTCAAACAGTTCATAGGACAAAATATCTATATTTTACCTTTGACACAAAAAGAAACTAGTTTTAATAGCAAATGGGGAAGTAGTGATGCTAAGAATGATAAACTTAGGGGTAAATATTACATTATTGATGGATTTGAATTTAAAATAGACGAAAATTATACAGGTTTGTTTAAATTGGATAAAGTCATATTTAAATTGAAAAATGAGGATGGCAAAAAATGTAAATGGGAAGTTGCTTACCATTCATTAGACGAAGCTTTGCTTGTCGGATATTATGAAAAACTCAAATATAAATCTGTAGGAAATACATTTGTTTACACGGGACGAGCAAAAGGTAAGGGTAGTCAATTTATTGTTGAGCCTTCACTAGACCATTCATCTATTGATACAAAGACAAATCAAATTATTAATTTAAAAAATGGAGAAGAATGGTTATGTACTGATATACAACTTGTAGATGATGAAATAACGATGCAACTATATGCCATTTTTACTAATTCTGATGGGCACGAAATAAAAGCTCGTATCGAAAATCGTTTTCTTACAAAAGGGGAAACACATGCAGCTTTTTTCTCTTGCTTTATGGGGAAAAACGAATATATAGATTGGAAAGAATTCTTAGTTGCAAAATATGGTTTGGAGAATGCTCTACTTATTATTGAGAAGAAAGTTAAGATAGGAATGTCTGACACTATGTGCTTAGAGTCATGGGGAGAACCTGATTCTAAAAATAGAACTGTTCTAAATGGAGTAGAAACAGAGCAATGGGTATATAAAACAAAATCCTACCTTTATTTTGATAATGGAATTTTGACCGCAATCCAAAATTAATCATATTATAAGGATACAATACTATGAGTGATTCAAAACTACAATCATTGTCGGAGATATTTAACAATAAGATATTTCGCATACCAGATTTCCAACGTGGTTATTCATGGAAAGAACGTCAACTTGATGACTTTTGGGAAGATATACAGAATTTGAGTTCAGATAAAATCCATTACATAGGTCTTTTGACTGTTGAACCTATTAAAAGTTGTGATATACAAAATGTGGAAAAATGGAAAGATGATTTGTGGCTTTTGAAAAAAGGAATGTCCGCTTATTATGTCATTGATGGACAGCAAAGATTGACAACCCTTATTATTTTGCTACATGAGATAATACAAACATTTGATAATAATGAGGGCATAAATTATGGAGCAAAAAGCGAATGGATTGATAGATTTTTGTATCGCTCATACAATCAGATATATAAATCCTTTGTTTTTGGATATGAAAAAGATAATCCAAGTGATGAGTTCTTTAAAACAAAAATTTTAGAACAAGATTCGTCGGCTGCAGATAAATATCCTGAGACTTTATATACAGCAAACCTAATGTTTGCAAAGAACTATTTTGCCGAGAAGCTTAAAATGCTGAATAAAGAAGATAAAGAGGAAATATTTGATAAAGCTGTTAATCGTTTAAAATTCAATTATTATGAAATAGATGATTCTTTGGATGTCTATGTAACATTTGAAACAATGAATAATAGGGGCAAGGACTTGTCTCATTTGGAATTGCTCAAAAATCGCTTGATATATCTAACTACCTTTCTACGTGAAGATGATGAAACTAAAGGTCGTTTAAGGAGAGACGTCAATGAAACTTGGAAAACGATATATGAATATCTTGGAAAAAATAAAGAGAACCCATTGGACGATGATGTTTTTTTGTTCAATCATTGGATTATGTATTACACATATGACAGAAGTCAATCAGATGTGTATGCAGACTTCTTGTTAAAAAGGAAATTTACATCTAAGAATGTAATAAGTGGACGTATATCTGTTAAGGATATTAAAGCTTACATTGATAGTCTTGCTAAATGTGTGAAACAATGGTTCTTTATTTACAACATTCAATATTCTAATTATTCAGATAGAATAAAGGAGCATATACAAAAACTAGAGCGTGTAGGAATGGGTGCTTTCCCTCCAATGATAATGGCAGTCTTTACAAAAGAATCGCAAGAAGATTATATTTGGAATTTCTTAGATGCTTGTGAAAGATTTAATTTTCTTGTCTTTGCAATATCACATCGTTCTTCGAATACACAAAATAGCAATTTATATAGAATGGCAAGAGAATATTACATAGGCAATACAGACATTGAAACGATTACTGCAGAAATAGATTTCTTGACGGATGGTGAAGATGAAAGCTGTTATCGTGGTTGGTTTGATTTGGAAAGATTTAAGAACCATATTCAAGAACTCTTTTTTAAAAATGACAAGGATGGCTTTTACTCTTGGAATGGTTTAAGGTATTTTCTATATGAGTATGAACTATACTTACAAGATAATGCTAACCCCAAAGTAAGATGGGAGGATTTTAGTAAGAGGACTAAAGAGGACACCATTGAGCATATATATCCTCAATCGGCAACAGACATGTATTGGAAAGACCGTTTTGGGCATCTTAAACCAACAGAAAAGCGTGTATATCTAAACTCTTTAGGAAATTTGTTGCTTCTAAGCCGTTCTAAAAATTCCAAGTTGCAAAATTATGATTTTGATAAAAAGAAATGTCTTAAAAATAAAGATGGAAAAGATATAGGTTATTATAACGGTTCATATAGTGAGATAGAGGTTTCCAAACAAAATGAGTGGACTACAGAAACAATAAAGAAACGAGGATTGTCTATGTTGCAATTTATGGAAGAACGTTGGAGGTTCAAATTCAAGGATTGGGAAATAAATAAAGAGGAAATACTATTCCCCTCTAATAAATAGTAGTGCTGACGAAAGAAAATAATGTATTATTTTCTTTCGTCAGCGATTCTTTTTGTACCTTTGTCGCATCAAGAGTTATCACATTGGAGCATAACAATGAAGAACTCAGAAATACGAACGGTTGCTATCTCGTTACCCAATTTTCAAGCAATCCTACTAATCAAGTTATTCTAAGCGAATCATATTTTCTTGCAAAAGATACTAAAAAATATATAAAAAGTGTGTTTTTACACAGTTTTTGTCTGTATGCTATCAAATCTACTGCGTTATCGTAGTAGATTTATTTTCTATCTTCGCTATAAAATTCAAAAGATATTATTTTTTTATCTACCTATATATAGGGGTATGCAAAAAAGGAAGAATTGATATTCTTTTAAGCGAGAAATTTCTTCTTTTTTTTCTTGATTTTTGGTCTAATGGTCAAATTTCATATATTATTTGTACTTTTGTTGGCAAATAATAAGCATATGAGCGATTTACAAACATACGTTGAGGCTGTAAAAATTATTAAGGAAGCGATATTGTGTAGTCAGTATCGTGCAGCATCTGCGGCTAATAAAGAACAACTATCGTTGTATTATGGTATAGGTTGCTATGTTTCTAAAAACTCTCGTGAGGGTTTTTGGGGTAAAGGAGCGATAGAAACAATAAGCCAGCAATTACAAAAGGAGTTACCTGGACTTCGTGGTTTCTCAGCAGCCAACATCAAATTTATGCGTCAATTCTATGAAACTTGGTGCGAGGATTTGAAATCGCTAACTATGGTTAGCGAAATAGGTAATGATAAATCGCTAACTGTGGTTAACGAAATTGATACCCAACTATTGATATTTTGCGAAATCCCTCAGAAAGAGGCTTTTGATGTGGCCTCATTCTTAGGATTAGGTTTTACGCATCATATGATTATAGTTCGTAAGACCAGTTCTCTTTCAGAGCGTCTGTTCTACATTCGTCAAGCCTTCGCAAATAAGTGGAGTAAGGAGGTGTTAGCTGCAAGAATAGAAGATGATTTGTTTAATCATCAAGGAGAGATTGCAAATAACTTCATACAAAAAATACCAGATGCCCGTCAATCATTGAAAGCAATAGGAATGTTTAAAGATGAATATCTTTTAGATTTTATCAATGTAGAGGAACTTGGAGAACGTGATAAAGAGGATATTGACGAACGGGTTATTGAGCAGGAAATTATACACAATATTAAGAAATTCATTCTTACCTTTGGTCGAGATTTTGCATTTGTAGGCAATCAGTACAAATTAGAGGTGTATGGAGTTGAGCATTTCCCTGATCTTATATTTTTTAATCGAGAACTGAACGCATTAGTTGTAATAGAATTAAAGAAAGGAGCATTCAAGTCCTCTTACTTAGGACAGTTGTGTACATATCTTCGTTTAGTGGACGACCAAATGCGTAAGCCACACGAAAATCCATCAATAGGCATTGTATTATGTAAGAGTGCAGACAAAAAGTATGTGGAGTATGTAATCCAAGACTACGATAAGCCATTAGGCGTTGCGACATACAAGACTTCGGATGAAATGCCAGAGAAATTAAAACAAGCATTGCCAGATATTGAAGAATTAAAGAAACTTTTATAATTAAAATGTTGACGAAAGAAAATAATCATCATTCTCTTTTGTCAGCATTTCTTCTTTTTTGGTGGTTTTTTTTTCTTGATTTTTTTGAAAAAAGTCTTTGAAAAAAAAGAAAAAAGCAAAGAAATTTTTTGAAAATTCTTTGCTTTTTTTGTTGTTTTCTTTCTCTGCGGAAAGTGAGGGATTCGAACCCCCGGACCCGTTAAGATCAACGGTTTTCAAGACCGCCGCATTCGACCACTCTGCCAACTTTCCGTTTGCAAAGATACGGCATTTTTTTGTTCTGACAAACAATTCTGAAAATTTTTCTTTGGAATTGCACGAATTTTTACTATTTTTGCAGTTTAAACTAAGCAAATAATAAAAAAAATATTAAGATATGGAAAAAAAGGATTTATTGAAAGAAGTTGTAAAGCATGTAGATATTAAACAAATTGATTCTACACAAATTATTGATGCAATGCGTGATATGAGTTTCTCTTCAAGAGATACTGCTAATGCTGCTGATATTTTTCAAAGAATGATGAACGATAAGGATTGTTCTGTTATATTGACTCTTGCTGGTAGTACTTCTGCTGCTGGTTGTATGCAAGTTTATGTTGATATGGTGAAAAATAAAATGGTGGATTGCATTGTTTCAACAGGTGCTTCTATAATTGATATGGATTTCTTTGAAGCCTTAGGTTTCAAACATTATAAAGGAACTCCTTTTATTGATGATAAGTATTTGAGAAGTAATTATGTTGATAGAATCTATGATACTTACATTGATGAGGAAGAACTTCAAAATTGCGATGCTACTATTAAAATGATTGCTGATTCATTGGAGCCTCGTCCTTATTCGTCAAGAGAGTTTATTTGGGAACTTGGTAAATGGTTATCAGAAGGTAATGCTAAGAAAAAGGATAGTTTAATTCAAACTTGCTACGAACATAATGTGCCTATCTTTGTTCCTGCTTTTTCTGACTGCTCTGCTGGTTTCGGATTGGTTATGCACCAAGTTGCAAATCCTGAAAAACACTTGTCAATCGATAGCGTAAAAGACTTTTTGGAACTTACTCAAATAAAAATCAAAGCTGGTACAACAGGTTTGTTTATGGTAGGTGGTGGTGTTCCTAAAAACTTTGCACAAGATACTGTTGTGTGTGCAGAGGTGTTAGGAAAAGATGTTGATAT
This sequence comes from Candidatus Onthomorpha sp., assembly GCA_045645265.1. Lineage (GTDB taxonomy): Bacteria > Bacteroidota > Bacteroidia > Bacteroidales > P3 > Onthomorpha. The sequence continues at coordinate 45,930 of JAZRIM010000018.1, forward strand.
GCACAAATATGCTATTCAAATCACTGTTGCAGACGTAAGAGATGGTGCTTGTTCTTCTTCTACTTTGAAAGAAGCTTGCTCATGGGGTAAGGTAGATACTACTTTTGAACAAATGGTTTATGCTGAGGCTACAACTGTTGTTCCTTTGATTGCTTCGTATGTTTATCACAAGGGTGATTGGCAAAAAAGAGAAGCAAAGAATTATGCTAAAATGTTTTAATTGATAAAAATACTTTAACGCAATATGGAAAAAAGCAAATTAGGCTTAGATTTTAATAAAGTAGCACACGCAAAAGAACTTGCAAAGGTTATTTCTGATCAAGTGCAAGATTTTGTTGATGGTTATTCAACCGTTGCTTGCGAAAGAACACTTTGTCGTTTGATGGGTGTTGATGGAATTGATGAAAGTGGTGTTCCTTTGCCAAATGTGTTGGTTGATTATTTAAAAGAAAAAGGAATGCTTTCAAATGGTGTTTTACCTGTATTGGGAAATGCTGTTATGCAAACAGGAAAAACTCCAAATGAAATAGCAGAATTGGTTGGAAAAGGAGAGTTAGATTTAGCAACTCTTGCTCAAGGTGATATGGAAAAAGCAAAAGAGGCTTTGCAACCATTCATCGATCAATCAATGGAAAGAATTAAAGCAAATAGAAAACGTAGAGAAAACTATATTGAAACGATAGGAGAGGGTCAAAAGCCATATCTTTATATTATTGTTGCAACAGGAAATATCTATGAAGATGTTATTCAAGCACAAGCAGGTGCAAGACAAGGTGCAGATATTATTGCTGTTATCCGTACAACAGGACAATCTTTATTAGACTATGTTCCATACGGTGCAACAACAGAAGGATTTGGTGGAACATTTGCTACACAAGAAAACTTCCGTATAATGCGTAAAGCCTTAGACGAAGTAGGAGAAGAAGTTGGTCGTTATATCCGTTTATGTAACTATTGCTCAGGATTATGTATGCCAGAAATTGCAGTAATGGGTGCATTAGAAGGATTAGATGTTATGTTGAATGATGCTTTATATGGTATCTTATTCCGCGACATCAATATGCAAAGAACTTTGATTGACCAATACTTCTCAAGAGTAATCAACGGTTTTGCAGGCGTTATAATCAATACAGGAGAAGACAACTACTTGACAACTGCTGATGCTTTTGAACAAGCACACACAGTATTGGCTTCTGATTTGATTAACGAACAATTAGCTTTCGCAGCAGGATTGCCAGAAGAACAAATGGGATTAGGACACGCATTTGAAATGACTCCTGATTTAGAAAACGGATTCCTTTACGAGCTTGCACAAGCACAAATGATTCGTGAAATCTTCCCTAAGGCTCCATTAAAATATATGCCACCTACAAAGTTTATGACAGGAAACATATTCCGTGGACATATTCAAGATGCTTTATTTAATGAAATAGCTATTTGGACAGGACAAGGTCTTCAATTATTAGGAATGATGACCGAAGCAATTCACACACCATTTATGTCAGATAGATATTTGTCAATAGAAAATGCACAATACATATTCCGTAATATGAAAAACATCGGAGACGATTTAGAATTCAAAAAAGACGGAATTATGCAAACAAGAGCAAAGAAAGTATTGGACGATGCAATAGAACTATTGGAAAAGATGACACAAGAAGGACTATTCAAAGCCTTAGAAAAAGGAATCTTTGCAGACATCAAACGTCCATTTGACGGAGGAAAAGGATTAGCAGGAGTATTTGAAAAAGGAGAACACTACTACAATCCATTTATTGACTTAATGAAAGGAAAAGGAGGACAACAATAATGAGCGGCGGATTATATTCAATGGAAGCCAAGAACTTCGATACAGAACTTGACTTAACCAAAGTAAAACCATACGGAGATACAATGAATGATGGTAAAACTCAATTAAGTTTTACATTACCTGTTCCTTGTGGAGACGAAGCAATAGAAGCGGCAAAACAACTTATGAAGAAGATGGGATTTGAAAACCCACAAGTTGTATATTATAAAGAATTAACAGAAGGCTTCACATTCTTTAACTGCTACGGAAGCACAGTGCATACAGTAGATTACTCTACAATACATGTTCCAAAAGTAGAATCTAACGTTATGGATATGCACGAAACAGACGAATTTATCAAAGAAAGAATCGGAAGAAAAATCGTTGTAGTAGGAGCAAGTACAGGAACAGACGCCCACACCGTAGGAATCGATGCTATTATGAATATGAAAGGCTATGCAGGTCACTACGGATTAGAACGCTACGAAATGATAGAAGCTCTAAACATGGGAGCACAAGTATCAAACGAAGAATTCATAGCAAAAGCCATAGAATTGAAAGCAGACGCTCTTTTAGTATCACAAACAGTTACACAAAAAGACGTACATATCCAAAACCTTGTAGAATTAGTTGAAATGTTAGAAGCAGAAGGTCTAAGAGACAAAGTAATTCTATGTTGTGGAGGAGCAAGAATCTCACACGAACTTGCAAAAGAACTTGGATACGATGCAGGCTTTGGAATGAACACATACGCCGATGACGTAGCCTCATACGTAGTAGAAGAATTAGCAAGACGCATGGGAAAATAACAAACCAAGAAAAAAACACAAAACAAAAATATGGATAAGAATCAAGTAAGAGAAGTCATAGCAAAGCGAGCAGCCTTGGAACTTCAAGATGGATTCGTAGTAAACTTAGGAATAGGAATACCAACTCTAATACCTAATTACTTAAAACCAGGAGTAAAAGTATTACTTCAAAGCGAAAACGGATTGATAGGAATGGATTCAGACGCAAAACCAGGCGAAGAAAATCCAGAACTAATCAATGCAGGAGGTGGTTTCATCACAATGATAGACGGAGCAGCAACCTTTGATTCAGCAACCTCATTTGCTTTAATCAGAGGAGGACACGTAGATGCCTCAATCCTTGGAGCAATGCAAGTAGATGAAAACGGCGACCTTGCAAACTGGATGATACCAGGCAAAAAAATACCAGGAATGGGAGGAGCAATGGATCTTTTAGTAGGAGCAAAAAGAGTAATACTTGCAATGGAACACACTGCAAAAGGAAATCCAAAAATCCTTAAAAAATGTACATTGCCATTAACAGCAAAAGGTCAAGTAAATATGATAATCACTGAAATGGGCGTAATGGAAATCACACCAAAAGGCATAGTATTGACAGAAATTCACCCAGAATTCACAGTAGAAGAAGTTCAAGCCGCAACAGAAGCAGAACTAATCATATCAGAAAACCTAATCCCAATGCAACAATAAAAGTATTAAGTATATAAAAAAGAAAAGGAGACTAAATTTTTAGTCTCCTTTCTTTGTTTTAGTATGTAGTTTGTTATAAAATAATAATAAATAAAGATTAAAGTTTAGCAATTTTTTCGTCAAACTCTTTGCATTCCCAATAGCGAGTTTCAATATTGGATATTTTATCTAAAACATCTTTAGATTTCTTATTACAAAGTGTTTTTAAATTTGATGCAGTACCTGCTAAGGCAGTAAGAGCATTGTCAATACTTGATATTCCGTCTTTATCTGAAATGTCAGTTAATAAAATAAAAAGAATGCTACAATCCTTAAAAGTTGAATCTTTTTTGGTTATTTCTTTGCATAATTCTATACTTTTTTGAAGTTTATTAGGTAAATCGGATTCGTATTTCTTTGCTTGTTTATCTATGTCTGATTCGTTTTGATTGTGCTTTAGAAATAATTTCCAAGATTTTAATTCAATGAAACAAAAATAATTGTTTGAAACAGAATTTGTAACAGCATCAACAGATTTGAAGTCAGAAATACTTTTTTCTTCACACCATTTGTGAGAAACAGCATCGAAGTCTAAAACGTTTTTATTTGATGCGATTTGTTCGCAAAGATATTTGCTATTTTTACAAGCACTATGTAAATTACAAATTATATTATCTTTTCCGATATAATTCTTGATGGAATTGTATATTTCTAATGGTGTCATTTTTGAGTATTTCTTACTTCATCAACATTCATTATTTGGTGTAAAGGAGCTGATAATAATGTAAATACTTTATTTAAATCATCGCTAACATTTATTATATTAGAAAGACCATCTTCTTTTTTTTCTGCCATATAATAAATAACATCTTTTTCAACACCTTTTGCTGCTGCATAATAACGTAAACCTTGTAGAAAATAAGGGCTATGAGAAGAAATTACAATAGGAATTCCTTTTGCGATAAGTTCAATTATAAGTTTACAAAATTTAATTTGCCATTCAGGGTGTAAATGTATTTCAGGCTCATCTATTACTAATATTTTAGATGTTGATATGTTATTTGTTTCAAGTAGTCGTAATAAAACCCCAAAAGACTTTACTCCAGTTGCAATATTTATTGCAGGGATTTTTTCACCACTTTCTTTGCAAAAGTATAATTGGTTATCTTTTATATTAACGTTAAAAGTACCACCTATTAATAAGTTAATTTCTTTTAAAAGAGATTCAAATTGTGCGGTGTTTAAAGTGTCAAATAAGCTTGGAACAAATTCTTCTATAGTTAAAATCTTTTCTGCCATATCTGCTATATGATACGGAATATTTCCTTTTTGTAAATAAGGCGGAATGTTTCTGAAAGAGGAAGTTGAAAAAGAATTTGATAAACGTAAAGTGTTAAGTATTGGTAAATAAACTGGTGATTCAATATAAGTTATATCTTCTATGGAAAAACTTCCATTAACTTTTATATCATCTAAAGATTTATTTGCAAAGTCTATTTTTATTGTACTACCTTGCTTGTTATTTGTGTCGTCATAAAATTCTATTGAGGCATATTCTTTCCCAAATGAATTAAGAAGACGTGTAGTAAATTCAGATTCGGAAATTCGATTAAACTCTTCTTTGATAGCAAGATTAGGATTATAAAAGTTTTCTATAATTGTATGTATGGTTGAGAGTCTTTTTTCTAAAATAGATAACGCTCTACTTGGTAAGTTTTTTATTTGTTCATTTTCTAGAATAGATTTCGTTAAGACATCTATTTTATTAAAAGTTTTTTCAATTAAATTGTCAGCCAAATCTCTGATGTCATTTATTTCTTGTAAGTATATTCCTTGTCTATTCAATATTCGTTTAATTCCTATTAGTTGAAGTCTAATTTTAAAAATAGCATCACTTTCTTTTATTTGACTTGCATTATTTACAGCTTTTAGTGTTGAAAATAATACTTTACCAATAGTGCTTTTTCCAGAATCATTCACACCTGTAATTACAGTCAAGCCACCAAGCTCTATATCTGCATTTGCAATTTTTAGAATATTACTTAATTTTAATTTCATTATTAGAAATTATTAATTGATAAAACACGTATATTATAAATGCAAATATACGTGTTTTTTTGTAATTATAGATATTTAATTCGAAGATTTAACTACTTCAACGTCGTTATAATGCACTTTTAAATATTTCTTGCATTAGCCGAACCTTTTCTTGTTTTGTATTCTATATTTCTTAGAAGAATAAAGATAATTCAAAGGCTAAACGACTTATCCTCATTGCATCATACTCTATTTTGTCAATCGGTAAATTCATAGAGTAGTAAGCATTCTTTGTAAGAGGTAAATAATAACAAGCGTTTACTCTTATTCTGTGTTTTGTTGCAATTTCAAAACCTGTTTTTACTACTATCTCAGGTGTGATTGAAGACTTGAAATTTAAAGAGTTTAATCCATTTGCGTATTCTACTGTCGGATTTTCAAAAAAGTTGATTTCCTTTTGTAAAGAAACCAAAGCATTCATTCCACCCGATGCAAGAAAGTTTACGTTTTCAATCAAAGGAAATTTGAAATTAGCAATCAAAGGAATGTTTAATTGATGTATATTCAGATTAGTATTACTCACTAACGCATAAGGTGGATATATTTGATATTCTTTGTAAGACAAGTCTGTGTAAAGATAACCCGGTTCAAAAGAAAGAGAAAACGCCCTATTGAAAGCATATTCATATTTTCCCGATACACCAATTGCAAAAGCATTTGCAAGGTCGAAACTTCCTCCTGATAATTCATAACCTCCGGAATAAGCATGTGTTAAAGGAAAAGAACTGAATTGAACACCAAAACCAAAAGAATGATTTTTGTTTACGCTTTGTGCCGATAAACTTACCGCAAATAAAATTGCGATAATTGTTAAAAGTGATTTTTTCATGATTCTACTATTTATTTAATTATTTGATATTTACTTCTTTTGTACATTTCTTTACATTTTACGCAGTGCAAATATAAGAAAAATAAATAAACCTACAAATTCTCTTTATCGTCCGCCCATTAGAAAAGATGTTGTCTTGGGTAATAGGCGTTTCATTATGTAATAGAGTCCTATGCCAACAGAGATTGTGATTATTGCTAAAAGGAAATAGAGTGTAATCATTCTTAAATCCGATGTTGGAGGAATAATTGCAAATAATGCCTTCTTATATATAGGTAAAAGGATTGCGTGATGAAGGTAAAGAAAAAAACTTCCTGCTGTTAAAAATTCGCATTCTCTCCATTTCTCATTTGCAATAAACTTTGCAGTCAAACTCACCACAAATCCAACTCCTATTATTATGCTTATACGTCTTAAATAAATCCAAAAATCATAGTCTTTGCAACAAAAGGTTATTGCAATCATCAAAAGATAAGCCACTCCTAAAACGATAAGGCGAGATTTCACTAAGTCGATAAAACATCTTTTGTTAATGGAAAAGAAGGCTCCTAAGGAAAAGAAAAATAACGCTTCAAGTTTCCAACAAACATTAGTGTTTACAATCCAGAAACAGCCTAAAATCAAAGGAAATATGATATTTAATTTCTTTGTCAGCCAATAGATAATAGGAGAGAGCAGAGCGGCAATCATCAAATCACCAATAAACCAAAGAGGATAATTAACCGGGTGATGACTGCAATTAAATCCAAAAGCCTTTAACCATTCCTTTACTCCAAAGCCTTCTCCAAAAAGACTGCCATTTTCTAAATAACTAAATAGACTATAAACAATTATAAATAACACATTCCATACAAGAAAAGGAATAAGCAAAGTCCATATTCTTTTCTTCAATTTGTCTAAATAGGTGTTGAAAGAAAATCCTATGGTCTTATAAAAGAAAAGAAATCCCGAGCAAAGAAAGAATAAAGGCACTGCTACTCTTGCTATTATGTTGGAAAGTATAAAACTTGTAGCCTCATAGCCTTGAAATTCATTATTAGGATTAGCGATTTGAGTATGAATGAAAATCACACCCACCATTAAAGGAAATCGTAAAAAGGAAATAACCTTTGATTGTAAAGACTCGTTAGAAAGTTTTTGCATAGTTTAGAATTTATCTTATGGAAATTAACTTGTTTTATGCAGTGCAAATATAAAAAGAATAAATAAACAGACAAAAGCAAAGAAATAATTTTTTAATTCTTTGCTTTATTATTTTTTTCTTTGAAAAAATTTCAGCGAATACGAAAAAAAACACGTATATTTGCAAACTTAAAGAATTTAATTATTTTATTAACAATCCAAATATTTAGTTTAATATGAAAAAAGGATGTAGATACGGAACTCACCGTGTAATTGAACCAAAAGGAGTATTGCCTCAACCAGCAAACAAAGTAGATAACAATATGGATGAAATCTATGATAATGAAATCCTTATTGATGTACAAACTCTAAACATTGACTCTGCTTCTTTTACTCAAATCGAAGAACAAGCAAAAGGTGATAAAGAAGAGATAGCAAAGATAATGATGTCAATTGTTGAAAAACAAGGAAAACATCGTAATCCTGTAACAGGTTCAGGCGGTATGTTACTTGGAACTGTTGAAAAAATAGGTGATGCATTAGTTGGAAAAACTGATTTAAAAGTTGGTGATAAAATAGCAACATTAGTTTCTTTATCACTTACTCCATTAAGAATAGACAAAATCAAAGATATTCGTCCTGATATAGACCAAGTTGATATTGACGGTAAAGCAATTCTTTTTGAAAGTGGTATTTATGCAAAAATACCTGCTGACCTTCCTGAAAACTTAGCTTTATCTGCACTTGACGTTGCAGGAGCACCAGCACAAACAGCAAAACTTGTTAAACCAGGTGATACAGTAGTTATCATAGGAGCAGGTGGAAAATCAGGAATGCTTTGTTGCTATGAAGCAAAGAAACGTGCAGGTGTAACAGGTAAAGTAATAGGAATATGCCACAGCGAAAAATCTACAAAACGTATGATGGATTTAGGATTCTGTGACGAAGTATTCTCAGCAGATGCTACACAACCTGTTCCTGTAATGAAGAAAATAGAAGAACTTACAAACGGTCAAATGGCAGATGTTTGTATCAACAACGTAAATATCCCTGATACAGAAATGACATCTATTCTTGTAACAAAGAATACAGGAGTTGTATATTTCTTCTCAATGGCAACTTCATTCACAAAAGCAGCCTTAGGAGCAGAAGGAGTTGGTTCAGACGTAACAATGATAGTTGGAAACGGCTATACAAAAGGACACGCTGAAATCACTCTTCAAGAATTAAGAGAATGTGAAGCATTAAGAAAAATCTTCACAGAACTTTACGCATAATTTTAAAATTATACGCAAATGCAAGTAAATAGACGTAAAGAGTTGTTTCCAAACGTATCGGACGAACAATGGTTCGATTGGAAATGGCAAGTTAAAAATCGTATAGAAACATTAGAGGATTTAAAAAAATATATTTCTCTAACCAAAGAAGAAGAGGAAGGAGTTGCTAATGCGTTAAAGACATTACGTATGGCAATCACTCCATACTATCTATGTTTGATTGATGTAAACAATCCAAATGACCCTGTACGCCGTCAAGCAATTCCAACAGGAGCAGAATTACATCAAGCAGATGCAGACTTGCTTGACCCTCTTCATGAAGACGAAGATTCACCAGCACCAGGACTTACTCACCGTTATCCAGACAGAGTATTGTTCCTTATAACAGATATGTGCTCTATGTATTGTCGTCACTGTACTCGTAGAAGATTTGCAGGACAAAACGACTGCGAATCAACACAAGATAGAATAGACAAATGTATAGAATACATAGCAAAAACTCCACAAGTAAGAGACGTACTTCTTTCAGGAGGAGATGCACTTATGGTGAACGACAAGATGTTAGAATCAATCATTCAACGTCTAAGAGCAATCCCACACGTAGAAATCATACGTATAGGTTCTCGTACACCGGTTGTATGTCCAATGAGAATAACTGACGATTTGGTAAATATGTTGAAGAAGTATCACCCAATATGGTTAAACACTCACTTCAATCACCCTAATGAATGTACACCAGAGGCAAAAGCAGCATGCGAACGCTTAGCAAATGCAGGTATTCCATTAGGAAACCAATCAGTTCTTTTAAGAGGAGTAAACGATGATGTAAGAGTATTCAAAAAACTTGTTCACGAACTTGTTAAAATGAGAGTACGTCCATACTACATCTATCAATGCGACCTTTCAATGGGCTTGGAACACTTCCGTACACCTGTTTCTAAGGGGATAGAAATAATAGAAAACTTACGTGGACATACATCAGGCTACGCAGTTCCTACATTTGTAGTAGATGCACCAGGCGGTGGAGGAAAAACACCTGTAATGCCACAATACGTTGTTTCACAATCTCCAAACAGAGTAGTATTACGTAACTTTGAAGGAGTAATAACAACATACACAGAACCTACAAACTACGTACCGGGTGAATGTGATGTAGATTTCTTAAAAGGAACAGAAATAAAGAATGATGGAGTTGCTTCTTTATTACAAGGAGAAAAACTATCACTTGAACCATCACACCTTGCAAGACACGAAAGAGTAAAAAAGAACTAAATAAATCCTTGGAGGAATGCCTTTTATAGAAGATGTTCTAAAATACAAAAGCATCTCCTTCGTAGGAATGGAAAAGAATGCGGGGAAGACTCAAACACTAAACTATGTGTTGAGTCGTCTCCGCACTTTTTCTAACCTAAAACTTGCCATTTCCTCAATAGGAGTCGATGGAGAAACCCTCGATATAGTAACCTCCACCTCCAAACCCGAAATAGAAATCTATCCCAACACCACCTTTATAACCTCACAAGCCCTCTATGCACAAAAAGAAATCGTTAGTGCCATAGAAGAAATCTCAAAAGAAACAACAGCCTTAGGCAAACTCATAACCGCACGAGCCATAACCCAAGGAAAAGTCCTACTTGGAGGTCCAAGCGATACGAAAAACCTAAAAAAACTCTTAGAAAAATTAGAAAAAAACGCAGATTTAATTCTAATAGACGGTGCTTTATCGAGAAAAAGCTTTGGATCACCCACAATAACCGATGCAATGATACTCTCCACAGGAGCCTCACTCTCGGCCTCCTTAAATGTTGTGGTAAAAAAGACTAAATTCATCTATCAAATGACACAACTACCACAATATCAAGGAGAATATTACGAAGAATTACAACAAAAAGAAAACGGAATATACGCCATTACAGAAGAAGGAATAGTAGATTTAGAAATTCCTTCCCTAATGATGATAGACAAATACAAAGACAAAATCTTTACATACGGCAAACGCTTATTTGTAGCAGGAGCTTTAAACGACAAATTCATACAACTACTAAAAATACAAAAGAATCCACAAGAAATAGAAATCATAATAAAAGACTTTACAAAAATCTTTGCACAAGAAGACAACGTACTGCAATACCTACACAAAGGCGGACAAATAAAAGTACTTGACCAAACCAACCTAATAGCCATAACCGCCAACCCAATCTCACCAACAGGCTATAACTTCAATAATGAAGAAATGTTAGACGCCCTTAGAAAAGAAATACCAATCAATATATATAACGTAAAACAACTATAAAAATGACATTCCAACAAGCCATAAACCAAAACCCAAGCCTAAGAACCCTATATAGCCAAATGGAAATCCAAACCCCAATGGCAAGAAACCTACTATTGCACACCCCATTTAGTCAAAGCCAACAATGGATAGAACAACAATGGCAACAAATCACAGAATGTCAAACCTATCTCACAACCCTTAACCCTCAAACCACACAACGCTTCTTTATGCACCTATCAACCATACACGACATAAGCGGAAGCATAAAAGCCCTACAACAAAACCAAATCCTTGATGATATATCCCTATTTGAAATCAAAGCCTTTTGCCTAAACACAAAAAAACTAAAAAAAGACTTCACCTCACCACTCTTTCCATTGCCCGATTTACAAGAAATAATCGACATACTCGACCCCGAGAAAATGCAAGCCATGCAATTTTACATCTACTCCGCATATAGCGAAGAACTATCACAAGCCCGCAAACAATGGCAAAAAGCCAAAGAAGAAGCAAATGAACAAAAAGCCCACTCACTCTACATAAAAACCCTTGAAATAGAAAACCAAATACGTCAAACCCTAAGCCAAAAACTCTATCCCTACATACCAGCCCTTAGCAAAAGCCTAAGTATAATAGCACAAATAGACCTAACCTTTGCAAAAGCCAAACTAAGCACACAACACAACCTAAACAAAGTCCAAATCACCGACAAAAAACAAATACACTACAAAAAAATCTTCCACCCCATAGTAAAACAACTATTAGAAGAAAAGAACCAACCATATCAAAGCATAGACATAGAAATAGGAGAAGAAAACTATTTAATAACAGGAGCCAATATGGCAGGCAAGACACTAATCCTTAAAACCCTTGCCCTAAACCAACAACTATTACAATACGGATTTTTCGTAGCATGCCAAGAAGGCGAAGTATGCCTTGTAGAAAAAGTACTAACAAGCATAGGCGATGGACAAAACGAAAACGAAGGCCTATCCTCCTTTGCCTACGAAGTAAAGAACCTTCACAACATAATACAAGAAATAAAAACCAATGCAACCCACCTTGTCCTTGTAGACGAACTTGCACGCACCACCAATCCAATAGAAGGTAAGAAATTAGTAGAAGGCTTTTTAAAAGTCTGCAACAAAAGAGGCAGTTTAGTAGTAGTAACCACCCACTATTCCAATATAGAAGCCCCAGCAAAAAGAATGCGAGTAAAAGGCTTTAATCACAAAGACCTGCAACCACCAATCAAGATAGAAGAAATTTCACAACACATTGACTACTCCCTTGTAGAAGATCAAAGCAACCAAGCCCCAACCGAAGCGATAAATCTATGTCGTTTACTTGGCATAGACCAAGAATGGATAGGAGAGAGTTAAAATCTGCTATTATAGGGTCATTTCTTGGTAGTTTTTTGCTATGTTGGTGTAGCGTTCGGCTTCTAATTGTAAAATTCTTATTTGTTCGTTTATTTCTTGGGCTTTTATTTGGTAGTCTTGACCGATGATTTTCAAGTAAGTTTTTTTCTCTTCTTCCGTTTGGTCGGTGTAAATGTAGGGTACGCAATTGTCTTTTAGGATTGATTGTAGGTCTTTGACTATTGGACTGCCGTTGATAAAGGATTCTTTGCTTTTGGGACAGTAATTGCAATTTAATGCTTTTTTATCGCCTAAGCGTTGTCGGTATTGACCAAAGGCTTTGTTCATTTTGTTGTAGTTAAATCCTAACATAAGGCCTATTCTTACAAGGTCTGCATTGGAAATTTTGGTGTTAAAATCAAGGTTTAAACTCTCTCTTTTGTTTAATAAAAAGTTCTCAAAAATAATTTTTGTTATAGGTGTAGAAGAATATTTCATATACCATTTTTCAAACACATCATTGATTAAAGTCGAAGTCCATTTTATATTGTTTGGCTTAATTGAACGCTTGTGTTTTGTTGTACTTGTTTCTTGTTGTGGATTTATATCTTTATTCATATTCTTTACTCCTAAATTTCAGCCTTTTAACTAATTATTTTTCGTTTCTATTAACTTTTTTACTTACTTTTTTCCTTATTGATTTTTACAAAGATAGTAAAACTATTATACAGAGTAAATATTTTAGTTTACAACTTATTAACATCTTATTTTTAAACCTATTTAAATGCTTTGATGAACTAAGGTTTTCGTTTGTTGAAAAGATGTTTTTGATTCTATTTTTGCCTCAAAATTATTCATTTAAAATTATTACAAATATGAAAGAAAAATTATGGTTCACCTGCGAGGTGTTAGAGGAATTAAGAATTTCTTATTCGACTCTTTTCAATCTTAAAAGAAAGTTAGGAATGCTTTCAAAAGATGGTTCAAGAAAGACAAGGTATTCTGACCAGGAGGTTGAATTGATTAAGCAAGAATTAAAAAAGTAGTTGTCTATGGCGTTTTTTATTGTTGATTTGGAGTTTGTAAGTAACTTAGAAATTACTTTACTCAAAAGGCTTAAACCCGATGAAATTCTTTTGATTAGTTATATTAAAAGTTTTTCTAATGGCTATTATGGTAGTAAAGATAATCTTGCTTTTGTTCTTGGAATTTGTAGAGCGAGAGTCTTTAAAATATTAAAATATTTCATTGAGAAAAATATTTTAATCAAAGAAAAAAATAGGTATTTGTTTCATTTTGGACAGTCTATGTGATAGACAGAATAGTCCACCAGGTAGACGGAGTAGTCTATCAGATAGACACAATAATAAATAATAATAAAATAATAACTAAAAGAAAAAATATAAAAAAAGAAAGATATGAATTATTTAGAATTGACTAAAACATTTGATGTTTTTAATTTGGCAGCAACACAAGTGCGCGGCATTAGAATTCTTGAAGGAAAAACACAGTTGGTTGCAGGTGTGTTTTCAAATGTTGGAAATTTGATTAACTCGATTGAAAGTGCTGTGGGTGGAAATGTGAATTGGTATTTTGTCTTTAATGAGATTGATGCTCATGTTTTGAAAAGTAAGGTTATCTACAACGAGAATAATGAGTGTTTGAGGATTTTAAAGAATGGTGGGGGAATTGCCGATTGTGATATTGTAAAAAGGCGTTGGGTGATGTTGGATTTTGACCCTCGCCGTCCTTCTGGCACATCTTCTACTGATGAACAATTGGAAAAGGCAAAGCAAGTGGCTAAAAGGGTGTGGGAGTTTTTGTTTTATAATGGTTTTTACGACTATGTGGGTTGTCTTTCGGGTAATGGTTATCATATTATGTTGCCTTGTGATATGGTAGTTAATGAACAGACTGATAGGTTAGTAAAAGATTTCATTAAAGTGATTTCTATGCTTTTTTCTACCCAAGATGTAGAGATAGATGTAGCGGTTTCTAATCGTTCAAGGCTTACAAAACTCTATGGAACCCTTGCAATGAAGGGTGAGAATAGCGAATTGACTCCACATCGTTTGAGTCGCATAGAGCATTGTCCTAATCAAATCAAGAGCATTGATATGGTTTATTTTCAAAAGGTGGTAAGAGATAATAAAATTGCTATTTCCGAGCCTGTCAAGTATAATAATTACGGAAGGAGTGGTAGGTTTGATGTAAAAGAGTTCTTAAAAAGCCACAATATCGCTTTTAAGGAACGTTCTCTTGCTGGTGGAGTAAAGTACTTATTGGAGGAATGTCCGTTCAATAGCGAGCATAAGAGCCCCGATTCTGCCGTATTTCAATTTGATGATGGTAATCTTGGTTTTAAGTGTTTTCATAATTCGTGTTCTTCGTATCATTGGCATGAGTTTAGAGAAAAGGTTGAGCCCAATAGTTGTAAAGCGACCTCGTTTACTTCGGAGGATTACAATAAATACGTGCAAACAAATGTAAATTTGGAGGAGGAATGGGTTAGTTTCGAGAAGATTAGTTATGAACAAGCCGATAGCGTTTTAAGAATCCCGACAGGCTATGAGAAATTGGATTGTTGTCTTGGAGGGGGATTGGCCTCGGGAGGAATTACCGTGCTTACAGGCGTGAATGGCTGTGGAAAAACAGTCTTTTTAAATAACATTGTATTAAACATTTGCGATAAAAACTTTAAAGTAGGACTTTTCTCTGGTGAGATGCAGTCTTGGAGGTTGAAAGCTTGGATTAGAAAGATTGCAAGAGGGTTAAATCAGGACAATGAACAAAACAATGAACGAATAGATCAAAGTTTGAAAGACACGCTCTTTGTTTATGATAATTCTTGTGGGAGTGATTGGGGTAAGTTGTATGAAAGTGTTCAACAAGCAGTTGAGAAGAAAGGTCTTAATCTTTTGGTATTAGATAATTTAGCTTGTATGAAACTAAGTTCTAATAAGAATGAAAAACTCGATCAACAAAGTAGTTTTATAAAAGAATTGGCTGACTATGCTCGAAGTAAGAGTATTCATATCATTCTCATTGCACACCCAAGAAAATCCTTTGGAGTGGTAAGAAAAGACGATATTGCTGGCACTTACGACCTGAGTAATATGGCCGATAATGTTTTGATTATGCACAAAGTGAACGAAGACTTTATGAAAAATGCGAAAGACTTTTGGAGGAAAGAGGATTTTGAAGAATATAAGTGCTATGATTCCTTGATTGAGGTAGCAAAAAATAGAGATACCGGAGAGGAGAAGGTGATGGGCTTATTTTACGAGCAATATTCCAAGAGATTAAAAACTTTTCTTGCCGAAACACGACATTATAAGTGGGAATTATAGATAATTAAAAACAATTAAAATTTATTATAAATCAACAATAACGCATCGTTTTGTTAAACTAAATTTTAACTATATCTTTGCATCATAATCAAAAAACAACAAAGCGTATGAAAAACACACAAAGTCCAAATTGGAAAAGAATCATTGAGTTTGTAATAGTGATTTTAACCACCATTGCCTCGTTTATTGGGGGGAACGTTTCGGCAAAGAATGGCTATAAACTTTCAAACTTAGTGCAAAAAGAAGTAATTAAATAATTTATTAACCAAAAACCAATTAAAACATTATGATTAAGTACGTAAAAGTAAAACGTGACATTCACGTAGGCAGCAATCCGGGAGAGAGATATGTTGCACGCCTTTTCAGAGGGCAAGATGTAGATTTAGATTCCATAGCAGAATCAATCAGCAACTCTACAACAATTAGTTATGCCGATGTGTTGGCAGTGTTAAAGGCCTTGGAAATAGAAATAAGCAAGGCAGTGTTGAACGGTAGTGCGGTGAAATTAGGCTATTTAGGTAGTTTTTCGCCAGCAATAAAAGCCAAATCGCAACTTGATGTAGATCAAGTGGACGCAAACACTATCACTCACTTCACTTGTCGCTTTTTGCCAAGCGTAAGCTTCAAACGCATCTTAGCCAAAGTAAAATACCAAGAAGCCGACTTAGAAGTCAAAGGCATGGTAGAGTAAAAAACAAAGGAGGGCTTTAACCCTCCTTTTAAGTTTTTGCTTGATGTGGTAAATATTATTATTTAACTTATGAATAATTAAAAAAATATGTTTTTTTTGTTGTGTAGTAAAAAAAGTTTATATTTGCAAAATATTAACAATTAAAAAATAATATTATGAAAAAACATCTAAGTAAATTGTTACTCTTAGGAGTAATTGCATTTTTCTTTATTTCTTGTGTAGAGGAAGAAGATTTTTTTGAACAAGATTATCCTACGAGTTTTAAAACTACGGTTGTTGAAAATGGTTCAACTGTTTTAGGAAGAAAGTTGCCAAATCCGTATTCTGTAAAGAATATGATGAATTCTCTAAATCATTTAAGGGAGGAATATGGAATGGACTTGGATATAGAAATTGAACCTACTCATTATTATGTTAGATTTTTGCCACAAGATTTATCGCAATATGATGAACTTTCATCGGATGCTAATTTATTGTTATTTGATTATCCTTTGGATTATGAAATAACAACATTGGGAGATTCTTATCACGATCCTTTAATTCCAGATACTTGCTATACATGGCAGTATGCTACTGTTCCAGTAGAGTATGTATTTGATGATGAAATTAGATACGAAATATTAGATACTTGCTATATACCAAAAGATTCAGATGAATCTCAAATAACTGATTATGACATATTAGAACAAAATTCGTTTTTTATTTTAGGCTTAAATGATTATGTATTAGAAAATAAAAATATTCAAACGCGAGGGCTATGGGGCAATGGTAAAAAACCAGAAGGGTATTACAAAATATATAATACAGAAAGCAGAAGTTATGAACCAGTAAAGCAAGCAAGAGCAGTTTGTCATACAATAGTTAAGAATACAAGTGCTACAATAAATTCAAATGGTTACTACAAAATGAATAAGAAATTTAGCACAAATCTTTATTACAAAATAAAATGGTCAAATTCCAAAGGGTTTAGATTGCATTATCCTATTACAGTAGCTGTTTCTAATTTTGGAGTTCATGGAAAAAGTGGATATAGTAAAAATATAGATTTTGCAACAAATGCAGGTAGATTAGCCACTATAAATAATGCTGCAACAGAATATTATGATATATGTACTAATAAAAATATTTTACCCCCACCTTCTAATTTAAAGATACTTTTCCTTAATCAAACCTCAAATGGTTCTGCTCCTTTATTTCCAAGAGTAACAAATACTATAGCATTTCAAGGAAATAGTTCTTTGCTTACTTTTTTAGCTAATATTTATTTTGGTGAAATAATTGCAATATCACAAGGGGTGCTGAATTTAATTGGTCCAGATGTTACAATTGGACATAGAATTTCAACAAAAAACCAATTCTATTTAGTTTGGCATGAGCTTGCGCATACAAGTCATTTTCGTAAAGTTGGAAGTGAATATTGGGCAGATTATATCAGTTATATTATGACATTTGCTGGTTATGGAAATAGAGAATGTTATAATTCTGGTGTTTGTGGAGTTGGTGAAATGTGGGCAAATGCTGCCTCAAGGCAATTTATGGGTGAATATAAGAATGATACAATTGCTCATGATAGTTGGTGGTTTAATTCTCGAATATTAACAGAATTGTTTTATGAAGGAGAACTTACTACTACGCAAGTGTATAATTGTCTTAATAGTGATATTCGCTCTCATCAACAATTAAAAGAAGCTTTAAAAAATGCTTATCCGGAAAAATCACGTATTATCGAATCAAAATTTAATCAATATGGTTTCTAAAATTATAAAAAGAAAATCGTTAGGAATAATTACTATCGTAGTTATGTTATTTTTAACATCATGTGATCCTTTTGAAGACATGATTCCTACTTTAATCATAAAAAATAATTCAAATCAAGAAATAGTTTTGCAATATGTTTCAAGAGGAGATTATTATAGTCAATATCCAGATACAATAATGTTAAATTCTACTACAATTAATCTTAAACCACAAGAAACGTTTTGCTTAGAAGAAGGAATATTTTTAGAAGGACCGGATAAGGGAGTGTTTTTGCAAGAAGATTTTGATTGTCTGATAACTCAACTAATAATGCAAGATACTTTGGTTGTAAAGAAAAATAGTGAACAAGAAGAAATTCTTAGAATTTGGACAAGGAATTTTAACACTTCTTCAACAGATAAGGAATTTTATCGTTTGAGTGATTGGGAATTTAAAAGTGAATCCGGATATGTTACTGAACATCGAAGGAATGATCTTTATATTTTCGAGATAGAAGATAGTGATTTTATTTCTGAATAAAAACAATAAAGGAGGGCGTTAACCCTCCTTTTTCTTTTTTAAGGTTATTCGCCTATCAAAACGCCCGATACGCTCCACGCACTGAAACTTCCTCCTTCGGCTGCTCCTTGTGGAATTGCTATCTTTATGGTGTGTATGCCGGGTTCTAAGTTGTCAAGATAAATGTATGTAGGTTGTGTGGCTGTGCCTGGACACCAGCCTGAGCGTGATAGGTCGGAAGAGGAGAGTCCATTCCAAAAATTGCCTGAGACTGGATTCCATTCGCGGTATCTTCCACAATCTTCTCTCCATGGGGTGTATTGATATACTATTGTGTCGTCTATGATTATGTTGTTGGGTTTTGGGTTGAATTCATCGCCACCTCCCCAACCTCCGTGGCCTGTTGTGATGTAGCGAAGACGGAGTTGTTTTATGCCTTCGGGAACTTCAAAGGCTACGCTAAGGGTATCGGTATCGAAAAAGTGGGGATAGTTTTGTCCTGCCATTTCCATTACGTTGCAAGTGTTGAATAGGGGTAGTATCCATTGTTTTTTGTTTGAGGATTGGTTGATATAGTCGCCCGGATAGGCTTTTATATCAAGACTTAGTAGGTGTCCGCCTCCGTCATAATTGCCTATGAATGCTCCTATTATGACTTCTCCTTGCAAGTAGTATTTAAGGTCGGTTACTTCTTGTTTGTAATAGACTTCTTCATCCCATTCTAAGCCTTGGAGTTTTACTCTGTCGTTAAAGTGGCCTACTCCAAATGGGGTGAAGAAGCGTATGAGTTCTACAAGTGGTGTGTATTGGTTGGTGATGTGCATTCCTTGGTATTTACTTCCTTTTTTGCTTGTGAAGTATGGCACTGCGTCTATGCCTTTGGTTAGTGCGTCATAGAAGGTGATGCTGTCTTGTGGAATGATGAAGATACTGCCTGTTCTATCGTATGCATCGCCTGAGGATTGTGTTGTTAGTTCGGCAAAGATTTGGTAATGGTCGGGTAGGTGTTTTAGGTTTATTTTTTTAAGAATTAGGGTTCCTCCTGCAAAGTGTAGGGTTGTGTCAAAGGGCATTGGGCCTTGGTGATGAGTTGTGTCGCCCCAATGTATGCGTTGTTTGTTGAAGATGTTGGTTGTTATGACTTTTTTGTCTTTTTCTATTTGGTCTAATTGACGTAGGCTTACTTGGGTGGTGTTTTCTTTTGGTTGGGTTGTGAGTTTGGCTTTTTTGTTTAGTTTTGTGTTGGTGTGTAGTTGTGTGATTTGACTTCCGTTTCTTATGTATTGCACCATTGTGCCTTTTAAGCCTGAGAATTGTGCAAAGGGTGTGGCATTCATATTAAGGTCTTGGGTTATCCATATTTCTATGCTATTGGAGTTTATAGAGGTTGTGTATTTTTGACATTTGTAGCCAAGTATGGTTTCTTCTCCTTGTAGGGTTAGGTTTTTTGTATCGGGTATTTGGGTGGAGCCTGTGTAGGTTTGTCCGTCTGTGTATTCTAATTGACGGGTTATGGTGTTGGTTTGGTAGTCTATAAATAGGGTTTCTAAGGGTAGGCCTTCTATTGGGTTGTATTGTTGTAGGTCTAAGGTGGTTTGTATTGCTATTTGGTCTTGGTTGCGATAGATTATGGTTTGGGTGGTGTCTTGTTGTTTTACGTCTTTTTGAAATGAACGATAGGTTATTTCGTTTTTTTGGGCTATGGCTTGGCTTGCTATTATGGCAAGGGCAAGGCTAAGGATTATCTTTTTCATATTCTTTCTATTAGTTTGTTTATGTCTATGTTTTTACTGCATTGAAAGGTGTTGTTTTTACATTGTTTTGCTCCGTGTAGGCCACATGGTTTGCATTTTGGTGTTGGTGTGGCTTCTACTACTAAGGAATCTTCGCTTAGGGGTGTAAATCCAAAGCTTGTGCTTGTGGAACAAAAGACTGCTGTTACCGGTGCATTGACCGAAGTGCAAAGATGCAAAGGTGCTGAGTCGTTTGTGAAGTTCATTTTAGCATCTCGCATTAGGGCTGCTGATTGTAATAGGGTTAGTTTGCCCGATAGGTTAAAGGTGTTGGTGTGTTTGGTGTGGAGTTTTATGTATTGGCATAGTGCTTCGTCTTGTGGAGAGCCTAAAAGGTAGAGTGTGGAGTCTTCTGGTAAGTGATTGGTTAGTTCTATCCATTTTTCTTTTTCTAAGGTCTTGGTTGGCCATAGTGATGCTGGGCTTAGGGTGTAGTAATTGCCTTGTTTGTATATGCTTGTTTTGGCATAGTCTTGTTTTGTAGGATAAAGTGTTGGGCGTGGTGCTGTTTTACACCAATAGCCTTCAAGTAGGGATATGTTTCTATCTACTTCGTGTATGCCTTGTTCTATTTTGTGTTCTACTCTATGGGTAAAGAATATCGATAGTGGGTTTTTCTTAAAGCCTATGCGTTTTTTTGCTCCTGAGTATAGGGTTACAAGGCCTGAGGAAAAGAATCGTTGTATGCAAAAGACTACATCGTATTTTTCTTTTCTTATTCTATCGCATAAATCCCATAGTCTTAGATATTTTTTGTCTTTTTTATTCCATATCCATAGGTTATTGATAAAAGGATGTTCATGAAAAAGGGCTTGATTGCCGTCTTTTATCATTAGGTCTATTTGTGAGTTAGGAAATTTGTGGTGTAGTTTTTCTAAGAGTGAGCTTGCAAGGATTACATCGCCTATGGAGGCTGTTTGTATTACTAAGATTTTTTCCATAATGTTTTAAAAATAAAGCCGCCCAATGTTTTAATCGAACGGCTTTTGCTTATAAAGTCAAAAAAAATCAGTTTATTCTACTACTAAGTTCCAATTGTGAGTATCTTCTACTTCTCCTTCTTGGATTCCTTTTAGTTGTTTGTAAAGTTTTGTACAGATTGGGCCTGCTTCTGTGCCGTAATCATATACTTTTCCTGTTTCTCTATCTACTATTTTTCCAATTGGAGAGATAACTGCTGCTGTTCCGCATGCTGCTACTTCTTCAAATGTAGATAATTCATCAACTGAGATTTGTCTTTGTTCTACTTTCAATCCCATGTCTTCTGCTAATTGGCGTAATGACATATTTGTGATTGAAGGAAGGATTGATGATGATTTTGGAGTGCAGTATGTGTTGTCTTTTATTCCGAAGAAGTTTGCTGCTCCTGCTTCATCTATGTATTTCTTTTCTTTTGCATCAAGATAAAGTACGTTTGAGAATCCTTCATCGTGAGCTCTTTGGCCTGATTGTAAAGATGCTGCGTAGTTTCCTCCAACTTTTAATGTTCCTGTTCCAAGTGGAGCTGCACGGTCTGCATCTTTTACGATTTGGATTTGAACTGGTTTGAAGCCTTCTTTGAAATATGGTCCTACAGGGCCTGCAAATACTACGAATAGGTATTCTGTTGCTGGTTTTACTCCAACTTGTGCTCCTGTTCCTATCAATAATGGACGTAAATACAATGATGCTCCGCTTCCTGCTGGTGGAACGAATCTTTCATTTCTCTTTACTACTTCTATACAAGCCTTTACGAATAATTCTTCTGGAACTGGTGCCATCATAACGCCTTCTGCTGAACGTATTAAACGTTTTGCGTTTTCGTAAGGACGGAACAAACGGATTTTTCCATCAACTCCTCTAAATGCTTTCATTCCTTCGAATGCTTCTTGTCCATAGTGCAAGCAAGTTGCTGCCATGTGCATTGTGATTTCTTCTGAATCAGTAACTTCTAATTCACCCCATTTTCCATCTCTGTAATAACAACGTACGTTGTAATCTGTTTTGAAGTAACCAAATGGTAGGTTTTTCCAATCTATGTTTTGCATTTCTTTATGTTTTTATTGTTATTTTCGGCAAAAGTAGTCATTTATTTTCAATTAACCTTACTTTGTGGACTCAAATTTTAAGAATTTGTCTTTAAATTCTTGTGGTATTGGAGCTGAGGAATGTGTTTTTTGATTATATCCTGCAAGTATTGTCTTACATGTACCTTTGATTTGACCGTTTGAGGTAATGAGTCTTTGGTGCATTTTCATTGATTTGTTGCCAAATTCTACAAGTTTTGTCTCTACATATATTTCTTCTCCTTGTAGGATTGGGTGAAAGAAGTTATTTTCTGTGTTTACTATCACAACCAAAACTTCATTCCAACCAAATTTGCCACCATTTACTGCCTCAAAATAGTTTATACGTCCTAAATCGTAGTATTGGGCTTGATAACTATTGTTTACGTGGTTTAGAGCGTCTAAATCGCTAAATCGTATTTGTATAGGTAGGCGAAATTTATAGGTATCGTTCTCTGGTTTTATTATATCCATTCTTATTTTTTTTGCAAAGATAGTTGTTTTTTGTACTTTTGCAAACTCATTTGAGCAATAATTTATTGTGTTTTGGAAGTATTAAGATTTGAGAATTTAAAAGATTTTGATAAGCAACCCGTTCTCTCTATTGGAATGTTTGATGGAGTTCATAAGGGACATTTAGCACTTTTGAACGACTTGAAACAAGAGGCAAAAAAAGAGAATACTTGCTCTATGGTGATTACCTTTGACGCTCACCCAAGGCAAGTAATAGCCGAAAATGAGAATGAGGTTAAAGTGTTGCAAACCCACTCGCAACGTTTAGAGAGATTGCGTAAAAGTGGAGTGGATTATGTAGTTGTGTTACACTTTACAAAAGAGATTGCAAGGCTTGAAGCATCGGAATTCTTAGACCTTGTAATAGAAAATCTTAATCCAAAAAGCATAGTATTGGGATATGACAATCGTTTTGGAAGAAAAGGCTCCACACAATTTGACGATATTCTTGCAAAAGGAGAGTATAAATCAATTAAAATAAAAAGGGTAGAGGATTGTGTTTGGCATAATGGAAAGGAGATTTCCTCAACCCAAATAAGAAAAGCCTTAGAAAAAGGAGAAATAAGTCTTGCCAATACGATGTTAGGATATAGTTATAGTATAGAAGGGAAAGTAATTCATGGCTATAAGATTGGTAGAAACCTTGGCTTTCCAACGGCAAATATAAAGCCATCTAACAATAAGTTAATACCACCCGATGGAGTCTATGCAGTAAGAGCAGAGGTGGATGACCTAATGTACAAAGGCGTAGTTTCAATAGGCAATAGAGAAACATTTGATAAGAAAATAAAAAGCATAGAATTACATATTTTTTTCTTTGAAAGAAATATTTATAACAAAGAAATAAAAATAGAATTCAAAGAGTTTTTAAGAAAGCAAGAAAAGTTTCCATCGGTAGATGCCCTTGTAGAGCAAATAAAAAAAGATTGTGAAAATGCAAAGAATATACTATCTAATTATTAGCCTATTTTTTACAACCAATCTTATAGCACAAAAGCCATGTTACAAGACCTTAGAAGAGGCCTTAAAACAAAAAGATTGTGTAAAATGCCTTGACCTATCAAAACAAAAATTAAAAGAAATACCAAGTGAAGTATATGAATTAAAGAACTTAGAAAAACTAATTTTAACCAAAAACAAAATAAAACACCTATCCGATACGTTATCTACCTTACCGCACCTACACTACATAGACCTTGGCTCAAACTACATAGACCAAATGCCCTTAGCACTAAGCACACTACCAATAGACACACTAATAATGTGGGACAATCCAATATATGAACTACCACAAGACTACGCACAATGGGACTTAAAATACCTTGATTTAAGAGCCATACAAATGAACAAAGAAGAACAAAACAACATAAAAACACTATTTCCTCACGCAAGAATAAGAATGGATCACCCATGCAATTGCGGGAGATAAAACAAAGAAAGAAAAAAAAGAAATGAAAATAGCAATATATCAAGCAGACACAAAAGACAACCAAACTCAAAATAACATAGAACGCTATAAACAAGCCTTAGCACACTTAGATAAAGACACCGACCTATTAATCTTTCCCGAAATGTACACAACAGGCTTTACCATAGATACAGACTATGCGGAAGATATGCAAGGCGATAGTTTAGCGTTTTTAAAACAAATAGCCCAAGAAAAAGACATAGCAGTCGATGCAAGCATACTAATCAAAGAAGGCGATAAATACATAAATCGTCAATTCTTTGTAACCAAAGACAAAGTAGAATACTATGACAAAGCCCACCTTTTCTGCCTTTCAA
This sequence comes from Candidatus Onthomorpha sp., assembly GCA_045645265.1. GTDB lineage: Bacteria > Bacteroidota > Bacteroidia > Bacteroidales > P3 > Onthomorpha. Next base: position 70,591 of record JAZRIM010000018.1, read on the forward strand.
AAGAACCAAAAGTAGTCAGCAAAGGCAATCAAGAACAAATAGTAGAATATAAAGGTTGGCGATTTAAACTTTTAACCTGCTATGACCTACGTTTTCCACAATGGGCAAGAAATACCTATACACAAGAAAAAGGATACGACTACGATGTGTTGATATACGTAGCAAGTTGGGCAGATGATAGAATCAATCATTGGGAAATGCTTTTGCCAGCCCGAGCAATAGAAAATCAAGCATACGTCTTAGGCTCCAATCGCACAGGCATAGACCATAAAGGCTACACCTACAAAGGAGCATCAATAGCAATAAACTATCAAGGTGACACAATAGTAAGAGCAAAAGACAATAGCGAAGAAATTATTTACGCAACCCTTGACAAAGACGCATTAAACAAATACCGAGAAAAATTTCCCGTAGCATTAGATTGGGATTAAAGATAAAAAACAAAAATTAAAAGGCGGTTGAGAGCTTATAAGCTATAAAACTTATATTTTGAAATTATAATCTAAATCACTTATAATTTACTTATATAAGTTTTATAGCTTATATTTTTGGATAAAAAGAATAATGTGCGTATTTTTGCAATTGAATAAAAAATAAATAATATGTACGCAACACTATCTGCAGATATAGTTTCTTCTACTTCTTTGTCAAAAGATGATACTATTGAGCTGAAACAAAAGATTGATAGTTTGTTTCAGTTGTTAGGAGAAAAGTTTCCAGGCTTTTGGGGACGACAAATAAAAGGGGATTATATTGAATGCCTGATACCTAATGTATCAGATTCTTTTCGTATTGCACTAATAATCAAATCTTATATCAAATCTATTACACTTCCAGAGATTGAGCAAAGTAAGAACTTTAAGACTTATGGCATACGGATAGTTATCGGTATTGGAAATATGAGAATTATAGATAAAAAAGAAGGTATTTTAGATGGAGAAGCCATATATCTTTCAGGTAGAGCTATTGAAAATATGACTTCCCCCAATAAAGGCACATTAAGCATACAAATCAACAATGATATTCACTCTTCAGCTTTGAATACGATTGCAATTTTGACAGATGCTCTGATGAACAATGCTACAAAAAGGCAAAGCGAGGTTTTGTTCTATAAACTATTATCGGTTAAAGAGGAAGATATTGCCGATAAATTAGGAATTAAACAACCGGGAGTAAACAATCATTCTTCTTCTGCAAAATGGTACTGCATAGAAGAGGCTCTAAACTATTTTGAACAGATAAAATTTTAAAGCTATGAATAGTATATTGTTTTTAAGCTTAGTATTGGCTCATATCATTGGAGACTTTTATCTACAAACAGACAAATACTGTCAGCAAAAAGAGAAGAGAAAATTCAAAAGTTGGTTCTTATATGTACATACTATAATCATAGGTCTGTTGTCTTGGGTGATGATTCCATCTTGTAACTTTGGACTATGGGCTTTGTTGATTGCCTTTTCTCATTTTGTAATAGATACAGTAAAGATTTATTGCAACAAAGGTTTGTGGAGTTTTGTTATTGACCAATTACTTCACTTGGGAATATTGATCGCAATATCCAATATTTATGAACCTACAAAAGAATTGCCTTTGCAGATACTCGATAGTTCAAGTTTATTCTCTATACCACTTTTAATATTGGCAATTCTCTTGTGTATGAAACCTGCCAATATCCTTATAAAGCTAATATTGGAAAAATATCAAGTTGGAGAATCAGAATCTTGTAACAACATAAAGAACGCAGGAGCATTAATTGGAAATTTAGAGCGAATATTAACCATTGTCTTCGTGTTATTGGGGCAGTTTGAAGCAATAGGATTTATTGTTGCAGCTAAATCAATCTTGCGATTCAAGGACACAGATACAGCTAAAACGGAGTATGTATTGGCAGGGACGTTCCTCAGTTTCGGAATAGCGATACTCTGCGGATTGATGGTGAAACTATCAATAACAAATATTGAGATAATTTCCCTGTTGCATTAGATTGGGATTAGAGATAAAAAAACAAAGAAAAAAAAATATTAAATTTGCACCCAATTAATAATCTATAAAAATAAATAATATGAAAAAAAAGATTGATTTATTACTTGCTATATTTTTAGTAGTAATTTCGTTTGGTTTCATAAGTTGTGAGTCTGACCAAGAAGAAATAGAGGCAAAGTATACATATTTAAGTGATTTTAATTATTATGGGGGTATTAGTTTTACTTGGAACACATCTTGTTTTGTTGAAACGCATGACAATAATATTTTGATTAAAAAATCAGATGTAGAATTTCCAAGTGCCCACAACATAAATCCTATGTTTTATCGTATTGATACGGAAATATCTAATGACACTATTTATGTTACAGAAAAATGGTTTAATGCACTTGTTTCCGAAACTCCAAGGTATAGAAACTCTAATATATTTGTTGCTAATATTCCGAAAGGTAAATGGGTGATAAATAATAGTCTTCTTTTATTTCCAAATGATTGTGAAGCGTACAATGAAGAAAGTCCTTATGTTTCAACAATACAAATGTTTAGTATAGAAATAGAATAAAAGCAAATATTATGAAAAAGTATAATTATTTATTATTATCTGCAATTTTAATGATTGCATTTAGTTTTTCAAGTTGCGAATCTGAAAAAGAAGATATGGAAGCTAAATATACTTATCTGAGTGATCTTATTCACTATTATGGAGGCTTAGGTAGTAGTGAATTTCCACCAACATGTACTATTGTTTTAGAAGGCAATAATCTTTTGATTAAAAAGACAGATGTGGAATTCCCAACTGATGAGGGTGTGTACAAAGACAAACCTATGTGGTATCGTATCGACACAGAAATATCTAATGATACTATTTATGTTACAGAAAAATGGTTTAATTCAAACTGTGCTAATACTCCAAGATACAGAAACTCTAATGTCTTAGTTAGTAATTTACCAAAAGGGAAATGGGTAATAAATAATAAGCTTGCTATTTATCCAGGTAAAGATGAACAAGATTTTGGAGAATCACTACCACCACCATATATTTTAGAAAATGGTCCATTTATTACAACTACGCAAATATTCAGTATAGAAATAGAGTAAAGAAAAATTGAAAGAGGCAATTGAGAAATTCAATCGCCTCTTTTCTTTTTGATTTAGTATGGAAAAATAAGTATAAATGGATTTATTATTGCTTGCTGATTACTTTTGTTGGGCAGGTGAAGGTTTCAAAGTCTAATACGTAATTGCCTGCGTAATCAAACACAAAACATCTGCCGTTTGATGAGTAGTCTTTTGCGTCTGTGATGAAGATATTATTTTCGTCATGAGAGATTTTATAAGGACTCATTATTGATTTATCTGCTGGCATATTTGCAATGAACTCTTCCGCTGCTGCGTTCAAGTTGTTAGTAGGGATAGTCTTATAAGATGTTGTATAAGTGGCGTAATCGGTGTTTGTGAAAATGATTTTGTCGCCTACTATATCGAAAGAGTTGATGCTTATATTTGCTCTTTCTTCTATTTCATCTGTTTGAGTATTTATCTTTATAAGTTCTTGTGGAATATCTCCATAGTTTCCTCTTATTTGTGCGTAGATGTATCCGTCTTTTGCTATCATATTTCCTGGGTTTATGCCAGCTTCTATGGTTTTTATCAGATTTAAAGTTTCCAAGTCGTAAACTTCTACTTTGTTATCATAGTTTGGATAGTCCAATCCTCCGTTGCAAGCAACGTATAGTTTACCATTGCTAATTGCCATTTGCTCAGGATTTCTACCTTGTGTAGTTATAGTTTTATCTATCTTATTTGTTTGTAGATTTATTATGCAAATGTGTCCATCAAAGCAAGATACATATCCGTAAACTCCTTCTGTTACTATGTTTCTTGGTTGAGGATTTTCGCTTGTTGTAATAGGGATAAGTGCAAGTTTTTTGCAAGTGCGTTTGTTTACTGACATTACGCAGTTGCTACCTGTAACAACGATGTATAGATTACCCAAAGTCTCCGTCATATCATTTGCTGTTTCACCAAGTCCTTGTCCGTTTATGCTTTGGAATAGGTCGATAGTGTTGCTTTGCTTTACTATGTCGTAGAAGTCAAGGCTTGCGTTGTTTCTTCCCATTGAGCCTTCACATAACACATAGTAACCTTTTCCTAATTGAGTAGGAGTGTTTGTTTCATCTTCTCCTGGTTTTGGTTCCTCGCATGCGCAAAATGTTGCTAATAAAGCGAATAATACGCTTAAATTAAATAGTTTTTTCATATTTTTTTTATGTTTTAAAATTTATATTTTATGCTTAAATTATAGTTTCTTCCACACATTGGGTAGCTTTTTATGATTTCATATTGTGCGTTGGTTAGGTTGTTGCAAGAGAATTTTATTTCCCAATGTTTAAAGGTTTTGCTAAGGCTTAGGGAGTGTTCGCAATAAGGGGAAAGGGAATTTCTATCTGTGTTTTGATTCATTGTGTAGCGTTTTCCTACGGCCGAAAGTGTGTAGGCAAGGGAGTAATCTCTTAGACTTATTGTTGCAATTGCATTTGCACTATGACGTGGTGTGTATTGTATTTGATGTAGGTATGTATTGCTGTTTTTATCGCTATCTATGGCTTGTTGGTAGTTATATATTAGGTTAAGATTTATTTTCATGTTTTCTCTCTTTATAAATCTTTCGTGTGTGTAGTTTAATTTAACTTCTAAGCCGTTTATGGTTACTTGTCCATAGTTTACCATACTCCAAATAAATAGGTTGTTTCTTGGAACGGCAACTATTTTATCTTTTACTTTGTTGTGATATAGGTCTATGCCTAAGTAAATATTGTGATAGTTTTCCTCACCCCAATGTGTAAAGTAGGCTGTGTGTAGGTTATATTGCTTTGCTTTTTCGGGTTTTAGGTTAGGCTCTCCAACAAGGTTATAGTATAGGTCGTTGAAAGTAGGAATGCGGAAAATATCTTTGTAGAATAGACTGATTTCATAGTGAGAGTCTTTTAGTAATAGGCTAAGAAATGGACTAAAATGGTTTTGGCTTTCAAAGGCTTTGTGAAGTGTTGCCCAATCTTTGGTAAGGGTGTGAAGGAGATTGAAATCTAATCGAAGTTTTTTGTGCTTAAATGCACTTGTTATTGCACTTATACTGCTGAAACGTCTTGGGTCAAATTCGTAGTTTGTTTTTGCGTTAAGTGAGTTTAAGCAAAGGTCGTTTGTAAGTGAAAAGCAAATTGTTTTCTTTTTGTTTTGCCATGCTAATATGTTGTTTAAATATGCTTCTTCTTGGTTGTAAACATCTTCTTGAAAGCCTTGTGCGTTGTTGTAGTAAGGATCGAAGTATCGGGTGTAGTTTGTAGAGAGTTTTATGTGGTTTTTGTATGATAGGTTTTGATTGAAATTGTGTGTAAAGGTGTTTTGTAGGAATAAATCTCTATTCCAAAGCCTTTGTGCTGAGGATAGATAATATAGTGTGGTAGGGCCGGGTAAGCCTTTTTCGTCATAGTAGAAATAAATCTTTGTTTTAAGAAAAGATTTCTTTGAAATATTTGTGTAAATGTTTGATTCTATTTTTGCAGATAGTAAGTCGTTGTTTTGTCTTTTTTCTTTTGAGGTGCTGTCGTTTATGCCATTGCCATAGTGTAGGGTGTAAGGGTAGGAGCCTTCATAGTTTATAAATTCTGAATTAAGGCTTATTACAAGTTTTTCGTTTATCTTTTTGTTAAGATTGCCACTTATGTTAAAGAGGTTGAAACTTCCGTAAGAAAGTGATAGGTCGCCGTTTGTGTTTCTCTCTGGACTAAAAACGGGTCTTTTGCTTGTAAGTGAAAGTACGCTTCCGCTTGCAAGGCTTTTAGCTGTTTGCATATTCATTATGCGATTGCCATTATCAAGGCTTAATTCTTCAACGTTGTTTACCGAGAATTTTGATAAGTCTATTTGTCCGTTTTGCGTGTTGCTTACGCTTATTCCATCGTAAAGAAGGTTTGTGTGCATTGAGCCTAAGCCTCTAACGGATATTGTTTTTAAGCCGTTTGTTCCACCATAGTCTTTGATTGTTACTCCGGGAAGAAATTTTGCGGCTTGACCAATGTCGTAAACCGATAGCTTTTTTAGTTTCTCTATTTCTAATTTGTGAGAGGAGGTTTGTTGATTGTGATTGTCCAAAGAGGAGTCTATAACCTCAAAGCCTTCAAGGGTAATTACTCGAAGTGTGTCTTGTGAAAATACTACACAAGAATATACGATTGATACTAATATTGCTATAATTTTCTTGTTCATAATTTAGTCCTTTCCTCGAAGACTGAAATTTATTTTTTAATCTTTGCATGGCAGGTCTTCTGACTTGTTCTTTTGAATAACGCCTTCCCATTATTAAAAACAGTGGCTAAGATTGTTATTCAAATTTTTTAGAACTTACAGCAGCGGGACTGTTCAGGATTTTCACCTGATTCCCTTTTAATCACTTTGCAAAAACCTTGCATTAGTGAACCATTGCGAGTGCAAAAGTAGAACAAAAAATTGAATCTGCAAATTTTTTCTCAATTTTTATGTTTTTATTTCATTGGTTTAAAAAAATGTTATAAGTTTGCAAAAAAAATAGAGTAATAACAATTAACAACAACTTTTAAATTTTATCGTATGGACGATTTAATGAATGCTTCAGAAAATCTTGTTGAACAAGATGAAAAAATGGAACAACCTATTGAAGAAAATATTGAACAAGTAATGCAAAACTATCAAACACTTGATAGAGAAGATTTATTAAAAGAATTTCAAAATTTGCTAAATGCAAATAACTTTGATGTGTTAAAACAAAGAGCAAGAGTAATTAAAGATATTTTTGACGCAAAGAGCAAAGAGATTTATGCAAAGGCTTTTGAGAAATTCTTGGAAGAAGGTGGAGTAAAGGAAGATTATAAGAGTGAATTAGATCAATTAGATATAGACTTCCGTAAACTATATGGTGAGTATAGAGAAAGAAGACAAAAATATTTGGAAAAACAAGAGCAGGATAAAATAGATAACTTAGAAAAGAAAAAAGCCGTTCTTGAAGAATTGAGAGTGTTGTTGCAACAAGAAGGTTCTTTAAAGGAAATATACGATACATTTAATCAATTACAAACAAAGTGGAAAGAAATTGGAGCAGTACCACGCTCTGAGGCTAATTCTTTGTGGGAAAGTTATCATTTCTTAATAGAAAAGTTCTATGATAAAGTAAAAATCAATAGAGAACTTTTGGAAATTGGAATGAAAAAGAAAGTGGCTCTTTGTGAGAGAGTGGAAAGTCTTTTGTTGGAGCCTTCTATCAACGATTCTTTCCGTCAATTACAAGAATGTCATCAATTGTGGAAAGAAATCGGAAGGGTATCTGCCGATAAGAGTGATGAGATTTGGGAAAGATTTAAAAAGGCATCAGATGCTGTAAACAAGCGTTGTCAAGAACATTACGAGAAAATAAGAGAAGAACAAAATAATAACCTTTTGGCAAAAACTGCTTTGTGTGAAAAACTTGAAGATGTTTTGAAAGCAGAGCGTTTAACCGTTAAGGATTGGACAGAAACCACAACAAAGGTTAATGAATTGTTTGACTTGTGGAAAACAATTGGTCCTGTGCCAAAAGAAGAGAATGAAAACATTTGGAATAGATTTAAGAAAACAATAGATAAGTTCTACGAAGACAAGAAAGAGGCTTTTGCAAAAATGAAAGAGTCGCAAGATGAAAACTATCAAAAGAAAGTGGAACTTTGTCTTCAAGCAGAGGTGATTGCTGAAAGAAGCGATTGGAAAAGAGCAACAGAGGATTTATTGAAACTACAAGCAGAATGGAAAGAGGTAGGTTATGTTGCGAAAAAACAATCTGATAAATTGTGGTTGCGTTTCCGTGAGGCGTGCGATAAATTCTTTGAAAGAAAATCACAAGATTATCAAAATCGTAAGGAAAACGAAAATGAAAATATAGCAAAGAAAGAAGCGTTAATTCAAGCTGTTAAAGAGTTTTCTTTTACCGAAGATAAACAACATAATTTAGATGTTATAAAGGATTTTCAACGTCAGTGGTCGGAAGTTGGCTATGTTTCAACTAACGAAAGAAATCGTTTGTATGCAGAGTTTCGCAAGGCTATCGATGCTCATTTTGATAAACTTCAAATGGATTCAATGGAATCTAATTTGAATAACTACAAAATGAAGTTGGAAACAGTTGATGGAAAGAGAAATGTTTCAAGAGAGAAAAAGGAATTTTTAGACCAAATTCAAAAACTTCAAAACGATTTGAATGTTTGGGAAAATAATCTTGGATTCTTAGCAAGTAGCAAACAAGCAGATTTGTTGAAAGCAGAATTTGATAAAAAGATAGAAAAGGCAAAGGCTGAAATACAACTTTTGAAAGCAAAAGTAAAATTGTTGGAAGAAAGTGAAAAAACAAAAAATGAATAAATTTTTTCAAAAATAGTATTGCTATATATAATAAAAGTTGTATCTTTGCAAACTGAAATTTAAAATAATGTTTAACAACCCGTTTGGTAAAAATGGGCCGAACGGCAAAAAAATTAAGAAATGAAAAAAGATATTCATCCAAAAACTTACAGACTTTGTGCTTTTAAGGATATGTCAAATGAACAAGTCTTTATCACAAGAAGCTGTGCTAATTCAAAAGAAGAAATAGAAATTGATGGAGTTAGCTATCCTTTAATAAAAATGGAAATCTCTAATACATCTCACCCTTTCTTTACTGGTAAGGTGAAATTAGTTGACACAGCAGGACGTGTAGATAAGTTTATGAACAAATACAAAAACAGAAAATCACTTGTTAAGTAAATTTTGAAAGTTCTACATAATAAAAGCGTTCTGAATTAAAACTCGGAACGTTTTTTTTTGTATCTTTGTAGCCCGATTTGAGTTAAGAATTTTTTAAAGTAAAGACTTATGAATTATATTTTATTTGATGCATCAAGAAACTCTCTATTACCACTTACATATACAAGACCTGTTTGCGATATAAGAATAGGAATCTTGACTATTAGAGAAAAGTGGGAAAAGTATTTAGGAGAGAAAACCTCTACAATTACAGAAGATTATCTTTCGGTAAAGTATCCAACTGTTCAAAGTGAGGAAATGATGTTGATAAATGGAAGTATTTGTCCTACTTTAAAATTGGTTGAGGCTATAAAAGGACTTAAAATTGGCCAAACATTAGTTTGCGAAAACAATGTAGTGGCTATGTATAAGACAAAAGAACAATTTTTGAGCGAAGAAGACTCTACAGAAGAAATTGAAGTTGCTGAGGATTTTATAAAAATCACTAATCCTTGGGATATTTTTGTTCTTAACGATAAGGCTTTAAGAGAAGATTTTAAACTGCTTACAGAAGGTAGAAAGTCTGCACCTTTGAGCGATACGAATAGGGTTGTAGGTAAGGAAAATATATTTGTGGAAGAAGGAGCTGTGGTTGAATTTGCTATATTAAATGCAAAAGAAGGTCCAATCTACATTGGTAAAGATGCAGAGGTGATGGAAGGAAGTGTTGTTCGTGGTCCTTTGGCTATGTGTGAACATTCTGTTTTGAAAATGTCTTCTAAAATTTATGGGGCTACAACTTTGGGACCTCATGTAAAGGTTGGTGGAGAGGTGTCTAATGTTGTGATTTTTGGATATAGCAATAAGGCTCACGATGGATTTATTGGTAATTCTGTTATAGGAGAATGGTGTAATATAGGAGCAGATACTAATGCTTCAAACCTTAAAAATACATACGAAGAGGTAAGAGTGTGGAGTATAGAAAAGAATACTTTTGTTCCAACAGGCCAAACATTCTTTGGAACTATTATGGCAGACCATTCAAAGTGTGGAATCAATACTATGTTTAATACAGGAACAGTCATAGGTGTTAGTTCAAATATTTATGGTCATGGTTACCAAAGAAATTATATTCCTTCGTTTGCTTGGGGTGGAACAACAGGTTTGAAATCCTATGATGTGGATAAGGCAATTGAGGTTGCAGAAAAGATGTGTCAAAGAAGACATATAGTAATGAGCCAAGAGGATAAATCTATTCTAAGAAACGTTTATACACAAACTCTAAAAAATAAGAAATTAAGATAATGTTGAATAAAGATTTGGTTGAATTGAGTGAAATGATGAGTGGAGCAGATGCAGAAATTATTCCAATACTAACCGAAGAGAATATAAAAGATTTGTCTGTTTCAGATATGCCTGAGATATTGCCTATTTTACCACTTAGAGGAAATGTGTTTTTCCCGGGAGTGATAATGCCAATAACTGCAGGAAGAGAAAAAAGTGTAAAACTTATAAAAACTGCGTATAAAAACAAACAAATAATAGGAATAGTTGCGCAAAAATCAAGTGATACAGACGATCCGGAAACCTCAGATCTTTATAAAGTAGGAACAATGGCAAAGGTTATAAAAACTCTTAATATGCCAGATGGAACTACAATGGTCATTCTACAAGGAATGGATAGATTTTCACTTGAAAATTTAGTTCAAACAGAACCATATTGGTTGGGAAAAGTTAGAGAATATCCCGATGGAGCAAAGGATTTACCTGAAAACTATATGGCACTTGCAGAGGCAGTAAAAGATATGTATTTGAAAGTCTTGAAGATGGTGCCAAATATTCCAGCTGATCCAAGTTTTGCAATTCAAAATATAGAAAACCCTTATTTCTTATTAAACTATGTTGCTGCTCACTTAGATATAAATGTGAGTGAAAAGCAAAAATTATTAGAAACAAACGACTTTTCAAAAAGAGCAAACAAAGTTTTATCTGTTTTAAGCAAAGAATTAGAACTTCAAAAGCTTAAATTAGAAATTCAAAAGAAGGTTTCCTCTGATATGGATAAGCAACAAAGAGATTATTTGCTTACTCAACAATTGAAAACCATTCAAGAAGAATTAGGAGGCTCTCCAAGTGATTTGGAAATAGCAGAACTAAGAAAAAAAGCTCAACATAAAGAATGGTCAATAGAAGTTGATGAAATTTTTGAAAAAGAAATAAGAAAACTATCTAATATGCACGTTAGTTCACCTGACTATTCCATTCAGTTGAACTATTTAAACTTTATGCTCGATTTGCCTTGGGAAGAATTTACTAATGATAATTTTGATTTAAATAAGGCTCAAAAAATATTAGATGCAGACCATTACGGATTAGAAAAAGTAAAAAAGAGAATATTGGAATACCTTGCAGTTTTGAAACTAAAAGGTAATATGAAATCTCCTGTGCTTTGTTTGGTTGGACCTCCGGGTGTAGGAAAGACTTCTTTGGGAAAAAGCATAGCAAGAGCAACCGGAAGAAAGTATGTAAGAGTTGCCTTAGGTGGATTAGGCGATGAAAGCGAAATAAGAGGACATAGAAGAACTTATATAGGAGCAATGCCGGGTAGAATCTTGAAATCTATCGCAAAGGCAAAGAGTTCAAATCCTGTTTTTGTGTTAGACGAAATAGATAAGGTTGCAGGAATGTCTTCTCATGGCGACCCAGCCTCAGCAATGCTTGAGGTGTTGGACCCAGAGCAAAATACAGCATTTCACGATAATTATTTAGATATAGATTATGACCTTTCTAATGTAATGTTTATTGCAACTGCAAATAGTCTTTCAAACGTTCACCCTGCTTTAATAGACAGAATGGAAGTTATAGATGTGTCTGGATATATTGAAGAGGAGAAACAAATGATTGCAACAAAGCATTTGCTTCCAAAACAATTATCAGAACACGGCTTAAACAAAAAACACATATCTCTATCAAGCGAAACAATCTCTACAATCATAAATCAATACACAAGAGAGTCGGGAGTAAGAAAATTAGATAAAGTAATAGCAAAACTTGTTCGTCATAGAGCAGTACAAATAGTTAAAGAAGAAAAATATACCAAAACAATAAAACCCTCAGACCTTCAAGAAATCTTAGGATTGCCTATTGCAGAGCATGATGTTCATTTAGAAAAAGATATGATAGGCGTTGTAACAGGTTTAGCTTGGACTTCAGTAGGAGGAGAGATACTTTTCATTGAAGCAAGTAAGGGAAAAGGTAAAGGAAATATCAATCTTACGGGAAATCTTGGTAATGTGATGAAAGAATCCGCAACCTTGGCATACGAATACATTAAATCAAATGCAAAAGAACTTGGATTAAACGAAGAAGAGTTTGAAAACCAAGATATTTATCTTCACGTTCCAGAAGGAGCAACTCCAAAAGATGGTCCAAGTGCAGGAATAACAATGTTTACTGCAATTTACAGTTTGTTTAGTGCAAGAAAAGTCAATTCAAGGTTTGCAATGACAGGAGAAATCACTCTAAGAGGATTGGTGTTGCCTGTTGGAGGAATAAAAGAGAAAATTCTTGCAGCAAAAAGAGCAAAGATTACCGATATAATTCTTTCGGAAAGAAATCGTAAAGACGTAGAGGATATAAGCAATCAATATTTGGAAGGATTAACTTTCCATTATGTAAGTACAATGAGCCAAATACCTGATTTAGTTTTAGAGAAATAGACAATGGATATAAAAGAAATAAAAAAAGACTTTCCAATTTTGGATATAAAGGTAAATAACAAACCACTTATTTATCTTGATAATGCGGCAACTACTCAAAAACCTATTCAAGTTATAGAATCTATATCCGACTATTATAGAAACTACAATGCCAATGTGCATAGGGGAGTACACACACTAAGTCAAATTGCAACCGATAAGTTTGAGGCTGTAAGAGAACAAATAAAGAATTTCATAAATGCAAAAGAAAGTTCGGAAATCATCTACACAAGAGGAACAACCGAAAGTATAAATCTTTTAGCATCAAGTCTTTCTTATCAATTAGAAGAAGATGATGAAATAATTATTTCGGAATCAGAGCACCATTCAAACATAGTTCCTTGGCAAATTGCTTGTCAAAGAACAAAGGCTAAACTTAAAGTCTTACCAATAAAAGAAGATGGAGCTTATGATTTAGAAAAATTAGAAACACTTCTAAGCGATAAAACAAGAATAGTATCCCTTGCACAAGTATCTAATTCGCTTGGAATAATTCATAGAATTAAAGAAATAATTCAAAGAATTAGAGAAAAAAATCAAAGAAATATTTTAACCATTGTTGATGGAGCACAAGGCATACCTCATTTAAAGGTAGATGTTCAAGATTTGGGTTGTGATTTCTATTGTTTTTCGGCTCACAAAATCTATGCTCCAATGGGTATAGGAGTGCTTTATGGTAGAAAAGAACTCTTGGAAGAAATGCACCCTTATCAAGGTGGAGGCGAAATGATAAAAGAGGTTACGTTTGAAAAGACTACATATAATGTTGCACCATATCGTTTTGAGGCAGGAACACCATCGGTTGCAGATGTGATAGGTTTTGGAAAAGCCTTAGAGTATATAAACAACATAGGTTTAGAAAACATAATTTCTCACGAAGATAAAATAATGCGATATGCAACCGAGCGTTTGCAAGAGATAGAAGGCGTAAGAATTATTGGTACAGCACCCGAAAAAGCAGGAGCAATATCATTTTTAATAGGGGAGTCGCATCCATTTGATGTAGGAACACTTTTAGATCAGTTAGGAATAGCAATCAGAACCGGTCATCATTGTGCACAACCTGTTATGCAACACTATAATATTCCAGGAACAGCAAGAGCATCTTTTGCATTATATACCGATTTTGAGGATATAGATAAATTTGCTGATTCTTTGAAAAGAGTAGCCTTAATGTTGCAATAACAAATCCGTAGAAAAATTATGGCGGAGAAATATTTTACGATAGAGAAATCCGTAGAAAGTATATATAAAGAAAAGGGTAGTAAATTTCTATCCTTTCTTTATCCCGTTAGTTCGGTAGATGAGGTTAAGGAATACCTAACGCAATTAAAGAAAAAATACTATGACGCCACTCATCATTGCTATGCCTATATTATTGGATACGATAAAGAAACATTTAGAATGAATGACGATGGCGAACCTTCCTCAACCGCAGGCAAACCAATATATGGGCAATTACAATCAAACGATTTAACAAATGTATTATTAGTAGTAGTAAGATATTTTGGAGGAACAAAATTAGGAGTTAGTGGATTGATAAAAGCCTATAAAGAATCCTCAGCCGAATGTATAGCTCAAGCAGAAATAATAGAAAAACAAGTTAAAAATAAATACAATATTTATTTTGCATACGAAGATATGAACGTGGTAATGAATATCTTAAAGCAAAATAATGCCGAACAAAAAAATCAAATCTTTGACCTTAATTGTCAAATAGAAGTGTTGATAGACAAGAGAAATACCTCAAAATTTGAAAGTTCTATACCACCTGTTTCAACCATAAGAATAGAATTTGTAGGAGAGGAATAAATGTTGTTAAAAAAAGATTTTAACAATAAAAATGTGTAAAAAAAAATAGTAAAATATTTTTTTAATTAAAAAAAAATAAGTATGGGCAAAAAAATAGTGATTTTTGACTTGTTTTAATACATAAAAGCGTGTATTTATGTGCTTTTAGCAAAAAATGATACAAAGAATTTAAAAAATAAATCAAAAAATGCTTGGTTTGCATATACGATAAAAAAAATAATAAATCAAATTTAATTCATTTTTTTTTTCAAGAATTATGAACGTAATTTTGCTCTCCGAAAAAATGAATTAAAGGACTACTTAATATAGACTGTATAATGAAAAAGGATTGTAAACAAGTTTGGGAAAATTGTTTGAATTTCATTAAAGACAACATTGCGGATAAGAAATTATTTGATACATGGTTTAATCCGTTGGAGCCTTTGAAATTAGAAGATGACATATTAACTTTAAAAGTTCCAAGTATGTTCTTCTATGAGTTTATAGAGGAGAATTATATTGATGTGTTAAAAGCAGCAATCAGAAAAGAATTGGGGCATAACGCACAATTGCTTTACTCGGTTGTTATGGATACTGCAATCAAAAACACAACTGCCAATCCTTTATTGCCATCGAATAACTTACCTGCAACACAAAATTTTGCACAAAGTATTCCTGTAAATTTAGATTCCCAAGTAAAAGATTTACCAAATCCTTTTGTAATTCCAGGACTAAGAAAAGTAAAAGTAAATTCCCAACTAAACGAAAACTATTCTTTTGATAACTTTATAGAAGGAGGTTGTAATCAATTAGCACGTTCAGCAGGATATGCTGTTGCACAAAATCCGGGTAAAACTTCCTTTAATCCACTATTTATACATGGCTCAGTAGGTTTGGGAAAGACTCACTTACTTCACGCAATAGGTCTTGAAACCAAAAGAAGATTTCCAGAAAAAACTGTATTGTATATAAGTGCAGAACAATTCTTCCAACAATTTGTAGAAAGTACTAAAAACAATACACGAAACGACTTTTTGCAATTCTATCAAATGATGATAGATGTGTTAATCATAGATGATATACAATTTTTTGCAAATAAAACAGGTACACAAGAAGTGTTCTTCCAAATTTTTAATGGATTACACTCAGCAGGCAAACAACTAATCATTACATCTGATAAATCGCCAGCAGAACTTTCTGGATTGGAACAAAGAGTCATTTCTCGCTTAAAGTGGGGGTTGAGTGCGGACTTGCAAATGCCTGATGCACAAACAAGAATAGAGATAATAGAGAAAAAACTCTTTAAGGATGGAATCTCAATGCCAAAAGATGTAATTGAATATTTGGCTTACAATATCAATTCGAGTGTAAGAGAGTTGGAAGGTGCTTTAATATCGTTGATAGCTCGTTCTTCAATAACTAAACAAGAAATAACTTTGGATTTAGCCAAAGATATGATTGATAAATTCGTTAAGAGCAACACAAAAGAGGTATCAATAGAATATATTCAAAAAGTTGTGTGTGATTATTTCAATATTCCTATAGATACAATGTTGTCAAAAACAAGAAAAGGTGATGTTGTAGCAGCTCGACATATTTCAATGTTTCTTTCTCGCAAACACACGCAATCTTCATTGGCAACAATAGGAAGTAAATGTGGAAATAAAGACCATGCAACTGTGTTACACGCTTGTCGTTCAGTGCAGAATAGTTGTGAAACCGACAAGAAATTCCGTGCAAATTTAGAGGCAATAGAGAAAAAAATAACAGAATAAAATTTTTCCATAATACTTATAGGATTCAATCGTAGTGGTTGAGTCCTATTTTTTTACTCTTATATTTTAAAATTAGCTTAAATATTTGTACTTTTGCCAAGGAAAAAAATAGGAAATAAATAAACAAGAAAAAAACAAGTATGGACATTCTTTTAAAAGTCTTAGAGATAGTTGGAGCATTAGGGCTATTTCTTTTCGGAATGAAATCAATGAGTGATGGACTTCAAAAATTAGCGGGAGATAAAATGCGAACAATTCTCTCAAAGATGACTTCTAATCGTTTTAGTGGTGTTTTAACAGGTTTAGGCGTAACAACACTTATTCAATCCTCTTCAGCAACAACTGTAATGGTAGTTAGCTTTGTTAATGCTGGTTTATTAACTCTTACAGGTGCTATTGCAGTAATCATGGGTGCTAACATAGGAACAACCGTTACTGCTTGGATAATTTCATTGCTTGGTTTTAAATTCTCAATCTCAGCAATAATTTTCCCTGTCATAGCAATAGCAACGCCATTCATGTTTATAAAGGGTAAAGAAGCGTTAGGAGAATTTTTAATAGGGTTTGCCTTGTTGTTTATGGGGCTTGACGCTTTGCAAGCAGGGATGCCAGACTTTAAACAACCAGAATATGCTCCTGTTTTGGAGTTTATAGCATCTATGTCTAACTATGGCTATCTTTCTTACTTGTTATTTGTCTTGATAGGAACAGTAATGACCGTTATAGTGCAGTCTTCTTCGGCTATGATGGCAGTTACCTTGGTTATGTGTGCACAAGGATTGATTGGATTTGAGGTTGCAGCAGCTTTGGTATTAGGAGAAAACATCGGAACAACAATTACAGCAAACATTTCGGCACTTATGGCAAACACAACAGCAAAACGTGCAGCATTAGCTCACTTAGTTTTTAATGTTATAGGGGTTGTATGGGTGCTAATCTTGTTTAAACCATTCTTGGCAATGATTAGTAAATTAGTGCTTTCTATTGAGGGAATTGACCCAATGTTAGATGCTGCCGCAGTGCCTGTTGCATTATCTTGTTTTCATAGTTTCTTTAACGTAACAAACACTTTAATATTAGTTTGGTTCATTCCAACAATAGAAAAAATAGTAAACAAGCTAATTCCTTTAAACGAAGACGAAGAATTCCGCTTGAAATTCATACCATCGGGCTTTATGTCAGCAGGGGAATTAAGTATAGAGCCAGCAAAGAAAGAAATAGAAGCCTTTTCTAAACGAGTTTTAAGAATGTACGACTTTATTCCAGAATTATTTGACTTAGATGACGACAAGAAATTTGAGCAACTAATGAGCAGAACAAAGAAATATGAAGAGATTACCGATAGAATGGAGCTTGAAATTGCTAATTATCTAACAAAAGTCTCAGAAGGTGGAATGAGTTTAGGCGCTTCACAAGAAGTAAGTGCTATGCTTAGAATAGTAGATAACCTTGAAAGCATAGGAGATAGTTGTTATCAACTATCACTTACAATAGAGGGCAGAAACAAACAAAACATTTCTTATAGCCAAGAAATGAAAGATAAATTGCAACGTATGTTCTCTATGGTTAAAGATGCGGTAGTTGAAATGAATAACAATCTTTCAGACAATTACCACAACGTAACAATAGACAAAGCCAAAGAATTGGAACATCAAATCAATGAATACAGAGACCAATTAAGAACAGAGCATACAGAAGCAGTAAAACAAAACGAATATTCTTATCAAACAGGAATTTCTTATAGCACAATGTATGCACAATGCGAAAAATTAGCAGACTTTGCTATAAATGTAACAGAAGCAATAGATAAAATTAAAAAATAATAACAATGAAATTTGACGTAATAGTAATAGGTAGCGGTCCAGGAGGATACGTTGCAGCGGTTAGAGCCTCACAATTAGGATTTAATACAGCAGTTGTAGAAAGAGAAAACTTAGGCGGAATATGTTTAAATTGGGGTTGCATTCCAACAAAAGCCCTTTTAAAATCAGCACAAGCCTATACATATATGAAACACGCTGCAAACTATGGCATAGACTTAGATGCCTCAGCAGCAAAACCAAATATGGAAGCTATTGTTGAACGTTCACGCACCGTAGCAACAAATATGCGTAAGGGAGTTGAACATCTAATGCAAAAAAACAACATCACAGTAATAGAAGGAGAAGGAAGATTAAACGCAAACAAACAAGTAGTTGTTAAAAACGCAGAAGGACAAGAAGAAACCTACGAAGCAACACATATAATCTTAGCAACAGGAGCGCGTTCTCGTAATCTGCCAAATATGCCACAAGATGGAGAAAAGATTATAGGATATCGCCAAGCTATGACTTTGAAAAAACAACCAGAATCAATGGTTGTAGTAGGTTCGGGAGCAATCGGAAGTGAATTTGCACACTTCTATCAATCATTAGGCACACAAGTAACCCTTGTAGAATACATGCCAAACATTGTTCCTAATGAAGACGAAGAAGTAAGTTCTACATTACAACGTTGTTTCAAGAAAAACGGAATGAAAGTCCTTACATCAACCTCAGTTGATAGCGTAGATACAAGTGGAGAAAAATGTTTAGTAAACATAAGCGGTAAAAAAGGACAACAAGTAATAGAATGCGATGTAGTACTTTCAGCAGTAGGAGTTAGCACCAACATAGAAAACATAGGATTAGAAGAAGCAGGCGTAAAATTCGAGAGAGGAAAAATAGAAGTAGATGAATACTACCGCACAAACGTAGAAGGCGTATATGCAATAGGCGACATAGTACACGGACCAGCCTTAGCACACGTTGCAAGCCGTGAAGCAGTAGTATGCGTTGAAAAAATAGCAGGATTAAATCCAGAAATCGTAAACTATTCCAACATACCAGGCTGTACATACACAACACCAGAGGTAGCATCAGTTGGATTAACAAAAACAAAAGCAGAAGCAGAAGGCAGAGAAGTAAGAGTAGGCAAATTTATGTATATGGCATCGGGAAAAGCAGCAGCAAGCGGCAACAGAGACGGCTTTGTAAAAGTAGTAATCGATGCAAAAACAGACGAAATCCTTGGTTGCAGCATGATAGGCGATAACGTAACAGAAATGATTGCCGAAATCGTAGTTGCACGTCAAAAAGGACTTACAGCAGAAGAAGTAGCCTCAACAATTCACCCTCACCCAACAATGAGTGAAGCAGTAATGGAAGCCATAGAAGCAGCATATAACAAAGCAATACACGGATAGGAAAATGAAAATCATACAAACCGAAATACCGGGCTTGTTAATAATTGAGCCAGACGTTTTTCGCGATGAAAGAGGTTACTTTTGCGAAACCTACAATCAAGAAAAACTCGCTCAACTTGGCTTTAACCAAACTTTTGTGCAAGACAACGAATCCATGTCTTCAAAAGGAGTATTGCGAGGCATACACTTTCAAAAACCACCCTTTGCACAAGCAAAATTAGTTAGAGTTATCAGAGGTAGTGTTATTGACTTTGCAGTAGATTTGCGAAAAGGCTCACCAACCTACGGCAAATATAAAGCAGTGAAGTTAGATGCTCAGAAAAAGAATATGCTATATCTTTCAGAAGGTTTTGGACATGCTTTCCTAAGCTTAGAAGATAACACTGTTTTTTCTTACAAATGCTCTAACTTCTACAACAAAGAATCAGAATCAGGATTGTTTTGGAAAGACGAAGACTTAGCAATAGATTGGCAAATAGAAAATCCAATACTTTCAGACAAAGACAAAATCTTAGGAAAGTTTAAAGATTTTGATTCACCATTTATTTTTGAGCAATAATCAATGCTTGAAAAAGCAAGACAAATACTAAAAAAATATTGGGCTTATGACTCCTTTCGTTCAATTCAAGAACAAGTCATAAGCTCAGTTCTTTTAGGTAAGGATACCTTAGCCCTAATGCCAACAGGAGGAGGGAAAAGCATTTGCTATCAAATTCCTGCACTAATGAAACCAGGAATTTGTATAGTAATCTCTCCATTGATTTCGCTAATGAAGGACCAATCCGATTCCCTAACAAAGAAAGGCATAAAAGCTTGTTGTCTTAGCGAAGATTTGTTTTTTAGAAACATAGATGAAGTCTTGAATAAGGTGGTAACAATGAAATATAAATTTCTTTTTATTACACCCGAAAGAATTAAAAATCAAGTCTTTCAACACTATCTCTTTAAAATGAATCCATCAATGTTTGTTATAGATGAAGCACACTGCATTTCGGAATGGGGGCATGAATTTAGACAAGAATATAGAGAAATATCATATCTTAGAAACTCTCACCCACAAGTGCCAATCCTTGCTTTGACTGCAACAGCAACTCCTTACACAATAGAAGACATACAAATAAATCTTAAATTTAATGAAGAAAATTGTATAAGAGGAGATTTCAAAAGAGAAAACCTTAACTACTTAGTCTTTAACGATAATGATAAGATAAGCAAAACAATAGAAATCATAAAAAAATACAACAATACAGGATTGATTTATGTCTCTACTCGAAAGAATGCAATATTCTATGCCGAAGAATTAAAGAAACATAATCTCAATGTAGAGGAATATCACGCAGGGTTAAGCTATTACGAAAGAAAACGAAGACAAGAACTTTGGCAAAAAGGCGAATTGCAAGTAATGGTTGCAACAAAAGCCTTTGGAATGGGCATTGACAAACAAGATGTAAGGTTTGTAATTCATCTTGACATACCTTCAAGCATAGAGGAGTATTATCAAGAAGTAGGAAGAGTAGGAAGAGATGGAAAAGAAGCCTTTGCAATACTCTATTGGAATGAAAAAGATGTAAAGAATTTAAGAAAAAGAGTATTGATGTCATATCCAGAAATGGAAAAAATAAAAGAAATCTACAACGCACTTTACTCTCAATACAATATAGCCTACTATGACGGACAAAATTATGAAAAACCATTCTCTCTGCATAAGTTTTGCTATACCTATCACTTCGATTTCGTTTCCGTATTCTCAACCCTAAAAATATTATCAAGAGAAGAAATACTCTATTATAACCAAAGAGAATATCCAATTTCAAAAATAAAGATACAATCAGACTATTTAGAACTAAGAACCATTCTAAAAATAGAAGATGACTACTCTTCACTTTTGGCAACCTTGCTAAGAGTATGCGAGTGCAATCACATGGAATATACCTTCATTGAAGAAGGAAAAATAGCCACATATTTAAGATGGGAAACCGAAAAAGTAATTTTCAAACTCCAAAGTTTAGAGAAAATGGGTATAATAACATACCTTCGTTTCCCAGTAGGAGAATACATAATCTTTAAACAAGATAGAGTAAAGAAAGAAGAACTATACATTTCCGAAAAAAACTATCAAACACTAAAAGACCTATCAATTTCAAGAGCCGAAAAAATGATAGACTACTTAGAAAACTCAAAATGTAGAGAACAATACATACATTCATACTTTAATATAGAATCAGAAAAATGCAAAAAATGCGATTTATGTCGTAATAATCAATTAAATTCATTAACTTTGCAAGAAAAAATCATAAACTCACTTTTACAAGGCGAAAAACCAATCACCTATTTTGAAAACAACACAGAATTTCCAGAAGGAGAAAAAGCAATAATCTTTATAAGACAAATGCTTGATGAAGGAATATTTATATTAAACGGCAATAAAATCCGTTTTAATAAAAAATAAAAAGAAATGCTTAAAAAACCACTAATATCAGTTATTACAGTTTGCTACAACTCAGCACATTTATTGCAACGCACCATTAAATCGTTGCATAATCAAACCTATACAGAAATAGAATACATAGTAATAGACGGAGCCTCGAAAGACAATACACTACAAATTATTAAAGAAAATCAAGACATCATAAACCTATGGATAAGCGAGCCCGATAACGGACTCTATTACGCAATGAACAAAGGCTTAGAGATTGCAAGCGGAGATTATGTTATCTTTATAAACGCAGGAGATATGTTTTACTCACCCGACACCTTAGAAAAAGTCTTTGCCAATCACCAAGATGACGCAGACATTTACTATGGCGACACAATGATACTTGCAGAAAACCAAAAAGAAATAGGCAGCCGAAGACTCACTCCACCAAAACAACTCACCAAAAACTCATTTCGTTGGGGAATGACAGTGTGTCATCAATCCATTCTCATAAAACGCACCATAGCACCAAAGTATAAAACCGAGTATCGCATAACAGCCGACTATGATTGGGTGCTTAGCTCAATAGAAAACGCAAAAAAAATAGTCAATACCAATATTTATATCTCTAAATTCCTATCAGGAGGCCTAAGTAGCAAACACATAGTAAAAGCCAACAAAGAAAGATACAAAATTATGTGCAAACACTATGGCACACTCACAGCCCTATGGTACAATTTCCTAATGCTATTTCGCCTTATCATAACCTATATTAAAAAAGGCAGACTTTAAGAAAAAATAAAACAAAGAGTTAGAAAAATAAAGCAAAGAAAAAATCAAATATTTCTTTGCTTTATTTTTTTAGTTCTATGAAATATTTCTATATTTGCAAGAAATAATTTTTGATATGAAAAGATTAGTATTATTTTTCTGTTTTTTGATGAGCGTTTCTTGTTTAATGGCTCAAACTTTTACTCAAAATGGGTTGGTTTATAGTGTTTTAGATGACGGAAATAAAGTGAGTGTAAAGGCTGGTGAGGATAAGTTGCCAAAAAAACTTGCTATACCAACCGAAGTTAATTTTGAGGGAAAGAAATATTTGGTTACAAAAATAGAAGACAAGGGCTTTTATATGCGAAGCGAGATAAAGGAATTGACTTTGCCTGATTGCTTGGTGTATATTGGCGAAAAGGCTTTTTATATGTGCAATGGAATTGTGGATTTGATGATGCCACATTCTGTTTTGACTATTGGCGAAGAGGCATTTTTTATGTGTAAGAGTTTAACTACTATTTCTTTGTCAAATTCTTTGCAAACGATTAAGGAAAGAAGTTTTTGGAATTGCTCTTCTCTAAGCAAAATAAAAATACCTAATAATGTTAAGACAATAGAAAGAGAGGCTTTTTTTAATTGTTCTGCATTGAGTTCTTTGGAACTTATAGAAGGAATAGAATTTGTTGGACGTTTGGCCTTTGGTTCTTGTTCTTCATTGATGAGTCTTGATATGCCTATTTCTTTGGTTTATGTTGATGACCAGGCGTTTTGGAATTGTTCTTCATTGTTAAGCGTTAAGTGTGGAGAATACATAGATAGGATAGGGGATAGTGCTTTTGGTCAATGCACTGCCTTGAATAAGGTTGTTATTCCTACAAAAGAAGTGATTATGGGTAAGAATGTGTTTGAGTATTGCCCTAATTTAGTTACCTATACAAAGGGAGGAGAAGTTATTAAGTTAATTTTCACTTTGGAAGACATATAAGGCTAATTCGTATCCCTTGATTCCAAATCCGAAAAGGCTGCCTTGACAAACGGGAGAAAGGAAAGATTTGTGTCTAAACTCTTCTCGTGCCAATATGTTGCTGATATGTACTTCTATTACAGGAGTTTGTATTGCAGAAATCGCATCTGCAATCGCTATTGAGGTGTGAGTGTAGGCTCCGGCGTTGATTATAATTCCGTCTTTGTTTGCATCTTTTTGAATTTGCGTAACAATCTCTCCTTCAACGTTTGATTGGAAATAAGAAATCTTAAATTCAGGAAATTTTTTTCTTAATACTTCAAGATATTCCTCAAAACTTATGCTTCCGTATATTGATGTTTCTCTTTGTCCTAAAAGATTAAGATTAGGACCGTTAATTATACTTATTTCTTTCACGATGTTTAAAATCTCTATTTAATACTATTTTGTCTTTACTTATAAGAAAAAGTGTAGGAACTGTCCAAATATAACTCTTTGTTATAGGTTCGCAGTCCTCACAATAAGAGTTTATCCAATTTTCAGGCACTTCGCTTTTATGTTCTTGCCAAATCTTAGGCTCAACCTCAGGAGCAACGGCAAGAATTGTCAGTTCGTTTTCTGCAATCAAAGAGTTGAGCTTCTTAGACTTTGACATCTTATTTTTTAACGCCTGACAATCCTCACATTCCGGGCTATAAAACACAACTAATATGTTTGTGTTTCTTTCTTCTATTAAAGAATATAAATCTTGCAATCCTTTTTCGTTTAGAAACGAGAAATTAACCGCCGTATCGCCTATTTGATTGTCGTTTTCCTTGTCGTAGCTTTGAGCAAACAAAGAATTAAGAAATCCAAAACAAAGAAAAACTAAAATTAAACTAATTCTAAACTCTCGCATTTCGATGGAATATAAACGTTTTCGTAACCTCTTTCTCTTAAAGTGTTAGCAAAGTTTTCTTGTGTTTTGCTTTCTCCGTGTACAAGAATGATTTTTTTGATTTTTTCTTTGTCTTGACACGATAAAAACTTAATCAACTCCTCGTAGTCGGCGTGTGCAGAATAGGAGTCAATATTTCTTACCTCTGCTTTAACGTAATATCCGTGTCCGAAAATGGAAACGTGTTTATCTCCGCGAAGAATTTTGTTTCCAAGCGTTGTTGGTGCACAATATCCTACGCCTAAGATTGTCGTTCTTGGATTTTCTATGTTGTTTGCAATGTGATGCTTAATTCTTCCTGCTTCCATCATACCGCTTGCCGAGATAATAATACATGGAGTCTTGGTTGTGTTAAGTCTTTTACTCTCTTCTGTGCCGCGAATATAGTGTAGCTTTTCAAATCCAAAGGGGTCGGGGTCTGTTTTCATAAATTCTTTCATCTCATCGTTGAAACACTCCGAGTGAAGACGCATTATGTTTGTTGCATTAAGGCTTAAAGGACTATCTACATAGACATCAATCATTGGAAGCAACCCTTTTTCCCATAATTTATTGAGTGCAAAAATTATTTCTTGTGCTCGTCCTATTGCAAAGGAAGGAATAAGAAGTTTTCCTTTCTTTTTGCAACAAGTATCTATCACTGCCTTCAATAATTCTTCTTCGCTCTTATCAATATCGCTGTGAAGTCTATCTCCGTAGGTCGATTCCATAATTATATAGTCGGCTTGCTCAAAGGCTTGTGGAGCTCTAAGAATTCTTTTTTGATAACGTCCTACGTCTCCTGTGAATGCAATCTTTACTTCTTTGCTATCTTCTTTTATAGTTATATTACAAGTTGCACTTCCAAGGATATGCCCATTGTCGGTAAACTTTAAAGTAATGTTTTCATCTATAAAAATTCTCTTTCCATAAGGTACAGAAACAAAATAGTTCATTGCCTCTTGTGCATCAGCGGTTGTGTAAATTGGTTCAACGCTTTCAAGATTTTGTCTTGCACGTTTTTTGTTGAAAGTGCGAGTATCTAACTCTTGAATGCTGGCAGAATCCACAAGCATTATAGAACACAAATCCCTTGTTGCAGGTGTAGAATATATTGTGCCTTTAAATCCCAATTTTACAATGTAAGGAATCAGCCCTGAATGGTCTATATGAGGGTGAGAAAGGATTAAATAATCTATCTCTTCCGGATTAAACCCTAAATCACGGTTTAAAGCATCGGTTTCCAAACCCTTACCTTGATACATTCCGCAATCTAAAAGTATTTTCTTTCCTTTATTAGTTGTAATCAAATGTTTGCTACCGGTAACCTCCTTTGCAGCACCTAAAAATTGTATTTTCATAGATTTTATGTTTTTTTCTTTGGCAAAGATACAATAAAGAAACAAAATAAAACGCTCGTTAGTCAAAATAATTCAAAGAAATATTTTTCTAATTCAAAGAAATATTTTTGCGAAGTTATGAGAAAAAAACGTAACTTTGCAATAGATTATTTTAAGTCAATATTTCTATGAAACTATTATTTTATTTTTTAACTTTTTCTGCTTTGATTTTTGCTTCTTGTGGTAAGAAGGCTGAGCAAAAGCAAGAAAAGAAAGATACGAAACTTAAAACGGTTGAAGTAAAACTAAATGCTGATGCACCAACTTACATGTTGCAAACTTTAACTATAAGTGGTTTTTCAATAAACGATACGGCTAATGGAATAAAAGCAAGGATGCTAATTCCGGTTAAGAAAGTTAAGGAAGAGACTCGCAGCATTAAGCCAATAATAACAACAAGTGAAGGAGTTTTTAAGCAAGGAGTTGAGCAGATTAAGCAGATTGGCAAAAAGCAAGAGCCACATCAATTGCTTGTAAGAACGGTTTGGGTTGTTCCTTACAATAATTTACTTAGTGCATTGATGGAAAGAGAAATTGTTTATGCAGAAAGCAATCAAAAGGATAGTTTATTTTTTGGTGTAACTTACAATGTTGAGAAAAATATTCCTTTAAAAATAACAGAGGTTGTAAACTTGAATGCACAAGAATTTGAAAAACTATCATTGCCTTTTGGATTTGAAGAATTTAAATCAAGTCAATTTGCAATAGGAAAAGATTCGCTTTATATTTATCCAACAATAGAGGGAAAACAATCTAAATTTACGCTACCTCTTCAAAGTCTTGAACATTTTATAATCAATGATAAGTAGAAAGAAAAAAAGAGTTATAATAATTATCTCTGTTTTTTTGATTTTGATTTCTTGTGTAATAGTTTATAATTATGGAATAAATTATTACAGAACGTACTATGCTTGTTCGGGAGCAATGATTGATTCTTATAGATTTCAAGTTACGGGTATTGATGTCTCGTCTCATCAAGGTAAAATCAATTGGAAGGAGGTTTATTCCTCAAAAATCAATTTTGCATTCATAAAAGCAACCGAGGGAGAAACGTTTGTTGATAAGAAATTCAAGTATAATTTCTCTCAGGCAAAGAAAAACAAAATCATTGTTGGGGCTTATCATTTCTTTCGTTTCAATAAAGGAGGCAAAGAGCAGGCTTACAACTTTATAAACAACGTTCGTTTAACTCCAATGGATTTACCACCGGTTTTAGACGTGGAATTGTATGGTGGAAACAAGTTTTCAAAAGAGAAACGAAATAAAGTAATTAGTGAAATATACAATTGTTTACGTACCTTAGAAAAACATTACAACAAAAAGCCGATTATATACACAAACATACAGACCTACAATCATTATATCAAGGGAAATTTTGAGGATTACGACCTTTGGCTTTGTAAACTTTGCAATGAGCCAAAGATAATAAAGTGGAAATTTTGGCAATACTCACATCAAGGCGTTGTTCCGGGCATTCGCTCCGAGGTTGATTTGAATGTGTTTGGCGGAAGTTACGATGAATTTATAGAATACTTAGATAAAGACAAATAATGAAAAGAATACTTGTTTTAGATAAAGGACACGCAGTTTTAGAAGAAATCTTATTAGAAGCAGGCTTTGAAATAGACTATCAACCACAAATAACAAGAGAAGAACTCTTGGAAGTGATTGCAGGTTATCAAGCCTTGATAGTTAGAAGTAAGCTTTTGATAGATAAAGAAGTAATAGACAGAGCCGTAAATCTAAAAGTTATAGGAAGAATAGGTGCAGGCATGGACGCAATAGACGTAGATTATGCAGAGAAAAAAAGAATAGCTTGCATCAATTCCCCCGAAGGAAATCGTGATGCAGTAGGGGAGCATTGTCTTGGTTTGCTTTTAGCATTGTTTAACAAGATTTGCATTGCCGATATGCAGGTAAGACAAGGCCTTTGGCTTAGAGAAGAAAACAGAGGCTTGGAAATAAAAGGCAAAACCATAGGAATAATTGGCTATGGCAATATGGGAAGAAGTTTTGCTCAAAGATTATCGGGATTTGACTGCAAGGTAATAGCCTACGACAAGTATAAAACAAATTATTCCGATGAATACGCAGAGGAATGTAGCCTTTCTACTCTTTTTAATGAAAGCGATATACTTTCTTTTCACACACCTTTGACCGAAGAAACAAAGTATATGTTCAACAAAAGCTTTATTCAAAATTTCAAAAAGCCGTTTTATCTTTTGAATACTTCAAGAGGAAAGGTTGTAAACACAAAAGATTTGCTTGAAGCTTTGAATGAAGGAAAAATTCTTGGAGCAGGCTTAGATGTTTTAGAGTTTGAGGCTTTTTCAAACGAACTTCAAAACACTCCTTCTGAGTTGCAAGATTTGTTTTCAAGAAATAACGTTGTTTTAACCCCACATGTAGCAGGTTGGAGTGTGGAATCAAATTACAAACTATCGTATTTCTTGGCTAAAAAGATAGTTGCAGCCCTATAATTCTTGAAGTTTATTATTCAAGGCTTCAATATCTATTTCTACCTCTGCAAGTTTTGTTTTGCAAAGGGCAATTAACTCTTTTGCTTTCTCGATTTTTTTACATAAGTCTTCAATATCAACATCAGAAGACTCCAAAGAATTTACTATATCTTTCAATTCTGTATATGCTTCGTTGTAAGTCATTTTATTGCTTTTGTTTATTCTACAATAGATTTTACTTCACCTTCGGCAAGCTTAGTTGTCAAACAATCTCCCTTTTTAATATCATTCTCACTCTTTAAAACCTTACCATTAAGGTAGGTTATAGAGTAGCCTTTGTTTAAAATATTTTGAGGATTTAATACATTGATATATTTTTCCATTAAATCCAACTGCTCTTTCTCTCTTTCAATTCTGTAATTGCTTTTTATCTTTATCATACTCTCCATTCTCTCCAAATTTTCTATTGCATTTTGAAAACGCTTTATGATAAAATCTGCAACATCTGTTGGAGTGATTCCATTATGATAAGAAACCATTTCGCTAACCGTTAGATTTGTAGAATGTCCTATGCCGGTTATTACAGGGAGAGGAAAAGTCGCTATTGTTTTACAAAGCTCAAAATTATTATAACAAGCCATTCCAATATCACCTCCGCCACCGCGAATGATAAGTACGGCATCAAAGAAATCTTTTACTACTTTTATCTTCTCTAAATTATTGATTATCGCATTGATTGCACCATCTCCTTGTAGCAAAGAAGGGAATAGCTTATGGAAAATACCAAATTCTTTATGGGAATTTATGATATTGATGAAATCTTGATAGCCTTTACCTGTTTCAACCGAGATAATGGCAAGGCGTTTTGGTAAATCGGGTAGGAGAGTTGTCTTATTGAGTTCAAAAATCTTTTCTTCTTTAAGCTTTTCTATTGAGGCGTTTTTCTCTTTTTCTAATTCCCCAAGTGCAAAGCTTGTGTCAATATCGCTTATTCTTAAACTCAATCCATATAAACCATTATATTTTATGCTGGCTTTGAATAATATAGTAGTGCCATCTGTGAGTTCAACTCCTGCAGTATTGAATTTTTCTTTTATTCTTTTGAAATCGCTTGCCCAAATAGTAGCTCGCATTTGGGTAATTATGACTCCTTTGTCTTTTTCTACTAAATCAGGAAAAGCATGTCCACTATAAGTATAGTAGTTTAACTTTAACATTTCTGCTCTTACCCAAAACTCAGAACTATATCTTGCAGTAAGGGTACGTTCAATGCTATTTGTAACTTCTGTTAAAGAAAAAACTCTTACTTGCTGATTCATACAAAAATATATTAAAAAAGGAGAGAGGAAAAACTGCCCTCCCTCCATATAATGTTTAGAATAATTCTTATTCAGCTATTTGTTTTAAAACTCTTGCTGTGAATTCTTTTTCTATTGCTTCTGCTTTATCAACAATTGCTTGTCCTTTTGCGATAATTTCTTTAACGAAATCTTTGTCAGTTAAGCTTGCGCAGTTGATTTGCATGTTCATGAAAGCTCCAATACAAGCAGCTCTTGCACATAAGATACCAACTGCAGCGTCAGTTACTGAATTAGGATTTCCAACCTCAACCATTTTTTGACAAACCTCAAACACTTCAAACGATTTGCAAAGAGTTCTATAAGGAACTTCAATAGCATATTTTGTTGCTGCTTGAATAGCGGCAGTTCTTGCAGCTTTTTCTTCATCAGTCTTTTTAGGTAATCCAAACGCTTCCATAATTAAGTTGAAAGAACGAGTGTCTTCATCAACCAAGAACAACAATTCGTCTTTGATTGCTTGACCTTTTTCAGCAACAACAGAGAATTCTTCCCATCTTTCGTCCCAACCAGCTTTGTGAGATGAAAGATTAGCAACCATTGTTCCCAAAGCAGCACCCAAAGCTCCCATATAAGCCGAGATACTTCCACCACCAGGAGCAGGACTCTCAGAAGCAGTTTCATTAGCGAAAGCAGTACAAGTCATATCCACTAATTTCTTGCTACCTTTGTCCTCAATCATATATTCAATTACCTTTTCTTGTGGGTTAAATGGCTTTAAGTCGTCAAGACCCATTGATTTAACAGCGATTTTTATCAATTCTGCTTCATCAACTCCAAGAGAACGTTGTTGTTTTGCAAGATAATATTTACCAGCATCAATCAAAGTTTTCTTTGGAACTAAACCTACGATTTCAACTCCTGTAACTCTCACACCTCTCGCAGCAGCTTTTGCACTCACTTCATCAAAACAAACGTGTAAAGGAGCAACCTTTGCATCGGTAATATTCATTGAAACTTGTGCAATGCCATATTCTTCAATAAACCAACCAATAGCCTTTGTTCCTTTCAAAGTTCCAGGAATCATAATAGGATTTCCGTTTTCGTCCTTCATAGGTTTTCCATTTGGTTTGCCACCTTCTCTCATCGGACGACCTTTTTCTCTAACGTCAAAAGCAATTGCGTTTGCTCTACGTGTAGAAGTAGTGTTCAAGTTGTAGTTTACAGCAAGTAAGAAGTCTCTTGCTCCAACTGCTGTCGCACCACTGCGAGCTACTTGTTCACTCCAACAATTTGGACCAAAGCAAGGTTTCCATTCTTCTGTAACTATTCTTGCAGAAAGCCCTTCATATTCACCTTTACGGCAAGAAGCAAGATTTCTTCTCTTTTCTTCAAAAGCTGCTGACTCGTAGCAGTAGATTGGAATATTTAATTCTGTTCCTATTCTTTCGCCTAATTTTCTTGCATAGCCTACTACTTCGTCCATAGTGATGTTTGCAACAGGGATAAGAGGACAAACGTCAGTTGCACCAAAACGAGGGTGGTCGCCATGATGATTTCTCATATCTATAAGCTCTTGTGCTTTTTTTACAAGCATAAAAGCAGCTTCGCAAACTTGTTCTGGCTCACCTACAAAAGTGATTACAGTTCTATTTGTTGTAGCACCTGGGTCCACATCCAATAATTTAACACCTTCAACCTTTTCAACCTCTGCAACTACTTGGTTGATGATGTTCATATCTCTACCTTCTGAAATATTAGGTACGCATTCAATCAGTTGTTTCATATCTTAAAAATAATTATTTATTGATTACACATTACTAAAACTTTGCAAAGGTATGAATATTTCTTTGCTTTTTAGAATTATTTCTTTGAAAAAAATATTTTTTTCTTTGTTTTGTTTTTACAACTCTTTGATTTCTTTTTGCAATAGTTCAAGGAATTTTGCTCCGTGTCCGCCGTCCATTTGTGAGTGATGGAATTGAAAGGAGATTGGAAGGAGTGTTTTAAAGAAGTGTTTGCGATATTTTCCCCACATAAGCATTGGGTTTGTGAATTTGTCGGTGTATTGATTTACTATGCAGTCGAGTTCGGTTGCAATCATTGCAGAGGTGCCTATTATCATATAGTCTTCTAAGAAAGTGCTTTTATTGTTTTGTGCGGTGTGTTGAGTTGATTGTTTGTAGGCGTTTATAAAGTCTTGTAAGTCGTCATTAAATGCAATATCGCAAGAGTTTATTCCTCCTTTTTTATTGTTTACAATTACGTTTATTGCAAGCCTGTCGTATTTGTATAGCTTGTCTTTTTCAATAAGCAGATAAAATTCTTCTATTTGACTTGCTGCTTTTCCTATACACCAACAAAGTAGGGCGTTGAAGCTGATGTTTAGTTTTTTGCTTTGTTTTACTATCTTGCTAACGTTGAATGTCTTTGTTAGGGTAACCATCGGCATTGGGGAAGTCAGCCATAGCTCAAAGGCTTCTGCACGTGAGGTGTCTTTTGGATTGATTTGTGTTTTCATTTTTATGTTTTTTTTATCCAATTATCTGTAAATAGTCTTGATTTATGTTTACTTTTACGCCAAAGTGTTTTGAAATATTTTCTTCTGTGAGGATTTGTTTGCTTTCTCCTTTGGCTACTAATTCGCCTTGGTTGAGTAGGAGGACTTCATCGCAATATCGCATTGCGAGATTGAGGTCGTGGATTATTATAAGTATTGTGGTTTGTGATTCTTTGTTGATTTGTTTTAATAGTTCCATTATATCGAATTGATGACGTATGTCAAGCGATGATACGGGTTCATCAAGTAGAAGAATAGGTGTTTGTTGTGATAGGGCTCTTGCAATGATTAGGCGTTGAAATTCTCCTCCGCTTAAATTCTTTGCATTCATATTTCTTAAATGCCAAGTGTTTGTTCTTTGCATTGATTGTTTAACTATTTCGAGATCTTCTTTGCTGTCGGAATATAGTGGTTTTTGATAGGGTATTCTTCCCATTAAGGCAATTTGTAGTGCAGAGAAGTCAAACATCAGATTGGTTTGTTGTGGCACTAAGGCTATTGTTTGTGCTAATTGTTTTGAAGAGTAGAGGTTTATGTCTTTTTGGTTGATGAAAATCTTTCCGTTTTTTATGGGATTGATTTTTGAAAGGGCTTTTAATAGGGTGCTTTTTCCTGAGCCGTTGTTGCCAAGTATGCCATAAATCTTTCCTTTCTCTATTTGAAAGTTTATGTTTTTTAGGATATGTTTTTCTCCTATTGTGTAGTTGAGTTGTTTTACTTCTATCATTGGTTTAAACGTTTTTTTGCGTTAAACAATAGGTAGATAAAGAATGGCGAGCCTATTAGGGCTGTTATGCTTCCAACGGGTATTTCACTCGGTGGCATAAGTGTGCGTGAGAGTAGGTCGGAGGATAGCATAAATATCATTCCTCCTAATATGGAAAAAGGAATTAGTTTTCTGTTGTCAGAGCCTATAAGTAAGCGTACAATGTGTGGCACTACCAATCCTATGAATCCTATCACTCCGCTTTCGCTTACAATGAGTGAAACCATTAAGGTGCAGATTAAGAGGATTATTCGTTTTGTGCGTTCAACGTTTACTCCAAGTGTTTTGGCTGTTTGTGTGTCTATTAGCAGGGCGTTTAGGTCTCTTGCGTGATAGGTGATAGATATTATGCCGATTATTACTGCAATGCTTACGCCTATTAGTGAGTTGTAGTCGATATTTGAAAGCGACCCCATTGTCCAAAAGACTATTTTTTCTATTTGTTCTTGGTTTAGTATCATTAGAAGTGAGATAAAGGCTGAGGCAAGAAAGTTTATTGAAATTCCGGCAAGCAAAAGGGTTGTTGTGTGTATGCGATTGCCGTATGAGGCTATCTTTATTATGATGATTACGCTCAGAAAGGCAAAGATAAAACTCATTCCGCTTATTCCTAATACGAAACTTTCTAATCCAAGTACTATTGCAAGGGTTGCTCCAAGTGATGCACCGGAGGAGACTCCAAGAATGTAAGGGTCGCTTAAAGGATTGCGAAAAATAGATTGAAAAGCCAATCCACAAAGAGATAGTCCTGCTCCTGCAAGGGCTGCAAAGAGTGTGCGAGGTATTCTGATGTTGAAGATTATGTAATTAATTCCAGGATTGATATGCTCGGTGTCTGTCTGGAAAATAGGGGAGAATAGGACTTTTATTGAATCTGAAACACTTATACTTCCACTTCCTACTATGCAACTAAGAAATATTAGAACAAGGCATAGGAGTGCAAGAAGTAT
Source organism: Candidatus Onthomorpha sp. (assembly GCA_045645265.1). Taxonomy (GTDB): domain Bacteria; phylum Bacteroidota; class Bacteroidia; order Bacteroidales; family P3; genus Onthomorpha. The sequence continues at coordinate 104,407 of JAZRIM010000018.1, forward strand.
AAGTGTGAGAAGATTCTTTTTTGATTTCACTTATTCGGTTTTATTGTTTGTTAGTTCGTTTGCTTTATCAAGTGCTTTTGATATGTGGTCAAATATGTATTCTTTTCCAAGGTAATCGGCAAATCCGCTCTTGTCTAATACTTTGTAAACCTCTTCCGTTACACCTGAAAGTATGATTTGTATTTTTTCGCTCTTGCTCTTATCGCAAAGGCTTCTAAGGTTCTTTAATCCTGTTGAGTCAATGAATGGTACTTTACGCATTCTGATAATTCTGACAGATGGTTTGTTCTTTTTGGAACGTGCTGCTACTTCATCGAATTTGTTTGCAACGCCAAAGAAGAATGGTCCGTCAATTTCGTAGATTTGTACTTGTTTGTTTACTTTTTCATATACGCTTTCCGATTCAGAGTCTTCTGTTCTTTGTAGTTCGTCTTCAATTACTTTTATAGATGATGTTTCCATTACACGTTTGATAAACAATACAAAGGCAATCAATAGACCTACTTCTATTGCGATTGTAAGGTCGAAGATAACGGTTAAGAAGAATGTTGTAAGAAGTACTACTACATCACTTTTAGGATTTTTGAATATTGCTTTGAATGAACGCCATTCACTCATATTGTATGCTACTACAACCAAAATTCCGGCAAGGCAAGCAAATGGTATGTTGGCTGCAAGTGGCATTAAGAATAGGTAAATCAATAATAAGAAAACAGCGTGAACAACTCCTGCAATTGGGGTGCGTCCTCCGTTGTTTATGTTTGCCATTGTTCGTGCGATTGCTCCTGTTGCAGGAATACCTCCAAATAAAGGTGATACGAAATTGGCAATTCCTTGTCCTATTAACTCTGTGTTAGAATGGTGTTTCTTTCCTGTGGCTCCATCGGCTACCATTGCCGATAAAAGACTCTCTATTGCACAAAGTATTGCTATTGTAAAGGCAGGAGAAATCAATCCTTTTATGCTTTCTATTGTAATTGCAGGAACCTCTGGTTTTGGAAGGGCTGCTCCACCGCTTAATTCCGGATAAACGCTTCCTATTGTTGGGATAACGATTCCATAGTTTTTAAGAATTATTGTTGCTATTGTACATACTATAATGGCAATAAGTGAACCCGGAATGACTTTTGTAACCTTGCTCCAAAGGAAAGATATTGCAACGGTGAAAATAGCCATTATTGTAACTATTGGATTGATTGAATCGAAGTTTTGAAAATAACATATCCATTTCTCTATAAAGTTGGCTGGAACCTCACTTGCTATGGTTAATCCAAAGAAATCTTTGATTTGAGTTGAGAAAATAGTCAAGGCAATACCTGAGGTAAATCCTACAATGATAGGATAGGGCATAAACTTGATTATGTCTCCAAATTTTAAAATACCCATTAAGATTAACAAAACACCGGCTATGCAGGTTGCTATTGCAAGTCCGCTTGTGCCATATTCTGCTATAATTCCTGCAATAATGACAATGAAAGCTCCTGTTGGACCTCCGATTTGCACGTGTGAGCCTCCAAAGATTGAGATTAAGACTCCGGCTATTATTGCTGTGATTAGACCTTGTTGAGGGCTTACTCCTGAGGCTATACCAAAGGCAATTGCTAAGGGTATTGCTACAACTCCGACAATTATCCCTGCTGTTAAGTCTTTAATGAATAGTTCTTTTGAGTAGTTTCTTGTTTTTATTAACTCAAAGAACTTTGGTCGAAAAATTTCATCAAGATTTAATTTTTTCATTCTTTGTTTTATTTTATTTTTTCTTTGTTTTATTTTTCTAAAATCAAGAGTTATATTCTGCAAAAGTTTTTTCCTACTACGGCTAATCCTCCTTCGGCTGTTTCTTTGTAAAGAGAAGGTAGGTCTTTGCCTGTTTGTTTCATTGTTTCTACTACTTTGTCAAATGAAATGACGTGCTTTCCATCGGACATCATTGCATAAAGATTAGCATCTAATGCTCTAAGGGCTGCAAAGGCGTTTCTCTCAATGCAAGGTACTTGTACAAGGCCACAAACAGGGTCGCAGGTTAGGCCAAGGTGATGTTCAAGTCCTATTTCTGCGGCGTATTCTATTTGTTGTGGTGTTCCGCCAAAGAGTTGATTTGCGGCTGCGGCTGCCATTGAACAAGCTGAGCCTACTTCTCCTTGACAGCCTACTTCTGCTCCTGAGATTGAGGCGTTGTATTTTATTACATTGCCTATCAATCCTGCGGTTGCTATTGAGCGAATGATTTGTTTGTCTGTAAATTCGTGTTCTGTGTTTAGGTGATACAATACTGCGGGTACTATGCCACAAGAGCCACAGGTTGGTGCGGTTACTATTTTCCCACCCGATGCGTTTTGTTCCGATACTGCTAAGGCGTAGGCTTGTACTAAGCATCTTCCTTTTAGTGAGGGTTTGTAACTTCTTGCTTTTGTGTAATATGACATTGCTTTTCTTCTCAAACACAAGCCTCCTGGCAATACGCCTTCTTCGTTTAGTCCGTCTTCTACGGATTGTTTCATTACTTGCAAGACTTCTGCTAAGTAATCCCAAATGTCGTTGCTTTCAAATTCTTGGACATATTCCCAAAAGGTTAATCCTTTTTCGTCTATGTATTGTAGGATTTCTGTTAGGTTGTGGTGTGGATATACTTCTTTTATTTCTAATCCTAAGTTTGAATCTTCTTCTATTACTTTTCCTCCTCCGATGCTATACATTGTTCTTTTTTGTAGTAGATTTCCTTTTTCATCAAAGGATTCAAACATCATAGCATTTGGGTGAAGGTCTAAAAATATATCGCTTTTCCAATGTATTTTTGTTCTTTCTCTTCCTAATACATCTAATATTGCTTGATCTGTTAAGTGTCCTTTTCCGGTTGCGGCTAAGGAACCATAAAGTGTTATTTCAAAATGCTTTGCTTCAATATTATCTTTTAAAAATAATTCAGAGGCTTTTCTTGGTCCCATGGTGTGTGAGGACGATGGTCCGTAGCCTATTCTAAATATTTCTCTTATACTTTCCATTGTATTTTTTTGGTATTTCAGCCTGCAAAATTACAAAATATTTCGTATCTTTGCACGTTTTAATAACCTTTTAATATTTTATAGAATTATGACATCGTATGAGATAAGAAAGACTTTTCTTGATTTTTTTGCATCAAAAGCTCACACAATAGTTGCTTCTTCACCGATAACAGTTAAAAACGACCCTACTTTGTTGTTTACTAATGCGGGTATGAATCAATTTAAAGATATATTTTTGGGTAATGTTACAAAACCTTATCCTTCTGCTGCCGATTCTCAAAAATGTTTGAGAGTAAGTGGTAAACACAATGATTTGGAAGAGGTAGGACACGATACTTATCATCATACTATGTTTGAAATGTTGGGTAATTGGTCTTTTGGAGATTATTTTAAAAAAGATGCAATAGCATACGCTTGGGAACTTCTTACAAAGGTTTATGCAATAGATAAAGATAGAATATATGTTACTGTTTTCGGAGGAGATGAAAAAGATGGATTGAAGGCAGATAATGAGGCTTATGATTATTGGAAGGAATGGATTGCTGAGGATAGAATAATTTTTGGAAGTAAGAAAGATAACTTCTGGGAAATGGGTGAAACAGGACCTTGTGGCGGTTGTTCTGAAATTCACGTTGATTTGAGAGATGATGAAGATAGAAAGAAAATAGATGGAAAAGATTTGGTAAACAAGGATAATCCATTGGTGATTGAAATATGGAACCTTGTCTTTATGGAGTTTAATAGAATGGCTGATGGTTCTCTTGTACCTTTGAAAGAAAAGAATATAGATACCGGTATGGGTTTTGAACGTCTTTGTATGGTTTTACAAGGTAAGAAGTCAAACTATGATACTGATGTTTTCCAACCAATGATTCAATTCTTGGCAAAGCAGGCAAATGTTGCGTATTCTGAAAATAAGGAAAAGGATGTCGCAATGAGAGTTTGTGCTGACCATATCAGAGCAATATCTTTTGCAATAGCTGACGGACAATTGCCTTCTAATGCAAAGGCTGGTTATGTTATTAGAAGAATTTTGAGAAGAGCGGTTAGATATGGCTATACTTTCCTTGGTTTTAATGAGCCTTTCTTGTATAAATTGGTTGATGTTTTGGTAAATCAAATGGGAGAACAATATCCTGAAATAAAACAACAACAGGCTTTGATTGAAAAAATAGTTAAAGAGGAAGAACAATCTTTCCTTCGTACTCTTTCTAATGGTATAATCAAGTTTGAAAAATATATTTCTCAAAAACAAGATAAGGTAATTGATGGAGATTTTACTTTTGAATTGTTTGATACTTACGGTTTCCCTGTTGACTTAACAGAACTTATGGCAAGTGAAAAGGGTTATAAGGTGGATATGCAAGGATTTGAAAAAAATCTTGCTGCACAAAAAGAACGCTCTAAGAATGCGGCTAAAAGTTCGGCTGAGGATTGGGTTGTTGTAAAAGAATTTGAAGGAGTAGGAGAATTTCTTGGTTATGACACTTGCAAGGCTAATGCAAATTTATTGAGATACCGTAAAGTAAGTACAAAGACTGCAACAAATTATCAATTGGTGTTTGATCAAACTCCTTTCTATGCAGAAATGGGAGGTCAAGTAGGAGATAGAGGATATATAACTAATGGTGCTGAAAAGGTAGAAATAATAGATACACAAAAAGAAAATAAACTTACACTTCATATTGTAAAGAAATTGCCTGAAAACTTAGAGGCAGAATTTGAGTTGGTGGTAAATCAAAACAAGAGAAAGGCAATAGAGTCTAATCACACTGCAACTCACTTATTGCATTATGCGTTACGTCAAGTTTTAGGCTCACACGTAGAACAAAAAGGTTCGTATGTAAATGATGCAAGACTACGTTTTGACTTTTCTCACCCAAGTAAACTTTCCTCAGAAGAGTTGCGTCAAGTTGAAAAACTTGTAAATTCTATGATAAGAGAAGATTATCACATAGAAGATTTTCGTGAAATAGATATAAAAGAAGCACAAGCAATGGGAGCAATGGCTTTGTTTGGTGAAAAGTATGGCGATAAGGTGCGTTGTGTTCGTTTTGGAGAAAGCATTGAACTTTGTGGAGGAACACATGCAAGCTCAACAGGTCGTATAGGAATGATTAGCATAGTAAACGAAACAGCCGTTGCAGCAGGTGTAAGAAGAATAGAAGCTGTTACAGGAGAGGCTTGCGAAGAACATTATAATAAGGTAGAGGATACATTAAAAGAGGTACAATCTTTATTTGCTGCAAGTCCAAATATTGTTAAAACAATACAAAAACTTATTGAGGATAATGCTCAATTAAAATCGGATTTAGAGACTTTCCAAAAAGAAAAAATAGCAAATCTATACGATAGCCTACAATCTCAAATCAAAGCAGAAAACGGAGTAGATATTTTAACACTTGATACATCTAATCTTCCGGCAGAGGGAGTGAAAGATTTGGCTTTCCGTTTTAGAGCAAGCAATCCAAAAATCTGTTTCATAGGATATGGAGAAAGTGAAGGAAAAGTAAATCTTACACTAATGCTTGGAGAAGAAATAGTAGAAAAAGGGAAAGATGCTTCTGCAACAATAAGACAAGTTTCAAAAGAAATCAAAGGTGGCGGAGGAGGACAAAAACACTTCGCAACAGCAGGTGGTAAAGACGCCGCAGGATTAGCAAAAGCAGTAGAACTAATAAAAGAAATAATATTAGCATAATTTCAAATAACGATGCAAAACATAAGAAACGTAGCAATTATAGCCCATGTTGACCATGGAAAGACAACGCTTGTAGATAGAATGCTTCATCAAGCGAAATTATTTAGAGAAAACCAAGAAACAAAAGACTTAATCTTAGATAATAATGACTTAGAACGTGAAAGAGGTATTACAATTCTTTCAAAAAACGTATCGATTCGTTATAAAGATTTTAAGATAAATATAATCGACACTCCGGGACACAGCGATTTTGGTGGAGAAGTAGAGAGAGTGTTGAATATGGCTGACGGTGTTTTGTTGGTTGTTGATGCTTTTGAAGGTCCAATGCCACAAACACGTTTCGTGTTACAAAAAGCAATAGAGCTAAATCTTAAACCAATAGTTGTAATCAACAAAGTAGATAAGCCAAATTGCAATCCAATAGAAACACAAGAAAAAGTATTTGACTTGATGTTTAATCTTGGAGCAACAGAAGAGCAATTAGACTTTCCAACCGTTTATGGCTCTTCAAAACAAGGGTGGATGAGTGATGATTGGCAAAAAGAAACAGAAGACGTTTCTTATCTATTAGACCAAATCATAGAACATATTCCTGCATACAAAACCACAGAGGGTTCAACTCAATTAATGATTTCTTCATTAGACTTTTCTTCTTACGTAGGACGTATAGCCGTTGGTAGATTACACAGAGGTACACTTATAGCAGGACAAGATGTAACATTGGCTAAGGCAAACGGAGAAATGTTTCGTTCAAAAATCAAAGAACTTTATGTATTTGAAGGCTTAGCAAAAGAAAAAATCAAATCAGAAGTACACGCCGGAGAAATATGTGCAATATTAGGAATAGAAAACTTTGATATTGGAGACACTATATGTGATTTTGAAAATCCAGAACCACTAAAACCAATCAAGGTTGATGACCCTACAATGAGTATGTTATTTACAATTAACAACTCTCCATTCTATGGAAAAGACGGAAAGTTTGTTACCTCTCGCCATTTAAGAGAACGTCTTTACGCAGAATTGGAAAAAAACCTTGCAATGCGTATAGAAGAAACCGATTCGCCAGATTCATTAATCGTTTACGGAAGAGGAATACTCCATCTTTCAATCCTTATTGAAACAATGCGTAGAGAAGGCTATGAATTACAAGTAGGACAACCAAAAGTAATCATAAAAGAAATAGACGGAGTAAAATGCGAGCCTGTTGAACAATTAACAATCGTTGTTCCAGAAGCCTTTTCAGGTAAAGTAATAGAATTGGTTACTATGAGAAAAGGAGAAATAGACTCAATAGAACCACAAGGCGATAGAACGCATATAGAATTTACAATACCATCAAGAGGAATTATAGGATTGAGAAACAATGTGCTTACTGTTTCGGAAGGAGAAGCAATTATGGCACATAGATTAAAAGGCTACGAACCATGGAAAGGCGAAATAGGCGGAAGAAGAATGGGAGCCTTGATTGCAAAAGAAACAGGTCCTGCAATAGAATACTCAATCAATAAACTACAAGATAGAGGACGTTTCTTCGTATCACCAGGCGAAGAAGTCTATACAGGAATGGTAGTAGGAGAAGGTATACGTCCAGATGATATAGTAGTAAACCTAACAATTACAAAGAAACTTTCAAATATGCGTTCAGCAGGAGCAGACGAAAAAGTAAGCATTGCACCGGCTACAAAATTCTCCTTAGAAGAATCAATGGAATACATAGGAGAAGACGAATACTTAGAAATCACACCAAACCATTTAAGAATAAGAAAAATCTTGCTTGACGAAGTAGCAAGAAAAAGAGCAGCAAACGCTCAAAAAGAATAGATAAATAAAAATAAGTGCGGCATTGTTCTATCGCTGGAAGTAAAACTTCGAGAGGAAAGTCCGAGCAACACAGAGCATCATACTACCTAACGGGTAGGCAAGTTGAAGAAACTTGACAGCAAGTGCCACAGAAAATAACCGCCTTGCAAAAGGTAAGGGTGAAAACGTGAGGTAAGAGCTCACGATTTGGCTTAGCGATAAGTCAAATGGGTAAACCTTATGAGTTGAAAGACCAAGTATATCGGAACAAAGGGGCTGCTCGTCCTTTCCGAGGGGTAGGTCGTTAGAGGCTTGTTGTGAGGCAAGCAGTAGATTAATGATAGAACTCGACAGAACTCGGCTTATAGATGCTGCACTTTTTTATTTTTTATGTCCTTTCCGCAACAAAATTCCTTTAAATAGTGTCATAGAGTTGATGAAATTAACAGAAAAAGAACTCGTAGAAAAGTGTATTAAGAAGAATCCCAAAGCACAAAAGGCACTATATGACACTTATTCATCAATGCTTTTTGGTATTTGTTTGAGATATGCTCGCAATCGTCAAGATGCCGAGGATATGTTTCAAGATGCTTTTATTAAGGCTTTTGATCAAATTCATAAATACAACTTTCAAGGTCCCTTAGGAGCATGGTTGAGAAAACTCTTTGTTAATTTCGCACTCAATTACTATCGTTACGATAAAGCAAACCTAAATACCGACTTAGAATCAATAGCAATAGGGGACTTACCCTTGCAGTTAGATGAAATATCTAATCAAGAAATACTCGAAGCCATAAATCAACTACCCGATAGGCAAAGAATGGTTTTCAATTTAGTAGAAATAGAAGGCTATTCTTATAAAGAAATCTCACAACAACTCAATGAAAACGAAAGCACTCTAAGAGGGCTTAATTACAAGGCAAAGAATAATTTACAAAACATATTAACAAAGCAAAATAAATAAAGTAATGGAAAATAAGGAATTTAATTTTGAGCAAATCAAAAAAAGAATGGAAAACTATCAAGCAGAGCCAGATGCTAAGATTTGGAAAAAGATAGAAAAACAAATAAAGCCAAACAATATTCTTTTAAAGACAGCAATCGCCGTAAGTTCAATTCTTTTGGTTGCCTTTGCAGGCGTGTTGATTTTCACACCAACACAAGAGCCTCAATCAAAGCCTATTAGTCAAGAAACCAAGATAGAAAAAACACTTATCAAACAAGAACAAAATATTTCAAAGAAAAAAGAAAATAAAACAAAGAAAAAAGAAAATATTTCAAAGGAAAAATTTGTTGAAACAAAGAAAAAAAATGAGCCTATCATTACCCTATCACAACAAGTAGAAGAGACAGAAAAACAAGAAGTTAAAACAATAGAAACAAAACAAGAATCACAAATACAATTTCCTCAAATTACAGAGGCGAAACCACAAAAAACTATTGAAAAACAAATAGCAGAGCCAATCGTAGAGCAAAAAGTAGAAAAAGCACCAGAACAAGAAGAACAAATACATAAAACAAGAATAGAAATGCCAAATGCTTTCACTCCAAACTCAGGAGATAGAAACAGCATATTCAAGCCTGCAAACATAGAATTGCAAGAATACAGAATGGATATATACAATTCAAACGGAGTAATGATGTTTACAACCAACGACATAGAACAAGGTTGGGACGGAACCTACAAAGGCAACCCACAACCTATGGCAGTATATGTTTACATAGTGAAATTTACAAACAAAAAAGGAATAACCTCAATGCAAAAAGGAGAATTGATGCTTATAAGATAAGAAATCATTTGTCAATTCCATAAAAATGACTACCTTTGCAAAGAATTAAAACATAGCAAAAAATGGCAACAATTACTGAATTAGAAAACATTTCCACACAAGTAAGAAGAGACATTATCAGAATGGTAAACGGCGTATCATCAGGACACCCTGGCGGAAGTTTAGGTTGTGCAGATGTAATGACAGCACTTTATTTTGAAGTGATGGATTTAGATACTGCCAATTACAAAAGAGATGGAAAAGGCGAAGATATGTTTTTCCTATCAAACGGACATATATCACCTGTTCTATACAGTGTTTTAGCACGTAGAGGCTATTTTCCTGTTTCAGAACTTGCAACATTCCGTAAATTAGGCACACGCTTACAAGGACATCCAAGCGTTCACGACAATCTACCAGGCGTAAGACAAGCCTCAGGCTCACTTGGACAAGGCTTATCAGTAGGAATAGGAGCAGCATTAGCAAAAAAATACAACTCTTGCGACAAACTTGTTTACACTCTTCACGGAGATGGAGAATTACAAGAAGGACAAATTTGGGAAGCAGTGATGTTTGCAGGAGCAAATAAAGTAGATAATTTAATATCAATAATAGACGTAAACGGATTGCAAATAGACGGTTCAACCGATCAAGTATGTTCACTTGGCAATCTAAGAGCAAAATTTGAAGCATTTGATTGGAGTATTGTAGAAATGAATGGTAATGACATGGAAGATACAATACGAGGATTAAATCAAGCAAAACAACAAGCAAAACAAGGAAAACCAGTTGTTGTGTTAATGCAAACTCAAATGGGATATGGAGTAGATTTTATGCAAAACAAAAACAAATGGCACGGAACACCTCCAAACGATGAGCAAGCAGCACAAGCCCTATCGCAATTAAAAGAAACCTTGGAAGATTACTAAAAAAAACTTTGTCCTTTGAGAACAAAACTTACAAAATACATTCTATTGTTTTTTGCAATAAACCTTGTTTCACTTTCTCTTTTTGCACAACCAAAAGGAGTGAAGGTGATGCGTGAGGATTCTTTTCAAAAAACAAGAATACTCTTTATCTTAGATTGCTCCAACACAATGTATGGAATGTGGCAAAGCAACACTAAGATAAAGATTGCACAAAATCTTTTATCAAATATTGTAGATACATTGTCAGGTAAGCCAAGTGTAGAAATGGCTCTAAGAGCTTATGGACACACAAAGGATTATCCACCACAAAACTGCGATGATACAAGATTGGAAGTAAGTTTTTATCCCAATAATACAGAGCAAATCAAATCCAAACTCAAAGCCTTAGTTCCAAAAGGAACAACACCAATAGCCTATACATTAGAAAAATGTGTTAAAGATTTTCCAGAAAGTGATAATGCAAGAAATATAATAATTCTTATCACAGATGGCATAGACGAATGTTCGGGAGATGTTTGTAAAGCCTCAAAGCAATTACAGAAAAAAGGAGCATTTCTAAAACCATTTATAATAGGCATAGGTAAAGGATTAAGAGAAGAATTTGAATGTGCAGGAACGTACTATGAAGCAAATAATGAAATAGAATTTTCAAAGGCATTGAACAATATAGTTTCACAAATATTCAACAATACAACCACACAAGTCAATCTTTTAGACTCTAATATGGAGCCAAGTGAGACTAACATTCCTATGACTTTTTATGACAGTCAAAGCAAGCAGTTAAAATATACCTTTATGCACACTCTCAATTCCAAAGGTTTATCTGACACCTTGTTTTTAGACCCTTTGATAAATTATGATATAGTTGTACACACACTTCCACCGGTTAAAGAAGAAAACATACAATTAAAAGTTGGCAGACATACAATTATACCAATCAAAGCACCGCAAGGAAATATGGTTATAAGATTTTCCGACAAATCAAAATTGAAAAACAACAATATTTCAGCAATTATAAGAGAGAGTGGTAAGGTAGAAACAGTCAATATACAGGAATTGGACAAGATAGAAAAGTATCTTGTTGGCAAATATGACTTAGAGATTCTTACCTTACCAAAATTAAAAATTGAAAACGTAGAAATAGGGCAAAGTTCAACAACAACAATAGAAATTCCAGCCTCAGGGATACTTGTGTTAAACAAAGGTAAACTTGAAACAGTTGGAAGCATATTTGTAAAAGATAGTGAAGAAACTAAATGGGTGTGTAATCTTGCAGAAGGCTTGCAAACAGAGAATATCACTTTATTACCAGGTCAGTATATGGTAGTATTGCGAGATAAAAACGCTAATAAATCATCACAAACACAGATTAAAGAATTTAAAATAGAGTCAAATAAAACCACAACAATAAATTTAGCAAAATAAAACATAAGATAATGAAAGAATATCCTCAATTAGGCAGTAAAGACACACGTTCAGGCTTTGGCGAAGGTCTTTTAGAAGCTGGAAAAAGAAATGAAAACGTTGTAGCATTATGTGCAGACCTTATAGGTTCTGTAAGAATGGATTTATTTCAAGAAGCCTTTCCTGAAAGAATGATAGAATGCGGAATAGCAGAATCAAATATGATAGGAATAGCCGCAGGTTTGGCTTTAAGCGGAAAAGTTGCCTTTGCAAGTAGTTTTGCAGCCTTTGCAACAGGACGAGTTTACGACCAAATACGTCAAGCAGTTGCTTATTCAAACACAAACGTTAAAATAGCAGGTTCTCACGCAGGTATAACATTAGGAGAGGACGGAGCAACACATCAAATTCTTGAAGATATAGGAATGATGAAAATGTTGCCTAATATGGTTGTTCTAAATCCTTGCGACCATAACCAAACAAAAGCAGCAACAATAGCAGCTGCTGAGTACGATGGCCCTGTTTATATTCGTTATGGAAGACCAAAAGTTCCAGTATTTATTCCAGAAGACATGCCTTTTGAAATAGGAAAAGCAATTGTGCTTAGCGAAGGAAAAGATGTAACACTTGTAGCAACAGGACACTTGGTTTGGGAAGCACTTCAAGCAGCAAAAATCTTAGAAGAAGAAGGAATAAGTGCAGAAGTAATTGACGTTCACACAATAAAACCACTTGATAGAGAAACAATATTGAAATCAGTTGCTAAAACTTCTTGCGTTGTTGGTTGTGAAGAACATCAATTCAATGGAGGATTGAACGAAAGCATAGCACAACTTCTTGTAAGAGAAAATCCAAAACCTATGGAATTTGTAGGAATTGATGATTCTTTTGGAGAAAGTGGTACACCTGATGCTTTAATGGAAAAATATGGCTTAAAAGCAAAGAATATAGTAGAAGCTGCAAAAAGAGTTATAGCAAGAAAATAATTTTGGAAAAGAATCCTCAATTAGAGTTTGCAAGAAAATACATTGAACAAACAAATGTTAATGTATTTCTTACGGGAAAAGCAGGTACAGGCAAAACAACTTTTTTAAAAAGTCTTAAAGATACATTGTTTAAACGTTACGTAGTACTTGCACCGACAGGTATTGCGGCATTGAATTGCGAAGGAGTGACTATTCACTCCTTTTTTCAATTGGATTTTATGCCATATATTCCTGGAAGATTGATAAAGCACAAAAAAATGCGTGCAAATAAAGTCAATTTAATTAGAAGCCTTGAACTAATCGTGATAGATGAAATTTCAATGGTTAGAGCCGATGTCTTGGATCAAATAGACGCTTTATTGAGAAAGCTACGCATTTCCGAAAGAGACAAACCTTTTGGAGGTGTTCAAATGTTGATGATAGGGGATTTAAGTCAATTGCCACCCGTAGCAAAGCAAGAGGAATGGGATTTTTTGAAACAATTTTATAAAACGCCTTATTTCTTTTCTGCAAAGGTGTTAGAAAAAACTCGATATCAAACAATAACCTTAGAACACATATATCGTCAAAGCGATTCAAAGTTTATAAATATTCTAAATCATGTTCGTGATAATATAATAACGCAAGAAATCATACAACAACTCAACGAAAGATATAATCCTTCGATTTTTTCTAAAAACAACAAAGGAAACATCATTCTTTGTTCACATAACAATCAAGCCAATAAGATAAATGAAGATAGGCTAATGCTTATTGATGAAAAATCATATTTCTACACTGCGGAAATAGAGGGAGAGTTTGATTATAGAATATTTCCAAACGCCGAAACCTTAGAATTTAAAGTGGGAGCACAGGTTATGTTTTTGAAAAATGACTATGATGCACCTTATGGAGAGAAACGCCGCTATTATAACGGAACAATAGGAAAGATTGTAGAGCTTAGTGAAGAAAAGATAGTGGTTGAAAAAGACGAAGATGGACAAAGAATAGAGGTGACAAAATATACTTGGGAGAGATACAAGTATGACTTGAATAAAAAGACGAAAGAAATTAAACAAGAGGTAATTGGAGCTTTTACACAATATCCTTTGAAACTTGCCTGGGCGATTACAATTCATAAAAGTCAGGGTTTGACTTTTGAAAAAGCAATTATAGATGCAGACAACTCATTTGCTCACGGTCAATTCTATGTTGCATTGAGCAGATGTAGAAGTTTAGAAGGGCTTACGCTTTCAAAACCATTTAATCCTCACGCAATTATAACAGATGTTTTAATTGATAACTTTAATATTGAGCAAAAAGACAATCAACCAACGGAAAAAGGATTTCAAAATGATAATTTCCTTTACTATGCACAGAATATAAAGGACCTTTTCAATTTTTCACAAATCAAAGCCTACAATGCAAAACTTTTTGAATTGAGTGAGATTTATTTAAAAAGCGAAATAGGAGATAACTTCTTTACAATCAAAGGCTATTACGAAGAAATCTTGTTAGATATAATATTTGTAGCCGATAGATTTCAAGCACAATTAGATAAAGCAATAGACTATTTTCTGCCAACCTTAGAAACTACGCCGTTATATGAAAGGGCTGTAAAGGCTCGCAAATATTTCTCCGACAAAATGCAAACAATATTTTCTCTTGTCTATTTTCTCTCAAAATTAGAGGTTGAAGAATACATAGGACAAGAAGATATAGAGGAGGTTTTGCAAGAATTTATGATAGAAGTAGAAATTAAACAAAGATTGTTTAACTATTTGATTGAACAAGAGTTTAATATCAAACGCTTTCTCTCACTTAAATACCATTTGTTCGCAATAGGCGAAAAATTAGAGTTGAAATCCTACAAAAACTTCATTGAAACAATAAAAGAAATCAAAGAAGAAAAACCAAAAAACAAAGACTTAGAACTTGATGACTTATATCAAAGGCTAAAAACGTGGAGAAAAGCCAAGGCCGAAGAAGAAAAACTACCAGCCTTTTGTATATTTGCAAACACAACCCTTGAAGAAATAGTAAAAAAACACCCTAAAACCAAAGAAGACCTTTTAAAAGTCAAAGGCTTTAGCCAAAAGAAATTTGAAAAATACGGACAAGCAATCTTAGAAATAGTCCTTGAAGACTAAAATAAAATTGTTTTCCCTTGACTTAACGCCTAATGCGTGCGATATTTTCAAACAAAAAATATTCGTACGCATTTTTTTGATTTATCTACCCTTAATTAAAAATCACAAAATCAAATACTTAACCTTTTTAAAGCCTTAAAAACGCTAAAAAAGTCTTTGTTTTAGTGTTATTTTTTGCTTGATTTTAGAATAATAATTCTTGATTTTAAGAAATTATTTCTTTGTTTTAGAAAATTATTTCTTTGTTTTATTTCAATTTTTCAAAGACTTTTCTCGCCAAAGCCTAAATTTAGCCAAAAACCACCCAATTTTCGTCAATTTTTCGCAAAAAATTTCACAAAATCATCAAAATGAAATTTTCGTAAAATAAAGATGTTTTCTCGTAAAACTTTGTTCGCAAGTTTTTTGTGTTTTTTTGTTCTTAAAAAAATAAAGGTTCTGCACTTAATTGTACAGAACCTTTTCAATCATTATGAAAAAAATAAAATATTATTCGTTTAAATACATTGCAAGTTTCTTACAATGTTCGCTTGTTCTAATTCTTTTTAAGGCTCTTTCTTTGATTTGTCTAACTCTTTCTCTTGTTAGATTTTGCGAAATAGCAATTTCCTCTAACGTCATACCGTGTGCCATTCCTATTCCAAAGAATTGATAGATTATACTTCTTTCTTTTTCGTTCAATTCTGATAGTAACATCGCTATCTCTGTTGATAGGCTTTCTTTCATCATTGAATCGTCGGTCGATTTGGCGTCTTCTTCTACGTAAACGTCAATTAAATTTAGGTCTTCGTCTTGTATGAGCGGTGCGTCCATCGATATTGGCTTGTAACCAATGTGCATAGTTTCTTTTACTTTGTCAAAACTTAGGTTCATAAACTCTGCTAGTTCTTCGTCTGAGGGTGCGCGTTCTAATTGTTGCTCTAATTGTGATGAAGACTTCTTTAATTTGTTTAAAGCTCCAACTTGGTTTAGTGGAAGACGGACCATTCTTGATTTTTCTGCGATTGCTTGCAATATGCTTTGTCTTATCCACCACACTGCAAAGGAAATAAATTTGAATCCTCTTGTTTCATCAAATTTTTGTGCAGCTTTAATCAATCCAATGTTTCCTTCGTTGATAAGGTCTGGCAGGCTTAATCCTTGATTTTGGTATTGTTTTGCGACAGATACCACAAATCTTAAATTGGATTTAACTAATTTCTCCAAGGCTATTTGGTCTCCCGCTTTTATTCTTTGAGCTAATTTTACTTCTTCTTCAGGTGAGATTAACTCTTCTTTGCTTATGTCTTGCAGAAACTTATCTAATGAGCCTATGTTACGATTGGTGATTGATTTTATTATTTTTAACTGCCTCATGTCTTTGTCTTTATACTTTAAATATAGAGTTTATCAACGTGCAAAAGTATTACTTATAATATCATTATACAATACCTTAAACGAAAAGTTAATAACTAACTTATTAACAATTTATTATTTTTTCTAAAACATTGCCTTCTCTTTCTATTAAGAGAGTTATTTTTTCTCCTCGTGATAGTTGATATAAAATCTCGCGTAATTCGTTAGTTGTGTTTGTTTCTTTATCGTTTATTTTTAAAATAATATCACCCGTTTTTATTTCTGCTTTTTCTGCTATGCTATTGCTTTTTACTTCTTTTACATAAAAGCCTTTTTGTGTATTTGTTTTTGAAAAGACTATTCCTAAACTGACTTTTTGAATCTTACCATATTTTATTATGTCATTTACAGCTTTTTTTACGATGTTGGAAGGTATGGCAAAGGAATATCCTGTGTAGGTTCCGGTTGAGGAGGATATCGCTGCGTTGATTCCAATCAATTCTCCTTTAAGGTTTACTAAGGCGCCACCGCTATTTCCGGGATTTACCACAGCGTCATGCTGTATAAGACAATCTAAATAAGGTACGCCTAATAGATTAAAATTCTTTATATTGCGAGATATTCCAGAAATTATACCTGCTGTTGCAGTAAATTTTATTTGATAAGGATTGCCAATTGCTAAAACCCATTCACCAACTTTGATTTTATTGCTATTTCCGAATTTTATAGGAGTAAGACTATCTGCCTCTATTTTTAAAACCGTAAGGTCTAACTCTTTATCAGTTCCTATAAAGCGAGCTTTAAAACTTCTATTGTCATAAAGTGTTACTTTTATTTCTTTTGTAGAGTCTTTAATAACATGACAATTTGTTACTATGTATCCATCTTCTTTGATTATTACACCCGAACCAATAAAAGTAAACTTTTTCTGTGTTTTTTCACTTTTAAATAAATTTGAAAATTTATTGTTTTTTAAACATTCTAGATAGACAGAGGATTTTAATGCCTTTTCTGCTGCTTCTGTAAAATCTATATATTGTGCCTTTAAGTCCAATGTTGCAGATAACACAAGAATAAGGCTCAAAAAACAAATTTTTAATCTTTTCATATTTTATCTTTTTTTATAATAACGTAAATTAGTAAAAAAATTGTGCTATTGTCAAAATAATACTTATTTTTGCAAGTTAATAAGATAAAAGAAATACATCTTAGAAATGATAAGCAAGGATAATTATTGTATAATAATGGCTGGCGGAATTGGAAGCCGCTTTTGGCCACTTAGTAGAACAAAAAAACCAAAACAATTCATAGATATATTAGGGGTAGGGGAAACTTTACTCCAAATGACTTTTAAGAGATTTGAATCAATCTGCCCAATAGAAAATATATACATTGTAACAAGCAGATTATATAAGGATTTGGTTTTGGAACAATTGCCAATGGTTAATCCAGAGAGCGTTATTACAGAGCCAATTAGAAGAAATACAGCTCCATGTATTGCATACGCTAACGCAAAGATAAAGAAAAAAAATCCGAATGCAAAGATAGTTGTCGCTCCGAGTGATCACCTGATTTTAAATCAAGAAGAATTTATAAAAAAGATAGAGTTAGGTTTTTCAATCGTGGAAAATAACGATGTGTTGATAACACTTGGAATAGAACCTACTTATCCTAATACAGGATTTGGTTATATTCAATTTACTGATGATAGCAATCTTTCTAAGGATGTAAAGAAAGTGAAACTTTTTACTGAGAAACCAGAGTATGAAATGGCTCTTCAATTCATTAAAAGTGGAGATTTCTTATGGAATGCGGGGATTTTTATTTGGTCTTTGACTAGTATAGAGAAGGTAATGCAAGATTATTTGCCTGAAATATATGAGTTGTTTAATCAAGGCGAGCAGTTCTATAACACAGAGGAAGAAGAAGGATTTATAGACGTAACTTATTCGGCTTGTCCTTCTATTTCGATAGATTATGGCGTTATGGAAAAAGCCTCAAACGTTTATGTAATTCCTTCATCTTTTGGTTGGAGTGATATAGGTACTTGGAACGCTCTTTATGAGCAAAGAGAGAAAGATGAAAATGCTAATTCTTATGTTGGAAAGAATGTAATGACATACGAGGTTAGTAATTGTTTAATCAATACTCCAAAAGATAAATTGGTAATACTGCAAGGATTAGATGATTATATAGTGGTTGATTCTGACGAAGTATTGATGATTTGCCACAAAAGTGAGGAACAACGAATTAAACAATTCGTTACAGATGTTGAAGTAGAAAAAGGAAGTGATTATTTATAAAAAAACAAATATATAATATGGAAAACATAAAGAGAATAGAGATAGTAGAGCTATTTAAGGAAACAATCAAAGACACAATCGGTCAAGAAATATGTGTAAAAGGTTGGGTAAGAACGAAAAGAGGTAATAAAAGTGTTGCATTTATTGCTTTGAATGACGGTTCTACTATAAAAAACATACAAATCGTAGCAGACGTAGAAAAATTCTCAGAAGACATTTTAAAAAGAATTACAACAGGAGCTTGTTTGAGGGTAAATGGAAAGTTAGTTGAGTCTATGGGAAAAGGACAAAGCGTAGAAATTCAAGCAAACGAAATAGAAATTTACGGAGAGGCTGATGTGGAAACTTATCCTTTACAAAAGAAAGGTCATACCTTAGAATTTCTTAGAGAAATAGCACATTTGCGTCCAAGAACCAATACTTTCTCAGCTGTTTTCAGAGTAAGACACGCTATGGCGTACGCAATACATAAATATTTCAATGATAGAGGATTCTTTTATTGGCATTCACCTCTTATAACTGCAAGTGATTGCGAAGGAGCAGGGGAAATGTTCCAAGTAACTACCTTAGATCTTGAAAACCTTCCAAGAGTTGATGGTAAGATTGATTATTCACAAGATTTTTATGGCAGACATACATCATTAACTGTAAGCGGACAATTAGAGGGAGAGTTAGGTGCAATGAGTTTAGGAAAGATTTATACTTTCGGACCTACATTCCGTGCAGAAAATTCAAACACTCCACGCCACCTTTCAGAGTTTTGGATGATAGAACCAGAAATGGCATTCTATGAAATCGAAGATAATATGGATTTAGCCGAAGACTTTATCCAATATCTTGTGAAATACGCATTAGAAAATTGTCAAGACGATTTGGAATTTTTACAATCAATGTATGATAAGGAACTAATGGAACGTTTACGCTTTGTCGTAGATAATAAATTTGTTCGTTTAACATACACAGAAGCCATAGAAATCCTTTCACAAGCTAAACAAAAATTTGAATTCCCTATTCACTGGGGTGTTGACTTACAAAGCGAACACGAAAGATACCTTGTGGAAAAACATTTCAAATCACCTGTAATCTTAACCGACTATCCAAAAGAAATAAAAGCCTTTTACATGAAACAAAACGAAGATGGTAAGACTGTAAGAGGAATGGATGTTTTATTCCCTCTAATAGGTGAAATAATAGGTGGCTCACAAAGAGAAGAAAATATGGATAAACTTCTTGCGAGAATGGCAGAAGTTGGCATAGAAGCAAAAGATATGGATTGGTATCTTGATACTCGTAGATTTGGATCAGCACCTCACTCAGGATTTGGCTTAGGTTTTGAAAGATTATTGCTATTTGTAACAGGAATGAGTAACATTAGAGATGTAATACCATTCCCTCGTTATCCAAAGAACGCAAACTACTAATTCACAAGTGGCAAAAACACAAACAAAGTTAAAACAAATACAACGCCAAGCATTATCCCCACTTCAAAAACTAAGTGGGGAATTGTTGGAGTTACCCTCCGAGGCGTTGGAAGAAAGAATAGAAAAAGAAAAACAAGAAAACCCTTATCTTGAAGAGGAAGAAAGCGAAAATACAACTCGTTGGTTTTCCTCTTCAAGTAAAGGCTTGGATTTAAAAAACTTTGACAACAAAGAGCAAATAGGTATAAACACACCCTCACCTATAACCTTAGCAGAAGATTTGCTAAATCAACTCCACCTAAGCAATATAACCCAAGAAGAATATCAAATAGGAGAAATTTTAATAGGCAATTTAGATGAAAAAGGTTATTTAACACGCAGTCTAAGTGCAATAGCAGATGATATTTACTTTGAAACTTACAAAGAAATAGATGTTTTTCAAATAGAAAAGATATTAAAAATAATTCAAAACTTTGAACCTGCGGGAATAGCAGCAAGAAGTCATCAAGAATGTCTAAACCTACAACTATCACGACTTGGAAATAATAATCCAGTATTAAAACTTTCAAAAAAAATAATAGAGGATTTTTGGACAGAGTTTTGCAAAAAAGATTTTAAAAAACTACAACAAAAACTTTCCTGTAATCAAGAAGAATTACAAAAGGCCTTTGAGTTAATTCAAAGCCTTAATATTTCGCCAGGATATATAGAATCCTCACAAGAAAAAACTCAATACATAATACCAGACATAACAATTTGGAATAGCAACGGAAAAATAAAATATAAACTCAATAAAATATCAAATAGGACACTTCAAGTAAATAAAGAAAGTAAAGAGTTGTTAAATAAATTGGAAGGTGCAAAACAAAAAGACAGAGAAACAATAAAATTTCTTAAAGATAAAATAGAGGCAGCCGAGCTATTTATTGCCGCATACAACAATCGAGCAAAAACTTTTGATACCTTTGTAAAAGAAATAATTGCTTACCAAGAAGAATACTTTCAAGAAGGCGATATAATGAAGCTTCGTCCAATGAAATATGAAGATATAAAACAACAAACAGGCTTTTCCGAATCCACACTTTCTCGTTTAGCAAACGATAAGTATATGCAAACACATTTTGGTGTTTTTAAAGTAAGAAAACTCTTTACAAAATCTATCGAAAACAAAGAAGGAGAAAACGTATCCTCAGACTCAATTCGTAATATCATAAAAGACTTAATAGATAACGAAGATACATTCTTTCCACTCACAGACCAAGAAATAGAAAATAAACTATTAGAACAAGGATTTACCTTAAAAAGAAGAACTATTACAAAATATCGCCAACAATTAGGCATAGAATCGGCAGGAAAAAGAAAGAAAACAGATAAATGAACAATAAAAGACTAATCTTATTCTTAATCATACCTTTATTAAGCCTTGTTTCGTTTGCACAAAACAAAGACAAACAAGAGAGGTCCGCATCAAGACGATTTGCAGACTCTCTTTACTATATCCATACCATTAAGCCACAACAAAAACATGAACAAAAAGAAGAAGAAAATGCAAAAATAGATTTAACCAAAACAAAAGACGCAAAAACAAACGTAAAATCTGTATACACATCTAACAATGTAAAAATACCATCTTCCACACTCTATGAAAGCACTTGGTATAATGAAAGAGTAAAAGTGCCAAATTTTTCTTTCAAAGACGTACCCGATGAAATTGTATTAAGATTGATAAATCCAGATAAAGGTCAGAATTTTTGTTTTCCAATAAAAAAACAAAAAAGTTCCTCATATGGTTGGCGTTGGGGAAGACCACATTCAGGAATTGATATAGCCCTTAAAGTAGGAGACCCGATTCACGCAGCCTTTGATGGAGTTGTTCGATTAGCCAAATACAATGGAGGATATGGTAATTGTATTGTTATTCGCCATCACAATAATCTTGAAACGCTTTACGGACATCTCTCAAAAATTAACGTAAAAGTAGGACAAGAAGTAAAAGCTGGCGATGTCATAGGCTTAGGTGGAAACACAGGACGCTCAACCGGACCACACCTTCACTTTGAATGCCGACTAATGTATGCTTGTTTTGACCCAGAATGGATTTTTGACTTAGAAACTTATAGCATAAAAACATCATTTCTAAGAATAGACAAAACCTATTTTGGAGTAGAATCTTCGCAACAAAAAGCCAATAAAAAGGCTCAAAAATCCAAACTTTCAAAAGTAGATAAATGTTTTGAAAATAAGCCATATATTTCACCTACAACCTTAATCGCAAAAGAAAGAAAAAAGATTAAATCAGGTGAAATACCACAATACGATATCAAAGCACTCACAAAAGAAACCTCTTCAAAGGTTGGACAACAATTTATAGTTGCAAATAAGGGCGAAAAACTAAAAGATATTGCAAAACGCTTTAAAATATCACTTGAAGCATTAAGAAAATTAAATCCCGATATAAAAACAACTACATTAAAAGAAAAAACCAAAATCAGAATAAAATAAATTATGTCATCACAACTTAAAAATCTTTCGTCATACAATCAAGACGAAGTGCCCTCGGGCGAAAAGGAAATATTCGGAATAGTAGTTTCTGAATGGAATAATCAAATTACTGATAGTTTATTAGAAGGTGCAGTAAGCACTCTTTTAAAGTATGAAGTAGATGAAAAAGACATTGACATCATACATGTTCCTGGAAGTTTTGAACTACCATTTGGAGCAGCAAAACTATTAGAAAAAAACAGAAGATTTAGTGCCATTATTTGTTTGGGCTGTGTTATTCAAGGCGAAACACGTCATTTCGATTTCATTTGCGATGCGGTTGCAAACGGAATAATGGAATTAGGACTTAAACAAGAAGTTCCAATTATTTTTGGAGTACTTACAACCAACGATTTGCAACAAGCAATCGACAGAAGCGGAGGAAAACACGGTAACAAAGGAGTTGAAGCCGCTATCACTGCACTAAAAATGGCTGCACTATGAAAAACAAAAAGATAATCTTTTACGGCACACCAGAAATAGCAGCATACCAACTTGAACAACTTCATTTAAATAAATATAATGTAATAGCAGTTGTCACTCAGCCCGATAAACCATCGGGCAGAGGACAAAAAATCAATTACTCTGCTGTAAAACAATACGCATTAGACAATAACCTACCATTATTTCAACCAATAAAACTCAATGAGCAAGATTTCATTGACCAAATCACAGCATTA
The DNA here is from genome assembly GCA_045645265.1 of Candidatus Onthomorpha sp. Taxonomy (GTDB): domain Bacteria; phylum Bacteroidota; class Bacteroidia; order Bacteroidales; family P3; genus Onthomorpha. Next base: position 127,410 of record JAZRIM010000018.1, read on the forward strand.
CAACCCGATATTCAAGTAGTATTGGCATATCGTATGATTCCAAAAAGCATTTACAGCCTTGCAAAATACGGAACCTTTAACCTACACACATCTCTCTTGCCTCAATATCGTGGAGCGGCACCAATCAATTGGGCAATCATCAATGGAGAAACACAAACAGGTATGACAACATTCCTTTTGAATGAAAAAACCGATGAAGGAGAAATCCTATTACAACAAACCATTGAAATAGGGGAAGAAACCACAGCAGGAGATTTGCATGATGAAATGATGATGAAAGCCTTTCCATTGATTGAAAAAACAATAGAAAAACTACTTTCATCAAATCTTCAAACAATTCCACAGACTCAAAGTGAGAATTTAAAACCTGCACCAAAAATTTTTAAAGAAACCACATCTATAAATTGGAATGAAAAAGGTGAAAAAATTATTAACCTAATTAGAGGAATGAGTCCATATCCCGCTGCAACAACGCAATTTATAGATAAAATAGATGGTAAAATCTATCAATTTAAGGTGTTTAAAGCAAAATTTATTCCAAGAGACAATCAATCAAATCAATCTGGTATTTTTAGGATTCAAGACAAAGAAACAATAACCGTTAGTTGTCAAGATGGATTAGTGCAATTACTTGATTTACAATTAAGCGGAAAAAAGCGTATGCCTGCAAAAGAATTAATCAAAGGATTGAAACTATCCTCAGAAGTCTTAGAAATAAAAAAATAAAACAAAGAAAAAAAAATTTTTTTCTTTGAAAATTTTGTTAATATCTCAAAAATAATTACATTTGCAACGTTTATAAATCAAACAAATTAAAAACCAAATAGATATGACAAAAAAAGAATTTACTGACAAAATGGCTGAAAGAGCTGGAATGTCAAAAGTAAATGCTCAAAAAGCGTTTGAAGCATTTTTAGGAGTAACAAAAGAATATTTACAAGCAGGAGAAAAAGTATCTTTCTTAGGATTTGGAGCATTTTCAGTACAAGAAAAAGCTGAAAGAATGGCTAAAAATCCTCGTACAGGCGAATTAGTAAAAGTTCCTGCAAAAAAAGTTGTAAAATTCAAAGCAGGATCTGAATTATCAGCAAATTTATAATTCATAACTTTAAATTCATAGATTAAAAAGAAGGGACTACCAATAATTTGTAGTCCTTTCTTTATGTTAAACAATGTATTCAGTAGGTTTAACAAGTGGAATTGGTTGTGGAAAGACCTTAATCTCCAAAGTATTCAATACGTTTGGAGTACCTGTCTTTAACTCTGATCAACAAGCTAAAGAACTCTATAAAGAAAAAGAGTTTTTAGAGCAAGTAATCCATATTTTTGGAACCTCAATTATAGAAAACGGAGAATTTTGTCCACAAAAATTAGCAAATATAGTCTTTAACGACCCTTGTGCTCTTGAAAAATTAAACTCTCTTATTCATCCAAAAGTATTAGACAAATACAAACTTTGGCAAAGCAAACAAACCTCCCCCTATACCATATTAGAATCTGCCATAATCTTTGAAACAGGGTGGCAAAACCATTTTGATAAAATCATAAACATAGAAACACCGATAGAAATTGCGATAAAAAGAGTACAACTTCGTGATAAAATTTCAGAAGACCAAGTCTTGCAACGCATAAACAATCAAATGGATTGGCAAAAGAAAAAACAACTCTCCGATTACAATATTTACCACGATAATAATACAATGTTATTACCACAAATAATAGTAATACATAAAGATATATTAGAACAAATAAAACACAACACACAATGAAAAAAACATTTTTTTTAATCATTTCACTCATTATGAGTTTTGGTGCTTTTTCTCAAATAAGCACAGAGGAAAATCCTTATAGTTATAAAATAGAAGGATTTAATTATCAAGGGATAACAACAATAAAAATTGACAAACCAAACTTAGAACAAGTCATAGAGGAAGACATAGAAAACGACAAGCAAAACAAAATGATGCGATTTGGCGTAATACTTCCTATATACAAGGACTTTTTTGAATTAGCCGATAAAACACAAACAGCAGAGGCTGATATATGGACTTTAAGCGTAGAGGCAGAAGATGCAGAAGCCTTAATATTTTATTCAGACGAGTTTCAACTACCACGCAGTGGCAAATTCTTTGTCTATAACCCAGAAAGAACAAAAGTTTTAGGAGCATTCACACACCGAAACAATAACGAATTTAATACATTCGCAACCGAATACGTAGAAGGTGATAAAATAATACTTGAATACTATCAACCACATAGCGAAAAAGAGCAAGCACAAATAGAACTTACAGAAGTAGGATACGCATATCGTGGAATTACAAAACTATCAAGCGAATATCGTTCATCGGGTGATTGTAATGTAAATGTAAATTGTTCAGAAGGGGATAATTATCGCAATCAACAAAGAGGGGTTTGCAGAATCCAAATAAGAATTAGTAGTCAATACATTGGTTGGTGCACAGGTACACTTGTAAACAATACAAATTATGATTTAAAACCATATCTTTTGTCAGCAGCACATTGTATTGAAGACGTAGCCTCAACTTCTTATTACAGCCAATTTGTGTTTTATTTCAAATATGAAAACTCTGGTTGTTCAGTAACAGCAAGTGAGCCAAGCCGTTCACGCTCTGTAACAGGTACAAGCGTAAAAGCATACGACAATACTTATGCTGGTTCAGGAAGCGACTTTGCTTTAATGCTTTTAAGTGATGATATACCACAATCATACAATCCTTACTGGTGTGGATGGGATAAAAGAAACACAGCAGTCAATAATGGAGTTGGTATACACCACCCAAGCGGAGATGTAAAGAAGATTTCAACTTTCAATACTCGCATACAAAGTGCTTCATACGGCTCAAACAATGCAACACACTGGTATGTAGATTGGGCAGAGACAGAAAACGGTTGGGGAATTATGGAAGGAGGTTCTTCAGGCTCAGCTTTGTTTAATACAGATGGTAGAATAATAGGTACACTTACAGGAGGAGCCTCAGGTTGTGATGTCTCAGCAAGTTATAAATATGACTTATATGGAAAAATGTCTTGGCACTGGTCTTCAAACGGCAGTACAAATTCAAGAAAGTTAGATCACTGGTTAGATCCTAATGAAACAGGCGTAAGTTATATTGATGGAATGGATTATACCTCAGCTCTTACAAATCCAAATGCACAAAATATCTCATTGCAACTTTATCCTAATCCAACAAAAGATGAAATAAACATAACACTTGATCAATCTATTAAAATAAAACAAATAGATATTTTTGACCAAGCAGGAAGAAAAGTAGAAACACACACACTTTCATCTTCAACTCATACACTTAGCCTAAATCATTTGCAAAAAGGAGTTTACACTCTTAAAATCACAACCGATAATTCAATTCTTACAGAACAAATAGTATTAAATTAAATTTAAAAATTATGAAAATAAAGAAAGCTTATTTGGTTTTGTTCGTGCTTTTCGCAGTTTTACTCTCCTCATGTGCAACATCGAGTAGGGGAGCGAAAATGAAAAAAACAAGAAAAAGGAAATGTAATTGTCCTACATTCTCATATCAAGCACCAAAACAAGAAACTATATATTATGTATAAAGAAAAATAGACTGATAATGAAAAAAAGTGTTGTATTGTTATTATTTTTTTCTATTGTATCAGTTAATTCTTTCAGCCAAGTGCATTATGCAAATTTTGGTCATATAAACGGAAGTGTTAAAGATGTGTCTTTGTTTCAACTAAATCCTAATAACAATTATTCAAGTGAGCAAGAACTAAATTTATTAGCATGGACATGGCAAGGAAATTTTGGGGTGGTGAGAAGTTTGTTGCAATTTACAGGTTTAAATACAATTCCAGATAATGCAATCATTTTAAGTGCAACTTTATATTTATATGGAGTTAATAGTGCAGGGATAATACCACAAGGAAATAGTTATTACAATGGTTCAAATTTTCCAACCAATCAAGGAATCATAGGTAGAGTAACAGAATATTGGAATGAAAATACTGTAACGTGGGCAACACAACCTTTATTCGATACTTCCAATGCTTTAATTATTCCTTCCTCAACTTTACAGTGGAATGAAGATTATTCAGTTAGTTCTCCTGAGTTGGTAAGTATGGTTCAAGAAATGGTAAGCAATAATAACTTTGGCTTTATCTTAATGTTAAAAACAGAAGCTCAATATAGGTCAAGAGTATTTGCTTCAAGTAAACACGAAAATGAAAAATTATGGCCGGTATTACAAGTATCCTATAAATATTGTGATGCTTCATTTGATTATTGTATAAATTCATCTGAACCAAATGTTTATAGTTTTGAAGCAGTCAATACTAACGCTTTGAATTATTCTTGGATATTGAATGGAAGTCTCGTTTCAACAGATCCAGACTATCAAGATTATTTTGAAAGTGGAGATACAAATGTTTTATGCTTAAATGTATTGGATTCGGATTCTCTTTTCTGCGAAGAATGTATTACAATATTTATTCCAGAAGAAATTGAAGAAAAATCAATTTATACTTTCCATAACGGAAAAGAAGAAATAAAAATTCCAAAAGCAGATGCGATTGTAATTCCAATTATTAAAATGTCTCCAAACCCAACGAATGGACTTTTTACATTAAATGTTTCTAATGTTGATGCCGATATATTTAAAAAATGCGTAATAAAAAATCCAAATGGAGAAGTTATAATGGAAAAATCAATTGAGTTAAATAATAATACCTTTGATTTAACCAACTATAATAATGGAATATATTTGGTAGAGGTAATCATAGAAAATGAAATAGTGTTTTCTGATAAATTGATAAAAATAAATTGATGTATGTATAAAGAAATAACACACTTTAAGGGGCTCAATACACTACGATTTATTGCAGCCTCTTTGGTGGTTCTTCATCATAGTGCAACAATAGGACGAAAATATGAATTATTTAACATAGAAAATTTTTCTTTGTTTCGTAATGGAGCAAACGCAGTTAGTTTTTTCTTTGTGTTAAGCGGATTTCTAATAACGTATCTTCTACTAAAAGAAAAAAATCAAACAAAAACAATTAGTATAAAATCGTTTTATTTAAGGAGAGTAAAGAGAATTTGGCCTCTTTACTTTCTTTTGATTTTTATAGGTACAATTTTCTTGCCGTTTTTCTTCTCTATATTCAATATAGATTATCAAATGCCTTACACACTCTCTCAAACATGGTATTATTTCTTGTTTTTCTTCCCAATACTTGTGCTATTCAATTACGGGAACCATTTTTTAGAACCCTTATGGTCAATAGGAGTAGAGGAAGTCTTTTATTTAATTTGGGCACCCTTGTTTAAATTTATCAAAAAAAGCCTTATACCAATCTTATTTATTATAGCAATAAAACTAAGCCTATCAATCTATATACAAATTCAAGGCATAGATACTTCAACTAACCTTTTTGCATTTCTAATTCATAATTATAGCTTTGAAACAATGGCAATAGGAGCCTTAGGAGCTTATCTTTTATTTACTACCCCCCCCTATAAATCATTGGAAACGAGTATATTATTTGCTAAACCTATAAAATATATTCTATATTTTATAGTAATAATTTATCTTTGCTTTAATATAAATATTGATAATTGCGTTTGGAATTTCGTTTTCAAAACGCCCGTACTTTCACCTTTGATAATCTCTTTATTATATCTTTATATAATAATTTCATATACCCTTTCATTCAAAGAAAAGAAAGAAAACAAAACCCTATTCCTTTTAGGCGAAATCTCATACGGCATTTATATGTATCACATGGGCGTAATGTTTTTCGTAGTCCTTATATTCTCCAAACTAAAAGCCTTTATTCCAAATAGTTTGTTAATAATAACCTTTTTAATTGCAGTCTTTTTACTTACAATTGTAATATCTTGTCTTTCAAAACGTTACTTTGAGAATTTTTTTCTAAGAAAAAAATAAATAAAACAAAGAAAAAATTTCTTAAAGCAAAGAAATAATTTTCTTAGTTTTTGTAAAATCAAAGAAAAGACTTATTTTTGTAGTTTAAATAATTATTAATTAAAAGCGAATCAAGATGAAAAGAATTACAACGTTATTTTTATTAGCGTTATTTGCTTTTTCACCATTGGTAAAAGCAGATGAAGGTATGTGGCTTTTGATGTCGATAGACAAGCAAACATACAAAGAAATGAAAAAGAAAGGTTTGAAACTTACTTCTAAACAAATCTACGACATTAACAATGCTTCGTTAAAAGATGCTATTATTCAATTTGGTAGAGGCTGTACAGGAGAAATTGTTTCTGACCAAGGATTGATTTTAACTAATCATCACTGCGGTTATCCTCAAATTCAACAACACTCAACCGTAGAACACGACTATTTAAGCAATGGATTTTGGGCATATAATCAAAGCGAAGAATTGCCAAATCCAGGACTTACAGCTAAATTCTTTATTAGAATGGAAGATGTTACAGACAAAGTGTTGAAAGGTGTAACAAATTCTACCACAGAAGAAGAAAGAGCAAAAATAGTTCGTGCAAACTCAAAGAAAATTAAAGAAGAAACAGAAAAAGGCACAACTTACACAGCGGAAGTTTCTACAATGTTCAACGGAAATCAATACTGCTTGTTTGTATATGAAGTTTACGAAGATGTACGTTTAGTTGGAGCACCACCATCATCAATTGGAAAGTTCGGAGCCGATACTGACAACTGGATGTGGCCTCGTCACACAGGAGATTTCTCAGTATTTAGAGTTTATGCCGATAAAAACGGAAAGCCGGCTAAGTATTCAAAAGACAATGTTCCTTTAAAACCAAAACATTTCCTACCAATATCTTTAAAAGGTGTAAAAGAAAATGATTTTGTTATGGTTATGGGTTTCCCAGGAACAACAGACCGTTTCTTAACCTCATTCGGAGTAGAACAAGCAATTGACATCTACAACCCAAGCGTTGTTACAGCTCGTACAGCCCTAAGAAACGTAATGCAAGCCGATATGTTACAAGAGCCAAGAGTGAGAATACAATACGCAAGTAAATTTGCATCACTTTCAAACTATTGGAAATTTTATCAAGGTCAAACAACATGTTTGAAAAATCTTGATGTAAAAAGTACAAAACAAGAATTGGAAAATCGTTTTGCACAATGGATTGAAAAAGACGAAAGTCGCAAAGCAGAATATGGCGATGTATTAGCAAATCTTAAAGAAGCTTATCAAGCAACAGGCGAATATGAATTGTTGAGAGTTTATACAAACGAAGCAATTCTAAGAGGTGCATCTGTATTTACAATAGCAAGACAATTAAAACCGCTTGAAGAAGAATTAACTAAAAATGGCAAATCAGAAAAAGCAAAAGAAATAGCATCTAAATTAAAAGATAGATTTGCAGAAACATTTAAGGATTACAACATTATAACAGAAGAAAAATTATTTGCAGCAGGACTTGACGTATTTTTTAGAAATGTTCCAATTCTTCATCAATCACCAGAATTTTTGTCAAGTGCCTTTGCAAACGGATATGACTTCAAACAAATATCAAACGATATTTTCAAAACATCTCTTTTAGTTAATCAAGAAAGTCTAACAAAATTATTAGATAATCTTGATGTTACACAAATAACTAACGACCCTGCATACATACTTACATATCAATTTATAGACAATTTAAATAAAAAACTTGCACTTGTTAAGACACAAAGAGAAAGTCTTAATAAATCAAATCGTTTGTTCGTAAAAGGAGTAATGGAAATGGACAAAGACAAACACTTTGCACCAAATGCTAACCTTACAATACGTTATACATATGGTAGAGTACGTCCTTACGAACCAAAAGACGGAATTCAATATAAGTATATCACATATCTTGACGGTGTAATGGCAAAAGAAGATAACTCTTCTTGGGAATTTACTGTTCCTTCAAAGCTTAGACTACTTTATGAAAATAAAGACTATGGTCAATATGCAGAAAATGGCAGTGTTCCTGTTGCTTTCATAGCTGATCTCGACATTACAGGAGGTAACTCAGGTTCCCCAACAATCAATGCAAAGGGAGAATTAGTCGGAATAGCCTTTGACGGCAACTGGGAAGCAATGAGCGGAAACATAGCTTTCAACCCGGATCTTCAAAGATGTATTTCAGTAGATATTCGTTACGTATTGTTCATCATAGACAAGTACGCCGGAGCTACTAACTTGATAAAAGAAATGAAGATAGTAAAATAAAAAATGAAAGGGAGGTTTAAACGCCTCCCTTTTTTAGTATCATCGCTTTCACGTCCGAAAGAAACCATCTTATTTTTCGTTTTATTTTCTTTAATGTAGGTTCGCCAACGTATTGTTTTAGGTTTAAAAGTCCTTTTTCTTGCATTGTTTCAAAAAAAACTTCTCTGTTTTTGTGGGGGTTAGCACTTTTTACAAGGGCTGAATTGGTTTCTAAAATATTTCTAAGAGTTGTTTCTTTAAAACAAAGAGATAATTTTTTAAAGTAAAGACTTATTTTTTTATTGTAAAGAATTACTGCACTCACTCCTTTGTTGTCGTCAATCTCTTTATGAAATCTATCTATGCCCCAATAGTCTGCAAGGCTAAGGTCTGCATTGGATTTGAAATTTTTTGCTGGGCAGTTGTGGCAACTTTGTCTTAGGAATAGGTTTTGAAGAAATCCTCTCATATATATATTGTCGTGTAAGGTTTCTTTTAGTATTGTTTTTTCGTTTCCTTCAATTTTCAAACTATATACTCTCCACGATTTGTCTTTGTTGCGGAAGGATATGTTTTTTATGTCGTTTAGTGAAATATTTTTTCTTTTGCATACTTCTTCTAAGTATTTTCGCCAAACCAAAGGGGAAGGTGTGCCATGACAAACTACTTCTGCTGCAATAAGGTTTTCATATTCTTTTCTTAAAAAGAGTTTCAATCCCATTACTTGACAAGGTGTGCCAACGAAAAGAACTAATCTTCCGCCGTTTAGCAGTTCTTTTGTTTGCTTGAAACAATCCCTCATATCGCTTTGAAGATATTTTGAACCAAGGAATGGTTTTAAGTCTTCTTTTCTTTCGCAAAAATCGTGAATTAAGTGAAATTCTTCGTCAAATCTTGCTCCACACACAACGCCTCCTTCTTCTAAGACTTTGTTTACAAGGGCTACGAAAACGCCTCCCGAAGATGATGCGTTTCTTTCGCTTTCCGATGGGTTTTTTACAGCAAAGGCTTCAATTTCTTTTTCTTTTTCATTATTTTTTGAAAGAACGGGGCAGACTCCTTCGCATATTCCACATTCTATGCAGTTGTTTTTTGAAAGTTTTACTTGTAAGAATCCTTCTTTGTCTTCTTTCATTTCAAGGCATTGCTTAGGGCAAACGCTAACACACGCACTGCAACCACAGCAATCTGCTTTTGAGACTCTATTTATAATACACATTTTAAGATTTCTTTTTTCTGATTTTATCAACAAGGCTAAGAATCAATGATTTTTCATATTTGTTCATTGAAAATAGCCAAAAAATAGGGATATAAATTAGAGAAAATACTCCAACAAATAGAAAGAATTTTAGCCAATTGTCAATTGTTAAATTATTTGCTCCATAGATAGCTACAAGGCTTAAAAGGATAGGAGCAAGGCTCATTTTTATTATTTCTTTCCAAAAACTTATAATATCTAAATCAACTTTTTTGTGATAATATATATTCATTATTAGAATATGTCCTAAAAATAATGCACAAGATGTTGCAATTGCACAGCCAATTACTCCATAGTGTTTTGTTAAAGGTAGGCTTGCAACGAAACTTAAAAGAGATATTCCAAGATATAAAAGAGAGCGAAAACGCATTTGATTTCTTGCTTGTAGAATACTTATTGCTACGTTTTGAATTAGTGGTACAAGTAGAGGGAAGAAAAATAATAAACAAATATAATAGGCATCGGAATAGGCATTTCCTACCCATAGGTCTATGAATTGACGTCCAAAAACTACAAAACCTGAAAGAATGAAACTCATTACTATGAATTGAAGTCGTCCTGTGCGAATAAATAAATCGGATACTTGTTTTTCGCTTCCTTTTTGTGTAATCATAGCGGTTATTTTAGGAAGTAATATTCCGGAAATTGCAGTTGAGAATGACATATACATTTGTTGAATTTGTATTGCTATGCCATAGACTGCTACAAGTTTCGCTCCGCAATATACTCCTACAACACTTTGTCCTAAACTCCAATAAATTCTATCCATAATAACGTTTAGAAATACCCAAAACGAGTAAATACTTACTTCTTTAAGGAATTTGAAGTCAAATTTGGCGAAAACTATTTTTATATCTAATTTCTTTTTGCAGTAATAATAGTCTAACAAAAGCGTAATCACGTTGAAAATTGTTTGAACCACAACCATAGAAATTGCTTTATAGCCGTAGGAAAGTAAAACAATCATTACAATCGGATTAAGAATAATTCTGATTAGGTTTATAAGCTTTTGAAAAACAAATCTTTCGTATGCAACAATTATGGAACGATAAACGCTCATTATAAAGGTGAAAGCAAGGTTAAAGATAAGTAAAAGAAACATTATTCTAAGTTTTCCCAACTCGCTTTCGGTCATTGAGAGTGAAAAAATAGTGTCTAAATTATAGTAAAGCACGGCTCCAATTCCGAGAGTTATAAGAGCAATTATTGAAAATATGATGAAAAACATTCCAAACATTTTGTTGAGTTGCTCTTGTTTGTTTTCGGCTTTGAATTTTGCAGTATAACGTATCACAGCGTTGCCAAAACCTAAGTCAAGTACGGTAAGAGTGCTAATAATTGAGGCAACCAAAGAATAAAGTCCATATTCGGCTTGACCAAGTTTAAAAGTCATAAAAGGAGTGTAAAGAAGTGCAATAACACTGTTGAGAATCAGTGTTATGTATGAAAGTAATGCTCCTGCTTTTATTTGATTCATAAGTTGTTTTTTTTGATTTAAGAAATGCAAAATTATAAAAAAATACAGATTTTTTTTGCAGATAATCAAAAAAGTAGTACTTTTGCAGTGGGTAAGTCTTGTACGACCAGCTCCCTCTGAATCTCCCCAGGGCGGGAACGCAGCAAGGTAAGGAGGTTGTAGCGGTGCGATATGAGTAGCTTGCCCTTTTTTTGTATCCTTACTTTATCCCTAATTTATTTAATGCGTTTTTATATCTTTCTGCGTTGCGATAGTGTTCGTTAGGCGTTGTTGCAAAGTTGTGATAGCCCGAAAAATCTTCCTTAGCACAGAAAAATAAATAATTATGCTTTTGATAATTCAACACAGCCTTTAATGAAGAAATATCAGGTAAACAAATCGCAGTAGGAGGTAAGCCTTTGTTTAAATAAGTATTGTAAGGAGATTCGGTTTGCAAGTGTTTATACATTACTCTCTTGATTGTAAAGTCGCCAACTGCATATTTTACGGTTGGGTCTGCTTGAAGAAGCATATTTTTATTTAAACGGTTGATGTAAACTCCTGCAATTGTTGGTTTTTCTTGGTTTTTATTTGTCTCTTCTTCTACAATTGAGGCTAAAACTACTACTTCGTGGCGTGAAAGTCCTATTTTTTCTAATTGATTGCTTTGATTTTCCCACCATTTGTTTGCCTCTTTTTCCAAGCGTTCTAAGAGTTTTTCGGCCGAAATGTTCCAATAAACCTCGTAAGTATTACAAACGATATTGTCAAAAAGGTTTTGTGAATTTTCTCTATTATCTATTGCAAGTAAAATATCGTTTTCCGATAACATTAGTTGTTTTGCTACTTTTTTAGCAAAGTCTTCTTTTAGTCTTACTTTGTTGATAACAAGTTTTACAGGGGTTTGCAATCCGTTTGCAAGTGTGCGAACTAAATCTACTTGACTTGTTTTTGGCTCTATTATGTAGTGTCCCGATTTTACATTGTTTTCTAAATTTTTTACTTTGGAAAAAATAGAAAAAGCTCTCTCATTTTTTTTTATAACGCCATTTTTTTCAAGTTTTTCTAAGACTTTTTCGTAGTTTTCCGAAGGATAGATATATAAACTTACGCTTTCGTTGTTTCTTACTTTCTTATTTAAAAGTGAAAAGCCACAAATGATTCCAATAATTAGAATTAAGGCTACTATTGATAAGATAATTATTGTTTGTTTCTTCATAGTTTTTAGAATATTTTTTGATAAATATTTACGTTTTTAAATTTTCTATTTACTAAAACCCAATCTTTTAAGCTTGCATTGAATTTATATCCACATTTTTCAAACAAAGCTATGCTTTTTTCATTATCCTCGGTAATAAAAGCATAGAGTTGATGAATGTTATAGGTGTTTTGCATTATGTTTTCAAGCAAAGAAATTGCCTTTTGTGCATATCCTTTTTGGCGTTCGCTCTCGCAAATAAATATTCCTATGCCTGCTTTTGCGTCTTTCGCCTCATAGTCATACACATCTATGCAACCTAATGTATAAATGGCATTATTTCTTTCTACATCAATCATTAACCTCATTTGTTTTGCACTATAAAGGCTTTCGTTTTGAGAGTTAAGGACATAATTCTCTAAGGCGTATTTGGAAAAAGGTCGCATTGTGTTGCCAAATTCCCATAATTCCATATCGTTTTCCCATTCGTAGAGTAAATCTACATCGTCTAATTCAACCGCTCTTAATTTCATAATGCAAAGTTAAAGAAAATTATACTATCTTTGCATAAAAAATAAGTGATATGATAACTTTTTTAGTTGCTCTTGCTGTTTTGGTGGCAGGATACTTCCTTTATGGAAAATTTATTGAAAAGGTATTTCAACCCGATGAGAAAAGAATTCCCCCAGCGATTGCTCAAAGAGATGGAGTGGATTATATTCCAATGCCAACGTGGAAAATACTTATGATTCAGTTTCTAAATATTGCGGGATTAGGTCCAATATTCGGTGCAATTATGGGAGCAAAATTCGGACCCGCCTCTTATCTTTGGATTGTCTTTGGAAGTATTTTTGCAGGTGCAGTTCACGATTATTTTTCAGGAATGCTCTCAATGCGAAATCAAGGAGCAAGTCTTCCAGAATTGATAGGAAAATATTTAGGCAATGGAGCAAAACAAACAATGAGGGTTTTTACAATATTGCTTATGGTTTTGGTGGGAGCAGTCTTTGTTTCGGGACCGGCAGGCTTGCTTGCAAAACTCACACCCGATGCATTAGATATTACTTTTTGGGCTATTGTTGTTTTCCTTTATTATATTCTTGCAACACTTTTGCCGGTTGATAAGATTATAGGAAAGATTTATCCCATTTTTGCAATAGCTATACTTTTTATGGCGTTAGGAATGCTTGTTATGTTAATAGTTAAATCGCCCGTATTGCCGGAAATTACAAGTTTTTCAAGTCTTAAAAACACCTCACCCGACAATAATCCAATTTTTCCAATGATGTTTGTCTCAATTGCTTGTGGTGCGATTTCGGGATTCCACGCTACGCAATCTCCAATGATGGCTCGTTGTTTGAAAACCGAAAAACATGGTCGCCCCGTCTTTTATGGAGCAATGATTATTGAGGGAATAGTCGCTCTTATATGGGCTGCGGTTGCAAGTGCTTTCTTTTATGAAAATGGAATGGAGGAAAACAACGCGGCAGTAATAGTTGATAGCGTTACAAAAGAGTGGTTGGGAGTTGCGGGAGCGTTTCTTGCACTTTTAGGCGTGATATTTGCACCAATTACATCGGGAGACACCGCTTTTCGTTCGGCTCGCTTGATTGTTGCCGACTTTTTAAAGATGGACCAAAAGAAAATTTCAAAACGATTATTGATTTCCATACCACTTTTTATAGCAAGTTTTCTTATATTGCAAATAAACTTTGACATACTATGGCGTTACTTTGCTTGGTGCAATCAAACCCTTGCCGTTTTCACACTTTGGGCAATCACAATCTACCTTACAAAAGAAAAACGCAACTACTTAATAACCCTAATCCCTGCTTTATTTATGACAATGGTGTGTGTGAGTTACATATTCATTGCACCGGAGGGACTAAGCTTAAATCCTACAATTTCTTACATTGTGGGAGGAGTTGCAACTATAATTTCTTTAATTCTTTACATTATTTGGAATAAAAATAGTAATTTTGCAAAAGATAGAATTAATTAAATAATAATATAAAACAATAACCGAGATGATTAAAAAATTAGACGAAATCATTGAAGCCGTAAAAGTAAAAGGCAAAAAAAGATTAGTAGCAGCGTATGCTAACGATTCACACACAATAGGTGCAGCATCAATGGCTATGGACCTTGGAATAGTAGAAGCAACACTTGTTGGAGATATTGATACTATTAAAAAAGTTTGCGAAGAAGAAGGAATAGATGTAAACAAATTCAAATTAGTTCAAGAAGCTAATGAACAACTTGCAGCAAACAAAGCAGTAGAATTGATAAACGCAGGAGAAGGCGACATATTAATGAAAGGTCTTTGCTCAACAGACAAATACATGAGAGCAATCCTTAACAAAGAAAAAGGATTGATGCCTGGTGGAAAACCAGTTCTTTCTCACGTAACAGTATTTGAGGTACCTACATACCACAAACTACTTATTACATCTGACGTTGCAGTTATTCCAGCACCAGACTTTAAACAAAAAACAGCAATCACACAATATGTTATCAATACAGCAAAAACTCTTGGAATAGAAACACCAAAAGTTGCTATGATAGCACCAACCGAACAAATGAGTGTTGGAATTCCATCATGTGTTGATGCAGCTTTGATAGCAGCAATGGGAAATCGTGGACAAATAAAAGGAGCAATCATTGACGGACCTTTGGCTTTGGACGTAGCAATTGACAAAGAAAGTGCTGAAATCAAGAAATTGAAAGGCGAAGTAGCAGGAGATGCAGATTGTCTTGTATGGCCAAACATTGAATCAGGAAACGTATTCTACAAATCTTGCACAAAATTTGCAAAAGCAGAGCTTGCAGCAATGGTAGTAGGAGCAAAAGTTCCTTGTGTGTTGTCTTCAAGAGGCGATAGTACAAAAACAAAAATGTATTCAATAGCATTAGCTGCATTATCTTGCAAATAAGAAAATGGAAAATTGGTCAAATGAATTGCCATTCGTAGCAATAACCGTTTGCGACAAAGATGGCAAAATATTAGATATGAACCAACGCAGTCAAATGACCTTTGCAAAAAGCGGAGGCAAAGACTTGATAGGAAAATCCTTATTTGACTGCCACCCACAACGTGCACAAGAAATGATAAAGCACCTTATGAACTCCGAAAGCACTAATACATATACAATAGAGAAAGAAGGAGTAAAGAAATTGATTTATCAAACACCTTGGTATCAAGATGGGCAATTTGCAGGCTTAGTTGAAATGTCAATAGTAATACCAAACGACATTCCACACTATAAAAGATAAAACAAAAGCGGAGAAATCTTCTCCGCTTTCTTTGTTTTTATTTAAAAATAAATTCGTTTCTCCACCACTTAACGCCAAATGCTTGCGATATTTTCAAGCAAAAGATTTCCGACTGCAAATTTTGAAAATATAAGCCCTTAACTAAAATTCACTAAATCAAAGACTTAACTTTTTTAAGCCCTGATTTTGCCAAAAAAGTCTTTGATTTTTTTAATTTTTTCTTTGTTTTTTCAAATTTTTTCATTGATTTTCATGCAAAAAAACCTTGATTTAATTTTTTCTATCCTTGATTTAGAAATTTCTATCCCTGATTTAGAAAATTCTAAACGAGCTTTTCGTAAAAAAACTCCAAATTTGCGAAAAATTTACCCCAATTTTCGTCAAAAATTTTGCTAAAAAATCGGTTTTGAAATTTTGGCAAAATAAATCCGATTTCCCTAATTCTTAAACTTAGAAAACCAAGACTTTATTCGCAAGTTTTTTGTGCTTTTAAAAATTTGTTATACCTTTGTGTGCAAGTTATTAACCTTTAAAAAGGATGTTGAAAATGAATAAAATAAAGATTTTTAGTTTGATTGTGGTATTTACTGCATTATTTGTTGGATTTGAAAAATTGAATGCACAAGATGTAACCAAGTTTAAATGCCTTAAAACCTTAAAGGGACATTCATATGGTGTCTTGTCCGTAGCATATAGTCCTGATGGCACAAAAATAATCAGCGGTTCAGGGGATGAAACCATTAAGATATGGGATGCAAACACAGGGAGATGTCTTAATTCCTTAGAGGGACATTCAGATGGTGTCACTTCCGTAGCATATAGTCCAGATGGTACAAAAATAATCAGCAGTTCATGGGATAAAACCATTAAGATATGGGATGCAAACACAGGACAATGCCTTAAAACCTTGGAGGGACATTTAGAT
>JAZRIM010000019.1:0-77561 GCA_045645265.1 Candidatus Onthomorpha sp.
TTGAATCGTTAATAATGTATCTGTATAGCAAGGTTGTGCTCTATCAACTATTTTATGCCCTAGGCCTGTGTGAAAAAAATGAAAATGTCCTCTTGTTAAGCCATTATGTTCAGTATAATTATAATAATTAAAAGCAGAAGAACAGAAATCTACATCTATATAATCCGGGAGGAAATAATTATTTGGTGGATTAGAGTTTTGTCCTTTCACAATAAAAGAAGAAAGCAAAACTGCTACTAAAAGAAATACTGTTTTTTTCATATTACTTAAATTTTAATGTTATTACTTGTTTTTATTATTGATTACATATTATATTATAGTTAATTGGATTAGGTATGATATTTTGTGTGATTTTATGCTTTTGTCCTACAATATAAGTATAAGAAGGTAATCCTAATATTTGATTTAAATGAAACATTATTGCGACCTTTTGATTGAACGTAGTTGCACAACCATACGACTGAGACGAATTCCTTTCGCAATCAAATATTACAACACCATTTGCAGTATCTTTAGTAATTGCAGCATAATAATAATCGTCATATCTTGTTAAACCATTATATTGTTTTATCCTTAAATCTGATTCGGGTAATGGTTGTACAGATTTAGCAATATACATACTTTGATTAAATGGAGTCAACTCAAATATTTCATCATATCCATAATGTCCATTTGCAAGATATAATAATTTGCCATCTTCTTTACAAAACTCCAAATCAATCGGTCTTAATTTTGCATTATTTACTTCTAAGCATTGTTTGTTTATTATATTAATTGCTGATGTCGCTTCATAAATTGCAAAGTCTGTTTTATATGTTTTGTTTAAGGTTTGTGCTTCGTGAGTGTATGCTAATGCAAATACATCATCTACAAGGTTTTCTAATAGATATTTATTGTATGATAAATCAGGATGAGAAAAGATTGAGCCTGTGTATTGTTGTATATCTCCTCCGTAAAATGAAGATATTATCAATGTGCTATTATCTATTCTTTCTATTGTTGATATATATTTTCTTCCAACTGATAGAGTTTTAAATCTATATTGACTTTCTATTATTTGGTAGGATATATTAGTATCCCTATGTAAGTGTATTAAAAATCTTTCATCTGCTATTGCCGCTATATGTATTTTTTCGTCTAATTCATATACTTCTAATTCACTAACTTCTCCAACAATTATTGGATCGTTTATTAACTCTATGTGAGCAGGATTAGGACTTGAAGAAAACATATTTTCAGTTTTTGTCCAACCAATAAATCCTACTCCATTATTAGTGCCACAAAAGTAGATATGATCTTCAAAAATTTTGAAATCACAAACCTTCAATACAATATAAGCACCTTTTCCTCCATTATTATTCATGGACAATATAAATTCTGTGCCATTTGGGTTACTAAAAGGTATTGATAATACTAAATTTTCTTTATCAATAGTTCTAATTTTTATTGAATCGTAACTAATGTAATTCGTTGTGTAACTTGAATTTCTTTTTAATGTTGCCGTACTGTTTTGATTCATTATTTGTTGCATTTGTGAAAATGCGAATATTGGTAGTAATACCAATAGTAATATTATACTTCTTTTCATATTCTTATTTTTTTGAATATTGTAAATTTAATTGTTTTTTCTCTTTTGCTTTGATTGGGTTTATTTTAACGATGTTTGCTCAAAGCAAGAGATGAAGCAAACATCTCTATTTGCTTAAATTGTTCTTGCAAAGGTAGGTTATGCTTTTGAAGTTTTGCATAATATTTGAATATGTCTTGCAAATATAGAAATATTTCTTTTTCTTATTCTATCAAAATCTTTTTGTTTGCAAAGCCTCTTTGTGTTTTTATTCTTACAATGTACGTTCCGCTTTGAAGATTTGATACATCTATTGTTTCAATGTTTTGACTGCCTTGTTTTCTTAACACAACTTGTCCTAAGGCATTATGGATTTCTATTTCTCTTACCTTGAATGATGATTGCACTGTTAGAATATCACTTGCAGGATTTGGGTAAACATTGGAATATTTATCAACAGTAGCATTGTAAAGCGACATATCTGTTGTGCCATCTCCCAAAGTAGAGTCTGTTTCTGCAAAGATTGGGAAGAAATACATTTGACATTCGTTTCTTGTATTATGGCTACCGCCTGTAAGAACCGGCAAATATTGATATGTACTTCCAAAAGACCATGTTGATAGAGGAATTGTATTAAAAATATGTTCTTCCCATTGCACCCAAGACGAGAGTGTATCCCATTCTGCAGTTCTTACTAAAGATGGATACTCAAAATAACAATCTGTTGCAACAACATAATGTAAGCGAGTACTTGTTGGCAAAACATCTTCCACTATATAAAACAAGCCATTTACATTAACAGAATTTTCAAAGTAGTATTCCATATAAGAAAAAAACTCTGTATCTATGTAAGTGTAGTTTGTATCAATATCAATAGATGTAATTTCTCTGCTTAATGTACTATCCATCACCCTTAATTTACCTTTTGGCTTAGTATTATAAAGTTCTGTTAAATTTAATGTATTATTCACATTTCCAAACAAATACCTTAATTTTACATAATCATAAAGAGAAGCCTCCCTATTATTAACTCCTATTGCAATTCCTTTAATTGTTAATAAAGTATCTGTATAACAAGGCTGAGCTCTGTCAAGTACACCGCTATAACTTTGATAATTAATTTGAATACCATAGCCTGTTGTTAAAAAATAATAATGCCCTCTTGCTAAATTACTATAGACATCATCTGTTGAATAAAAATTAGTGTAGCCACAAGAATCTACATCTATATAATCAGGCAAGAAATAATCATTAAATAAAGTATCTGATATGTTTTGTGAGTTTGCAACTGTTCCACAAAGCAAAACTGCTACTAAAATAAATAATACTTTTTTCATATCGCTAATATTTTATGGTTAGACACCACAAAGATAGAAAATTTTCCTTAGAAAAAATAAAAAAAAGCAAAGAAAAAATTTAATTTTTCTTTGCTTTTTGAAATTATTTCTTTGCTTTTTTATTTCACTCTTTCTGAGTATTCTGCTGTTCTTGTATCTACTTTGATTCTTTCGCCTGTTTCGATGAATAAAGGTATTCTTACTTTTGCTCCTGTTTCAACTGTAGCGTCTTTCATTGCGTTTGTTGCTGTGTTTCCTTTTACTCCTGGTTCTGTGTAAGTAACTTCCATTTCTACAAATGGTGGTAATTCGCATGAAAGTGGTGTTTCTGTGTCTGCATGCACCACTACTTCTACTGCTTGTCCTTCTTTAAGGAATTGAGGTGCGTTAATTAGAGTTTCTTCTATGTTTATTTGTTCGTAAGTTTCTGCGTGCATAAAGTTATATCCTGTATCGTCTTTGTAAAGGAAAGTATAAGGACGACGTTCTACTCTACAAGTTTCGATTTTTGTTCCAGAAGGGAATGTATGCTCTAATGTTCTTCCTGTTTTGAAACTTTTAAGTTTTGTTCTTACGAATGCTGCTCCTTTACCTGGCTTTACGTGAAGAAATTCCACTACTGTGAACAAGTCGTTGTTCATTTCTATACACAATCCGTTTTTGATGTCTGCTGTTGTTGCCATTTTCTCTTATTTTTTATTTATTATTTTCTGTTAATTCTTTTATTCTTCTTTCTAAAAATTCGTTGTCTTCTTCTAATTGTTTGTAGTGTTTTTCGTAATAGTTGGATTTCATTATTGCTGCTATCATTTTTACTATTGCTACTGCTAAAACTGCCAATATTAAGTATTCCACTTTTTCAAATTTAAAGAAAATCTGATAGATTACTATGACCAAGAGTAGCAACATTGCTAAAAAGTCTAATATTTTTGATATTTTTACTACGTTCATTTTTCTTTATTTTTAAGGAGCAAAGATACTATTTTTTTTCTTTTTGATTATAGTTTGTAATCTTTTTTTGTAGAGAATTGCTGCTACTAACAATCCTAAGGCTATTCCTGAAAACGTTCCACAAGGTCCTAAATTGAAAATAAATCCTAAGATATAGGCAAGTGGAAGGGCTATTAAGATGTAGCCAAAGAGTGAATATTTCATTGGTTTGTTTACATCGTTCATTCCTCTTAATGCTCCGAGTAAAGTAACTTGCGTTCCGTCTATTACTTGGAATATTCCTGCAATCAAAAATAATGGTGCAGCTTGTTTTATCACCTCTACATCGTCAGTAAACATTGAGGTAATAAAGTCTGGAATAAGAATAAAAAGCAATCCAAAGAATCCTACTGCTATAATGCTTAGTATTACTCCTGTTTTTGAGTGTTCGCTTATTGCGTTGTAGTCTTTTCGTCCGTAGGAGTGTGAAACTAATATTGTGGTTGCACTTGCTACTCCACAAGATATTTGAAAAGTCATTGTAAAGAATGTAGTTACGATTTGGTATGCTGCTAAAACTACTGCGGAAAACCACCCCATCATTATTGTTACCATAGAAAACGAAAAGCATTCTAAGGTTTGTTGTACTGCTATTGGTGCTCCTAATTTTAGTATATTCTTTTGCATATATAGTTTTAGGTTTTCTTTTTTAAAGAAATAGGTATAGCGGCGATATTTCTTGTTTAAAAGAATAAAAACTACGTATGCAATCGGCATAAGTGTTCTTGCAACTAAGGTTGAAAGGCCTGCTCCAAAGGCTCCCATTGCAGGACAGCCCAATTTGCCAAAAATAAAAATATAGTTGAGGATTATGTTTAGAATATTTGCCGATATGATGATTATCATTGTTACTTTTGTGTTGCCGACTCCTTCCATAAAATGACGAAAGGCAAGAAAGATTTGTGCAGGTAAGAGAGAAAGTGCTGTTGCAATGAAATATGGTCTTGCATATCTTATTACTTCTTCCTCTTGTCC
Organism: Candidatus Onthomorpha sp.; assembly: GCA_045645265.1. Taxonomy (GTDB): domain Bacteria; phylum Bacteroidota; class Bacteroidia; order Bacteroidales; family P3; genus Onthomorpha. Next base: position 4,870 of record JAZRIM010000019.1, read on the forward strand.
AAAGTAATGTAAGAATGGAAGCATAATCATAAGCATCAATACTATGAAAATACCTATGAATATGTTTTGCAGGATTGCGTTTTGAAAGATTGCGGCAACTCTTTTTGTTTCTTTTCTTGCAAAGGCTTGTCCTACTAAGGGGGTTTGTGCCATTCCCATTCCTTGTCCAAAGACTAAGAAAATTATTATAATAGCAGAAGCAAAGGCAACGCCAGCTAAGGATTCTTTATTAACTTGTCCTACCATTAGAGTATCGAAAAACTGCACGATACTCATTCCTACTCCCGAAAGAACTATGGGATATGCTAATCTAACATTGTCTGCAACTCTTCCCATGCTTGCATTTTTTCATTAAGCAGTTGTTTGTTGTTTTCATACTTTGTGTAAAATGAGGCATCTACTTCTCCTTGATTGCAAAGTACTTCTTCTGCATTTGCAATTTCTTGTTCTATTTTTTCTATTTCTTCTTCTATCTTGGCGATTTGATTTTTTATTTTGCGTATCTCTTTTTGATTTTCTTTTTGATTTTGATAATCTATCTTGTTTTGAGAGATTGTCTGTTCCGATACAATAGTTTTTTTCTCAACTGATAAGTTTAAGTCTTTTAAATCGTTCATCTTTTTGCTTTCTAAGAACTCAAAAATATCTCCCTTAAAGATATTGATATGATGATGTGAAAATTCGTAAAGCGTATCGGTCAATCCTTGAAGAAAATCTCTGTCGTGAGAAACAACTATCAAAGTTCCGTCATATTGCATTAGTGCCATTTTCAAAATATCTTTTGACACCATATCCAAGTGGTTTGTAGGCTCATCAAGAATCAATAGATTGACAGGAGCAAGTATTAGTTTTGCAAGTGCAAGTCGTGTTTTTTCTCCTCCCGAAAGCACCTTTACTTTCTTTTCTATCGCCTCTTCGTCAAATAAGAAACTGCCTAAAATTGTGCGTATCTTGGTTCTTATTTCCCCTTCTGCAATATCGTCAATTGTTTCAAAAACTGTTTTGTTTGGATCTAAGAGTGCTGCTTGGTTTTGTGCAAAATAACCTATTTTTACTTGATGTCCTAATTTAAATTCCCCGCTTTGATCGGTGATTTCGCCTACTATGATTTTTGAAAGTGTTGATTTTCCTTCTCCGTTTTTTCCTACAAAGGCTACTTTCTCTCCTTTTTCAATCAAAAGGTTTACATCTTTCAACACAAGCTTTTCTCCATAGCTTTTATTCAAATGATTGATTTCCACAACTATTTTTCCAGAATGTGGAGCTGGTGGAAACTTAAAGTGAATGTTAGAAGTGTCGGTTTGAGTTACCTCTACCCTTTCCATTTTGTCTAACATCTTTATGCGAGATTGCACTTGCTTGCTTTTTGTTGCCTTGTAACGAAAACGCTCTATGAATTTCTCAATCTCTGCTATTTGTTTTTGTTGGTTATTCAACTGAGAAATTTCTTGTTGTTGTCTTTCAAGCAAAAGTTCTACATATTTGCTATAAGAAACCTTGTAATCGTAAACCTTTGCACAGTTTATTTCAATCGTACGCTTACAAACATTGTCTAAAAACGCCTTATCGTGAGAAACAAGTATTACCGCACCATAGTAATTGGCAAGAAAATTCTCCAACCACTGAATAGATTCTATGTCAAGGTGGTTTGTCGGCTCGTCAAGCAAGATTGTATTTGGTGCTTGCAAAAGAATTTTTGCTAATTCCACTCTCATTTGCCAACCAGAAGAAAACTCATTCATTTTTCTTGAAAAGTCACTATGAGAAAATCCTAATCCAAGCAATACTTTCTCGGTTTGCGATTGCATATTACTTGCTCCCATAACGTTAAGTCTTTCGGTTAGTTCGGAATGTCTTTGCAAAAGATTTTCATATTCCTTAGAAAGATAATCAGTTGAAGAAATTATTTGTTGATTCAACTCTTCTAATTCTTCATTTATGCGATTCACCTCTTTAAAGGCTGTAAGTGCCTCATCTATTACGCTCATTGTTGAGCTTGGAATCATCTCTTGTGGCAAATAACCAATAGTTTGATACTTGGAAACAACAATATTTCCTTTTTCACACTCTTGTTGTCCTGCTATTATTTTCAATAGAGTTGATTTTCCTGCACCATTCTTTCCTACAAGACCAATTCTATCTCTGTCGCCAACAACAAAACTTACGTTATCAAACAAATAATTTCCTGAAAAATGAATTGAAATATTATTTACGGTAATCATTCTACTTTAATCAAAAAAAAGGATATAGATTGTTTTTGATTACAATCTATATCCATAACATTGTCTTATTTTATATTTTAAGATTATCCAGCTAATGTAAACTTAACAGGTAAGTTGAATTGCATTCTCACTGCTTTTCCTCTTTGCTTTGCAGCTTTCCATTTAGGCATTGATTTTACAACTCTGATTGCTTCTTCTCCACAGCCAGATCCGATATCTCTTAATATCTTTATGTCTGTCAAAGAGCCATCTTTTTCAACAACAAAGGTAACATAAACTAATCCTTGTGTACCTGTTTCTCTTGCTTGTTGAGGATATTTGATGTTTTGTGCAAGATATTTCATCAACTCTGCTTGACCGCCAGGGAACATCGCACTTTCTTCCACAACAGTAAAGATAGTTGTTTCTTCTTCTTCCTCTTCCACTTCTTCTATTTCAACTTGTGGAATAAAAACGTCAGCATTTGTTGTGTTTTCAAAAGATTCAATATTGAACTCGTTTTCCAATTCTTGGTCATCATCAACAATTTCAAATTCTGTTGTTTCTGCTTGTGGTGGTTCTTCTGGTGGTGGAGGTGGTTCTTCTGCTTTGGTTTGAATTACCATTTCTTCAACTTCTTGAACTACTTGGGTAATTTGTATTTCCTCAGCTTCTTTATCGTAACTCTTCCATTCAAAGGCAACGATAACAATACCAAGAGCTATAACCAAACCCAATTGAAGAAACATTCCTTTTGCTTTCTCCAAGTTCGCTTTGTCTGATTTTTTTACTTCCATCTTGTTACTGATGTTTGTTACTATTTATTTTTCTTTTTATATACAATTGAGGGTGCTAAATTACTACTTTTTTTTCATTATCTGCACTTTCTTTTCCTCTTTTTTCAACATAGTTTATTAACAATTAGAGTTAATTATTTAATCCTCAAAGTTTTAAACCCATTTTAAAGACCTAATAATTAAAACTACTACCTCCTAAAAATTCTCTCATAATTGAGGTTGGCGGAATAAAATCGGAGTGAAATGACTTAAAGTTTGCTAAAAATGTTTGCAATCTTTTCGCCTCAGCGTATGCAGGAGAATTTTGTCCAACCTCCATAAGCAAAGGCTCAACTATTGGTTTCAAAAGTCCTATTTCATACAAAAGTGAAGAATTGAAAATAGTATCGGCATTTTCTTGATAAGGGAAAATATGCTTTTCTTCTCCTGAGCGAACACTATCCCAACGCATTATTGTATCCTCAGCAGAATAGCCTCTATAATTATTATCTCTTACAATTCTTCTTATCAATCTATTGTCGGAGGTTGAAATCAAATTATGTTTATCAAGTGCCACCTGAGTAAGAGCAGAAACAAATACTTTATACTTATATTTTTCCTCTATGCTTTCGGTTAAGCGTGGATTCAAAGCATGGATTCCTTCAATTATAAGAATAGAATTTTCCTTCATTTGAATTTCTTGATGAGTTTCTTCTCTTTGTCCTGTAAGGAAATTAAATCTTGGCAAACTAACTTTATTACCTTTAATCAATTCTTTCATTTGATAGACAAAGAAATCTGCATCTAAGGCTTCAAAACACTCAAAATCATAATTTCCATTCTCATCTTTTGGAGTAAATTCTCTATTTACAAAATAATCATCAAGTGAAATTTGAATAGGATTGTAGCCCAAAACCGAAAGTTGAGTGGAAATTCTTCTGCAAGAGGTCGTCTTACCCGAAGAAGAAGGCCCTGCCAAAAGCACAAGCATTACCCTATCTTTTCTTTTATTTATTTCATCTGCAATTTGAGCATATTTCTTTTCATGCAAAGCCTCACTGACTTGAATCAATTCATTTTCTTTTTTTGCCACAACCACCTTATTCAAGTCCGAAACAAAAGGAGTATTCAAGACCTTTAACCAATTTTTATGCTCTTGAAACACTGAGAATAATTTATCGCTCACTTGACGTTTTTTTTCAGGCATTTGCAAAATTATTCCTTTGTTATAAGAATATAAATCAAAGACTTTTAAGTAAGAAGTTGAAGGAACTAAATTAAAGAAAAAAGAATTGATTGTACCATCAAGCACATCTACATTTGCATACAAACGTTTGCTACAAGAAAGCAAATCTGCCTTTTCTTCCATTCCCACTTTTCTAAACAATTCCACAGCCTTGTTTGTAGGAATCACATCTGTTTGAAACTTAATATCAGCCTCAACAATTTCTTTCATCTTACCAAGAAGATTTGGCAAGATTTTAGGCACATCAACCTCTGAATTTTCAAACTCAACATAATATCCGTCATTCATAGAGTGTTGAATAGCTATTTCATATTGAGGATACAATTCCTTTGTTGCTTTATAAAGGACAAACATCAAGCTCAAAGCATACATTCTCTTACCAAAAGAAGAATTATAGTCAAAAAACTCAACCTCTCTTGGCGTATAAATCTTGTAATCCATACTTTGCACTTTGTTATTAACCAAAGCACCTAAAACATTTTCCTCATTTTCTAATTGCGAATACTTCAAAACCTCTTTCAAATCAGTACCACAAGGCACCAAAAAGCGTCTATCTGTATTTCTGCAAAACACTTCTATCATTCCTTCCATTATCTTTTCTTTTTATTACTTGAATACCTATCAATTCTCTAATAACCACGCTCGCAATTGTGCAACCAAACATTGCAGGCATATAAGATATTGTTCCGACATTAGAGATTTTATTCTCACTTCTTTGCTCCACAACACAATCCTTTGAAACCTCTTCGGGCGAAAACACTGCTATGATATTTTCATAAATCTTTAACTTATGCAACTTCTTTCTCATCATACGAGCCAAAGAACAATTGTAAGTTTTTGAAATATCGGCTATTTCTATCTTTTGAGTATCCATTTTTCCTCCGCTACCCATTGAGCTAACTATTGGAATATTGAAATAAATACTCCATGCTGCCAAAAAAACCTTTGGAGAAAGAGTATCTATTGCATCAACAACATAATCAAACTTATTATTTTCCAAGAGAGAAATCATATTTTCATCTCTAAGAAACTCGGTATGAGCAACTATTTCTATATTTGGATTTATATCCTCTAAGCGTTGTTTTAAAACCTCAGTCTTATTTTTTCCTATTGTTGAAGAAAGAGCCAAAAGTTGTCTGTTTTTATTACTCTCACTCACCGTATCACCATCAACCAAAGTAAGCTTTCCAACCCCTGCTCTACACAACATTTCAGCAACGTATGCCCCTACTCCACCAAGTCCCACGATGAGAATAGAGGCTTGTTGCAATTTCTCTATTGCCTCACGTCCTAAAAGCAATTCTGTACGAGAAAACATTATCGTTATTTACGTTTAAGTCTATTTATCAATCTACCAATCTCACCAATCCAAAGCACAATTGAAGTAGAGCCTATTACTATCAACCAATCTTGCCACAACAAAGGCGTAACGTTAAACATCTCTCCTCCCAAGCTCACAATCACAACCTGTCCTACCAAGATAATCAAGGCAATCAATCCAAAACTTTCACAACCCTTGAAGTTAAAGGCTGAACGTCCTGTTTTGTAAGCACGAGCGTTAAACATATTCCAAAATTGAAGCATAACAAAGATAGTAAAGAACAAACTTTCTTCATATCTATTCAAATGTCCGTCATTAGTAAAGGTTTGAGTGCAAAGTTCGCTCAAAGAATGAATATCTACGTGTTGGAAAACCCAAAGCAATACAAACAAACCAGCAAAGAATAAAGCACCTGTGCCAATGATTGCTCCACGCATAAACTTATTGATAATAAAATCTGTTCTATTTCTTGGTTTGTCTTTCATCACCTTTTCAGTAGGTGGAAGCGATGCTAATGCCATTGCAGCAAAAGTATCCATAATTAAGTTTACCCAAAGCATTTGAGTAACCGTTAGCGGAGATTCCGTTCCCATAAAGGCTCCCACCAAGACAATAAAGCAAGCTGCAACGTTTACCGTCATTTGGAAAAGAATAAATCTTTGAATATTTTGATATAAAGAACGTCCCCACATAACTGCTCTTCCGATTGATTCAAACGAACTATCAATAATTGTAATATCACTTGCTTCTTTTGCAACCGAAGTACCATCTCCCATTGACAAACCAACGTGAGCTGCCTTCAAAGCAGGAGCATCGTTTGTTCCATCACCCGTTACAGCAACTACTTGACCCAATTCTTGAAGAGTTTCTACCAATCGTTTCTTATCCATAGGTCTTGCACGAGAAATAATCTTAAAATTCAAAATTCTTTCTCTCAATTCCTCATCGCTAAGTGCAGCAAATTCTGGTCCTGTAATAATATTCTTCTCTCCATCTTCACTTGTCCAAAGCCCAACTTGACGACCAATTTCCTTTGCAGTACCTGTGGTGTCGCCTGTAACGATTTTTATATTTATTCCTGCCGAAATACAATCTCTTATCGCAGCAGGCACTTCTTTTCTAACAGGGTCTGAAATTGCAACAATACCCAAAAATTCCAATCCCTTTGCTACAATCTTTCCATTCTCAATTACCTTTTCTCCTTCTTCAACAATCTTGTATGCAAAGCCCAAAGTACGCATTGCTTGTGATTGATATTCAAGCAAAGTTGCATCTATTTCTTCCTTAGAGACGTTTTGACAAGTTGAGCAACACATCGCATGCACAATTTCAGGTGCTCCCTTAACATAAAGCACATCTTTTTGCATCAAAGGAGAGTAAACCAAAGTTGCCATAAACTTTCTCTCGGTTGAAAAAGGTATTTCCTCTTTCACATCAACACTTCTCTTTAACGGAGAGTAATCAACTCCATTTTCTCTTAACCAAAGAAGCAACGCACCCTCAGTTGGATTTCCAATAACCTTAGGCTTTTCTTCCGTTAAGTCCAAAGAAGCTGTAGAATTGACAGCTATACCTTCTTTTATCAAATTAGAATATTTATCCTCTCCTATTTTTTGTTCAGAAAGTGAGAAGAATTTTGTTTGATAAATAGTCATTTGATTTTGAGTAAGCGTACCGGTTTTGTCAGTACAAATAACAGAAGTAGCACCCATTGTTTCGCAAGCGTGCATCTTACGAACAAGGTTATTAGTCTTCAACATCTTTTGCATACTATAAGCCAAAGCCAAAGTAACAGCCATAGGCAAACCCTCAGGCACCGAAACCACAATCAAAGTAACAGCAATCATTGCAGTTTGCAAAAGATAAGAAAGAAATCCCATTAACTCAAAAGGAGCATCGGAAGTAAAATAAAGCAAAAGCCTACCAACAATAATCAAACCCGCAATAGCATAACCAAGTTTTGAAACCAAAGAGCCCAATTTATCTAATTGCTCATTCAAAGGCGTACGAACACTCGAATCAATCTGTGCAGCAGTGAACACTTTTCCATTTTCAGTGTTATCACCCACAGCAAACACTCTACAAATGCCATGTCCTTCCATTACTTTCGTTCCCTTCATAACGTGATTTGAAGCAAAAGTAGCCTCTTTATCAAAATCAGCCTCAATAGTTGTCTTTTCACAAATAGGCTCTCCCGTAAGGCTCGACTCATCTATTTTTAACGAACTACTTTCCAACAACTCAGCATCAGCAGGCACCTCATCACCATTTGCAATCTTAACAATATCGCCTACAACAACATCTTTCTTTGCAATTTCAGTTGTCTTACCGTTGCGTATCACCTTAACAATTTCATCATCATTAACTTTATTCAAGACCTCAAACTGTCTATCGGCCCTAAGCTCAAAAATAAAAGCCAAACCCGTTGCAAGAAAAATAGCAACAAAGATTCCAACCGGCTCAAAGAACACACTAAATCCCTTAGCCCCCGAGAAATACTCATAAAACGAAATCGCAATAGACAAAGCCCCTGCAATCAAGAGCACAATTATCATTGGATCTTTAAACTTCTCCAAAAACTTTTTCCATAAAGGCACTTTTTTTGCAGGAGTAAGAATATTAACACCATATTTCTCCCTACTCTCAATGACCTCTTGGTCAGACAAACCCTTGTAATTTGTTATCATACTTATTTATATATTTATAATTATTAAAAACGAATACATTTCACTATTATTACATTGTGCAAAGATACATTTTTTTTGTATTTTTGTAGCAACTAACCAATTAAAACAAGCATATTATGGACAAGAAAAATAAAAATTTCACAATAATCGATTGGGACGATTTATTATACATTAAATCATACGCTCGCTCAGGAAAAGATTTAAAAAGAAAAGTTTCTTACTCCGAATTGCTAATCATATTCTATATAAAAGGCTTCGGAGAACAAGGCTACTACGGAAGTCAAGCCTCATTAGGCTATTTATTAGGCATGAGCCAAGAACAAATCAGCAGAAGTATGAAAATACTCCTTGACACCATACACTGCCGAACATACGCCTGCTTAATCTACAAAAAGAACAATAAAATCTACTTCAACCAAGGCTTTTTCGAATAAGAAAACAAGAAAAAAGACTTAACATTGTGTCAAGTCAAACTTAACATCGTGTTAAGTGAGTGTCCAGAAATCAACAAAAAAACTTAACATAATGTTAATACAACTTAACATCGTGTTAACCAAACTTAACATAACCTCATATAATAATATAATAATAGAATAATAAATAAGTAATTATAATAAAGTAATAATATATAGATAAAAATGCGTGCGTAAAATTTTTTCTAAACAAAGAGTTATGAAAATATTTCTTTGTTTTATTTTGATAATTCAAAGGAAAAATTTATTTTTGTAACATCTTTATAATAAATAACATAAGCATTATGAGTGATTTCGATTTTAATCTAACTGCAAATAATATATCTATAGAATTTACTTGTCCTTTTTGCAGTAAAGAAAATAAAACAGAGTTTTTTTATAATCCAGAACCTGATTATAGTGCAGAAACAGGGAGTGAAAGTACAAATAGTGAATATTATGAACATAATTGCACAAATTGTGATTGTGAAGAATTATTCAATATAGAATTACATAATAGCTATAATGGAGGGTATGGTAGAATTGAATCTGAAAATGATATAAACAAGGATATTGAAATTAGTAATATTGATGAAATTTTTCCAGAAGATGATTATAATGACTTTTATGATGATTATGATTACTATGCAGAAGTTAAATATTATGAAGAGTTTAAAAATGGAATAAGTGAAATATACTGCATTTTAGAAGAAAACAAAAAATCGTTATGTAAAAATCCATTATACAAAATGCTATATGCCCACACAATTACTATTATGGAAACTTATTTAAGCGACACTTTAATTCAAAAAATATTGTCTTCAGAAGAAATAAGAAGAAAATTTATTGAAAATTATAAGGATTATGACAATAAACAGATTTCCTTTAGTAAAATTTTTAGCGAATTAGAAAACTTAGAAAAAACAATTAAAACAGATTTACAAAAAATTATATATCACAAGTTAGAAAAAATAAAACCTATTTACAAAGCAATATTGAATGTAGATTTAGGAGATATAAAAGAAACAATGGAATGCGTCAATAAAAGACATCACATTATACACAGAAACGGTAAAGATAAAGACGGTAAAACAATACAAATAGGCATAGTAGACATAGAAAACGTCTTAGAAAAAACCTATAACTTTATTTCAAATATTGAAAAACAAATATCTCCAGATATTGAAATAGAAGATATAAAATCAGTAAAAAGCACTGCTATACAGATTTTCTATGCAATGAAAAATATCTAACTTCCTTTTTTAACCTTGTTTAATTTCTGATTGCGGCAATGGTTTGCAATAGGTTTTGTTCACTACTCTATCTCTAAAAAGTTTTTTGTCATTAAAGTTTCTTGTAATATTTTGAACTATCTCTATGTAATTATCCGTTCCGTCTGATTTTTTGTAATAGAAAGGTTTAATTGAAACGCAGTTTTCGTGCTCAAAGATTGTATTTAAAAGGGTTCTATCGGAATTTCCGCACGAATGCCCCATAACATAAACTTGATACGGTTCTGTTTTTATTATAGAAAGTATTTTTCTATAATTATCTGCTTCAAGATATTTTACAGACTTCACCTTATTCAAACATTCATTGTTGTTAAGTTCTTCTATCTCTTTATATTTAGCATCTAATTCATCTCCATAACCAAATATTACACTACCTTCATCACCAAGTTTTCCATGAATATGAATTACAGAAAAATTATCTTCTTTTTCTATATATTTATCAGCTATCTCAGTATAATTAAAATTAAATAAAAAAACTCTATTATTTTTATCTATTTCTTTATCTCTTGGCTGTCTATGATAATTAATTGAAACATCTCTTCCTGCAATATGTTCGTATATTATATTTTTAATCTTACTTTCAAATTCTTTTTGTATATTAGAACTATCCAAATATTTTCTTTCAACTTCTGTTAAATATTCTATAAGTTTTTTTTCTATATATGATAATTCATCGTTTAATTGTTTAACATCTCCTTGTCCTTTCAAGGCATAATCTTTCAACATTTCATAATAATCTGCCTCTATATCTACCCAACCTTTATTTTCTATATTACTTATAATCCTACGCAAGAAAGGTAAACATTCAAATATATAACCATCTTTTTCAATATTTTTAATAACTTCTTCTATTTTAAAACTATCTGAATAAAGATAATTAGGCGTTTCATAAGTAGAACAACGTATTCTTTGTAATCTTACTTCCAATAATTTATCTTCATAATAATAATTCTGTTTTAACTCCTCTACTACTCTCCCTAAATACCATTCTATAAAATCCTTATAACTTGTTTTAACTCCATGTGCTAAATCAAATCCGTTCCCTACGATAATTATTCTATTCATATCTTTTGTTTTTATAATGTAATGCAAAGTTAAACAAAAACATACAAACCTACCTTTATCTTTTTATTTTTAACAACAAAGAAAAAAAACTTTTCAATCTTTTGGAGCTTTATTTCATTTACAAATTCACGCCAAATAACCAAACAAATTCACGCAAATCCCCAAATTACATATGAATTTAGTGATTGTAATCCCCAAATTATATATGAATTTGGGGATTTGATGAAAAATATTTTATATCTTTGCATCATAAATAATCTTATTATGATACGCAGAACAATAGAGCAAATAATTAGAAATGACTTTAATAAAGGTAAGATCATAACCCTTATGGGTGCACGACAAGTTGGTAAAACGACTTTATATGATAGTCTCGTTGGTGAGCTCAATAATGTTCTAAAATTGAACTGCGACAACTATGATGATAGATTGGACATTGAAAACAAAACTTCTTCTGAACTTCGTCAGCTGATTGGTAATCATGATGTAGTAGTAATTGATGAGGCACAACGTGTAAAAAATATTGGGTTGTCGCTAAAAATGCTTGCTGATCTTAAACTTCCAACGCAAATATTGGTTACAGGCTCTTCATCGTTTGTGCTTTCTAATGAAATAAACGAACCTGCAACAGGCAGACTAATAGAGTATAATTTATTTCCTATTTCTCTTTTAGAACTTGCCAATCACTCATCGCAACGTGAAGAAAAACGTCTTTTAGAACAACGTATGATATATGGTCTTTATCCAGAAGTTGTAACGAATCCTAATGATAGCAAACGTATTTTAACAAACTTAGCAAATAATTACCTTTATCGAGATTTATTAGAATACAAAGGCATTAAAAAGCCTGAAATTCTACAAAGACTTGTTAGAGCTTTAGCTTTGCAAATCGGAAGTGAAGTGTCATATAATGAACTTTCAAGAATAGTAGGAGTTGACAAAAGCACTATTGAAAGTTATATTGATTTATTAGAGAAATGCTATGTGATATTTCGTCTTCCTGCTTATAGCAACAATCTTCGTAGCGAAATAAAGAAAGGTAAAAAGATATATTTTTACGATAATGGTATACGAAATGCTTTGATTTCTAACTTTGCTCCATTGGAATTAAGAAATGATGTTGGTATGCTTTGGGAGAATCTAATGGTAAGCGAACGTGTAAAACGAAATTCCTACTTCAATCATTATGCTCAAATATATTTTTGGAGAACTCAACAACAACAAGAAATAGATTTAATAGAAGAATTTGACGGAAAACTTGCTGCATACGAATTTAAATGGAATACGGCAAAGGCTAAAACTAATATTCCTAAAAGTTTTGCAGAGAATTATAAAGATGCAGAATTTAAAGTAATAACTCCCGACAATTATTTTGATTTTGTTTCATAAAACTTGCCAATATCCGCCTTTTGCTCCGCCGATTCTTTGTATTTGATTGTCTTGGCGTAATTGTCGAATTATCTTTTTTACGCCACTTTCTGACAAGTTTGTGATTTCTTGTAGTTCTTTGATTGAAATTTCAGGTTTTTTTCTAATTTCAGTAAGAATTTTCTGGTTACTTTTCTGGTTACTTTTCTGGTTACTTTTTTCTATTTCTTGTAATGCTTTCAATATGCATTGTAACATAAAAGTTATAAAAGGGGTACTGTTTGCGGTTGCATCGCTTTGTGCAATAGCTTGGTAATATTGTTGTTGATGTTCTTTTACTATTGTTTCAACTGGTAGCCATGCAAAAATAGGTTGCCATTGCATTAGCAAGAGTGTTTGCCACATTCGCCCCATTCGTCCGTTACCATCTGCAAATGGATGTATAAATTCAAATTCATAATGAAAAACACAACTACTTATTAAAGGGTGGGTTGTGGTTGTTTCAACCCATTGTAATAATTCTTTTATTAGTGTTGGTACTCTATCGGCTGGTGGTGCTAAGTGTAAGCATTTATCTTCTTTAAACACTCCTACTCCTCCTTTTCTATAAATACCACTTTCTGAAACTAATTCAGAGGTCATAAGTTTGTGTGCTTTTAGTAAATCTGTTTCTTTATAGGGATTGAGTTCAAAGAGAAGATTGTATGCGTCTATTGCATTTTTTACTTCTTTGATTTCATTTGGGGCTCCGAAGACTCGTTTGCCTTCTATAATGTCTGTTACTTGTTCTATTGACAGTGAATTATTTTCTATTGCCAATGATGATTGTATGGTTTTTATACGATTTTGTCTTCGTAATTGTGGTGTAGGTTGATTAAGCACTCCTACTGTTAATCTACCGATTTGTTCAGCTATTTTAATAGTAAGAGTGCTTATTTCATCATTTATAGTAAAGGGTGGTTGATATGTGTTACCCTTTTTATTCATAATTCTTTTTTTATCTTATTTCAAATTCTCCTAATATGTTGTGGTCTTGGAAGCGGGAGAAGAATAGTATTTTGCTTGTTGTTGTTAGGTATAGAGTTTTGAAAAATGGCATTTTCATTTGCTTTGTGTCAAAGGCTTTGCTCCAACGGAACGATCCGTCTGAGAATACTTGCACGAAGTTTACTTGTGTTCGCATTTTGTCGCCGTTGTAGCATTTTACTGGTGTAAAGGCGTTATTATCGTAGTTTTTTATATGGTCATTAAACATTATATATATGCCATAGCGGTCTCTTGCCATTGCAAATGAGTTGTAGCATTCTTTGCCTTCAAAGTCTTTTTGACGTTTTGGTATATAGGAGTTGTTGGTTATTGTTCCGTTTTTGTCTATGTTTGTTATTATTATGTCTCTATAATACATTGCGTCTTCGCCTGTTGGTTTTTCATCGCGACGTTTTGGTGGTATTATTGTTGATTTGAATTCTTGTTCGCCTATCATTACAAGGTTACTTCCTATCATCGAAACTAAGGTTTTTATTTTTGCTGTTTGGTCTGATGGTTTTGGTAGGCCTTCTTTTACCATTTCGTCTGTTTCGTATTCTTTGAAATCTCTTGTGCTACTGTTTTTCAAATAGCCTCTTCTTTGGTCGTATTTGTATGCAAAGCTTCCTTGTGCAAGTTTTGGTTTGTCTGCATTTTTTCCATAATAGCCTGCCATTAAATAGTCACCTTCAAGGTTAAAGGTACATTTAATGTCGGTTGGCCATGCTTTTTCTATTTGTTGTTCATATTGTCTTTGTTCGTATTGTGTGAGCCAAATTAGATGTGCTTTGCTATCTGTGTGTTGTACTTTTTTTCCTGTTGTGTAGGAGCGTATTGCTAAAAGGGTTTCTGTTCCTTCGTTGTTTATGCTTATGTCTTGTATTTCGTATTCTGGATTACTTATGTTTAGTTTGTGTTTTCTATCCCAAAGTAATCGCATTCTTTCATCAAAGACTTCTACTTGAACGGCTTTTGCTCCTGCTGTGTCTTTTTCAAAAAAGGCAAATGCAAGTTTTGTTTTGTTTTCTGAGAAGTTAAATAGGTATGGTTTTTCTCCTTCTTTGGCAAAGTAGCGGAAGGATTTGAATTTTTCAGGTTTATCCATCAAACGCATATCTCTTAAATGAAAGAATTGTGTGTAAAGATTGGCAGTTCCTGATTTTTCTACTACTTGGTCTTTCTTTTTAGTGTTTCTTTTGGTTTGAACAGGTTTATCTTCTGTTGTTCGGCTAAGAATAAATCCTACACAATCACCTGCTCTCCATGTTTGTTCTATTTTGAAGGTTGGATGTGGAAATTCTATTCTTACAATTTTATCTACGTTTAAGTTATGGTCGCTTCTTGCTACGTAATAGTTGAGTTCAAATTCTCCTTCGCCTTTGTACTCTTGCAAGCAATACCACATATAGAATCCGTTATTGTCTTGGGCTATGATTTCTGCATCTTGACAATCGTCTAATACGTCATAGAATCTTTCTCCCCATTTTATGTCTTTTTGTGCATTTAGATTGATTATCGCAAGTAGCGAAATCATTGCTAAAATTAGTTTTTTCATATCTCTTTTCTTTGTTTAAATTTTTCAGTTGGCAAATATACGATATTTTTTTCTTAGAGAATTAAACTTAATGTGTGTTTTATTGTCAAAATTGCGTTTTTATAAGTTTTAAATTAAAATCATATATGAGAAAATTAACATTTATTCTGTTTTTACAGTTGTTTATCTTTGGAGCAAACGATGTTTTTGCACAAGCTCAAGCACAAAAAGTGTCTGTAAATGGACAAGTTATTGACGCAAATTCCGAAGAGGCTTTACCTTTTGTTAATGTAACGCTATTGAGTGTAAAAGATTCTACACTAATTGATGGTACGGTAACTGACGAAAAAGGTAATTTTACAATAAAGGGTGTAAAGGCTAACGGAAGTTTTATTATGCGTTTGAGTTTCATTGGTTACAAAGACGTTTATAAGGACATTAAGTTAAAAGGAAAGCCTTTGAATGTTGGCACTCTTGCTATGAGTACTAATGCAGAGGTTCTTTCGGGAGTAGAAATCGTGGCTGAGCGTCAGATGATGGAATATAAATTAGACAAGCGTGTAATCAATGTTGAAAAGAATTTGGTTTCTGCTGGTGGTGATGCTTCTGATGTTTTGGAAAATGTACCTTCTGTTTCTGTTGATGAGGAAGGGAGCGTTAGTTTAAGAGGAAATTCTAACGTAAAGGTGTTAATTGACGGTAAACCTTCGGAACTTTTGGGTAATGACTTAGCTACTGTTCTTTCTCAAATACCTGCTTCAACTATTGCAAACATTGAGGTTATCACAAACCCTTCTGCAAAATACGATCCTGAGGGAATGAGTGGTATTATCAATATTAAATTAAAGGAAAAGGGAAATAAGGGATTGAGTGGAAACATTAATCTTACTGCAGGTAGTGCTATTGAAAAACTTTTCCCAAGAACAAATGGTAGTGCAGGGATTAATTATTCTACAAAGAAATGGGGATTTTCTGCTTCTATGGATGGAAGATTCAATGAAAGAGGAAGAAGAAGCGATAATATGAAACTCTTATTAAACCCTACAAGAGATGGTTTAGAGGCTTGGATGAGAAGCAAACAAACTGGTAATTCTACAAATTTAAGTGGTGGTGGAAAAATAGGATTCGATTGGTACATAAACGATAAGACATCTTTAACTCTTTCTTACAATGGAAGAGTTCACGGACACCCTACCGATGATGCCATAATTGCTAATGAAAATCTTTTAGATCAACGATATGGTATAGACTCTTCATTATATTCTGCTCGTAGTTTAGATCAAATTACATCTGGTAATAGCAATGGAAATTTCAATACATTTTCTTTAAACTTCACTAAACAATTTGACAAACCAGAACAAGAATTGATGATTGACGCTAATTGGAATATTGGAAAACATTATAGAGAAAGTTCTCAAATATTAGACTATTGGAACCCAACTATACCAAATTATGAAAAAAGAGACATATCGGAATCTGACAACAAAAGAGCGGTTGTGAACATTAACTACTCTCATCCTTTTTCTGAAACATTAAAAATGGAGGTTGGTTACAATCTAAACTATTCTAATCGCTATTCTATTTACGATTACTACCTAAATGGCAGCGATGTAAGAAATGACGATATGAGTTATGAGTTTTATAATACTGAATACATAAATGCAATTTACGCAACAGTTGGATACTCTTACGGAAAACTAAGTGGTCAAATCGGATTAAGAGGAGAAATCACAAGTTTAAACGGAAGAAAAGAAATGTTAGGTAAAGAAAACGACTCTATCAACAAACAATACACCTCTCCTTTCCCTACCGTTCACCTTTCTTACCAAATAACAGATATGCAATCGGCTCAACTTTCTTATTCAAGAAGAATCAACCGTCCTAATATGTGGACAATGATGCCGAATGTGGATTTATCAAACCCTGAGCACATTCGTTTTGGTAATCCAAACATTGACCCTGAATATACAGACGCTGTGGAATTAGGATATTCAATAATCCTTCCTACAACAACGATTTTCACCTCTGCATATTACCGTCAAACAAACAATAGAATATCTTGGTTTAATTTCCTTTGGACAGAAGAGAACGCAAGAAAGTATGGATTTGATTGGGTATTAGATATTGCAGGCGATGAAGTAGATAAAGGAAAACTTGCACAAACAAGTTTAAATATTGAAAAGAGTGTAAACTACGGATTGGAGCTTATCATCGACCAACAAATAACAAAATGGTGGAAAGTAAACATTAGTGCAAACCTATTTGGAAACTACACAGACGCAACTATCATTAACGACAAAGAAATAAAATCTTTCAATTGGGACGCTAAGTTAAATTCCACAATGAACCTACCTGGTGAATGGACAATTCAAACCTCTGCAATGTATTTCGCAGCAAGCAAAACAATTCAAGGAGAAAGAGCAGCACGTTTCTTCTCTGACATCGCTATAAAGAAAAACATAAATAAGAAAATCACACTTTCATTGAGATATGCCGACATATTCCGTACAGCAGGACATAACTCTACAACAATAACTGACGATTATATTTCATTCCGTCACGGAAGACCTTATCGTCAATCACTTACTTTAAACTTCTCTTATAGATTTGGCGATGGAAAACCAATGAAAAAAGCACCTAAAAAGCACTTAGACAACGGTGCAGGTGGAGAAGCAGGCGGAGGAGAAAGTGAAGAATAACAGAATAGAATTAAATTTTCCAGAATTTCCTCTCTCGATAAGACAAAACTCTTCGGGAGAGGAAATTTTTGATATAATCAGAAAGCAATACGTTGCTCTTACTCCTGAGGAATGGGTAAGGCAACACTGCGTTCACCTTCTTGCAAACACCTATCCAAAAGAACTCATTGCAGTTGAAGGAAGCCTAAAAGTAAACGGAATGAATAAACGATTCGATATATTAGTCTATGACAAAAATCTTAAACCCTTTCTCTTAGTTGAATGCAAACGCACAGAGGTTGAAATAACCCAAAAGACAATCGACCAAGTCCTTGCCTATAATCACACACTCAATGCCCCAAATATTTTTCTCACAAACGGATTGTCGCACTTTATCTTAGCAAAGCACGCAGACACTTACGACTTTCAAAATAGTCTTCCAAAAATGTAAAGAAATCTCAAATTTTTTCTTTGATTTTTTGCATATTGTATATTTTTTTTACTTTTGCAAAAGTATTAACAATAAAAACATAAACATATGAGACGAAAAAATTGGTTATTATTATTAAGTTTAGGCTTAATTTTTACAAGCACAACATTTATGGCTTGCAATGAAGATGACACAGAAGATGAAATTATTTTTAATAAAAGCACAATAACACAAGAAGAAATAATAATAGCAGAGTGTCATAAAGGTTCTACAGAAATTGAATTATTGTTTGATATTGATTCTGTAATATTACATACAGAACAAATCGCCACAAGACTTGCTTTAACCCCAATTGCAATAGAAGAAATTTCTATTTTAGACAAAAATCCTCACAACTTAAATTCGTTTGGGTATGTAAGATGTAATTCGTTCCTATTATCAAAAGGTGTAAGCAAAAATTTTATTATTAAATTAATTAAATATATAGATGAGGAGACAGGAGATGTATTATATAAACTTGCATCCAATTCAAGAATATCAGGCTCGTGTGAATCAAACGACAACTGTAAAGGAGAAGGCGGACTTACTGGATGTGTTGCAAGGGTTGATGATAATGATAACTTTATAGGTTGTTCATTATGCACTAATGAGGAAGGAAGATGTAAGCAGTCATCTAAAACAGATTCTATATTAGATAAAATTATAACAGCAATATTTTCTGCTCTAAAAACGAATGTAAACATTAATATTAAATGAAAAAGCCTATTGTAATTACGCTTACGTTCATATTTTTATTCAGCGAAATTTGTTTTGCGCAATTAAGTCGTGGTGAGCGTTTTCGTAAGAATTATGCTTATAAATCTTTCAACAAGCCTTATGTTTCTTATACTCTTGAACGCATTCATTATAGTAAAAAAGACACAAATACTTTTCATACCAATGTTTATATAAACCGAAATAATAAAGAGCCTATTCTCTATACCGTTTCTAATAACGAGTATGCCATGAGATTGACTTATGATGATTTTACTTGGATAAACTCCACAACAGAAGAGATTATGTACTACTTGGCTCCAAAGAAAAACGAGCCAAGTATGTATCAGGGAATGCTATCCACTCTATATTCTCATTTAAGTAAAGACTTGTGTGCACATTCCTTTATTGATGATGACAGAGATATAAGAATTAAACGAATTATAAAAGATACAATTATCGAAGGTAAAAGATATGATATTCTTTTTGGAAAAACCAGTACGTTTAAAAGCACAAATCATAAAGGAGAAACCACTTATTTTTACAACAAAGTAGAAATTCTATTTAATAAAGAAATTGATTTTATTGAGAGTGTCAAATGGCAAGAAATGAAATTAGACGGAACGCCAATGTATGACAAAGAAGAATACACTATTTGTCGTTATACCAATCTTTCTTTTGAGAATAGAGACAAGGAATTTGAAGAAATATTTAGTGAAAACAATCCTATATATGCTATCTTTGAACATTGCAACGATTCAAATCCTTCAAAAGCCTATGTCGTAAAAGGAAAAGAATTTACTACTTTAACAGATGAAATATTAGATTGGAATTTAGTAAATAGCGAAAAAGACAGTACAAGTTTGAGAAACGAAAATTCCTGGATTTTACTTGTAACTTGGTATGAGGGATGTTCGGCTTGCAAAACATGGATTGCCAACTATGCAAAAGATAAAAAAGAAAAAGGGTTTTCAGAATTAGAAAAAAATGGCGTAAAGGTCATTTGTATAAATCCATTTGCAAAAGATTTTGACAGAATGCGTAAAACAGAAGAATTGCTTGATGCAAAAGGTTTATTGTATTCAGCAAAAGGACTGCATAAAGTAATAGATATGTATCGTTTTCCTTCTTATTACCTTATTTCTCCAAACAAAGAGATTGTTTTTTCTCCAAGCAGTTTTATTAAAGATAATCAGATATTTATAGAAGAAATAAAAAAGTACATACCTTAATCGCACTTTATTTTAGCAAAACAAAGAAATAATTTCATATTTCAAAGAAATCTTCCAACAATTCTTTGAAATAATTTTCTAAACCAAAGACTTATTTTCTACTTTTAGTCTTTGGTGTTTTATCTTTTGCAGACTTAACTTTATAACTTCCTATCTTATGGCTGCTTTTCAATTTTTGCTTTGGCACTCCAACCATTACCGCATCGCTACTTGATGAACATGATTGAAAAAGCATAGGAACGCTTAAAAATAAACTCACTATAAGAAAAAGGATTGTTGTCTTTTTTATTTTTTTCATAATATTATTTAGATATATCTAATAAATTAACATCGGGAAAGAATGGTGAGCAGGCTAAATAAATACCAAATAGAATTAAAATAACACCTACTACCCTATTTATAACTAAAACTACTTTTATCGTAAGGAAATTTTTCAATTCATTAGCTATTGCACATTTTACAATATCCATTAACAAAACTGTTATTAGGATAAATGCTAAGAATAGAATTTGTTCATTTGTATCATAACTACTTGCAACGCTTATAGGTAAGAGCCAATAAATCCAAACACCAGGATTTGCTACGTTAAAGACGAATCCTTTTGCAAAGTATTTGAAATGAAATTTTGTTTTAATTTGATCGATATCTCTTGTAGGGTGCATCACTTGTTTTTTAGTAAAATTATATATTCCGAATATAATTATTACCGCTCCTCCTATCAATCCTATGATTAATTGAGCCTTTTCCGATGCAAAAAGAGAGGATAGTCCAAACCAAGATATAAAAACCATAATTATATCTGAGCACGAAATTCCGAAAGCGAGGTTAGCACCTGCCTTAAAGCCGTGAGTAATACTTGTTTGTAAGAGAGAGAAAAATGCTGGGCCTACCATAAAAGATAAGGTAAAACCAAACAAAATTCCTTGTGTTATTACGTGAAAAAACTCCATAATTTCTTTACATTTTCGCTGCAAAGATACAAAAACTTACAAGAAGAAACATTTTTTGATACATATTTCAAAGAAAATTACGTATATTTGCAAATTAAAATAAAGATAATACAAAAACTAAATGAACATACAACTAAATACAATAGAGGAAGCAATAGCAGATTTCAAAGAAGGTAAGTTTGTTATTGTAGTTGACGATGAAGACAGAGAGAATGAAGGAGATTTCATCATAGCTGCAGAAAAAATAACACCAGAGAAAGTTAATTTTATGCTAAAAGAAGGACGTGGTGTTTTGTGTGCTCCAATTACTATGCAACGTTGCAAAGAATTAGAGTTAGATAGACAAGTTAGCAATAACACATCTATCCTTGGAACACCATTTACTGTTACAGTTGATAAGTTAGAAGGCTGTTCAACAGGGGTTTCCACTCACGACAGAGCAGAAACAATTAAGGCATTAGCCGATCCTAACTCTACGGCTGCAACATTTGGACGTCCGGGACACATTAACCCGCTTTATGCACAAGATAACGGAGTTTTAAAAAGAGCAGGACACACCGAAGCCTCAATTGACCTTGCCAGATTAGCAGGATTGCAACCTGCCGCTGCACTTATAGAAATTATGAATGAAGATGGCACAATGGCAAGAATGCCTGAATTGCTCCAAAAGTCAAAAGAATTTGGCATAAAAATAGTAACGATAAAGGATTTAATAGCATATAGAGTTCAACACGAGAGTCTAATCAATAGAGAGCAAGAAGTATCACTTCCTACTCAATGGGGCGATTTCAAACTAATCGCATACACCGAAAAAGACAAGGAAACAACTCACATGGTATTGAAAAAAGGTGAATGGACAAAAGATGAACCTGTTTTATGTAGAGTTCACTCTTCTTGTGCAACAGGTGATATATTTGGTTCTTGCAAATGTGATTGTGGAGCTCAACTTCACTCTGCTATGGAAATGATTGAAAAAGAAGGAAAAGGCATGGTAGTTTATATGAGTCAAGAAGGAAGAGGCATTGGACTTGTAAACAAACTTAAAGCCTATCACTTACAAGAACAAGGAATGGATACGGTTGATGCAAACCTTGCCTTAGGATTTAGAGCCGATGAAAGAGATTACGGAATTGGAGCTCAAATCATTAGAGATATGGGAGCAACAAAGATTCGTTTAATTTCAAACAATCCTAAAAAAAGAAGCGGTTTAGAAGGCTATGGAATACAAATTGTTGATACTGTTCCAATTGTTATAGAACCTACAAAACACAACGAACGCTACTTAAAAACTAAAAAAGAACGCATGGGACATAATTTACCTATTGAATAAT
The DNA here is from genome assembly GCA_045645265.1 of Candidatus Onthomorpha sp. GTDB lineage: Bacteria > Bacteroidota > Bacteroidia > Bacteroidales > P3 > Onthomorpha. Next base: position 27,212 of record JAZRIM010000019.1, read on the forward strand.
GCGTTAATTGAAAAATAAAAATTATATTTGCACTTGAAAACTTCTAATTAGAATGGAAAAATTACAAACTATAATAGAGGAAATAGAGAACAAAGTCATACTTTTAGTAGACAAAACTCAAAAATTAGAAGCTGAAAATAATGAACTAAAACAAGAAAACGCCGTTCTAAAAGAAGAAAAACAAGTAATAATTAACAAATTAGAGAATTTAGACAAAAAAGAAAGAACAAAGCAACGAGAAGAGACTGAAGAATTGAAAACGAGAATAGACGAATTGTTGCGTAAGATAGACAAAAGTTTGGCTTTACTAATTTCGACAGAAAATCATAACGATTAACTATGGACGAGGACGTAAGAATAGAAATAGATATTGCAAATAGAAAATATAAAGTAAATATCAGCGAGAGCGATAGAGATATTTTCAATAAAGCCTCTGAAATAGTGAATGAAACACTAAAAAGATACGCAAGTACTTATTCATATAAAGATAATCAAGACTTACTTGCAATGGTGCTTTTACAATATATGACTTCTTATATAAGACTTCAACAAAGAAACACTGAGTCTAACAATAAAGAAATAGAAAATAGATTAACCGAATTGGATAAATATCTTACAGAGATATTAAACAAATGATATACCGCATCGATTCTTAAAATCAGTACGTAAATTCAACAGAAAAAAAATTAAACGAGAACGCTCATTTTGGATAAAACAGGCCTCAATTCGCAAGAATTCTCTTTTGAGACGGTGGAAGTTTGATAACAAAAGGCACTCAAAACTTATCAATTAGGAGTTTACACGCTCCATTTAAAGAAAAGATGCGGTTTTTTTCGCAAACAATTTCTTCTCTCTCCGAATAAGTTGCCATATTTATAAATAATAAACTTTAATAATTATGGTATTTGTATATATCCTTATCGGATTAGTAGTAGGTTTAGGAGTTGGAATACTTCTATCTCACACAAGCCTAAAAAACAAATTAGAAGCAGAAGGCCGTACTTTACTAAAAGAAGCAGAAGAAAAGGCCGAAATCATTAAGAAAGAAAAAATGTTGCAAGCAAAAGAAAAATTCTTGCAACTAAAAGGCGAGCACGAAAAACAAGTTCAAGAACGCAACAATAAAGTAATGCAAGCCGAAAACAAAATCAAACAAAAAGAACAAACACTTAATCAAAAAGTAGAAGAGCTACAAAAGAAAAGCAACGAATTCCTTCAAGCAAAAGAAAGTCTTAACAAACAAGTAGAAAAACTTCAACAAAGACAACAAGAAGTTGAAAAAACTTACAAAGAAAGCGTTGCTAAACTTGAACAAATCGCAGGACTTTCAGCAGAAGAAGCAAAGGCTCAATTAGTTGAAACCCTCACTGAAGAGGCTAAAGATGAAGCAATGAGCAAAATTATGGACATTGTGGAAGAAGCAAAACTAACAGCAAATCAACAAGCCAAGAAAATCGTTATAGAATCTATTCAACGCACAGCAACAGAAAACGCAATAGAAAACACAGTATCGGTTTTCAACCTTGAAAGCGAAGAGGTAAAAGGTAGAATCATAGGAAGAGAAGGAAGAAACATTCGTACACTTGAAAATCTAACAGGAGTAGAAGTCATAATAGACGACTCTCCTGATGCAATCCTACTTTCATGCTTTGACCCTGTAAGAAGAGAAATCGCAAGACTTTCTTTACACAAACTTGTAACAGACGGACGTATTCACCCTGCAAGAATAGAAGAAGTAGTTGCAAAAACCAAAAAACAAATCGAACAAGAAGTAATAGAAACAGGTAAACGCACTTGCATAGACCTTGGAATAATGAATCTACACCCTGAATTAATTAGAATAGTAGGTAAAATGAAATATCGTTCTTCTTACGGACAAAACCTATTGCAACACTCAAGAGAAGTAGCTAATCTTTGTGCTACAATGGCAAGCGAATTAGGATTAAATCCTAAAATAGCAAAAAGAGCAGGTCTTCTTCACGACATAGGAAAAGTGCCAGATAACGAACCAGAACTTCCACACGCAATTCACGGTATGAAACTTGCAGAAAAATTTAAAGAAAAACCAGAAGTATGCAATGCTATCGGAGCACACCATGACGAAATAGAAATGGAAAGTCTTTACGCACCAATCGTACAAGTATGTGATGCTATCTCAGGAGCAAGACCTGGTGCAAGAAGAGAAGTAGTTGAGGCATACATCAACCGATTAAACAAATTGGAAGAAATGGCAATGAGCTACACAGGTGTAGTAAAAACATACGCAATACAAGCCGGAAGAGAATTAAGAGTTATCGTATCAGCAGAAAAAGTATCAGACAACGAAGCAAACCAAATTTCATTAGATTTATCAAAGAGAATCCAAAGCGAAATGGTCTTCCCAGGAATGATAAAAGTAACAGTAATCAGAGAAACTCGTTCGGTAAACTACGCAAAATAAACAAAACAAACAATAAACAAAAAGCCGCATCATTTGATACGGCTTTTTTTATTTCCTATTCTTTAATACAAAGTCAAATATTCGTAATCGTTGCCAATGATTTCAAGGTAGCGTTCAAATTCTTCTCGTTTTATAACCACCGTACCGCGACAATCATTTGGGTGAAAAGAAAGCGTATCAGCCGATTTAAGCTTTTCATCAAGGAAAAGATAGACATGATGCTCCACATCGTTAATCAACCCAAACGGAGACACACTCCCCGGCTCCAAACCTAAGTAACGCATCATTCTTTCAGGCGAAGCAAACGACAACTTACCACAAGAAGGCAATCCTTGCGAGAGAAGCCTTGCTTTAAGCCTTTGTTCCAAATCGTGAATATCGAGTTCATAATCGCAATGAAAACAAACCAAATAATGCTTATTACCTTTGTGATTACGAAAAAAGAGATTCTTACAATGAACACTACCATCGTCTTTCCACCAACGCTTTGCCTCCTCTATTGTCTTACCCTCAGGGTGAAGATAATGAGAAAATTCTATTTCATTTTCTTGTAAAAAGTTCAAGACTTTGTCAATTCTTTCATTCTCCATAAGTAATATTATTATTAAAGTGCAAAGATAAAAAAAATAAACACAATATTTGTCAATTAAAATATTGTTTGTAATTTTGCGAACAACAAATAAACAAATCTTTTATGAACAATAGCGAAACAAATCTTAATCAAGAACAAATTTCTCGCTTTGCTAAGGCTATGGGACACCCTACTCGCATTGCTATCTTGCAGTTTCTTGCAAAGCAAAGCACGTGTTATTTTGGCGATATTCACGAAGAGCTTCCTATTGCAAAAGCCACGGTTTCTCAACACCTAAAAGAATTAAAAGAAGCTGGGCTTATTCAAGGCGAAGTTGAAACTCCAAAAGTTAAATACTGCATAAATCGTGAGAATTGGGCATTAGCACAAAATCTTTTCAAGGATTTTTTCAATCAATTAGCAGATAAAAAAGAAAGTTGTTGTAACTAATGCAACATTTCTTTTTTTATGCAAATATTGTTCGTTGTTTTACGAATTACAAACGTTAAAATATATAAATAAAATGAGAAAAACTTTAATGATTATCGGAATTGCTTTAAGCATAATTGCTTGTGGAGAAAGCAAAACAAAGAATGAAACAATTATTGACAAACAAGAAAACAAAAACTCTGTTGAAGTATTGTATTTTCACGGCAAGCAACGTTGTGCTACATGTGTTGCGATAGAGGAAAACACAAAACAACTAATTGAAGAAAGATTTTCAGAGCAGATTTCAAAGGGTGAATTAGTTTTTAAGACGATTGACATTAACGAAAACGAAACTCTTGCCGACAAATACGAAATCACATGGTCTTCTCTTCTTGTTGTGGATAATGAAAACGGAAAAGAAATCGTGGAAGACTTAACAAACTTTGCATTTACAAACGCTTTAAATTCTCCTGATGAGTTTAAAGAAGGCGTAAGCAAGACAATAAACAATATGTTAAACAATTAGAATATGGAAACAATACAATCTTTATTAGAAAGTAGTTCTACTCCTATTCTAACAGCCTTTTTGCTTGGTCTTCTCACAGCCTTATCGCCTTGTCCTTTAAGTACAAACATTGCCTCTATTGCTTACATTTGTAAAAACATTGAAAGCAAAAAACAAATATTACTTAATGGACTTTTATACACCTTAGGAAGAGTTTTCGCCTATACTTTACTTGGCATAATACTAATCTCCTTACTAAAAAGCGGAGCAAGCCTATTTGGAATACAAAAGTTTCTTGGCAAATATGGAGAAATAATACTTGCTCCTACCCTTTTGATAATAGGAATATTTATGTTATTTAGCCACAAACTTAAATTACCCTCAATAGGATTTAACAAAGACGGAGAAAACCTTACAAAACACGGATATTTGGGAGTATTTCTTTTAGGAGTGCTTTTTGCATTAAGCTTTTGTCCTACAAGTGGAGTTTTTTACTTCGGTATGCTAATTCCTCTCTCTTCAACATCTTCATCAGGCTATTTTCTGCCTATTCTTTTTGCTATTGCGACAGCCCTACCCGTAATAATAATTTCTTGGGTCTTGGCTTTCAGTGCGAAAAAGATAGGAAAAGTTTATGGGAAAATGCAAAAAATCCAACAATATCTAAACTTATCAGTAGCAATCATATTTATTTTAATCGGAATTTATTATTCTATTAACATTTATTTATAAAATATGGAAATAAAAGTATTAGGCCCAAGTTGTGCCAAATGCAAAACAACCTTTAACGCAATAGAAAAAATCATCAAAGAAAACAATCTTGATGTAAAACTAACAAAGGTAGAAGACATAATGCAGATAATGCAATATAACATTATGGCTACACCTGCTGTTGTGGTAAATGAAGAAGTTAAAATAAAGGGAAAAGTCCCAAGCGACAAAGAAATTAAAAATATTTTAGGCTTATGATACAAAGTTTTGCAGATTATGTTGTCTATAAGCTTATAGGCTTAGAGGCAAGTAGTAAGTTGGGAATTGCAATCAACTTTTTCCTTTACGATAGCCTTAAAATCGTTTTACTACTCTTTTTCATAAGTTTAATAATGGGGATAATAAACGCCTATCTCCCGATAGAAAAATTAAGAAACTATCTTTCAACGCACAAACTCTATGGCTTAGATTATTTTCTTGCAGCCTTGTTTGGAGCAATCACACCTTTTTGCTCCTGCTCCTCCGTTCCGCTTTTCATAGGCTTTGTAAGAGGAGGCATTCCCTTAGGAGTAACCCTCACCTTTCTTATTGCCTCTCCACTTGTGAGCGAGATAGCAGTAGCAATGTTTCTTGGAACATTTGGACTCAAAGTAACATTAATTTATATCATTAGTGGAACAATTCTTTCTATGATAGGAGGATTTATTTTAGGCAAAATGAGACTTGAAAACCTTTTAAGTAATTGGGTAAAAGAAGCTCAAATGCAATCAAACCTACAAAGCGAAGAATGGAAAACAGAAAAAACTCCTTTCTTAAAGCGTTTGCCAACTATTGCCCGTCAGTCTTGGGGAATTGTAATAAGTGTTTTGATTTATATCTTAATAGGAATTGGAATTGGAGCTGCGATGCACGGATATGTTCCTGAGAACTTTTTTGAGAAATTCCTCTCTGCCGAGCAGTGGTGGGGTGTTCCGCTTGCAGTTTTATTAGCTATGCCAATGTATGCTAATGCAGCAGGAATTGTTCCTATTGTTGAAGTCTTTGTTGCAAAAGGAATCCCTTTGGGAACGGCTATTGCTTTTATGATGGCAGTCATTGGCTTATCTATTCCCGAAGCAACAATGCTTAAAAAAGTGATGAGCTGGAAACTAATCGGAATTTTCTTTGCCGTTGTCGCACTACTTATTATCCTCTCAGGCTATCTGTTTAATTTTTTCTTTACTTTATGAAATTATTTCTTTGTTTTAACAAAATAATTCAAAGAAAAAAAAGAGCGACTCTTTGAAAAAAAGTCGCTCTTTTTAAGGTTTATTGTTTAATCACTTTTTGCAGCGTGGTCTTTTCATTATCTGTTAATCGCAAATAATAAGTACCACTTGGCAAAGCGTCAATATCTATTGTTTTTGCATTAGAGAAGGTAAGGATTGTCTTTCCTGTTAAATCTATTACTTCTATATTCTCTATTGTTTGACTGAAAGTAATTTTGCTTCTTGTAGGATTAGGGAAGAAAGAAAGGTTTTCAACTTCTGTTTCTTCTAAACCACTATCTGTTGCGCAATCTTCCTCAATTCTATCGGCAAATAAAGTGCTCCATAAGGAGTTAGCAGAACTATAAGCCGCCAAACTACCGCAAGGAACGGTTAATATTGCATCGTTAGGGTTAGGGAATGCAGTGTCATCGCTTATTACAGGAGGATTTGTTGATAAACAAGTAACGTTTTCCAACAATTCAGAATTACCAAATGCGCCACTGCCAATATAATTAACATTGGAACCCAAAGTAACTGTTTGTAACATAATACAATCAGCAAATAAATAATCAGCAATAGAAAAAATACCATCACCAATAGTAACAGAGGTTAAAGCAGAACAATGGTCAAAAACATTATTACCAAACTCTTCAACACTATTAGGGACAGTAACAGAAGTTAATCTATCACAATTTGCAAATGCTTTATATGCTATAAGCCAAACTCTATAATCCGTTCCGTTATAATTAACAGTTTCAGGAATATCTGCCGTTGTAATTGAATTATCAGCATAAGTAATATAAGCCAATCCAGGCAATAATTCAGGATATATTTCGTATTGTAACGAATCAACCCAAAAACTTGTTTGTGCAAAAAGCATATTTGCACATAATAGGGTACAAAGAAATGATAATGTCCTTTTCATTTTGTTAATTTTTAATTGTTAATTAAATTATTTCTATTGTAAATTTCTCACTTGCAAAGGTATATAATAATTATCTAAGCACAAAACTTTTTTTATTAAAAGATTCGGACAAAATTCTTACGAAAAAAAAGAGCGACTCTTTGAAAGAATCGCTCTTTTGCTTTATTTGATTTGTTGAAAAATTATTCAACTATCAATTTTTGTGTACTGATTACGTTGTCAGTTACTATTCTAACGTAGTAAACTCCACTTGCCATATTGTTCAAGTTAATTGTGTAAGTTGTTGTGCTTGCACTGATTTCTTCTTGACTCAATATTCTTCCTTGGATATCGCTGATTACTATCTTAGCATCTTGGTTCAATCCGTTGATTTGTAGTGTTGCTTGTGTGTTTGCTGGGTTAGGATAGATTGTTGCTGTCAAACCGTTTGCAATTGCATCATTCAAGCCTGATAAAGTGAAGGTTTCTACTGCTCCGTATGCTGTACCTGCTTCGTTTGTGATGTATGCACGGAAGAAGTATGTTTGTCCTTCTGCTAAATCATTTACTGCTTGGCTGAATGTAGCATCTGTAAGTGTTGCAGTGATGTTTTGAACGTCTGCATCTTCTAATGTGAAGTCTGCTACTGTTGCTAATGCGAAGCCTACTGTGTAGTTTTCAGAGTTTCCTGCACTTACTAATGTTGCGTTCAATGTTGCAGATGTGTTTCCTATTTCTGTAGCTGATAGTGTTGTTACTTCTCCTTCTACTACTACAACTGGTGCTGCAAGGGTTGTGAATGTCATTTCTGCTCCTTCTACTGTTCCACTCGCTGTTGTTGCAAAGGCTTTAAATGTGTATGTAGTTTCTGCTGTTAAGCCTATAATTACTGCTGTTATTGTTGGCATAACTGCATCTACTGTTGTCCATTCTATAGCTGAGGCTGCTTTATAGTTGAATCCTATTGCTAAGATTTCTTCTGTTCCTTCTTCTACTAATGCATTTAATACTGCGCTTTCGTGCTCAACATCTGTTGCTGCAAGTGTTGTAACAACTGGTGCTATTACTTCAGGTTGTGCTTCAAGTGTTGTGAAGCTTGTTGATACCCATTCTGATTGTTGTTCACCACAGATTGCTCTTACTTCTACTGTGTAAGCTGTTGCTGGTGTTAAGTCAGTTAATGCTTTTGTTGTAGTTGTAAGTGTTTCTGCAGTTCCATTGTTCAATCTGAATTCGTATGTATCTGCTGAGCCTGTCCAAGAGATTTCAGCTGTTGTTTCTGTGATGTTGTTTGCTACAAGTGCAGTTGGTGCATCACATGGTTCTGGTTGAGGATCTGTTCCACCTTGTGAAGCTAATGTTGTGAATGTTGTAGAAACCCATTCTGATGTTTCTTCTTCACAAATTGCTCTTACCTCTACAGTGATTGTAGAGTTTTCAGGTAATCCTATTAATTGTTTGCTTGTAGTTGTAACAGTTTCTGCTTCGCCTCCATTAAGTCTGATTTCGTATGTAGTTGCTGTTCCGTTCCATGAAACATCTGCAGAGTTTTCTGTAATATTGCTTACTGTTAAATCTGTTGGTGCTAAACATGGTTCTTCAGGATCAGTTTCTCCCGGTTCTCCTTCTGAGTCATAAACTTGAACTGCATCAATTGATGCTCCCCAACCTTGTCCTCCTATTGCTTTGAATGCTATTTGATAATTTTCTGTTGGTGAAGGCAATGCTACTGAGTCTAATAACCAAGTTTCATTTGCAGTTGTATAAGACTTCAATGTTACCCAACTAGATTCAGGACTTGCTTTATATTCTACTATTATTTGTTCTACACTTGAACTATACGCTGGATTTGCTACAACATATTTCAAGTAAGGGTTATTCATTTCAGTTAAGTCAAATATAGGTGAACTTAATCTTGCTTCTCCTGAGAAATAAGTAATATATGCACATCTACCACCTTCATAAGGAGAATTTCCATGAGCTCCATCTATACTAGTAGTCCAGTTACTATAACCTGATAATACTTCAGCAGACCAACAAGCATCTTGGACATCATAAACATCATTGAATCCTTCAAAATAAGGGAATGTTTCTACTGCTGAGCAAGCTGTTCTGAAAGATACTGCTGTTGATGCTAATGATAATTCTCCATCACAATCTGCAACAACGTATGCTGTATAGTTTGTCATTGGAGTAAGATCTGTTAATGTGTAAGGAACTTCTGTTACTTCTACTTCTGTGTATTCTTCGTCTGATGTAGCTTTGTAGTATAACACCCATGAAGAAGCTCCTTCAGTATCCCAGTTTAATACTGCTGATTCTCCTGTTACATCTGTGTAAGTAAGGTTTGTAGGAGCAGCACAAGTGTTTTCAACTATTGCAATATTGTCAATAGCTCCAGGTATTCCTGATCCATCAGTTCCGTCATTGTACCAATAGAATACTAATTGTTTTGTTGTGTTTGCTAATGCTGAAGAAGCATAGTTTACTGTAGCCCATTCTGTAACTCCACCAGCTTTATCCAATACTACTGTTCCTGAAGGTATAGATGATAAGTTTGTTAAATCAGCATCTGCATCACATAATATTACTGTTAAATAGTCATATACAGAAGAACTCCAAGAAGAAAGTTCTCCTCCTGATTTGTATTGGAATGAAATTGCATATTCAGGTGCATCACCAAATATTATAGGCACAACAACCCAACTTATTGAATTATTTTGTTGAGTTGTATAAGCATAATCTGAATTGTTGTTTGATATATATAAAGAAGATAATTCTTCGTTTTCTGAATCAACAACTCCTGTTGATGAACCTATCATCCATTGATTTAATCCTGTAGTAAAGAATTCTGCTCCAAATGGATTGCCTTCTAAATCTTGGAAATCTTGGTAGTAAGGGAATTCAGTAACAGGAATTGCTGTTGTTCTGAATGTCATTACTGATGTTTGAGAATAGTTATCATCTGTTCCACAATCTGTTTGTATGAAAAAACTATATGCTGTTGCTTGTGTTAAATCTGTAAGTGTTATGCTTTGTTCTGTTGTTGCTATTTCTGTATAATCTTCTTCTGTTGATGATTTATAGTAGAACAACCATGCACTATGTGATTCATCTTCATCAACCCAAGTAATAGTTGCTTCAGAATCTGTTACGTCTGTAACTGTTACGCTTGAAGATGTTGGAGCAGGACAATCAGGAATAGGCTCTACTGTAAAGTCATCTAAGTTCCAAGATTCTCCTGCATTTACTGCTACATATTTCAAAGCCATTCTTGCTGTTTCTACTTCGATGTCTGCGTATGAGAATGGCCCTACCATAACAGATGATGCTCTACTTAAACCTGCTTGCGGTAATATAACTGTTTCTAAAGCCACAAAAGAAGCTGTATCTGTTGGGTCTGTTACATATCCTACTTGGAATGTTCCTGCTCCTTCTACTGTTGCTGAAGTTGTATTAGCGTAGAATGATAATTGTTGTGTAGTAATATCTTGTGCAAATTCAGGTAATACTAAGAATCCATTACCTTTAAATTCTAATGTTACTTGTCCTGAATGTGCTGAACCTGCATATCCTTCATGATAAATACGAGGGAATGTTCCGTTGTAAGCTCCACCTGTTGATTGAAGTACTTCCCAACAACTAAACATTAAGTTTGCTGCTTCTTGATTTCCAAGTACACTTTCGAAGTCTTCAAACCAAATTATATCTTCTATCGGTGCACATTCTGTTGTAAATGTAACAACATTTGAATAATCGCTAAGATCATCTTCTCCACATACAGATTGAAGTCTTGCTTTGTACATTGTAGCAGGAGTTAAATCTGTTACGGTAAATTCTGTTCCTGTCACTTGTGAAACTTCTGCTTCTGTCCAATCTTGGTTTGTTGGCACAACTTCAAGATTATATGCAAGTGAAGTTTCATCTTCTGCCCAAGTAAAATCTACTGTTGTTGATGATGTAACTGCAGCAAGACCTGTTGGTTTAGGACAAGTTACTTCTCCTAAAGTTACTGCATCTACATAAGTTCCAGCTCCATTGTTAGGACTTAAATTGAAAGATACATATATTTCTTGTCCTGCAAATGCTCCTAAATTAACTTCTTGTAAAATGAAGTCTGAATTGTTTGTTGGATAAACAACAGTATAAACTTCTTGCCAAGTTGGATCTTCTAATGAAGTTGCAACCTCAATAGTAAAATCATTCATATAAGCATCAGAAGCATAGCTTGCTCCTATGTAAAAGCTAAGAACTGTTGTTGCATCAGCTGTGTAAGCAGGCAAAATCATTCTACCCGGTGTACCAGAATAAGTCATAGCTGCACTCATTCCACCATCTGATGATCTGTAAGAGTATTGATACCAACCTCCTGTTACAGTCCAACCTGTTGGAGGCCATACTCCTTCGAAACTCTCATAAATTGCTTGAGAGAACCCTTGAATAGCGACAAATAATGCCACTATTAACGTTAATAAGCTTTTTCTCATCTTTTTTATTTTTTGTTATTAAATTTCTTATGCTTTTTGTGCTGAACCCAATACATTGATAATTTTGTGTTCATACAATGCTTTTAGATTATCTCTTGCTGGACCGAGATATTTTCTTGGGTCAAATTCAGCAGGCTTTTCTACCAAAACTTGTCTTACGGCAGCAGTCATTACTATACGTCCGTCAGAGTCTATATTCACTTTACAAACTGCTGATTTTGCTGCTTGACGTAATTGTTCTTCTGGAATGCCTATTGCATCTTTCATTGCACCTCCATATTTATTGATTATTGCAACTTGATCTTGTGGAACAGATGACGAACCGTGAAGAACGATAGGAAATCCTGGTATTCTTTTTTCTATTTCTGCCAAAATATCAAAACGCAATGGTGGTGGGATAAGAACTCCATCTGCATTTCTTGTACATTGTTCAGGACGGAATTTATTTGCTCCATGAGATGTTCCAATAGATATTGCCAAAGAATCAACACCTGTTTTCTTTACAAAATCTTCTACATCTTCTGCTTTTGTATATGTGCTATGTTCAGCAGAAACTTCATCTTCTACTCCTGCTAACACTCCTAATTCTCCTTCTACTGTTACGTCAAATTGATGTGCGTAATCAACTACTTTTTTTGTTAATGCAACATTTTCTTCGTATGGAAGATGTGAACCATCTATCATAACAGATGAAAATCCGTATTCTATGCAAGATTTACAGATTTCAAAGCTATCACCGTGGTCTAAATGCAATACAATAGGTATTTCACAACCTAATTCTTTTGCATACTCAACTGCTCCTTGCGCCATATAGCGTAACATAGCTTGATTAGCATATTTTCTTGCTCCTGCTGAGACTTGAAGTATCACAGGGCTTTTTTGAGCAACACAAGCTTGAATAATAGCTTGCAATTGTTCCATATTATTAAAGTTAAATGCAGGAATAGCATACCCCCCCTGCATTGCTTTGGCAAATATCTCTCTTGAATTTACCAAACCCAAATCTTTATAATTTACCATGATATATTATTTTTGATTACTATTCGATTGAATGTTGTTTACTATTGATTGAATTTTTGAATACAATTGTTTTGTGCTTTTAACCAAAGGCAAGCGTACATTGTTTTGACAAACACCAAGAATTTCCAAGGCTGCTTTAATTCCTACAGGATTTCCTTCTTCAAATATAGCTTTTGAAAAAGGCAATAGTTCTTCATGAATAAGTTTTGCTTTTTTATAATTAGATTTCAAACAGAAATTAACCATTTCGCTCATCTGTTGAGGCAACGCATTTGCAGTTACAGAAATCACCCCTTGCATTCCCAATGACATAAGAGGCATTACCAAAGCATCTTCGCCAGAAACCACTGTAAAGTTTTGAGGTTTATTTGCTAAAATATCCATACATTGCATTATATTGCCAGATGCTTCCTTTATACCTATAATATTAGGGAAGTCATTTGCCAATTGCAAACAAGTTTCTGCCGTTATATTCACGCCTGTTCTTCCTGGCACATTGTAAAGTATAACAGGCACAGGAGATGCCTCAGCCACTGCTTTATAATGAGCATATAGACCTTTTTGACTTGGTTTATTATAATAAGGAGTAACCGACAAAATCGCAGAAACATTAGAAAAATCAGTCTTTTTTATATGATCTACCAATGTTCTTGTATCGTTTCCACCCATTCCCAAAACAATAGGAACTCTATTTGCAGTAACTTCAATTGCAAACTCTAAGCAAGCTAAAATTTCTTGATTATTTAAAGTAGGATATTCAGAGGTTGTACCCATGCAAACCAAGTAATCCACACCTCCATTTATAACATGTTCTATCAATTTCTCATAAGAAGTAAAATCAACATTGCCTTGCTTATGAAAAGGTGTTACAAGAGCCACACCTGTTCCTTGTATATCAAATTTTTTCATACGTTTAATTTCTATAATAGCCTGCGAAATTACACAAATTTAGTAACTAAACAAAGAAAACGCAGTAAAAATTAAAAAACTATAACTATATTTGCATTAAATTATATTACGAAGATGAAACGCAGAAGTTACAATTATAAAATCTCATGGATACTACTTTTTTTAGGCATTATTTTAATGCTTGTCTTTCTTTTCTTTATTCACAACACAGTTACACAACTAAGAAACGAAGAAATAAAAAAAATAAAACTTTGGGCAAATGCTGTAAGTAGAAAAATAGAGGTTTTAGACAATGTAAAAATCTTTTTTGACAACTTAGCAATTGACGAACACGCAAAAGTGCAACAATTTATCACTGCACACAAATACATTCTCTCTCAACCCTTAGACAAAGAACTTAATTTCTATTACGAATTCATATCAAACAATCGCACAATCCCTGTAATCATTACCGATGAGTTTAATAACATTTTATTATCTCAAAACATTGATATACCAGAGAATCAAACAATATTAGCAGGAAAACTTTTAGAAGATTTTTCACTTAACCAACCAATAGAATACACTGCAAGCGACATAAAATTCAAACTTTTCTATTCTGAAAGTACAGTTTACTCCAACATAAAGAACACCTTATATTATTTAAGCTACGATTTTCTTTCCGAAATTGTCAATAACTCAGTTTCAATTCCTGTAATCATTACCGACAGTAGTCAAAACACAATTATCGCTCACGGAAACATAGATGAAAAACTATTAAAAAAACCTTTTTTCAATAAACTTATTTCAGAAATGGAGTCAGCCAACAACTCCATAACAATCAATCTACCAAACTATCCTAACGCTAAGATTTTTTATGAAAGCCCTACATTTCTTACATTCTTAAAATACTATCCTCCAATCTTCACTTTGTTGATTATTTTATTTGCTTTTCTAATTATTCAGCTACTTAAAATCACTAAAAAGTCAGAAGAAAATTCTATTTGGATAGGAATGAACAAGGAAACTGCACATCAACTTGGCACACCTATTTCTTCCTTAATGGCTTGGGTAGAATACCTAAAACTAAACCCTGAAAACGAAATGGTTTGTACAGAAATATCAAAAGATATCGACAAATTAAATGTCATAACACAACGTTTCTCACAAGTAGGCAAAACACCAAAGAAAGTAGAGCTTAATATAATAAATATTATTCAAAGCACAGTAGATTACATCAAAAATCGCACTTCTAAAAAAGTTAATTACAACCTTATTTTACCAGAAGAAAATTACATAAACATAAATCTAAATCAACATCTGTTTGAATGGGCTTTGGAAAACATAATAAAAAATGCAATAGATGCAATGAATGGCATTGGCAATCTAACGATTGAAGTAAAGGACGAAAGCAAAAAAATATTTATCGACATAAGCGACACCGGTAAAGGAGTGCCAAAAAGAGATTTTAAAAAGATATTCTATCCCGGATTCACAACAAAAGAAAGAGGTTGGGGTATGGGGCTATCTCTTGTCAAAAGAATAATTGAAGAATACCACAAAGGAAAAGTATTTATTAAACACTCCTCTCTTGGAAAAGGCTCAACATTCAGAATAATTCTTAAAAAAGAAAAATAATGTCAGGCATTTACCTTCATATTCCATACTGCTCACAAAAGTGTATCTATTGTAATTTCTATTCAATTGCAACAAAAAAAAGCAAAGACAATTACATAAAAGCCATAGTCAAAGAAATAGAGCAAAGAAACACCTACCTATCCTCTCCTATTAAAACACTATACATTGGAGGAGGCACACCTACTTGCTTAAACAAAGAACAAATAACAGAAATAATTACGGCAATAAAACAAAACTTCGATTTAAGTCACTTAGAAGAAGCAACAATAGAGGCAAATCCCGAAGACGCAAACGCCAAACTTTTAGAACATTTATTGAAAATAGGATTCAACAGAATATCTTACGGAATACAAAGTTTTAATGATGAAGACCTAAAACTTTTAAACAGAAGACACAACTCAGAAACAGCAATAAATGCAATAGAATTATCAAGAAAAGTAGGTTTTTCAAACATTAGTTTTGACCTTATGTTTAACCTTCCAAATATGACCTTAGAAAAATGGGAGAAAAACTTAGAAAAAGCCATCGAATTAAACCCTGAACACCTTTCTTGTTACTCTCTCTCACTTGAAGAAGGAACTATGCTTGATAAGTTAGTCAAAAAAAAAATTATTTCTTTGATTTCTGAAAATAATTCAGTCATTCAATTTAATAAAACAAAGAGTTATTTAGAGCAAGCAGGCTTTGAGCATTATGAAATCTCAAACTATTGCAAGCCAGGTTTCAAAAGTAAACACAACTCTGCGTATTGGAAAGCAGAAGAATACATTGGACTTGGTGCAGCAGCACATTCTTTTAACCTCTCTTCTCGTTCTTGGAATCCTGAAAATATTGAAGAATATATTTCTAACATAAATAACAATATTCCTCCGTTTACCGAGATTCTTTCAGAAGAAGATAAATATAATGAATACATAATGCTATCTCTTCGTACCAAAGAAGGAATTGATGAAAAGTATATTGAAAATAATTTTCCGCAATATTTCTCTCACTTCAAAAAACAAAAAGAAAAAGCCAAAGATTTATTTAAAAATCCTTGGCTTCTCAACGATAGAATCGCTATTGAACTTATGATTTAATTCTATTTTCTTTCCCAAACTTCAAAGCGAAAATTCACATCTTCTTTTTTATCATACAACATAGGAGAAAGACGCTTTATTTCCCATAGTTGAGTATCTATCTCAGGGAAAAATACATCTGCGTCAAAGTCTTTATACACCCTTGTAATGTAAAGTTTATCTGCCTTTGGCAATAAAGCCTTATAAAGACTTGCTCCACCAATGCAAAATACCTCATCGCTTTCCGATTGCAAAGATTCAAAAACCTTATCCACACTTTCAAACAACTCAGCACCCTCAATTAGATAATCCTTTTGAGAAGATACTACAATATTTCTTCTATTCTTCAAAGGTTTAAAAGGAAGACTTTCCCAAGTTTTTCTTCCCATTACAACCGTTCTTTTGTTTGTTGTACGTTTAAAATATTTTAAATCTTCACTTATATGCCATAGCAAATCATTATCCTTACCTATTGCATTGTTTTGAGCAATTGCTACAATCAAACTAATCATACTGCAACCTCCGCTTTAATATGTGGGTGAGAAACGTAATTTTCTATTTTTATATCTTCGTATGTGAAGTCAAAAATATCCTTTACATCAGGGTTAAGCACCAATTTAGGCAATTCATACGGAGTTCTGCTAAGTTGAAGTCTTGCTTGGTCAAGGTGATTTGAATAAAGATGAGCATCACCCAAAGTATGAATAAATTCTCCTGGTTCTAAACCACACACTTGTGCAATCATCGCTGTTAGCAAAGCATAAGATGCTATATTAAAAGGCACACCTAAAAACACATCTGCACTTCTTTGATAAAGCTGACAAGAGAGTTTGTTATTTGCAACATAGAATTGAAACACTATATGACAAGGAGGAAGTGCCATTTGCTCAACTTCTCCTACATTCCAAGCACTTACAAGCATTCTTCTGCTGTCAGGAGTATTTCTTATTTGATGTATAAGTTGCGAAATTTGGTCTGTAATTTTTCCGTCAGCGCCTTGCCATGCTCTCCATTGCTTTCCGTAAACCGGACCTAAATCTCCATTCTCATCAGCCCACTCGTCCCAAATTGTTACTTTGTTATCGTGAAGATATTTTATGTTTGTATCTCCTTTTAAGAACCAAAGCAATTCATGAAATATTGAACGAGTATGTAGTTTCTTTGTTGTGAGCAAAGGAAAACCTTTTTGTAAATCAAAACGCATTTGATATCCAAAAACAGATTTTGTTCCTGTACCTGTACGGTCAGTCTTTTCGTTTCCGTTTTCTAAGATATGAGATAATAAATCTAAGTATTGTTTCATTCTTACGCCTCCAAATTCATTAAATCCTTACCAATATCTCTTCTAAATGTCTTTCCTTCAAAATCTATCTTTTCAATATTTTCATAACACTTACCCAAAGCCTCTTGCATTGTAGAACCAAAACAAGAAATAGCGATAACTCTACCTCCTGATGTTAGAATTTGAGAACCTTCTCCTGCTTTTGTTCCAGCATGGAATAGATTACAATCTACAACTTGGTCTAATCCACTCATTAGTTTGCCTTTTTCATAATCTTCTGGATAACCTTTTGAAACTAAAAAAACAGTTGTACAAACTTTTTCAGAAACTTTAAGTTCATATTCATTCAATCTACCTTTTGAAACAAGCTCAAAGGCCTCTACAATATCAGATTCTATTCTTGGAAATACGCTTTCGGTTTCTGGGTCGCCCATTCTTACATTGTATTCAATCACATAAGGTTCTCCTTCAACGTTCATAAGCCCTATAAAGATGAATCCTTTGTATTCTATGGCGTCTTTTTGCAATCCTTCTATGGTTGGCTTTATGATTTTATTCTCTACCTTATCCAAAAACTCTTTTGTAGCAAAGTTTACAGGAGAAACGCTTCCCATTCCGCCTGTATTCAATCCTGTGTCGCCTTCTCCTATTCTTTTATAATCTTTTGCCTCTGGTAAAACGCAATAATTCTTTCCGTCTGTAAGAACAAAAACACTACATTCTATACCTTTTAAAAATTCTTCTATGACAACTTTTTCCGATGCTTTACCAAATTTTGCATTTGCAAGCATTTCTCTTAATTCTGCTTCGGCTTCTTCTAATGTTTGGCTTATTACAACTCCTTTTCCTGCTGCTAATCCATCTGCCTTTAAGACGTATGGTGCTGAAAGTGTTTTTAAGAAATCTATTGCTTGATTTAGTTCATCTTTTCCAAAAGAAGAGTATCTCGCAGTTGGTATATTGTGTCTTATCATAAAGTCTTTTGCAAAATCTTTACTTGATTCAAGCATTGCACCTTTTTGTTTTGGCCCAATAACCATTAGATTGCGTGTTCTTTCATCCTCAAACAAACAATCAGCTATGCCATCTGCCAAAGGCTGTTCATTACCTACAACAAGCATATCAACATTGTTGTCAATAATGTATTGTTTTATTGCCTCATTATCCGAAGATAGATTTACACATTCTGCAATTTGACTAATTCCAACATTACCTGGTGCAACTATTAGTTTGCTTGTTTTTTTGCTTTCTGCAATTTTTTGTGCTATTGCGTGTTCTCTTGCTCCTGAACCTAATAATAATATTTTCATATCTTTAATTTTTATTTTTCATCTTTTACAATAGAGAAATCCATTTGCTTTTTCATCATATTTACTTTCTCTATTTTTATTTTAATCTTCATTCCTAACTGATATATTTTACCACTATTTTTTCCTACATAGCGGAAATTATCTTCATCTAAAGCGTAAAAATCATCATCAATCGCCTTTATAGGAACTAATCCCTCACATTTGCTTTCATCTAACAAAACATAAATTCCCCATTTGCTTACTCCCGAAATCACACCCTCAAAAATATTTCCTACTTTATCTAAAAGAAATTCAGCTTGCTTATATTTAACGCTCATTCTCTCTGCTTCGGTTGCCTTTTTCTCCATATTAGAACAATGTTCGCACTTTTGCTCAAAGACTTCTTTATTAACGCTTGGTTTGTCATCAAGATATAATTCCAAAAGTCTATGAACCATTAAATCAGGATAGCGTCTTATTGGTGAGGTAAAGTGAGTATAATATGGAAATCCTAAGCCATAGTGTCCTATATTATCGGTTGTATAAATTGCCTTACTCATTGTACGAAGAGCAATCATACTTATCATTGTTTGTTCGCCTTTTCCGTTTATTTTTTCAAAAAGTGAATTAAAACTTTTCGCTAGTGAGCTACGGCTTTTATCGTTTAGGGTGTAACCAAACTTTCCAATCAATTCTTTAAATATGTTTAGTTTTTCTTGATTTGGCTCATCGTGAACTCTATACACAAAGGTCTTGGCTTTATTCTTTTGTTTTTGTTTGCCAATGAACTCTGCAACTTTCTTATTTGCTAAAAGCATAAATTCTTCTATCAACCAATTGGCTTCTTTTGATTCTTTAACATACACTCCTATTGGTTTGGCGTTTTCATCTAAACGAAACTTGACTTCTTGGCTTTCAAAATTTATCGCACCTGCTTTAAAACGTTTATTTCTCATTATTTCGGCAAGCGACCACAAAGGAAGAATGTATTCACTCATTTCTCCGCCTTGTTCTTCTATTACTTTCTGTGCTTCTTGATAGGTAAATCGTCTATTAGATTCTATAACGGTTTTTCCAATCCATTGATTTACTATCTCAGCTTTTGGAGTCATTTCAAAAACTACTGAGAAACAAAATTTTTCTTCGCCTTGTCGTAGTGAACAAACGCCATTGCATAATTTTTCTGGAAGCATCGGGATTGTTCTATCTACTAAATAAACTGACGTTCCTCTCTCAAAAGCTTGTTTATCTATCTCTCCGCCTTGTTTTACATAGTAACTCACATCTGCAATATGAACTCCTACTTCATAATTACCATTTGAGAGTTGCAATACAGAGAGTGCGTCATCAAAATCCTTTGCATCATCAGGGTCTATCGTAAAAGTAATTCTATCTCTGAAATCTTTACGTTTCTTAATCTCTGAAATCGGAAGTTTTGTGTCTATTTCCGCAGCCTCTTTCTCTACTTGCTCTGGGAAAAACAAAGGAAAATCAAATTCCGATAGGATTGACTGCATTTCAACGTCATTATCACCAGGTTTTCCTAAGACTTTAAGAACTTTTCCGAAAGGATTATTAGCACTATCAGGCCATTCGGTGATTTCAGCCAATACTTTATCTCCATTTTTTGCAGAAGAAACACTGTCTATTGGTATAAAAATATCAACAGGCATAAAAGAAGAATCAGGAATTACGAAAGCGTATCTACTATGCATTTCCAAAATTCCTACAAACGAGGTTTTCGCCCTTTCAATTATTTCAATAATTTGTCCTTCTCGTTTTCTATTTTTACGTTGTGGGAAAAGATAAACCTTAACCTTATCTCCATGAAGTGCATGATTTGTATTATTATGAGAAATGTATATATCCTCACCTTCATCTACAAGAACGTATGCTTTACCTGTTTGTTTCATATCAACAGTTCCCACAATGTAATGTTTAGGAAGTACATTACTTGTAAGATAAACAGGATTTAGCTTGTATTTTCCTTGTTTTTCTTCCGATATTATATTCTCTTGCGACATTGATTTTAGATAATTTTGCACCATTTGTTTACCCGCTTTATCTGAATAACCAAGTCGAGATGATATTTGTTTATAATTGAAAAGAGAATTAGGGTTTAAAGCAAATATTTTAAGTATTGAAGTCTTAAATTCAGAGTTTTGTTCTTTTTTTTCTGCCATAACAAAAGATATTTCTTTGCAAAAATAAATAATTTCTTTGTTTTAGAAAATTATTTCTTTGATTTAAAAAAATATTTCTTTGATTTATTTTCTTAATTCTTTGATTTAATAATTGCTTTTTTTGTTTTATCTTTGCCAATTCATAATTCACTAAAATAATTTTAACTATGATAGAAATAGAAAGCAAATATAATCCAGCAATAGTTGAAGATAAATGGTATTCTGCTTGGTTAGAAAACAAATGTTTTAGTTCTAAACCTGATAATCGTAAGGCTTTTACAATTGTAATCCCTCCTCCTAACGTTACAGGAGTGCTTCACATGGGGCACATGCTAAATAACACAATTCAAGACGTGCTTGTACGCCGTGCAAGAATGAAAGGATTTAACGCTTGTTGGGTTCCTGGCACTGACCACGCATCTATCGCAACCGAAGCAAAGGTTGTAGCAAAATTAAAAGCGGAAGGAATTGACAAAAAAGACCTTAGCAGAGACGAATTCCTATCTCACGCTTGGCAATGGAAAGAAAAACACGGTGGAATCATACTTGAACAACTTAAAAAACTCGGTGCATCTTGCGATTGGGACAGAACACGCTTTACAATGGAAGATGCTTTATACGAATCAGTGATTGACGTCTTTGTAGACTTATATGAAAAAGGTCTTATTTACAGAGGCGTTCGTATGGTAAACTGGGATCCTGTTGCATTGACTGCTTTGAGTGATGAAGAAGTAATTTTCAAAGAACAAAATTCTAAATTATATTACTTAAAATACAAAATAGAAAACTCAGACGAATATATAATTGTAGCAACCACACGTCCAGAAACGATTTTAGGCGACACAGCAGTTTGCGTTCACCCAGAAGATGAGAGATATTCTCATTTAAAAGGAAAAAAAGTAATAATCCCAATCGTAGGACGAAGCATTCCTGTAATATTTGATGAATACGTAGATAGAGAATTTGGTACAGGAGCATTAAAAATAACACCTGCTCACGATATTAACGACTATAATTTAGGAATCAAGCATAAACTTGACTCAATTGACATATTCAACGACAACGGAAGCCTAAACGAAAATGGAAAACAGTACGCTGGATTGGACAGATTTGAATGCAGAAAACAAATTGCAAAAGATCTTGAAGCAGCAGACTTAATGCACAAAATAGAAGACTATAATAATAAAATAGGTTGCTCAGAAAGAACAGGGGCTGTAATAGAACCAAAATTATCTCTTCAATGGTTTTTGAAGATGGAAGACTTAGCAAAACCTGCTCTTGAAGTTGTAATGAGCGATGAAATAAAATTCCACCCTTCTAAGTTCAAAAACACTTATCGTCATTGGATGGAAAACGTAAAAGACTGGTGTATTTCTCGACAACTATGGTGGGGACAAAGAATTCCTGCATATCATTTACCAAATAGGGAATTTGTTGTTGCAAAATCAGCAGAAGAAGCGTTGAAGAAAGCACAAGAACTTTTCCCAACAGAAAATTACACTCTCAACGACTTAAAACAAGATGAAGATGTTTTAGATACTTGGTTTTCTTCTTGGTTATGGCCGATGAGTGTCTTTGATGGAATTAGAAATCCAAACAATGAAGAAATCAATTACTACTATCCTACTAACGACTTAATCACTGCACCTGAAATTATTTTCTTCTGGGTTGCGAGAATGATTATTGCCGGTTTGGAATACAAAAAAGACGTTCCGTTTAAAAATGTTTACTTCACAGGAATTGTAAGAGACAAACTTGGAAGAAAGATGAGTAAGAGTCTTGGCAACAGTCCTGACCCTATTGAATTGATTGAAAAATACGGAGCTGACGGAGTAAGAATGGGAATGTTGCTCGCATCTCCTGCGGGCAATGACTTACCTTTCGATGAAAGCTATTGCGAACAAGGAAGAAACTTCTCAAATAAAATTTGGAATGCACTTCGTTTGATAAAATCTTGGAATGTAGAAGAAATTGAACAACCTAAGAGTTCAGCACAAGCAATAGAATGGTTTAAAGAAAAGATGAACAAAACACTTTGCGACTTGGAAGATGATTTTTCTAAGTATCGTTTATCTGAGTCTTTGATGAATGTTTACAAATTCGTATGGGACGATCTTTGTTCTTGGTATTTGGAGATTATTAAGCCTGCTTACCAAGCTCCAATAGATAGAAAAACATTTGAAGCTACACTTGATATTTTTGAAGATGTAATGAAAATTCTTCATCCTTTTATGCCTTTTGTCAGCGAAGAGGTTTATCATATTATAAAGGAGAGAAAAGAAAACGATTTCATAATGCAAGCTCAGCTTCCTGCAATAAAAGAAGTAAACTCTACACTTCTAAATGAGTTTGAGTTTATTGAAGAATTTATTACTGCGATAAGAAGCGTAAGAAACGAGAAAAACATAGCTCAAAAGATTGCTTTACAAGTTTATTTCACAAAATCAGAAGAAGCTTGCATAATAGAAAAATATTCAGATATTGTTTGCAAACTTTGTAATCTTGATACCCTTTCATCTTGTGAAGAAAAGGTAGAGAAAGCTATTGCAAAAATGGTTAGAACCTTAGAGTTTTTTGTTCCCTTGACAGACAATGTAAACAAAGAGGAAGAAATCAAAAAAATAAAAGCAGACATAGAATATTATGAAGGCTTTAAAAATGCAGTAATGAAAAAACTTTCTAACGAAAACTTTGTTAGTAAAGCACCGGAGCAAGTTGTAGCAATGGAAAGAAAGAAACTTTCTGACGCAGAACAAAAAATAGAAACACTAAACGAACAATTAAAGGCATTTTTATAAGATGTTTTATGACAAATTGACATAAAAATATCTTTGGCATAAATTTTGCCTTTAACAAAGCAAAGAATAAATTTTATAAATATTAAAAATAAATAGGAGATTAACGAAATGACACAAGTAAACGTTAGACCTTTATCTGACAGAGTTTTGATTAAACCTGCGGAAATGGAACAAAAAACTGCATCTGGAATAATTATCCCAGACACAGCTAAGGAAAAACCAATGAGAGGAGAAGTTGTTGCAGTAGGACCAGGAAAAAAAGATGAGCCAATGACAGTTAAAGTAGGCGATCAAGTACTTTATGGAAAATATTCAGGAACTGAAATCGCTATTGATGGAGTTGACTACCTTATAATGAGAGAAAACGATATTTACGCAATAATCTAAAAAATTAAAACTATGGCAAAAAACATAATATTCAACACAGAAGCAAGAGAACAATTAAGATTGGGAGTTGATGCTTTGGCTAATGCTGTTAAAGTAACATTAGGACCAAAGGGAAGAAACGTTATAATTGATAAAAAGTTTGGTGCACCACATATTACAAAGGACGGTGTTTCTGTTGCTAAAGAAGTAGAATTAGAAGACGCAGTTCAAAATATGGGAGCTCAGTTAGTAAAAGAAGTTGCTTCAAAAACTAACGATCAAGCAGGAGATGGAACTACTACTGCAACAGTTTTAGCACAAGCAATAGTAAATACAGGAATCAAAAACGTAACTGCTGGTGCTAATCCAATGGATTTGAAACGTGGTATTGACAAAGCAGTTGCCGAAGTAATAAAAGATTTAAAGGCTCGTTCAAGAGAAATTGGCGAAGGCAAAGAAAAAGTAGAACAAGTTGCTACAATATCAGCAAATAACGACAAATTCATCGGACAAATCATTGCTGATGCAATGGATAAAGTTAAAAAAGAAGGTGTAATCACTATTGAAGAAGCAAAAGGCTTAGACACAACAGTAAAAGTTGTAGAAGGAATGCAATTCGATAGAGGATTTCTTTCTCCATACTTTGTTACAAACACAGAAAAGATGGAAGCAATTTACGAAAATCCTTTCATCTTAATCTACGACAAAAAAATCTCTAACCTAAAAGAACTTTTACCAATATTAGAAAAAACAGTTCAAACAGGAAGAGGCTTACTTATCATCTCAGAAGACATAGAAGGCGAAGCATTAGCAACACTTGTTGTAAACCGTCTAAGAGGTTCTTTGAAAATTGTTGCAGTTAAAGCACCAGGATTTGGAGACAGAAGAAAAGAAATGTTAGAAGACATAGCAATTCTTACAGGTGGTACAGTAATTTCAGAAGAAAAAGGATACAAACTTGAAGATGCTGACCTTACAATGCTTGGTTCTGCTCAAAAAATAACAGTTGATAAAGACAACACAACAATTGTGTCAGGTGCAGGAGCAAAAGAACAAATCGATGCAAGAGTTAGTCAAATCAAAGCTCAAATCGAAAAAACAACTTCTGACTATGACAGAGAAAAACTACAAGAAAGACTTGCAAAACTTGCAGGTGGAGTTGCAGTAATCTATGTTGGAGCAGCCTCAGAGGTAGAAATGAAAGAAAAGAAAGACCGTTTTGACGATGCACTTAACGCAACAAGAGCAGCACTTGAAGAAGGAATTATCCCAGGCGGTGGAGTAGCATTCATAAGAGCTATAAAAGCATTAGATAACCTTAAAGGAGAAAACGATGATGAAGAAACAGGAATCCAAATCGTACGCCGTGCGTTAGAAGAACCTCTTCGCCAAATCGTAGCCAATGCAGGAATGGAAGGATCTGTTGTTGTAAACAAAGTAAAAGAGCTTGAAGGAGACAATGGCTTTAATGCAAGAACAGAAGTCTATGAAGACCTACACGCAAGTGGCGTTATAGACCCTACAAAGGTTGCAAGAGTTGCAATAGAGAACGCAGCGTCAATCGCATCTATGATTTTAACAACAGAATGCGTTCTTTCAGAAATAAAAGAAGAAGCTCCTGCTATGCCAGCTGCACCAGGAGGAATGCCAGGAATGTATTAAAAAATAATAATCGATAAGCTCAAGATTTTTCTTGGGCTTATTGTTTATTTTAAAGCAAGATATTATGATACAAAGAATACAAACACTTTATTTAGTCATTGTATTGGCATTGTCAGTAGCAAGTTTTTGTTTCCCATTAGCAATATTTGAAACAGATAAGTTTGATGCAAGCGAATACAACCTAATTCCTGAGACCGTTTCAGCAGAATCAACATCTTTACCACAAGAAACTATTGCATGGAACGCTATTTTATTCCCTATCGCAAGTGGAATATTAGCCTTAGTTGCCATATTCCTTTACAAAAACCGTCCATTGCAAATGAAAATCACAGCATTTGGTTTCTTACTCTCTACAATATATGTTGGATTGCTTTTATTGTGGATAATTTCCTCACAAGAAACAGCAATAGAACTTCAAAATATAAAAGTAACTAAAACAATTTACGGAATATCTACCTACTTGCCAATGGCACAAGTACTATTCTTCATCTTAGCACAAAGAGCTATTAAAAAAGATGAAAAATTAGTCAGAGATTCTGAAAGAATTAGATAAATAAAGCTAAGAAAAAAATTTCTAAACCTAAGAAATATTTGAATAAAGCAAAGAAATAATTTTTTAATTCTTTGCTTTATTTTTTTTATTCCTATCTTTGCAAAAACTAAACAAATAAACAAGATGAAAAAAGTAAGATTAAGCATTTTAATATTAGCTATTTCTACATTTTTTGCTCAGGCTGTTGCTTGCACAAGCATATTAG
The DNA here is from genome assembly GCA_045645265.1 of Candidatus Onthomorpha sp. Lineage (GTDB taxonomy): Bacteria > Bacteroidota > Bacteroidia > Bacteroidales > P3 > Onthomorpha. The sequence continues at coordinate 53,451 of JAZRIM010000019.1, forward strand.
TAACACGCAAAGCCTCAGTAAATGGTTCTACAATGATAACCTACGCTGCCGATTCACACACTCGCTACGGGGATTTATACTATTTGGCAGGCGGAACACACAAACCGGGCGAAATGATACAGATTTTTGACTACGGAGATGGCAGACCGCTTATTCAGATTCCACAAGTAGAACGCACATTCACCATTATTCGTAATGCAAACGAAGTCGGGCTTGGCATAACCGAAACAACCTTTGGAGGAAGAGCAGAACTTGAAAGCAAAACTCCTGCAATAGATTACGGTTCTTTAATAAGACTTGCCCTACAAAGAGCCTCTAACGCAAGAGAAGCAATAAAAGTAATGGCAGAACTTGTAGAAACATACGGCTATTGTTCATCTGGCGAAAGTTTTTCAATAGCAGACGACAAGGAAGTTTGGATAATGGAAATGATTGGAAAGGGAGAAGAAAAGGGAGCTGTATGGGTAGCGATGAGAATACCAGATGGTTGCATTTCTGCACACGCAAATCACGCAAGAATTACAACTTTCCCTCTTCAAACAGGCAAAAATTACAAAAGCATAAGCTCTAAAAATCTTAAACACATATTTCGTCCTGAGGTAGAAGTGGTTTACAGCCACGATGTCATAACATTTGCACGCAAAAAAGGCTATTTCACAGGCAAAGACCAAGAATTCTCTTTCTCAGACACCTACGCACCACTCAATTTCTCTGCTGCAAGAGGCTGTGAAGCAAGAGTATGGTCTATTTTCCGCCGTTGCAATTCTCAAATGCAACAATACGAAGACTATGCTATGGGATACAATTTACAAAACCGCATGCCACTTTGGATAGTTCCTAATCAAAAACTTACAGTTCAAGACGTAATGGAACTAATGCGTGATCACTTCCAAGGAACTAAAATGGATATGACACAAGACTTAGGAGCAGGTCCTTTTGCCTGTCCTTACCGTTGGCGACCTATGGATTTTACGGTTGATGGAGTAGAATACGTTCACGAAAGAGCAATTTCAACACAACAAACAGGCTTTTCAATGGTTATAGAATCAAGAGAACACATGCCAACTTTTGCAAAAGGATTGATGTGGTTTGGAGTTGATGACACTTATTCTACGGTTTACATACCAATTTACACTGCTTTGCAATCAGTAAACGAACACCTACAAGAAGGAAACGGAACAATGATAGAATATAGCGAAAGTTCAATGTTTTGGTTGTTTAACTTCGTAACAAATTTTGCTTACACTCGCTATTCAGACATGATAAAAGACATAAGAAAAGTACAAAAGAGATTAGAAGCATCTTACATTATGGACGTGAACAACTTTGATAAGAAAATCGTTCGCCTTCACAAAGATTCTGTTGCAGAAAACGAAATCAAAGAACGTATGACTAATTTCTCTAATCAAAGAATTATATCTACATTCTATGAATGGACTGATTTAAAAGAATACCTTATTGTAAAATACATTGACGGCAACATTAAGAAAGAAAAAAACGGCGAATTTATTGAAAGCCCTTACAGAAAAGGTCAATGTGTTATGCCTGAGCAACCGCAATATCCTACAAAATGGTACGAAACCATAGTAAAAGACAATGGAGAAATTTTGAAAGTTCATTAAAATAAATCACTATGACTTACCTTATCATTATCCTTGCAATACTATTAGGAATTATTGGAATAATTGGAGCAATCCTTCCAGGACTTCCAGGCACTCCTCTTAGTTTTATAGGATTGTTAATCTTAATTTTTCTTCCCTCCTTTCAAGCAAACACCACACTACTGCTTGTTATGGCAATCATAGCAATAGCAATCACAATTTTAGACTACATAATACCAATCTATGGCACAAAGAAATTTGGAGGAACAAAAGCCGGCGTAAGAGGAAGTACAATAGGACTTGTAGTAAGCATATTTGTGTTACCTTTATTAGGCATAAGCTTAGGACCATTCGGCATTTTCGGAATCATACTTGGACCTTTCCTTGGAGCTTACATAGGAGAAAAATACTATGGCAATAAAGAAAATGCAACAAAGTCAGCAATAGGTTCATTTATTGGCTTTTTAGTTGGCACTTTCATAAAAACAATATACGGAATTATAGCCTTAGGTTTCATAATCAAAGACTGCTGGAATTACTTATTTTAAACACTAAAACAAAATGATAAGAATACTTTTTGTCTGCCACGGAAATATTTGCAGAAGCCCAATGGCAGAATTTATAATGAAGGATTTAGTTGCTAAACGTGGCATTGCAGATAGGTTTTACATAGAATCTTGTGCTACAAGCAGAGAAGAAATCGGCAACTCAGTCTATCCACCTGCAAAAGCAAAACTTGCTCAACATAATATCTCGTGTGCAGGAAAGACAGCGCGTCAAATAACAAAAAAAGACTACGAAGAATTTGACTATATCATTGCTATGGATAGAAATAACCTTAGAAACCTTGTACCATTCGTTAGCGAGGACCCTCAAGGTAAAGTTTCGTTAATGATGAGCTACGCAGGAAAAAACAAAGACGTTGCAGACCCATGGTACACAGGCGACTTTGAAATCACATGGCAAGACATATCTCTTGCTTGCAATGCCTTATTAGAGCAACTTCTCGTAAGCCAATCGTAAACTTTCATACATAACCGTTCCGCAGTAGGAATAATTGAGGCTTTCTACCATTGATTGCATTATTTTGTTGTCTGGGTGTGTGTCAATCCTTATACTGCGGAACGTTTTCTTTACCTCATCTTCCGCAAGCAACATAAACACTTTTCCATAGCCCTTTCCAACCTCTTCATTCAACACACAAACCCTATGAATTGTAGCATAGTCTTGCGTTTCCATAAGCCACGCCCCTCCTTTCAAGTCATCGTAAGCCTTTTCTCCCGAATAAACCAAAGCACCGTATGCAACAATTTTTTCATCTTTGCACACAACTCTGCCAACTCCCTTTTCAATATCAGCAAGCACTACTTCTCTGTTAGGATAGCCGTTTTGCCATTGATTTATACCTGCTTTTGCAAGCCTAAAAACCGCTCCCTCAATAATTTTCACTATTGTATCAACATCTTTCTTTTCAGCCAATCGCCAAACAAATATATCTCTATTCATAAAACATTCAAAATTTTTCAGAAAGCAAATATACGATAAAATTATTTTTTCATATATTTGCATATTGTAATGAATTTAAAAAATTAAATAAAGCATGAAAAAATTATATCGTTCAAAAACAGAGAGAAAACTTTGTGGCGTTTGTGGTGGATTTGCAGAATATTTTGAAATTGACCCAACAATTTTAAGAATTCTTCTTGTTGTATTCGTACTTTGCGGAGGTGCAGGAATATTACTTTACTTAATCTGTGCTTTATTTATTCCTAATAATCCAAATTTATAGTTTTATTTTTCTATAACTAAGTTTTCGTTTTCATAAAGCAAAGAATAGGTTTTTCCTTTTTTTGTTTTAAATTTCAAACTTGCGTTTTTGTAAAGAAGATTGCATTCTTTGCCTGCATTGGATTTAACAATTAGTTTTTTCAATTCTCCATTTTCCCAAAAAATATCTAATTCAAAACCACCTCTTGCTAAGACTCCTTTCAACTCTCCTTTGCTCCATGCTCTTGGAAGCGCCGGAAGAATATGCAAAAAGCCAAGATGTGATTGCAAAAGCATTTCTAAAATTCCTGCACTGCCACCAAAATTTCCGTCAATCTGAAAAGGTGGGTGAGAATCCCAAAGATTGTTTAACGTTCCTTCGGAAAGCAAATTATTAAACAAAAGGTATGCTCTATCACCATCGCAAAGCCTTGCCCATTGATTGATTTTCCAACCCATACTCCAACCTGTTGCTCCATCGCCTCTATGATTTAAAACAACCTTTGAAGCTTCTGCCAAATCAGGGGTAAGAATTGGAGAAATAGTTGTGCCGGGGTGAAGTCCAAACAAATGATTTACGTGTCTATGTTCATCTTTTGGGTCGTCAATATCTTTGCTCCATTCCATAAGTTGCCCATATCTTCCAACTTTATAAGGCATTATATTTTTCAAAACTCTTTTCCATTCAGCCTTTTGCTTTTTGTCTTTGTTTAATATTTCTGCTGACTTTATAGCACAAAGTAATATTTCTCTCGCTACTGCATTTGCAAAAGTAGCTCCTTCATCTATTGGCCCATGTTCGGGAGAGGTTGAAGGGCAAGCAGTGTATATTCCATCGGGTCTTTGCCATAGATAATCCACCGTAAAGTTTGCACTTTCTTTTATAATGTCGTATGCTATGTTTTCCAAGTATTGCTTATCGCGAGTGTAATCATAGTAATCCCAAATATGAAGAGCAAGCCACGGTCCCGCCATTGGAGAAAAATTCCAACTCATATCCTCGCTTGAAAGTGGAGATGTAAAACCGAAAATATTAGAAGAAATTGAGGCAGTCCAACCTCTTGCATCATAATACGCCTTTGCAGTTTGTCGTCCTGGTAGAATCAATGTGCGAATGTAGTCAATCAGCGGAATATTACATTCAATCAAATTGGCAGGGCTTGCTAACCAATAATTCATTTGTAGGTTTATGTTATTATGATAATCAACTCTCCAATCGCCATCTACTCCCCTTGCCCATATTCCTTGAAGATTGCTTGGCAAATTGCCTTTTCGTGAAGAAGCGATAGTCAAATATCTTCCGAAATTAAAGTATAACTCTTCCAAGGCAAAGTCTTTTTCTCCTTTTCTATAATTTTCAAGACGCAAATCGGTTGGTAAATCTTTTCTTTCTTGATTTGGATTAAGTTTTAGCGAAAGTCTATTAAATAATTTTGCATAATCCTCTACGTGTCTTTGCTTTAAGTCTTGGTAGTCTTTGTTTTTTATTTTTTTAATCGTCTTTTCTGTTGTTTTAATAGGGTTTACTTTTGCGTAGGTCTTTGTGTCAGAAAAATCTGGATTGAAATTCATAAAATAATCCGTATCTCCTGCTAAAACTAACACAACCTCATCACTACCTTTTACCGAAATTTCTCCTTTTTCGTTTATTTCCACCTCTCCATTCTTTACCTCTACCCTTATTCTCAAAGCAAACTCCATTTCATTGTCTTTCAATCTTCCACAAAACAAGACTTCATTTTTCTCAATCGGCTTTATCTCGATATAAGACTCTGGATTTGGACGAAAAACTAAGCGTAAATTTTGCTTTTCTTTTTGATTTGCCGAAAATCTACAAACAATCACACTATCGGGATAAGAAGCAAAATATTCCCTTTGATAAATTGTGCCATTGTTTTCAAACTCTACTTTTGCTAATGCTGAATCAATAGAAAGAGAACGAGAATAATTCTTTGTTAAGTCTTCATTCAAAAAGGTGTAAATACATAATTCTCCCAAAGTTGTGTAAGAGCCAAAACGAAAAGGCTTTTCATTATAGTCCTCATACGCTGCATAAGAGTTAAAATTCTGCCTTGTAAGTTTTTCTGCCTTTGCATAATCTCCTTGAAGAAAGGCTTTGCGTATTGAATCTAAAAGATAAGCAGAATATTTATTCACATTCCAATAATAAGAAGCAGAATCCGACACATTAGGCCCTCCTCTCCAAAGCGATTTCTCGTTAAGAGTTAATCTTTCTATTGAAACCGAGCCCAAAACATTTGCTCCCAAAGAGCCATTGCCTATTGGCAAAGAAAGATTTTCCCACTCCCAATCAGCAGAATAATCATAGAAAGAAAGCGTATCAAGAGAACGAGTAGGCTTATCAAACCAAACTCGCATTTGAGCCTGAGAAAAAACACTCAAAAGGCAAAAAAGAACAACTATATAACGTTTCATAATTTTTATTCCATTCCCCATAGTTTCAAAGTATGATCTCCCGATGCGGAAACAACGTATCTACCATCAGGAGAAAAATTAGCATCCATTATTCTTTCATTATGACCCGATAAGGCCTTGACTAATTGACCTGTGTTAGCGTCCCAAATTCTTAACACAAAGTCGTGAGCCGCAGAAATCAAGTAATTACCACAAGGACTCCAACTTACAAAACTCAAACCAACATAATCTCCCGTTATATTAAGAATACACACACCTGTATTAGCGTCCCATATTTTTATAATATTCTCGTGAGAAACAGAAGCAATGCGAGAGCCATCAGGACTCCACTCTACGTCCATAGGATATAAAGTATGTCCATTTAAAGTTTGAAGACACGTTCCAGAATTAAAGTCCCATATTTTTAAAGTTTTATCATTAGAGCAAGTAACTAAGCGTGATCCATCAGGACTAAAACTTGGAGTTGCAACTTCGCTCGTATGCCCTGTTAAAACGTGAATACAGTTTCCAGAATAAGCGTCCCAAATTCTTGTAGTGCTATCCCACGAAGAAGAAGCAATGTATCTACCGTCCGGACTCCAATCTAAATAATTTACTCTGCCGGTATGCCCAACGAAAGTGCGAACACAATCCCTTCCCTTTGTACTCCAAAGTTTCACAAGGCTATCTGTACCACAAGAAGCAATAAATTCTTTCGTTGAATTGAACTTTGCATCATAGATAATATTGTTAACATCGGCAAAAGTATCAACAACGCTCCATGAATCAACATCTATAACCTTAAAATCACGATTTGCACACGAATAAACAATACTTTTACTATCCGAACTCCAATCTGCCGACATATAAAAGTCGGTTGGATTTGTTATAGTATTAAGACAAACAAATAAATCAAAATCTACCGAGTCATTTATTGGCTCTTGCTCCCCATTATTCTCTTCTTCACCTTCCGTAGTATCAGTTTGAGTTTCTCCACTCCCACCTCCACCAAGAGTAGTGTTTGTTTCACTCTCATTATTCTCCAACCTATCAATCGGATCCTCACAAGCAACACACAAAAACATTAAACCAATAAATAAAAACAAATATTTCATCTTCATAATCTCAACAATTAAAAGCCAATACAATAATATAGACACTAAAAAACAAAGAAACGTTTTATTTTTTCAAAGAAAAATGAAAAAAAATCAAAGAAAAAAATGTTTTTTTCTTTGATTTTTTAAATTAAAACAAAGAGTTTTTACTTTAATTCATAGAAACAAATAGTTCCTATAAAATTCCCCTTCTCTTTTTTTTGTTTTAGCTAATTGTTCCGCCGTTTCTGATTGATTTTTCTGGCGAAATAAAGCTTAAACTGCCGTCAAGGTTTTCTGCCATTAGTATCATTCCTTGACTTTCTATACCTTTTAGTGCTTTTGGTGCAAGGTTTACTAATACTGATACTTGTTTTCCGATGATTTCTTCTGGAGAATAATATTCAGCTATTCCACTTACTATTGTACGTTGGTCAATTCCTGTGTCAATTGTTAATTTTAAAAGTTTTTTTGTTTTGGCTACTTTTTCAGCTGCAAGTATTGTTCCAACTCTTATGTCCATTTTTGCAAAATCATCATATTCTATGTTGGCTTTTTGTGGTTCTACTGTGGCAGATGCTAATTCGTTTGCTTTTTTTGTTTGTTGTAGTTTTTCTAATTGAGCTTCTATTTGTTTGTCGTCTATTTGTTCAAACAATAATTGTGCTGGATTGATTTGTTTTCCTTCGCTTAACAATTCTGAATTACCTGCTTCGTACCAAAAAGCTAAGTCTTGGTTTAACATTTCTCTTAGTTTTTGTGCTGAGAATGGTAGGAATGGTTCTGAAAGTAAGGCAAGGTTTGCACATATTTGTAATGAAATATTCAAAACTGTTGCTGTGCGTTCTGCATCTGTCTTTATTGTTTTCCAAGGCTCGTTTTCTGTTAGGTATTTATTACCAAGGCGTGCAAGATTCATTAGTTCGTTTAATGCTTCACGGAAACGGTATTGTTCTATACTACGTCCTATTTTTTCAGGGAATTGTTTTATTTGTTCTATTGTTTGAACGTCAAGTTCGTTCAACTCTCCCCTTTGAGGAACTTTGCCTTCAAAATATTTGTGTGTTAGAACTATTGTACGATTAACGAAGTTTCCAAATATTGCTACAAGCTCTGAGTTGTTGCGTGTTTGGAAATCTTTCCATGTAAAGTCGTTATCTTTTGTTTCTGGCGCGTTTGCACAAAGTACATACTTCAATACATCTTGTTTTCCTGGGAAATCTTTTAGGTATTCGTGTAACCAAACTGCCCAATTACGAGAGGTTGAAATTTTATCGCCTTCAAGGTTTAAGAACTCATTGGCTGGTACGTTTTCTGGCAAGATATATGAGCCTTCTGCTTTAAGCATTGCTGGGAATATAATGCAATGGAACACTATATTGTCTTTTCCGATAAAGTGAACAAGCTTTGTGTCTTTTTCTTTCCACCATTTTTCCCAGTTATCAGGGTGTAGTTCTTTTGTATTAGAAATATATCCTATTGGAGCATCAAACCATACATATAATACTTTACCTTCTGCTCCTTCAACAGGGACTTTCACTCCCCAATCAAGGTCTCGTGTTACAGCTCTTGCTTGTAAGCCTTGGTCAATCCAGCTTTTGCATTGTCCATACACGTTTGTTTTCCACTCAGGGTGCGATTCCAAAATCCATTCTCTCATAAAGGCTTCGTAGTCCTCTAATGGAAGATACCAATGCTTTGTTTCTTTTAATTGAGGCTCGTTTCCTGAAAGTGTAGATTTAGGATTGATAAGGTCTGTTGCAGAAAGGCTTGTGCCACATGCTTCACATTGGTCGCCGTATGCCTTTTCGTTTCCGCAATGAGGACAAGTACCTATTATATATCGGTCTGCAAGGAAAGTATTTGTTGCTTCGTCATAGTATTGTTGCGATACTTTTTCAACAAACTTTCCTTTTTCGTATAGGTCTTTAAAGAATGCTGATGCGGTTTCTTTATGAGTTTGAGAAGATGTACGAGAATAAATATCAAATGAAATTCCTAAATCTTGGAATGATTGTTTTATTATACCGTGATAGCGATCCACTATATCTTGTGGAGTTACCCCTTCGTTTTTTGCTTTTATAGTGATAGGAACTCCGTGTTCATCACTACCACCAATGAAAAGCACATCTTCGTTCATCATTCTTAAATATCTTACATAAATGTCTGCTGGCACGTAAACACCCGCTAAGTGTCCTATATGTACAGGTCCGTTAGCGTATGGTAAGGCTGTGGTTACGCAATATCTATTAAATTTATTGTCTGTTTCTATATATTTCATTGTTTTAAGTATTTATTGTTCGTCTTCTATGTTTTGTTCTTCTATTATATATAATGGTCTATTGCGAACATCATTATTTATTCTCGCAATGTATTCTCCTATTATTCCTATGGTGATTAGTTGTACTCCTCCTATGAAAAGTACACTTATTATTAAAGATGTCCAACCTGAAACGGCTGAATCAAATATGAAGTGTGAAAGTAGTGCATATACTATTGCTAAAAGTGATATTATAGCAGAGATTATACCAATTGCAGAAGCCATTTTTAGAGGTTTGTCACTAAATGCAGTTATACCGTCAAAGGCTAATCTTAACATTTTCTTTAAAGGATAATTTGTCTTACCATATATTCTAGAATCTCTATGATACTCCACAAATGTCTGTTTATATCCTATCCAAGATATTTGCCCACGAAGATATTTTGATTTTTCAGGCATATTGCGAAGATGTTTTACTACAACATTGTCTATAAGTCGGAAATCGCCCACGTCAACAGGAATTTCTATACTTGTCATTGCAGCAAGTATTCTATAGAACATTTTTGCTGTAATTTTCTTAAACCAAGTTTCTCCTTCTCTTGTTAGACGTTTTGCATAGACTACTTTGTAGCCTTCTTTGTATTTTTCATACATTTCAAGGATTAGTTCAGGTGGATCTTGAAGATCACAATCTATTATAACCACAGCATTCCCTTTGCAAAGGTCTAACCCTGCACTTACTGCTATTTGATGTCCAAAATTCCTTGAAAAGCTTATGTATTTTATATGTGAGTCTTGTTGAGCTATTGTTTTGATTGTTTCAAGTGTGTTATCCTTACTGCAATCATTTACAAATATTATTTCGTAATCATTAGTTATTTGACTTAAAGTTTGAGTTAGTCTTTCGTAAATTAATGGAATATTTTTTTCTTCGTTGTAAGCTGGTACTATTGTTGATATTTCCATAGCTAATTGAAAAAAAACAATCTTCTCAATAGCAAATAATTTATACACTATTGAGAAGACTGTCTAACTGTTTTTATATTTGAGGTATTGTTTTATTCATTAACAATCAATTTGTTGATGAAAGTTTTTTCTCCGTTTATAGTTTTGATTAAATATAAACCAGAGTTCATTCCTTCTAAACCTATTATTTGATTTGTAGAAGTAACTTCTAGTGCTTTTAACACTCTACCTTGAATGTCTATAACTTCAACAAGGCTTCCAATTTCTGCGTTTTGTAATGACACAACGTTTGTTGCAGGATTTGGATATAATGTTATTTCATTTGATTGTGCTTGATTTAAACCAGCAACTAGTGTAGTGAAAGGAACTAATGTCATTTCTCCCCATTGTTCTGCTGCGTTTTGTCCTATTGCAAAAGCATAGTGTTCAGTTCCTGGTGTAAGCTCTAACCATTCCCAAACATCTGTTTCATATAACCAATAAGGTTGTACAAGCAATAATGACATCAATGAGTCTTGTCCTATTTCATCATAAAGGCTTTTTTCTACTAAACCATCAATAAATCTTGATGTTTGATCGTTTGGAGTAGCTGTCATAATAACAGAATTGTCTGTTATGTTTGATAATTCTATTGTAACAACGCTTGCTCCTTCTCCTCCTGCTTGTGGAGTAGTGCAAGTAGTTGTAAGAACTTCTGATGTATCTGTTTCATTAACTGCTACAACATATACGACATAATCAGTGTTTGGCATCATATCAGTCCATGTGTATGTTGTGTCTGCTTCAAATCCAAGCGACCATTGAATAACTAAATCTCTTAATGGAGTTCCAAACATTTGAGCCCATTGTTCCATTCCTCCAACTACATCTGCTAAGATATGATATTTTGTACAATTTTCATCCATTTCAAAAGATGCTGTAATTGTTGTTGGTGTTAGGTTGTCAATTGTTGTTGTAACACTTGGTGTTTGTGCGAATGCACCTGCACTAAATACTAATGCTAAAGCTAAAGCTAAAAATTTTTTCATACTTTTCTTTCTTTTAATTTTTTAATTCTTTGTTTTATTTTATTTTTTCTTTGTTCTATTTTTCTAAATCAAAGTTTTAATTTCTTCAATTATTGTATTGGCTAATTTATTTGCTGATTCTATATCTTTACTCTCTGAATAAATTCTTATAATTGGTTCTGTATTACTTTTTCTTAAATGAACCCATTCTTTTTCTATGTTTATCTTAACACCATCTATTGTTGAAACTTCGTAATCCTTATATTTCTCTGCCATTTTCTCTAAAATAGAATCCACATTCATTTCTTTTGTAAGTTCCATTTTGTTTTTAGAAATTTCATAATTTGGATATGTTGCTCTAAGTTGCGAACAAGTCATTTTGCTTTTTGCAAGTAGAGTTAAGAATAAAGCAACTCCAACCAACGCATCTCTACCATAATGCAACGCAGGATAGATTATACCTCCGTTTCCTTCACCTCCTATAACTGCATTGTGCTTTTTCATCATCTCAACCACGTTCACCTCTCCTACTGCTGAGGCAAAATATTGTTGATTCTTTGCTTCTGTAACATCTCTCAATGCTCGGGTTGAAGACATATTTGAAACGGTAGTTCCTGGTGTGTGTTTTAAAACATAATCTGCAATAGAAACCAAAGTGTATTCTTCAACGAAAGGTTCTCCGTTTTCGCTTACTATTGCCAATCTATCAACATCTGGATCTACAATAAAGCCTACATCACATTTTTTCTCAACAACTTCTTTGCAAATTTGAGTAATATTTTCTGGAAGAGGTTCCGGATTGTGAGGGAACACACCTGTAGGTTCATCATTCAAGGCAACGATTTCCTTAACGCCTAATGCCTTCAACAATTTGTTTAAAACAAATCCACCAGTTGAACAAACAGCATCAAAAGCAACTCTAAAATTAGCTTGTTTTATAGCTTCCACATCAACAAGTTCTAAGGATAAAACTTTTTCTATGTGAGAATCTATTGTAGAATCATCACTTACGCATTTACCCAATTGATTTACTTCTGCAAAAAGGTAATTATCTTCCTCTGCGATTTCCAAAACACGTTTTCCTTCGCTTGAAGAAATAAATTCTCCTTTGTTATTTAAGAATTTTAGTGCGTTCCACTGCATTGGATTATGACTTGCAGTTAAGATAATACCTGCATCAGCATTTTTTTCAGTAACTGCCACCTCTACTGTTGGAGTTGTAGAAAGTCCTGTATTAATTACATCAACTCCCATACCCATTAAAGTTCCTACAACAAGATGTGAAACCATTTCCCCTGACACTCTCGCATCGCGTCCTAAGACTATTGTTATTTTTTCTTTATTATAAAGTTCTTTGATAAAAACTGCAAATGCCGCTGTAAACTTTACAGTATCTATAGGTGAGAGTCCTTCTCCTACTTGACCACCTATCGTACCTCTAAATCCTGAAATTGATTTTATTAACGCCATAATAATTTCTTTTTGATTGTGCAAAAATAATCATTTTCTTTGTAAGAAAAAAACTATTTATCTATTTGATTTGCTTAAAGTTTATTTCATTATTTGCAACAAACATTTCAACCTGCATATTCTCAGTAATCACACCGTTTATCAAAAGAACTGACAATCTATTCGTTACATACTTTTGTATAATCCTTTTTACAGGTCTTGCTCCCAGTTCAATATCATATCCTTTCTCTGCTAAAAAATCCATAGCTTCAGCCTTAGCAATCAATTCTATGTTCTTTTCTTGGAGAATTGCCTTTAACGCATTCAATTGCAAACTTACAATTTCTCTAATCTGAGATTTCATCAAAGGTTTAAATACAATAATTTCATCAATTCTATTAAGAAATTCTGGACGCATTGATTTTTTCATCACAGACATTATTTCGCTTTTCACACTCTCCCATTTAGAAATCAAACTCTCTTTATCAGTTTCTAAATACCCTTGAAGAATTTCAGAACCTATGTTTGAGGTCATTATTATTATTGTATTCTTAAAATCAACTATTCTTCCCTTGTTGTCGGTTAATCGTCCATCTTCCAAAACCTGTAAAAGAATATTGAAAACGTCAGGGTGAGCTTTCTCAATCTCATCTAATAGAACGATAGAGTAAGGTTTTCTTCTTACAGCCTCTGTTAAAAGTCCACTTTCCTCATATCCCACATATCCCGGAGGCGCTCCAATCAAGCGAGACACAGTATGACGCTCTTGATATTCACTCATATCAATCCTAATCATCAAATCATCTTTATCAAATAGTTGTTCTGCCAAGGCTTTTGCTAATTCTGTTTTTCCAACCCCTGTGCTACCAAGAAAAGCGAAAGAACCAATCGGACGCCTTCCATCATTCAAGCCTGAACGACTTCTTCTAATAGCGTCTGACACTGCTTTAATTGCTTCTTCCTGTCCTATAACTCTACGATTAAGTTCTTTTTCAAGATTTAATAGCTTATCCTTTTCGCTTTCCATCATCTTAGCCAACGGAATCCCTGTCCAACGAGATACTACCTCTGCTATATGATTATTATCAACCTCTTCGGTAATCAAAGCCCCTGATACTTGAAGTTCTTTAAGTTGTTGCTTATAGTTTTCTAAATCATTCTCGGCTTGTTTTATCTTTCCGTAACGCAATTGTGCCACTTTACCATAATCGCCCTCCATTTCAGCTTTCTCAGACTCAAACTTATAAGTTTCAATCTTTTTAACCTCATCTTGAATCGCATCAACAAGTTTTTTTTGCGCTAACCACTTTTCTTTTAACACATCTCTGTCTTTGCGAATCAGTTCGATTTGAGAAGAAAGCTCTTTCTCCTTTTTTTCATCTTTTTCTTTCTTGATTGCAACCCTTTCAATCTCTAATTGCATTAGCTTTCTCTCCAATTCATCTAATTCCTCAGGCGAAGAATCTATTTCCATACGAAGTTTAGCCGCCGCTTCATCAATCAAATCTATTGCTTTATCTGGCAGAAATCTATTTGTGATATAACGATTAGACATTTCAGCAGCCGCAATAATTGCACTATCTTTTATTCTCACATGATGATGAATCTCATATCTTTCTTTCAATCCTCTAAGTATGCTGATTGTGTCCTCAACACTTGGTTCGTCTATCATTACCATTTGAAATCGGCGCTCTAAGGCAGCATCTTTCTCAAAATATTTTTGATATTCGTTTAGCGTTGTTGCACCTATTGCTCTCAATTCGCCACGTGCCAAGGCTGGTTTCAAAAGATTAGCTGCGTCCATTGCACCTTCGCTCGCTCCTGCACCAACTAAGGTGTGTATTTCATCAATAAAAAGTATTATTTCTCCATTTGAGGCCACAAGCTCATTGATTACACCTTTCAATCTCTCTTCAAATTCTCCTTTATACTTTGCTCCTGCTATCAAAGAGCCCATATCCAAAGAGTAAATCAGCTTATCCTTTAAATTTTCTGGTACATCTTTTTTAAAAATTCTTTGAGCCAATCCTTCGGCTATTGCAGTTTTTCCAACGCCTGGCTCTCCCACCAAAACAGGATTATTCTTTGTTCTTCTCGATAAGATTTGTAGTACTCTACGTATTTGTTCGTCTCTACCAATTACTGGATCTAATTTCCCATCTCTTGCCTCGGCTATAAGATTATGGGCAAAACGATTTAGGTTTTCTAACTTTAATTTTGTTGTTTCCATAGTTTATTGTTTTAAATTTTACTTCTATAACAGCAAAAAATGTTCCGAGTTCAAAAAAAACGCCATTTTGGCAGATTTTTTCTTTGTTTTAAAAAATTATTTCAAAGAATTAAAAAATTATTTCTTTGCTTTATGAAACGATTTCTAAGAAAAAATTGTCTTTTATTACGATATAATGATTATTTTTGCGTTAATAATGGGAATTAAATAAAAAATCAATATGAAATATTTAAAAAAATACGCTTTCTTATTACTGATTATTTTGTGCAATCAAAAAGTTTTTGCTCAATATGACATAAAAATAGAAATATCTGATAGCAAAGATACTGCTCTTATTTTAGGTCATTACTACCTTGATAAGACTTACGCTTTTGACACTGCGTGGAACAAAAACAACACTTTTGTTTTCAAGTCCAAAGACAAGAAATTGGATAGTGGTATTTACTTTCTGAGTAATCTTAAAGGAAGATTTGTTGAAATTTTATTACAAAACGAAGGCAAAGTAAGGTTAAAAACTAAGGAAGAAAACTGGAATAAATTTATGCAAGTCAAATCGGGAAGCGATGAATTGAAAGCCTATTATAGATATATGCAAAACACCGAGCAAATTCAAGAAAGAGCTAAGGAATTGATTGAACAAAAAGTTGAAAAAGAAGTTTACGACAAAGAAATCAAAGCCCTAAGCCTTGTAAACGATAGCATAAAAAATTCTTTCATAGAAAAATATCCCGATTACTTACTTTCAAAAATATTCTCTGCTACAAAACCTATATCTATTCCTGAATTTGAAATACCAATGAGAGAAGATGGTACAGCAGATTCTGCAAAATGGAATTCACAACGTTGGTATTATTATAAGAATCATTACTTTGACAATATGGATCTTTCTTGTGCCGGACTTTTACGCACACCTAAAATGGTTTTCTTTCAAAACTATAACAGATATTGGGAAGAGGTAATGAAATATGAAAGAGTTGATTCAATAATCAACTATGCCCATAAAATAATAGCGCAAGCAAAAGACTCAAAAGCAATGAAACGTTATTTAATTCACAACATAACCGAACGCTATCTTCAAAGCCATTATATGGGACACGACAAAATCTATGTAGAACTAATAAAAGCCTATTACGAAACAGGGATTGCCGATTGGGTTTCGCCCTCTGATATGGAGACTAACATAGAAAGAGCACACAAATGGGAAAACATACTTTTAGGAAAACAAGTTCCCGATTTAGCATGTATGGATTCAGCAAATGTATGGCATAGTACAAGAGAATGCAACAAAGACTTTAAGATTATTCTCTTTTGGTCGCCAGGCTGTGGTCATTGTTCGGTAGAAGTTCCTAAATACGACAAATTCTATAAAGAAAAGAAAGATATTTATTCCTTTGAAGTATTTGCAATAAACACAGAAAGCGACCTTGAAGCGTGGAAAAAATTTATCAAAGAAAAAGACCTACAATGGATAAACCTTAACGGATTAGTTGCAAACTATGATTGGAGAGAATATTTTGACATAGAAAAAACTCCTATTATGTTTATATTAGACAAAAACAACACAATAGTTGCAAAGAATGTGCCTGCCGACAACATAGAACAAATAATAAAAGCTATAAAAGAAGGAAAATTATCTTACTAAACAAAAGTAAAATATGAAAAAACACATAATTGCTTTAATCTTTACCTTAATTGCAAGCCTAACTCTTTATTCTCAAACCACACATTACAAGGTTACCCTTTGGATTCATCAAATAGAGGATTCGACTCTTTATGTTCACGGCTCATATGGAGAGAAAGAAAAAATTCTTTTAGACTCTCTGCAAATTCAACCTAACGGAAGTTTTATTTTGGAAGGCGATTACAAACAAGGAATTGTTGTTGTATCTAATAGTTATCAACAATTCTTTTCATTTATCTTAGATAAAAATCCAGTTTTCACAATAGATATGTATCCATACGGTTATTTTGAAGTAAAGGGTTGCGAAGAAAACTCGCTATATCTTGAATACCAAAAACGAAACAAAGAATTAAAACAATTAACCTCTAAATACGAAAAAGAAATCAAAGAATTTCCACAAGAAAAAGACTCTCTTATTAACCTTATTCAAAAAGCAAAAACAACATTCAACCAATATCAAACTATGTTTTTTGAACAACATTCAGACAATCTAATGACCTCTCTTTTAAATTCCATGAAAAATCCTAAACCAAATCCTATCTTTTTTGAACGAGGTAAACTAATAAAAGGAAAAGAATTAGAATACGCATACGATATTCGTTCAAGATATTGGGAAAACTTTGACTTTAAAGACCAAAGGCTGATTTCAACGCCTTATTTCTACAAAAAGTTTAAAACATATATTGATAAAATCACAATGCAAACAGCAGATTCTGTCTATCAAGCAATAGAAGATTTTATCAATATTGCACAAAAAAAAGATGACACTTTATATTCTCAATATATAATAAACCTTTACTTAGATAAATTACCACTAATGCCATTTTCTTTTAACGAATCGCTTTATGTTCAAATCGTTGAAAAACTCATCAACAAAGGAAAAACTCCTTGGTTAGGCCTTAGCGAAATTGAAACGCACAATATAAACACCGAAGCAATAAAACCTTTTCTTCCTGGCAACAAATTTCCAAACATAAACTCGCTTTACGATATTGAGTCTAAATATACAATTATTCATTTTCACTCTTCCACATGTGAAAGTTGCAAAAAAAACATTGAAGATTTAATTAGCTTTTACGAAAAAGATTCAAAGAAATATAATGCGAAGATAATATCTATTAACGTAGGGGAAACAACCAAAGAGCCAATGTATCCTTGGATAAATTGGGAAATTGATCCTCAAATATTAAAGCAAAAACATGGTATAGACATAATCCGTACGCCTGAAATCTATATTTTAGACAACGAAAAAAAGGTCTTAAACAAGACAGTTATTTATTCTCACATCAAAAAAGCGATTGAAGACTGGGAAAACTTTTAATCAAAAATATTCATCTGCTTTGGTTTGAATAATTCCAATTGATTTTCAGCCTCAGTCTTTATTGGCTCAACATTTTCCATTAAAAAATCGTGCAAAATCTTTTTCAACGCTCTTTTAGGCGTTGTTTTATTTGACACACAGTACTTTGCGAGCAATTTTTCATCTTTTGCAGACAAGGCAATCTTTATATTTTTAGATTTTTGCTTTTTCATTTCTGAAAATTTTCTCAATTTTGTAGATTAAAGTGCGAAAATACAAAAAATAATGGAACTTTATAGAAAACTAAAAGACAATTCAAATAATTTTTTCTTAATGGCAGGTCCTTGCGTTATTGAAAACGAGCAAATGCCTTTTGAAATATGTGAAAAACTCAAAGAAATATGTGAGCGATTAGATATAGATCTAATATTTAAAGCCTCATATAGAAAAGCAAATCGTTCAAAAATTGATTCTTTTAGTGGAATTGGCAATGAAAAAGCCTTAAAAATCCTTGGCGAAATAAGAAAAAAATACGCTTTACCTGTTGTTACCGACATACACTCGGCAGAAGAGGCAGAAATGGCGGCAGAATACGTAGATATTCTTCAAATCCCTGCTTTTCTTTGCCGACAAACCGACCTTTTACTTGCAGCAGCAAAGACAAATAAAATAATAAACATAAAGAAAGGACAATTCCTATCGGCTCAATCAATGAAACACGTTGCCGACAAAGTACTTTCTGTGGGTAATGAAAAGATTATTCTAACCGATAGAGGAACAATGTTTGGTTATCAAGACTTAATTGTGGATTTTCGTTCAATTCCAATCATGCAATCATTCAATTATCCCGTTGTAATGGACATTACGCATTCCCTTCAACAGCCTAATCAATCAGAAGGCGTAAGTGGAGGAATGCCTCAAATGATTTCTACAATTGCAAAGGCCGCAATCGCAGTTGGAGCCAATGGAATATTTATGGAAACCCATCCTATGCCAAGCCAAGCTTTAAGCGATGGGAAAAATATGCTTGCATTAGACCAAGTAGAAAGCTTATTGGAAAAACTAATCAAAATAAAGAAAGCATTATATTAAAGAAAAAATCAAAATAAATTAGTACTTTTGCAATTATAATAACGAAAACATTATGGAATACAATTTCTTAAAATCAGAAAAACAAGGAGCGATTCTTATTCTTACGATTTCGGCTCCAAAATCGCTTAACGCATTAAACTCAACTATACTTGCAGAAATAGATAGTTTTGTTTCTAACATAGAAAAAGACACAAGAGTTTTAATAATCACAGGAGATGGAGAAAAATCCTTTGTTGCAGGTGCTGACATTTCAGAAATGGCAAACCTAAATCAAGCAGAAGGAGAAGCATTCGGTAAAAAAGGAGCAGATGTGTTTAGAAAAATTGAAACACTTCCTATTCCTGTAATTGCAGCCGTTAATGGATTTGCATTAGGTGGCGGTTGCGAACTTGCAATGTCTTGTGATATTAGAATATGTTCTACAAATGCAAGATTCGGACAACCTGAAGTTGGATTAGGAATAGTACCTGGATTCAGCGGAACTTATCGTCTTACAAAACTTGTAGGAATGGGAATGGCAAAACAACTAATCTTCACAGGCAAACCAATAAAAGCAGACGAAGCTTTAAGAATAGGTTTGGTAAATGCAGTTTATGAACAAGCCGAACTTATGAATGAGGCAATCAAAATGGCAGAAAGCATAATTGCAAACGCACCTTTGGCAGTTTCTTTTGCAAAAGAATGTATAAATGAAGAATATGACCTTTGTGCAGACGAAGCAATAGCGTACGAAACAAAGCTTTTTGGAAAATGTTTCGCAACACAAGATCAAAAAGATGGTATGCGTGCATTCTTAAACAAAGAAAAAGTAGAATTTCAAGGCAAATAATAATTAACAATTAAAATATTAAAGAAATGAAAATTTGTATAATAGGAACAGGTACAATGGGTAGCGGCGTAGTTCAAGCATTTGCACAAGCGGGAATGCAAGTAATTGTAAAAAGCCGTAGCCAAGCAAGTTTAGATAAAGCAGTTGCAAGAATCAGCAAAGGATTAGCTAAACTTGTTGAAAAAGGTAAAATAGAACAAGCCTCAATGGACGCAACACTTGCAAACATCAGCACAACAACTGAATACTCTCAACTTGCAGATGTTGATTTAGTGATAGAGGCAGCAGTAGAAGAAATGGAATTAAAGAAAGAAGTTTTTGCAGAACTAAGCAAAATTTGTAAACCTGAAACAATTTTTGCAACAAACACTTCATCTCTTTCAATAACTGAAATAGCTGCTTGCACCGATCGTCCTGAAAGATTCATAGGAATGCACTTTTTCAACCCAGCTCCTGTAATGAAACTTGTAGAAGTAATAAAAGGACAAAAGACAAGCGAAGAAGTTTGCGAAAAAATCGTAAATCTTGCAACAGAAATGGGAAAAGTTCCTGTGAAAGTAAACGAAGCACCTGGCTTTGTAGTAAACAGAATTTTAATTCCTATGGTTAATGAAGGTATTGGCATATTAGCAGACGGTGTTGCAAGTGCAGAAGAAATTGACACTGCGATGAAACTTGGTGCTAACCACCCTATGGGACCTCTTGCCTTAGGAGACTTAATCGGATTAGACGTTTGTCTTGCGATTATGGAAGTATTGTACAACGAATACGGCGATCCAAAATACCGTCCTCACCCATTGTTAAGAAAAATGGTAAGAGCAGGACTTCTTGGTAGAAAAACAGGCGAAGGATTCTATAAATATTAAAATTAAATATTGCAATAAAAAAGCCGAATCGAAAACGATTCGGCTTTTTCGTTTTTGTAAAAAAATATAAACTACTTTTTGCGTAAAGCAAAAGAATATACCCCTGTTTTCAAACTAAGTTTTTCTTCTTTCTTTTCAATATCTATCGAAGTATTATCCTTGTTTGAATAAATTCTAAGTATATTATTGTTTATCAATTCGTATTTACATTCCGTTGTATCTTGTCCTCCAAAAATCAAACATTCTTCTTGTAATTCCAAACTTATAGGAAAAACATCATCTTGTGCGTTTGTTAAAAACAATAAAGCAAGAAGGTTATTGAATGTTTGATTAGTATCAGTATTATTAAACAACTTACGTTCTATTTCCGCTTCATCTTTAACATTAAAAGCATCTAACGAAACTATTTCATAACTTCCTAAATACTCCTTTGTCTTTGAACAAGAAACAAAGACTATTACGGATAAGAAGAATAGCAAAAAACTTTTACTTTTCTTTACCATAATTCATAATTATTAATTATTAAATCATTTAAATTATTTAATAAATCCTCACAATCAGAGAATGGAACCTTATTTCCTTTTCCATCTACAATTGTTCCGTCAAAATCAACTACATTACCATCAGAATCTAATACAGGAGCTCCCAAAAAAGTAATTTCTTCTCCTGTTCTTCTATTTCTGATTGTAATACGACCTTCAACAATAGTAATAGAAGGAGGAAGCAATGTTACCTCTAACTCAACATAACCTTGCACATCCCAAATATCACCTTTTATATCACGTATAGTTGTACCCTTTGGAATTTCTTTTCTCATAGGCACTTTTGCATCTCTAATATTTTCTTCTGATATTGTCGTTGTTTCTTCAAATTCATTCACTCCATTTAAAGAGTTCTCACAAGACATAAACGATAACATTGCAATAAAAATACCGAATATTTTAACTATCTTTGCCATAACTTACTATTTTGTATTTATAAAAAAATAACTATTTGATATTATTATACAAAAATGGCGTATTATACATTACTCAGCCATGTATAATACGCCTTTATAAAACGAATTTATTCTTCCCAATAAAGAAAATACTACAAAACATAAAACCTATAAACCTGTAAACGTCTGCAAATATATATATTTTTTTAATATATACCAAATTTTTAACAATTTTTCTTTTTTATCCTACTCCTAAGTCAAGATTGTTTAAAAGCACTTCTACTTTTGGATTATCTTTTATTTGAGGGTAGATTTCTTTTTCAAACCATAGAGCAAGTTCTTCATCTCTTTTTACTTGCGTTGTGTTGTTGCAAAAAAGGTTTACGCTAAAATATTCAAAATATCTTAGAGCCAAATCAATATCTCTTTGTATTCTTTCTTTCTTCTCCCCTTTTGTGCAACAAAGTAGGCACACGCCTTGAAAATATCTTGCAACATCTTCTACCGTTACATCTTTTCCCACGCCTTTATTCCATTTTTCTCTAAGCTCTGCATCAAAAGTTTCTATGCCACAACGAAATTTCACCCTAACTTTTGGAAATAATTTCGCAAAATCTTCTAATTGATTACGAAACATATAGTGCATTTCAAACCAAAGGGTGTGTATATTTTTTTCTTTTACCACTTGTTTTATCAACTCCATAGTTTGAGAGTCCAATTCAATGGCTGAACCTGAGTTTATGACGTCTAAAACTCCATAAATCCCTGTTACTTTTTCTAATACTAAGCGATTAGTTTGAAAAGGAAAGGGATTTTTGTCTGAATGATAATCACAAAAGGTACATTTTCCCCATTTGCACCCTCTTCCTTGCAAAAGAACAAATTCTCTTGGGAGTTTGGTGTCTATAACTGCATATCTTTCC
Organism: Candidatus Onthomorpha sp.; assembly: GCA_045645265.1. Lineage (GTDB taxonomy): Bacteria > Bacteroidota > Bacteroidia > Bacteroidales > P3 > Onthomorpha. Next base: position 75,868 of record JAZRIM010000019.1, read on the forward strand.
ATAGTTTTTTAGTCCTTTATGTAACGTTTTATCCAATGTATTGCAACGTATGCCATAGGTGTGCCGAAGAATGCTTCAATTAAAAGTTTTATTCCATATTGGAAAACTATCATCATAAGCAAATCGTGTGTGGAAACTACTCCTAAAAACGCTATTAACACAAATGGCAATGTGTCAAACAAGTATCCGATTACAGAACTAAGGATTGTTCTCACCCAAAGATGGCGGCCTTGCATTTTTATTTTGATTTTCTCCATAAACCACGCATTTGACAACTCTCCTAATAAGAATCCAACTAAGGAGGCTAAGACTATACGAGGTACGTATGTGAAAATGTGATTGTAAGCCTTTGTTGTTTCCGACAAATAGTCCAAAGAAGGTAGCCACACTCCTATTTGCGTGCAGATAACCAATAGAACATTACACAAAAAAGTTATCCAAATTACTCTTTTAGCAGTTTTATATCCCCAAATTTCGGTTAATACATCTCCAAGCATATATGCAAAAGGAAATGTAATAGTTCCTGCATCAAAATAAAGAAATCCGAAAATGCTAACCACCTTTACCGCCATTATATTTGAGACTAAATAAAGCGTAACAAAGAGTGCAGTTACGACAATTAAAGAAGAATATCTTCTATCTCGGTTTTTTAAAGGGTTTTCCGATACCTTGTTCATAAATATTCAAAAAAAAGTTCGTTGCAAAGATACAAAAAAAACACAAATCAAAGACTTGAATGAAAAATAAAATACTTTCTCCACGAGTTAAGCCCAAATGCGTGCGATATTTTCAACTTTAAGATTTCTGATTGTAAATTTTCAAAATATAAGCCCTTAACTAAAAACCACAAAATCAAAGACTTAACTTTTTAAAGCCCTGAAAACGCTAAAAAAGTCTTTGATTTTTGCGATTTTTTCGCTGTTTTTTTCAATTTTTTCATTGATTTTCGTGCAAAAAAACCTTGATTTAATTTTTTCTATCCTTGATTTAGAAATTTCTATCCCTGATTTAGAAAATTCTAAACGAGCTTTTCGCAAAAAAAATCCAAGTTTGCGAAAAATTAACCCCAATTTTCATCAATTTTTCGCAAGAATTTTCACAAAAATCCCAAAATGAAATTTCCGCAAAATAAAGGTTTTTCTCTGTAAACTTTGAGTTATAAAATTAAGAGTTTGTATAAGATTTTTTTGTCGGTTTATGAAAGTTTTATACCTTTGCAAAATAGTTATTAACTTAAAAAAAAGAATATGAAAATGAAGAGATTAAGATTTTTAACAATGATTGCAGTATTTACTGCTTTGTTTATAGGTTGCGAAGAGCCGATAGACGGAACCGATACACAGAACGGAGGAGGAAATAGTGGAACAGAAGTTGGAGGAGGTGGAACAGAAGTTGATTATACAAAGTTTAAATGCCTTCAAACCTTGGAGGGACATTCAGAAGGTGTCCATCCCGTATCATATAGTCCCGACGGCACAAGAATTATCAGCGGTTCAAGTGATAAAACCATTAAGATATGGGATGCAAACTATGGAGTATGCCTTCAAACCTTGGAGGGACATTCAGATGGTGTCACTTCCGTAGCATATAGTCCAGATGGTACAAAAATAATCAGCAGTTCATGGGATAAAACCATTAAGATATGGGATGCAAACACAGGACAATGCCTTAAAACCTTGGAGGGACATTTAGAT
>JAZRIM010000020.1:0-15528 GCA_045645265.1 Candidatus Onthomorpha sp.
TGATGAAAATTGAACGAAATCAAGGGCAATTTTTCCGAAAGCTCGTTTAGAAATTTCTAAATCAGGGATAGAAATTTCTAAATCAAGGATAGAAAAAATTAAATCAAGGTTTTTTTTGGAAAAAATCAATGAAAAAATTGAGAAAATCAATGAAAAAATCGCAAAAAACAAAGACTTTTTTGGCAAAAATCGGGCTTAAAAAAGTTAAATGCTTGATTTACTGATTTTTAGTTAAAGGCTTATAATTTCAAAATTTACGAACGAAAATTTTAGAGTTGAAAATATCGCACGCATTCGGCGTTAAATTTATAGAAATTTTGTTTACAAACGAAAATTCGTGGCGAATCTGATTTATAAAGCAAAGAAAAAATTAAAATAAATTAGCGTTTTATTTGCAGTGAACTAATCTTTCTGCTGTGAAATTAAACTTTTCTTTGTTTTTTTCAATGTTGGCATAATCCTCTACAAAGGCTTTATTTTTTTGAAGTACGTTTGGAGAGTCTAATTCTAAAACTTTTTCTATGTAATCAGCTTTTTCTATTTCCAAGTCTGTGACTACAAGGCAGTTTTCTCCTTGTTTCATTATTCCTTTATAGGCAGGTAAGTCGGAAACTATACAAAGACACGCTCCACTCATTGCTTCCATAAGACTAATCGGGAAACTATCGCTTTTTGGTAAAGAGATGTAAATCTTACTCTTTGCATAATACTCGGCATTCTCCTTTTGCGAAAGCCAACCTACGAATTTCACTTTGTCTTCTATGCCAAGAGATTGCGAAAGTTGTTGAAATTCTTTTTCTTTTCCTGTTGCTGCAACAACTAAACGCCAATCTGCAAACTCAGGTTTTGAAACAAAGTTTGCAAAAGCTTTTATCACCTCATCTATTCTATATAAAGGACTATGTAAACGATTGGAAAAAACTATTTTTTCTTTCTCTATCGGCTGTATTGGATTTATTCCAAGATTTGCAAGCAGGATTTCAGAACGTTTTGGGCAGTATTTTTGCATTTGTTCCAAGAGATAAGGACTTCCTGCGTTATATGCCTGAGAGTGTTTAAGGATATATTTTAACATTGCTTTGTATGCCCAACCTTTTTTCGGCATTGTTAGAATATCGCTCCCTATTCCTATTGCGAAAGTTGGGATTTTCTTTTTTCTATTTGCCAATGTTGCAACAAAAGCCGTTAAGTTGAGTTGATAAAGCACAAGAATATCGGGTGAAAGCTTTGAAAGAATAGATTTTGTTTGTCTTAAAGCTGAAAAGAAATTGCGAAAAGAGAAATCAATTCCTTCATCTATCAAATTTACTTGATAGTTTTCTTCAAAAAATCGACTTAATCTTATAGTATGTATGCTTTTGGGGTTGCCAACTATTAGCATTCTTTTATTCTTCATCGGCTTTGTCAAGTTGAGAGTAAATACTATTGTTGCTTTTGAAGGTTTTTACTAATTGTTTTATATTGGCAACGATTTCAAAGTCTTGTTTATCGCTTTTTTGTTTTAGAATTTCTTGCATTTTCTCAACACAAGTCTTCACTAAGTCAAGGTCAATTTCTTGATGTTTTGCCTTAAATATTTTTTTGTGATAGGTTGGAAGAGTGTTTTCGCTTTCGCAAAGAAGCTCTTCATAGAGTTTTTCTCCGCTTCTAAGGCCTGAGAAAACAATGTCTATATCTTCGTATGGTTTTAATCCCGAAAGTTTTATCATTCTTTCTGCAAGGTCAAGAATTTTCACTGGTTTACCCATGTCAAAGAGGAATATCTCGCCTCCTTGTCCCATTGTTGCAGCCTCTAACACCAATCGGCTCGCTTCTGGTATTGTCATAAAATAACGAGTGATATCTTTATGAGTTACAGTCAAAGGACCTCCTTTTAGAATTTGTTGTTTAAAAAGAGGAATTACACTTCCGTTACTACCAAGTACGTTTCCAAAGCGTGTTGTTATGAATTTAGTTTTATTTTCCACTTGCGAGTCCAATTGTTTAATATAAATTTCGGCATAACGCTTTGTTGCCCCCATTACATTTGTTGGGTTTACTGCCTTATCAGTTGAAATCATTATGAATTTCTCTACATTAAACTCTTGCGAAAGGTCTGCTACGTTTTTTGTTCCTATGATATTTACACTTGCTGCCTCGTATGGCGAACGCTCCATCATAGGAACGTGTTTATATGCCGCAGCGTGAAAGACTATATCAATCTTATATTTCTCAAAAATATCTCTTAGTCGTTTTTTATCTCTAACATCTGCTATTTCTATATACTTTTCTATTTGCGGATATTTGTTTGTGATTTCGTTTTCTATGTGAAAAAGTGGGGTTTCGGCTTGATCAAGAAAAATAAGACGAGAAGAATAAGCTGAAAGTTGTCTTACGATTTCGCTTCCTATACTTCCTGCTGCTCCTGTAACAAGAATTGTTTTTTCTTGCATTTGTTGAGCGATGATTGCACGATTTATGTTGATTTCTTCCCTACCTAAAAGATCTTCTATTTGGATTTCGGTTATTTGATTAGCGTTTAACTTTCCTTCGCTCCACGTTTTTATTGGCGGAACGGTCAAAACCTTTACGTTATTAGCATGACAGAGTTCAAATATTTCGTTTTTTCTCTCTGTGCTTATTCTATTTGTTGCTATTATTAACTGATCAATATCTTTATACTTTATTACGTATTCTTGTTTATCTCTTCCGTAGATTTTTTGTCCGTTAATAGTCTTTCCTTGCAAGTTTGGATCATCGTCAATAAAGCCTTTTATGTAGTATTTACGTGTTCCACTTGTTAAGGTCTTGGCTGTAGCTGTGCCTGTGCGACCTGCTCCAAAGATTACTACTTGTGTGTTTAGTTCGGCATTGATTCCCGATTTGTAGGCCTTTTCAAACAACCAACGAACAAACATTCTAAACATAAACAACCCAATAAAGCTAACCCCTGCATTGACAAGAATCAATTCCTTTGGAACATAATCTACATTATAGCCCGATTTGTAGAATACATTAGCAATAAGAATTAGTATTGTAGGAATTAAAATTGCAAAAAGTATGCGTAACATATCGCTAAATGAAGAATAGCGAATCACACTTTTGTTTATGCGAAATAGGTGTAGGAATATGTTTATGCTAAGAAAAGTAATAATTATGAATCGAAGAGAATAGTTATCAAAAGGAAAATTAAACCAAATTTCTTTTAACGAAAGTAATACTCCTGATATGATTATAGAAAACAAGATTATGAAAGAATCTATTAAAGATATTATCCAAGAGGGAATATATCTCTTATTCATAAACCTATCTATAAACTTTAACATTTTGTGGTAAAGACGATTCATAATTTATTTTGTTTTTAAGGCGTTATACATTATTTCAATCGGGTGAAGTGCTTTTCTTTGAGTGAAATGCTTTATTTGCTCTCTGCAACTTGTTCCCGGAGCAGAAATTATTGTTGTTTTTTCTGCTTTGTTTATTGCTTTTGTAAGATGTAAATCGGCAATTTGTTTGCTTTTTTCGTAATGTCGTTTTTCATATCCATAACTTCCTGCCATTCCACAACAACCGCTCGGAATTACCTCAACACTATAATTCTTAGGAAGCGAAAGCATTTTTTCCATATACACACTTCCAATAAGAGCCTTTTGCTGACAATGTCCATGAAGTAGGATTTTTTCTTCTTTTTCGGTAAATTGTTCTGCACTTATGTTGTTTTGCTCAATTTCTTTGGTAAAAAACTCATCAAAAAGATAGATATTAGAGTTTAACTGCTCTATATCTTCCTCTACAAGCAAAGGATATTCATCGCGAAAACTCAAAAGACTTGACGGTTCAATGCCTACTAATATGTTTTCTTCGTTTATTAGTGTTTTTATCTTGTCTATGTTTTGTTTTGCAAGTTTTTTGGCACGTTTTACCATACCTTTGCTTATGAAAGTACGTCCACTATCTTTTATAGGTGCAATTTCCACACCGTAGCCTAAGGCTTGGAAAAGTTTTATGGCTATTTCGGCAATTCTGCTGTCTTGCAAAGCTGAAAACTCATCAATAAAAAGATAGATTTTCTTTATTTGCTTTTTTGGTGAGGTAGTTTCTATTTGTTTTTTAAAGTTTATTTTCTCTATTGTAGGCAAAGCTCTTTGTGGAGCAAAACCCATAATTTGTTTTATCAAAGAAGATGTAAGAGAATTTCTTACAGCAAAATTATAAACAAAAGGAATATTGCGAAAACATCTCTGAATTTGTGGTAAATATCCTATTAAAAGAATATTCAAAGGGTAATATGTCGCATCATAATAGTGTTGTAGAAATTCGCTTTTTAGTTTTGTTATATCAACATTTGAAGGGCATTCGCTTTTACAAGCCTTACACATCAAACAATCATCCAATATTTGTTTTATTTCTTTGTCTTTAAACGGATTTTCTTTGGTTGGGAACGATAGTTTTTCTCTTAAAATATTTGCTCTTGCTCTTGGTGTTTGGCTTTCTTGGTTTGTGATTTGAAAGGTTGGACACATCTTGCCTCCTGCTTGCAAAGACTTGCGACAATCGGCCGATCCGTTGCATTGTTCTATTGCACAAAGAAGCCCTTTTTGATTTTCAAAAGAGTAATATGTAGTTATGTTTTTAGGATTTATTCCCTCGTATCTCAAAGACGTATTCATCTTTGGTGTATCTATGATTTTTCCTCGATTAAACACATTTTCCTCGTCCCAAATGCTTTTCATCTCTTTCATCAAACCATAGATTCTCTCTCCATACATTAAAGGAATCCACTCACCTCTTAGTCTTCCATCTCCATGTTCACCACTTAGTGAGCCACGATGTTTTTTTACTAAAAGAGCTACGTCTTTACTAAGATTATAAAAGCGTTCTACGTCTTCTTCCTTTTTGAGATTAAGAATTGGACGAAGATGTAATTCTCCTGTTGCTATGTGTGCGTGATAAACACATTTGAGATTATAAGTAGAAAGCACATCTTCAAACTCCGAAAGGTAAGCGGGCAATCTTTCAGGCGAGACTGCTGTATCCTCAATAACAGAAACTGGTTTATAATCTCCTGCAACATTTGTCAAAAGTCCTAAACCTGCTTTTCTAAGTTCCCAAACTCTGCTTATTTTTTCATTATATATTATAGGAAAAGCGTATGCCGAAGAGTTTTCTTTAAAATCCGAAATTGTTTCCTGCAATTTATTTTGCAGTTTTTCTTCACTTTCTTCTGCAAACTCTATGATAAGAATTGCTTTTGGCTCATCTTCAATAAAGAAAGTATTTTGTTTTTGAGTAGGATTGCGATACGCCGCCTCAATTATATTGTTATCCATTAACTCAACTGCCATAGGAGAGTGTCGAAGGGCGATTAAATTTCCCGTAAAGCTATCTTTTAACTCCGAAAAGTGAACACAGATTACGGCTTTATGCTTTGGAGGAAGAGAAACTAAGTTTAGTTTAAATTCTGTGGCAAAACCGAGCGTGCCTTCGCTACCTGCAAAGAGTTTCGCAAGGTTTGGATTAGGGTTTTCTATCAAACTATCTAAGGCATAGCCATTATTTCTACGACTAACCTCTTTTTCTGGAAAGTTTTCTATGATTTCTTTCTTTAAATCTTCGTTTGAGTAGGTTGATTCTATGTATTTATAGATTTTTCCTTCTAAATCCTCTTGCTGTGCTTTTGCTGAAAATTCTTCTTCGCTATATTGTTTCAACAAAACTTGTTTTCCGTCTGCAAGAATCACTTTTGCCTCTAATAAATGATCTCTTGCCGAACCGTAAACTAAGGAATGAAGTCCACAAGAGTTGTTTCCTACCATTCCTCCTATGCAACAACGATTTGCGGTTGAGGTTTCGGGACCAAAAAACAAGTTATACGTTTTTAAGTATTGATTTAGCTGTTGCAAAACCACACCTGCCTGCACCCTAACCCATTTTTCTTGGGCATTTACCTCCAATATTTGATTCAAATTCTTGCTTATATCAACAACAATGCCTGCTCCAACAACTTGTCCTGCAAGAGAAGTACCTGCCGCTCTTGGAATAAGAAAAGTATTGTGAGTTTTACAAAAATCAAGTAATAGTTTTATGTCTTGATAATAGTCTTTTTCGGCAATAAAAACAGCAAGGGGTCTTTCCCTATATGCAGAAGCATCGGTAGAATAAAGAATTAATGTTGTTTGATCTAATCTTAATTCTCCTTTTAGTTGTTTTTGTAATTGTTTTAGTGCATTTATCATCAATATATTCTTTTATAGAAAAAACTTCCTATTCGTTTTGCTACTCCAAAGGGCAATAATCGCCAAAGTTTCTTTAATAATTTATTATCTCTTATGTTTTTAGTCTTATGAGAATAACTCCAATAAAGTGGAATCTCTATCGGATGAAAATGTCTTTTAAAGTCGTGTACACTACTTGAGCGAGTGCTTCTTCCAAGATAATAACTCTCGGCTTTTTCTTGCAAAGAAAACCTCATCATTTCATAATGCAAGGCATAAGAAGTGTATAAGTTATTGTGATTTTGGTCAGTTGCAAAAAGAAGATTTTCAAAACTTTTTTCATCTCTACGCATCAAAGTCGCTGCTCCAATAGGCATTTTATTATAGTATGCAACAAAAATCTTACCTGTTTGTAATTTCAAGAGTTTTTTAACAGATGATTTATCAGAAAAAGGACTTCCAAGTTCAAACATTCGTGTTGAATAGACCTTATAAAAATCTCTTATAAGATGTCTGCCTGTTGTTTTCACTTCTATGCCTAAGGAGAAAGCTTTTCTTATTTTTCGTCTTACGTTTGAAGAAAACAAATTCATCAAGTCTTCTTTCAACTCTATTTTGAAGTTTAATTTATCGGCATAAACATTAGAGGAAAAAGCCTTTCTATCTCTTATTTCCCAATGTATATTCTTTGTACAAAGAAGATTACCGTCTTGCGTTTCAATAAGCGAAAAAGGTGGAACTTCTTTGTAGGAAGATAAATCTGTTTGCACGTATGCCTCACTGCAATGTGGTAAGGCTATCCATTTTCTACCACATTTACACATAAACAAAAGTACACGCTTACCATTTGAATATTCTAATGGTATTTTGTGTACTTTTAGATTGTGAAGTCTTTCAAAAGTTTTTATAAAACTATCACCGCAAACAAGTTCTATCATATTTTACTTATCTGTAAAAAGGATGCGTTGCAAGCGGAAGTGCTGCAAGAGGGTGATAATCTCCTTTTAATCCTATCGCTCTTGTATTTCTTATGTCGTGAACAATCTTTATGCTTTGATATGCTTGATCTAATCCAAAACCTTCACCTGCTAAGATTTTTTTATAACTTTCTGTGTGAAGTTCTGTAAAGCCATCAGAAAATTCTATTTCCTTTCCGTCCATTTCCATCTTACGATAGGTTCTTTTTCCTTGTTCTAAGGCTTGTTTTGGTAAAGTATCAGCATTTATAGACATAAAATATCTTACTCTTGCTTTTTCAAATCTCAACAAACCTGCTGCTCTGTCGTGTTCATATATGTGAACGATGTTTTCTTGTATGTTTCCAAATATCCAAGAAAGCATATCGTAGAAGTGAACGCCAATATTTGTTGCTACTCCTCCTGATTTGCTTGAATCTCCCTTCCAAGAAGTGTAATACCACAAGCCTCGTGAGGTAATATATGTTAAATCAACATCATAAACCTTATCTTTTGGTCCGTTATCAATCATATTTTTCCATTCTATGATTGCAGGATGAAGTCTTAGTTGCAATATATTATAGACTTTCTTACCTGTTTGCTCTTCCATTTTTTGCAAAGCCTCAATATTCCAAGGGTTAAGCACAAGAGGTTTTTCACATATTACATCTGCTCCTGCTCTTAGACCAAAACGAATATGAGAATCATGAAGATAATTAGGAGTACAAACACTTACATAGTCTAATCTATCACTTGTGTGTTTGATTTTTTCTACAAATCTATCAAATCTTTCATATTCTGTATAAAATGAACATTGCGGAAAATAACTATCCATTATTCCTACGCTATCGCTTTTGTCTAAAGCAACAACTAAATTATTTCCTGTTTCTTTTATTGCTTTTAAGTGTCGAGGTGCAATGTAGCCTCCTACACCTATAATTCCAAAATTCTTCATTTTTCTTTCTGTTTCTAAGATATATACTGCAAAGATATTATTTTATTTTCTATTTTATTCTTTTTACTTGATTATTTTCAAGTTTATATTCTTGATGAGTTTCAGGACAAATAGCTATTCCCTCGTTATTAAACTCCAATCTATGGCCATATTCGCTTACCCAACCTATTTGCTGAGCAGGGTTGCCAACGACCAAAGCATAGTCAGCAATTGTTTTTGTAACTACTGCACCTGCTCCAATGAAAGCATATTTTCCTATATCATGTCCGCAAACTATTGTTGCATTTGCACCAATTGAAGCTCCTTTTTTTATGATTGTTTGTTTGTATTCGCTTTTTCTGTTTACGGCTGAACGAGGATTTATTACGTTTGTAAAAACACACGATGGTCCAAGAAACACATCGTCCTCACATCTTACACCTGTGTAAAGAGAAACATTGTTTTGAATCTTGCAATTCTCACCAAGTTCTACATTTGGAGAGATAACTACATTTTGTCCTATGTTGCAGTTTTTACCTATTTTACAATTAGACATTATATGAGAGAAATGCCATATTTTTGTACCCTCACCTATTAGGCAATCTTGGTCAATAACGGCTGTTTCATGTGCGAAATAATCCATAATCCTTAGTTTTTAAAAATAAACTCTTGCAAAAATAGTAAAAATATTAGTATTTTTGCCAAATATATGGAAATAGCAGCATTAGTATCAGGTGGCGTGGACAGCAGTGTGAGTGTTGTACGCCTAAAAGAGATGGGTTACGACCCAACAATCTTTTACATAAAAATAGGAATGGAAGACAAAGACGGCTACATTGATTGTCCGTCAGAAGAAGATATTGAAATCACATCTTATATCGCAAAAAAATATGGTTGCAGGTTTGAAATAGTTTCTTTGCAAGAAGAGTATTGGGAAAGCGTTGTAAGTTATACAATAGAGGCAGTAAGAAGAGGATTGACTCCAAACCCGGATATGATGTGCAATAAGCTAATAAAATTTGGAGCATTTGAAAGAAAATGGGGACATTGTTTTGATAAAATTGCAACAGGTCACTATTGCACAACAACCGAAATCAACGATAAAGTATTTCTTTCAACAGCAAAAGACCACGTAAAAGACCAAACATATTTCTTAGGTCAAATAAACTATCTTCAAGTCAGCAAGTTAATGTTTCCAATAGGTGATATGCTTAAAAGTGAAGTAAGAGAAAAAGCTCGCGAAACAAAACTTCCAAGTGCTGAAAGAAAAGATAGTCAAGGTATTTGTTTCTTAGGAAAGATAAATTACAACGATTTCATTCGCCGTTATCTTGGAGAAAAAGAAGGAAAGATTGTAGAATTGGAAACAGGTAAAATATTAGGTACTCACAAAGGCTTTTGGTTTCACACAATTGGTCAAAGAAAAGGTTTAGGTTTAGGAGGAGGACCTTGGTTTGTAGTAAAAAAAGATATAAATGAAAACATTCTCTATGTATCACAAGGCTACGACCCCGAAACTCAATATGGTAAAATAATAAATCTTTCAGCTTTTCAATACATAACAGAAGATGTGTTTGGAGATTTTACAGATGAAAAAGATATTCTTTTTAAAATTCGCCACACTCCCGATTTCACAAAAGCCAAATTAAGAAAGATAAATGACATTTACAGAATAGAGTCTGAAAATAAAATACAGGGAATAGCAGCTGGGCAATTTGGGGTGATATATTCCCCTGACGCAAAACTATGTCTTGGAAGTGGAGTAATAATTGAGGATTAAAATGAGAAAGATTGTTCACATCACTTCGGTGCATCAACGCTTTGACACAAGGATATTTCACAAAGAGTGTATAAGTCTTAAAAAAGCAGGTTATGATGTAAGCCTTGTAGTAGCTGATGGCAAAGGCGATGAAATAGTTGAGGGAATAAATATTTTCGATGTAGGAAAAGAAAGCAACAGAATAAAACGTCTGTTATTCACCTCAAAAAAAGTAGTAAAAAAAGCAAGGGAATTAGAAGCTGATATTTACCATTATCACGATCCCGATTTACTTATTGAGGCAAGAAGTTTGAGCTTGAGAGCTCATCTTGTCTTTGACTCTCACGAAGATTTCCCTGCCCTAATGTTTCAAAGAGATTATATCCCAAATATTCTAAGAAAAATTCTGTTTCGCATAGCAAAAAATATTGAAACAAAGAGTGCAAGACAAATGAGTGGAGTTGTTTGTGCAACAGACAACATTAGAGACAAGTTTTTAGGCTATGAACGAGTAAATGCAATAACTATAAAAAATTATCCAATAACATCTGTAATTCAAGCACCGATTAATCACACAAAAATCAATCCTCCAAAAGCGTGCTACGTTGGAGGACTAACGCCAATTCGTGGAGTAAAAGAAATGATTATTGCTTGCAAAAAAGCAGGCATTGGATTGATACTCGCAGGTCCTTTTGACAGCGAAGAATATCTTAAAGAAATGCAACAATTACCAGAATGGGAAAACGTAGAGTATCTTGGCTATGTAGAAAGTAAAGAAGTAAAAGAAAAAGTCTATGACAAAGCAAGTCTGGGCTTAGTTTTGCTTCACGATGCTCCTAATCACAGACTTTCAATCCCTATAAAGCAATTAGAATATATGTCCTGTGGTTTACCAAGTATAAGTTCAAAGGATGTTCTCTTTTGCAAAGAAGTCTTAGAGAAAGAAAAATGCGGAATAGTTGTTAATCCATTAGACATAAATGAAATTGCAGAGGCAATAAAACAAATAATATACAATCCTTCGCTTGCAATACAAATGTCAGAAAATGCACAAAATGCAGCAAAAGAAAAGTATAATTGGATAAGTCAAGAAAAGAAATTATTAAGTCTTTATAAAAATTTATTAAAGTAAAGAAATTTTTTAAAAACTAATAGGGACCGAAAGACCAAATCTTTGCTTGTATTGTAGAGTTGTATTAAAATCCTTATCCATTATTGCTTGAAAGTTAATAAATGCGGTAAGATATTTACTTACTTTTATATTTATAAAAACTTCCGTATTTATATCAGTATCTAATAAAGGTTTGTGATAATCATAAAATAAGTCTAATTTTACAAGAAGATTAACATTTTTAAATATATCTTTTTGATAGAAAAATTTTGCATAACTACCAAGTGAGAAAAGGGTACACTGACCAGCATCTGTAAAACCAAATATTTCGTTTCCCATAAGTCGTCTATCGGTAACAATTGTTGTTTTACCTGCAAGGAAAGAAAGCATTGCTGAAAAACCTTTGTTTTTATATTCCCAACCAATCGAAGAAGTTATAGTTATAGGAGAAAGAGGTGCCGAAACCAAGTTACCATCTTTAAAACCTTCATCAAATTGAGATTTTAAGTTTATTAACGCCGAATAGTTCCAACTCTTAATCATTTTACGAGAATAAATAGAGTTCAATTCTATTTTATCATCACTTTTTTGAAACTCATTGGCAGGGTCTTTGAAGCCATTACCTGTTTTATCTTGCCAAATCATTCCGTAAGCTAACTCAATTGAATTATCCCATTGATTATCCCCTTTCTTGTAATTGTAAAAGCCCTTATAGAAAGAAGAAAATGCAAAAGAAGAATAGCCTCCCGCACTCCAATTTGAAAGAGTAGCCTGTTCACTATTTAATAAAATATTATTCTTAATATTCCAATACTTTACACTATCTTTTTTTTCTTTTCCTATTGCAAAAATTCCTACCAAAAGAGCAAAAGTTAAAAATACAATCTTTTTCATTATTTCTTTGTTTTATTTAATTTATAAATCAATATTGTTTCAATTATTATCGTAATTATACCAAGTAAGAGAAAAATATAGGAAAACGGCAATTTCTTTTCAATGGAATAATTTTGCAGTTGTTTGCTTACTTGTTTTTTATCAACAAACTCCATTATACTCTCTTTTGAAGAATAGTTTAATGAAAATCCACTTACCACCTCTCCGTTACTTATTATATTATAATTTCCTGATTTATTTATTTGATTATGCAATTTCAAGGCATATCCCTTTTGATTTTTAATCATTTGACCTATTATTTCAGTAGAATCATTTACTCCCTTTACCACAAGAGGTTGTTCAGCAAAAGAAGTCGGTATTATTTCATCTTCACCTATTATATGATACAACTGATTTGTTTGTTGCGAAAGCACACATATGTTCCATAAAATTGGTACAAATAAAGAATTATTTACAAAATCACTAAACACAGTATCCAAAGCTACTGAAAAAAGATACACATTAGAATTTGTCTTTGGAGAAACAACAAGAAAATCATCAGAATTAGAAAAACTCAAAACACTTTGACTTGCATTTTGAGCAGATGCTTTAATTGGGTAATACATTTTCACATTAGGCAAAAATATATCATCCCTATCCTGAGAAAAGACTCCTTTAAATAAAAAGTTATCCTTATCATAAGCATTTACTCTCATAGGTTGTTTTTTCAGCTCTTCAAAATAAGGCAAAGATAACGATATTAAAAAAGTATTAACATTTTTCACATCCATTTGTAAAGAAGGAACAATCAATAAAGACCCAGCATTCTCCACATACTTTTTCAATTCTTGAGCTAAACTTTCCTTTATATTTTCTATTTCGTTTAGAATAATTAAACTATAATTATTAAAATCATTATAAGGAGGATTAGACAAATTATAATTATCAACAACCACTTGTTCTTCATCTGAAAACAGACGCATAAGATAAGGATTTTCCTCTCTTTGATTAAGTGATAACACCTTTACTTTTTCTTCTACCACAATAGTAAAATAGTAATCATTATCAAAAACAACGGGAGAATCCATAATACTTACCTTTGAGTGAAGAATACCATTTCTCTCAACATTAAAACTTAAATCAAAAACTTTGCTTTCATCTTCTTTCAAATCCACACTCGCAATTGCAACTTGTTTATTATCTACAAAGAGTTTCAAAGGTACTTTTTCCACATCTTGTTGCGAAGAATTTCTAACTCTAACTCGCAATTCCACAGAAGTTCCTTTAATAATACTTTTATTTTCACACCAAAGAGAATCTACAAAAATATTATTTACATCATCTCTTTCCAATCCCACAAAAACATTCTCTATCGAATCTTGCTTAAAATTCTCCTCATCTAAGCAACTTTTTTGGAAATCCGAAACAAAATAACAAATCTTATTATTTCCATTTTGATTTTCAAGTAATTTATGAGCAGTATTATAGATTTGGCTCATCATTTTTGAAGATGGAGTATGCTCTATTTGAGAAAGTAAATAACAAAATCTATCCCTATCAACAAAATGCTTTTCCTTACCTGCAAGATCCATAGTAAGCAAACAAAACTTATCGGTTTGCTCATACATTTCCACGACTTCTTTCGCCCTTACTTTTGCTTTATCCAAAGGAGATGAGAAACTATTATCTACAAAAACCACAACCGTATTACCACCTTCTTTAACCAAAGCCTTTTCATCATTTTTCAAATAAGGTTGTGCAAACAAAAAGCAAAGAAAAATAATAGTCAAACAACGAAAAATCAACAACAACCATTTATATATATTGTTTGTTTTTTTCGTTTTCACTTCAATTTCTTTCAAAACCGACACATTGGTAAAATACACTTTTCTAAACCTATGAAAGTTAAAAAAGTGAACCACAATCGGAATAATCAAAGCAAATAAACCGAATAAAAAATAAGGATTTTGAAAACCCATAACAAAAATATTTTATGCAAAATTACAAAATTTGTTTTGTAGGTTAAAAGAAAACGAGTATTTTTGTAAGAAATAAACATAAAAAATAAAGAAAATGAAAAGAAATCTATTACTAATAAGTAATTCTACCAATAGAGGTGAAGCCTATTTAGGCTGGTGCAAAGAAATGATTCAAAACTTTTGTCAAGAAAGTGGAGTAAAACGCGTGTTATTTATTCCTTACGCAGGAGTAAGTATGGGATACGACAACTACGAAACAAAAGTAAAAGCAGTTTTTGAAACAATAGGACTTGATTTATATAGCATTCACAAAGAAGCTGATGCAAAAAAAGCAGTAGAACAAGCAGAATGTATAGCAGTCGGCGGAGGAAATACTTTCCATCTTGTATATGAATTATACAAAAATGAAATAATGGAACTTATTTCAGAAAAAGTAATGAACGGAACAGCATATATGGGTTGGAGTGCAGGAAGTAATGTAGCAGGTCCAAGCCTTAAAACAACAAACGATATGCCTATCATAGAACCTAAAAGCTTTGATTGCATGAAACTTGTTCCTTTCCAAATCAATCCTCACTATACTGATTTCTTTGACCCAAAACACGGTGGAGAAACAAGAGATGACCGTTTAAATGAATTCATAATCGTTAATCCAAACATTTGGGTAGCAGGAATAAGAGAAGCAACAGCTCTAAGATTGAAAGAAGGAAAACTTTCTTTAATAGGAAGAGACAACAAAATGAAAGTATTCCACGGTGGAATGGAGCCAAAAGAATATTCTCTTACAGATGACATCAATTTCTTGATGAAATAAATGATAGAAAAAGAAGTAGAAATTTTAAAAAACGGTGGGGTAATACTTTATCCCACCGATACTATTTGGGGAATTGGTTGCGATGCTACGCAAAAAGAAGCAATCCAAAAAGTAATTGATATAAAAGGACGCACAGGTGAAAAACATTTCATTCTCCTTTGCAAAGATGTGGAAATGATAAGCCAATACGTAGAAACAATTCCACAAAAAGCCTTAGACCTAATAAAAGAAACAACCTCTCCCCTAACGATAATCTATCCCAAAGCAAAGAATCTTCCAATAGAAATGCTATCAAATGACGGTACAATAGGCATTCGCATACCAAATCACCACTATTGTCAAGAAATTTTAAAGAAATTGAACCGTCCCTTAGTAAGTACGTCTGCAAATATCAGCGGAGAGCCAAGTCCAAAAGGCTTTCAAGAAATCTCAAACATTATAAAAGAAAAAGCAGACTTTATTTCCCCACAAGAATTTCAAGCAAAAGGCACACAAGCATCAAGCATTGTTAAAATATTTGAAAGCGGAGAGGTTTTAAAGATACGATAAGAACAAAAAATAAAACCGTTTTCCCTCCACTTAACGCCAAATGGGTGCGATATTTTCAAGCAAAAGATTTCTGATTGCAAATATTGAAAATATAAGCCCTTAACTAAAAACCATTAAATCAAAGACTTAACTTTTTTAAGCCCGAATTTTGCAAAAAAAGTCTTTGTTTTTTGCAATTTTTTCTTTGTTTTTTGCAATTTTTTCATTGATTTTCGTGCAAAAAAACCTTGATTTAATTTTTTCTATCCTTGATTTAGAAATTTCTATCCCTGATTTAGAAAATTCTAAACGAGCTTTTCGCAAAAAAACTCCAAATTTGCGAAAAATTAACCCCAATTTTCGTCAATTTTTCGCAAGAA
>JAZRIM010000021.1:0-131097 GCA_045645265.1 Candidatus Onthomorpha sp.
TGTATGAAGAAAACAATGTTTATTACATCTTATTTCATGAAAGGAAATAATTAAATCAAGTCTACGAGACTATACTTTTTTAATTCTGTAATATGTATTAGAATAGTAATCTCGTAGGCTTTGTAAAAAAACAAGCATTTATAATATAAAGACAAAAGACAACGTTAGTAGGTTATTAATTTCAAAACAAAAAGTATAAAAAAAACATTTTTAACACTTGTAGGAATTATGTTGTGTTGCACAATGTTTGCACAACAAGAAGATTTAAAAAAGCACAACTTTGGTTTAACTTTTAATTTTGGAAGTTTTCCAATGGGAAAAGACTATGTTGAAGTAATAGATCGTGGTGTTACCGATTTGAAAAGTGCAGTTGCATTTGATATTGCATTCAAATACGAATACATGCTAAATAAGAAGAATACCTTTTCATTAACCGCAGAGCCAGGATATACAAATCATTTATTAACTATTAATAACCCAATAACAAGTATAGAAGACAATTACTCTATTCATACATTAAGCCTTCCAATACTTGTAAACTATAGATTGCCTATCACACAAAACGTTAATTTTCTTGCAGCAGCAGGAGCAAATGCCTCATTCTACTTAACAAAAGAAAAAGAACTACATCATATTGAAACACCCCTACCAGAATATAATACAGTTATTTCTAACACAGAATATTTAAGTTTTGAAAATCCATTAACACTTGATTTTGCACTAAGAGCAGGAATAGAAATCAAAGCAAAACACAGATTTCAATTAAATGTATCTTATTTCTTACCTTTATTAGGAAATACAAATTACAAATATGTTAATTCAGCTATTGATTATGACTTCTCTAATAGCTTTGATGAAGGAATAAATCGCCTTATGTTCGGAGTATCTGTATTCTTTTAAAGAAAGAGAAGAAAGACATTTGAAATAAAACAAAGAAAGAACAAAATATCTCTTAGGAAGGATTTACCAAACCTAAGAGATATTTTTTTAGTACAATAAGCCTCAAAAAAAAGTCTTTACTTTTTCAAAAAAAATCAAAGAAAAAATTAAAAAAATCAAAGAAAAAAAATTAAAAAACAAAGACTTTTTTTCGTAATTCTATTTTCTTGATTTACTTTCTATTAAAGAAAAATATAGGAGTAGAATAATAAAATAAAAAAACAATAGAAAAACCTAACTGACGTTTATAGGTAAAAAGAAGAAAATAGTAAAATTCTAAAAATTAAATCTTATGAATAGAAAACAAATTATTGTAATTGCGATTTTGATGTTTGGTTGTCTTAATGCAATTGCACAAAAAGAGGTTGATTTTCCTCAATTAGAAAAAGTTTCTCCTTGGAGTGTAAGCCTTGAAGGTAGTGTTTATCAAAAGGGTTTTTTAACAAATATTCATAGCATAGGAAGTTATGATGATATTGTGTATTGTCCAGAAAATAGTTCTGCGATTTTAGGAGGCATTGGAGTAGATTATACCTTTAATCATGCAAATAAATTATCTTATGTTTTGTCGGCAGGATTGGATTTAAAGCCTGTGTTATACATAAATGAATCTGAAAAAGGTTTAGAGGTAACTCGTATGATCGAATCTTCACTTTTTAGAAACACATGTTATAGTCCATTTATTTCTTTTGCTGTTCAATACAGAAATACTATTGCTAACAACGAAAATTGGTTCTATAATTTAAAAGGAGGAATGAGATTTTCTTGCTATGACGGATCAGTAGGTGCTGGTTGTTCACATGTAGATCCTTTTACACGAGATACTATGTCCTTTTCTGTAGATGGCGATGGCAATAAGTTTAATCTTTTCCCAAATCTTATGTTCTCGGTTGGTACCTCTTATAATACTTCTATCGGAATGTTTGGTTTGAACCTTATTGCAAACATATCTATTCCTTATCTAAACGAAAGTGTATTTTGGTTTAAGTTCAATGATTCTGAATTTTATGGAAATTATTATTTAACAGGAAATTATTTAGGATTGTCCTTGACCTATTCGCCTAAAAGATAGAAACAAAAAAAATAACTCTTTGATTTAAGAAATTATTTCAAAGAGTTATTTTTTTTAATGAAAGAAAAAAATCAAATTTTTTATTTAAATAGATTTTCTCCTATTATTCTTGCGGCACAAGCGACATAATCGTTGCAAGGTTTTTTTTCTTTTGTGCTACCGGGCTCTAATCCGAGTAGTTTTTTGCAAACGATTTCTCCGTTTT
The DNA here is from genome assembly GCA_045645265.1 of Candidatus Onthomorpha sp. Classification (GTDB taxonomy): domain Bacteria; phylum Bacteroidota; class Bacteroidia; order Bacteroidales; family P3; genus Onthomorpha. Next base: position 2,217 of record JAZRIM010000021.1, read on the forward strand.
CTTCTCTAAATTTTTCGCCCATTGTTTGCACCATTGCAAAATAGTCTTTATTTGTTAGATTTTGTTTTTGATATTGTAGAAGCATTCCTACGACTAATCCCATTGCAGAAACGCAACCGCAAACTTCTCTGTAACCTGCAAGTCCTCTTCCAAAAGGCAAGGAGATTTTTTCTGCAATATTCTTATCTATTGGCAACAAATCGCTGTACGCCATAACGACTGACTGAGCACAATTATAACCTTCGTTGTGGTATTTTCTTGCTAATTCTACTCTTTCTTCTGTATTGACCATAATTTTTAGGTTTTAATTACTTGGCAAATATAATAATTTTTGTAATTTCGCAAAAGATTATGAGCAGATTCTTATATACTAAACAATATCTTAGATATAAACTTTCAGCTAAGGACGAGTATTCTTTGCACTCGCCGTTGATGTTTGATTTCTTCACAAAGGGATTAAAGAAATCTTGTAAAAGCAAAGATATTTCTTTTGATTCTTGTTTTGAAAGCCTTATTCCAAATAGCAAAAGAAAGAGAAAATTTCTTTTTAAGGTCTTTGAATACTTTAAATCACAGGGGTTTCAAGTGATTTATGTGCCAAACGAGGATTTTACCTTAGCAAAATTGGAGGTTTTAAAGAGTTACAAAACCAATACGGCTATTGTTATTGAAAAAATATACAAAGAAAGAGAAAAAATTACGCTTTGGAAAGAGATTAAGGCAAATAAGGAATTTAAACTTTGTTGTGATTTTTTTGATTTTGGACTTGTGCTTTTAACAGATAGGCCTTTGAAGAAACAAAACTACGTTTTACGTAAGAAATAAGTTTGTTTTGTTATTCTTCTTTTACTTTTTGCATTCCGTAAGGATTCTTTACTTCTACGCTATCAAAGTCATCTCTTGCTCTTAGGCCTTTTGCGTAATCTATTCCACCTTCGCTGTGTCGTCTAACAGGCAAATCGGTGCGTACTATTGCAGAATCTTTTCTCCAATAAAGGTCTTGACAATAAAAGGTGTCCATATCTTTGTAGTTTATTATCACTACGCTATCTCTTAGATAGTAAAGATTGTCCGATAGGCTTTCTGCATAAAGAGAAGAAAGGTTTGCTTTGATTGTTTTATCGGGATTGAGAAAATTAACATTCAATCCTTGTGGAAAAATCATTTTTGAGCTATCGGTATAGGAGTAAATGTCTATTTTCTTAGCTTTTAATTCTGTTTCAACTACTCCATCTACACTGCGCAGTAGGTATGCATCTACGATTTGTTGAGAAGGAGTGTTTTCTTGTTTTGCATTGCTTTGTGTAGGCAGGTCTTCGCTACACGAAAAACAAAGGTATGAGAAAGCAAAGGCAAGGAATATTATTGCAAAACTATGCTTTCTCATACCAATTATGTGTTTTGTGTTATTAGTCTCTTGATCTTGCAGTTGTTCCTTTTCCTATCCAACAACCAACTGTGTATCCATCTCCTGGATTGATTGAGTTGAAGAACATATCTGCTTTTAAAGGCCATTGAGAACGTGCTGCGTTCATTACTCTTTGTGCATCCTCTGCAAGAGTTGGGTCAATATTTTTCACTTTCGCTGCTTCATCATATGCAACCCAAGCTGCACCTCTGATTTTTCCTCCATGAGAGGCACAAGATACTGAACTCTTTAAGTACATGTTAGCAACCATAAGCACAGCCTTTCCTTCCAAAGATTTATCGTATTCTGCAACTTTGTAAGCCGCAGTACGAGCTGCTCCATATTGTCCTGCATTCATTAATGCTGTTGCTAACAAATATGATGCTTTTGCTTTTGATTCGTTATCCTCAAATTTGCTGATTGCTTCTTCAAAATAAGGAACAGCTTCTTCGTATCTTTCTTTTTCAACTAACATTTGGCCCATCATAAATGCTGATTTAGCATTTGGTTCTAATTTATGAAGGTTTTCTGTTGCTTGGAAAAATAATTCAGACTTTGTACATTTTTTACGATCAAGGTTTGTAGTGATTTTTCTCAACAATTCAACATCATTAGGGTTAGCTGCAAACTTTGGTTCGTATATAGGAATAATTTTATCGCAAGAAGCAAATGGTTCAATGATTTGTTCTGTTAAAGCAAGGTAATTTTGAGCATTTTTAAGTGTTGTTTCAACTTTTTTTATTGTTTTTGCATTACCTGATGCTTGAGCTTGCTCCAATTCTGTCTTTGAAACCTTTACAATTTCCTCTAATGTTTCTGCTGCAAAATCATATGCCTCAAACAAAATGTCCATTTGGTCTGAACTTGCCTTTATTGCAGCTAAGTGTTTTACTGTTGCCTCAACGTAAAGTGGACAATATTGTGCATCTAATTGCTTTCCACCTTTATCTGCTGCTTCTTTAAACCATTTATATATTTGTTCTGTTTCGTTAGGACGATATTCTGATAAAATTTTCGCCTTTTGAGCTATGTTATTGTACTCTTCACCAAAGGCTTCGCTTCTTATGTCTTGTAGATTCAAATACTCATCAATGTATTTGTTTTTCATCTCAACATTAGGGGCTGTTGCAATCATTGTTTTCAATATATTTGCTCCTCTAATGTATGTATTTACGTGATATTGTGGACAATGAGCTACTACTTGTGTCCAAGGCTCGTAAGCATCTTTGTAATTTTTTTGCTTATAGAACTCTTGGTATAAAGAATTGTTCATTATACAAGCAGTACTATCCTCTGGCGTTTTACCAAACTTTTGTGCATTTACAGTTGTTGCACAAAACATTGCTGCAATCACAGCTAATAACGTTACTTTCTTCATTCTTTATTTATTATTTTATTGATATTTTCTTTTAAAAAACCATCTGTCCTTTGCAGAGAAAGATACCCCTACTCTAAAATAGTCTTCTCTTATAAGGTTATTTTCTTTTGTTCCTTGTTTTCCGTATTCAAGATATATATTTACTTGTGTTCCTTGTTTCTTTATTGGTAATCCAAAACCAAATGAAATTCCTAATTGAGATATATTTGTGTTATACAACGACAACATTCCTGTTTGATAATTTACTCCAAAACGATATGCTATTTTTTCTAAGTAATTACCATAAATATCGGGTTTATACTCTGCTCCTGCATTAAATGTATAGTTATCTTTTAAAATTTCCGGATAGCTTACTCCTTGTAAAGAAAAGTTAGACCATTGAGTGTATCCAAAATCTAAACCGATTAGAAATTTATTTTTTCTTTCGTATGATAACCCAACACCAAATGATTGTGGTAATTCTATCGCTCCTTCTGTGTTTTCATATTTTACAGAATCTCTTATTGTCTCTATCGCTGCTGTATAGGTGAATGTATAATGGCGATATTGATTTTGTGTAGGTAAATGAGAGGGTAAAACATAGTTTGCCCCTATTGTAATTGCATCTTCATTGTTTAAGGTTTGTTGATATTGCAATCCAAAATTGAAATTTATCGCTGAAATAGAATAATTATACTCTACTCTTGATGAAAGCATATTTACCGAATCTGGAAAAGTTAAAGTAGAACTTCTATAATAGTTCCCAAATAAGTATTCTGCATTCAAACCAACTGAAAGTTTATCAAAAAAGGATGGTTGATATGATAATCCTAATATTACTTTGTTTATACCACCTTCTCCTCCGTAAATGAGTTTGTGAGAGCCAATAACACTATCGTTTGGAAAAATTTCCGATGCTGTGTAATCGATTACGGAAACGGGAACTAAACCTCCTGCCATTTTAAGAGTCTTGCTAAGTGGAAATGCAAATAAAATGTGTGAGAGTCCTCCTGTATTTCCTGTTGATTTGGCTGTATTTGAGTGTAAAAACACGTTATTTGAATAGAATCCTATGTCAAAAACAAATGATTGTGTATCTATCGCTGAGAAAGAAGCAGGATTACGATAGTTTACAAAGTTATTTCTCCTTAAACCATTGTAAATACCACCCATTGAAGCATTTATCGTGTTTGTAAAACTAACTTGATCTCCTATTCCATACTTTGAATATGGAGAACTTATTGTATTTTGAGCTCCTGTTTCTAAAACAAAAACTATAAACAATAAAATGAATACTATTTTTTTACGCATCTCTTTTTTTAATGTTATAATCCAATATCATTTTTAAGCCTTGCAAAACTAAATTTGGTTCTACAATGGTTTTAACATTCATTTTTTTTGACAAAAGACTCGCATCTCCTCCAGTTAATATGATTTTAAATTCACAATTTTGTTCTTTTAAAATCATATCTATCATTCCTCTTACTTCTGCTACTGTTCCATTAACAATTCCTGATTTGATACAATCAAAAGTATTTAGAGAACATACAGAAACTTCATTTTCATTCATTTCTATTAACGGAAGTCTTGCCGTAAAAGTATTTAGAGCCTTGCTTTTCATTTGAAATCCTAACGAAATGCTACCTCCTTTATACTTTCCTTTATTATCTATAAAATCATAGCAGATACAAGAACCTGCATCTATTATTAATACATTTTCTTGTGGAAAAATAGCGTTTCCTCCTACTATTGCGGCAATTCTATCATTGCCCAAAGAATATTTTGGCGAATAATTAACCGTAATAGGTAAGAATAAATCCTCACTCATTATGAAAAAGTGGGTTTTCTCTGCTAAGTAATTCATCACATCAGGAGATTCTAATCCAGACACTGATGAAAATATAGTTGCGGTAATATCATATTTTGAAAATAGTTCAGAGATAAAATTCACGTTTAAGCGACCGACTGCCATAACAGAAAGCAATTCGTCGTTCTTATATACTGCTACTTTCGTCCTTGTGTTACCTTTATCTATAATTAGCTTCATTGAATCGCTACTCGTTTGTCTGCGTGTTTTCTTCTATAAAGGGAAATGAATAAAGTGTTTGAAAACTTGATAAATCCATAACTTTATCATAAAATTCCCTTGCCATCCAGCATTCTTCTATGTTTAGAGGATTATTATTTGAATCAAAAATTTCATAAGTCTTTCTAATCAAACTCCCCTCTGCATTCCAATAATATTCACTCCTTTCAAAAGCCACTTCCGCACAAGCAGAATTGTATGTATTGTAATGTCTAACAAACATAATCAGTTTACCCGTTTCATCATATAATCTTTCATAGATGAAATCCCAAGCTTTATTTTGATTATAAACATATTCCTTACAATAGAAAAAGTTATACTCACCAGAAGACTTAACTATATCAAAACGTTTCTGCAAATCGTCAAAGCTACTCACTTGTTTATTAAATTCAACCAACGTTTCGCTATTTTTATACAAAGCATAACGGTAAGTTAAACTATCATTTTCTTCAAGAGATATTGCATAGTTAAGTAAATCATCTGCTTTCAAAACAAATTCTCTTGCTTGGTCTGACTCATCTTGAAAAACTAACTCTTCATCAGAAGGTTCGTAATCTTCACTCTCCTCTTCGTAGAATATTTCCTCATTGTAGTTCAAATAATTGACTGTATCAACATCTTGTGCTTTTACATTTTCTTGAACTATCAACAAAAGAAAAAGAAAACTTATAAACTTACAAAACTTCATACAAAGTTTATTTAATCAATATCTTCACTAAACATTGGATCCCAAGGAGGTAGAACTATTGGTTTTTGATCTAAATATTTTAAAATGTCGCTTGAAACATATTTTTTATCAACTACCACTCTAAACATATATTCTTCAAACCATTCATCTGTCATTATCAAGTGTCCTTGCCAACCATGAGTCGCTCCCCAACTATTTTCCACAAGCCATTTCTTTGGATTTCCATTTTCATCTAAATCAACAGCACATAAAGTCATTGCATGAGAAGAACCACTTGCAAATGTTTGTATTCTTTCCTTTTTATCCATGCCAAATTCTGTTCCCATCAACGAACCATAGTCGTATGTATTTACGTCTAACAATCCTTTATCAGAGTAAAGGAATTTTCCAACATCGCAAGAGAAATACATCATTGTAGAATCCTTGATTGAAGCAATCGCAACTTTCTTAATCTCTTCAATTGGTAAGTTAATGTATTTCCAATTCTCGCCATCCATAACGTGTCTGTCGTTCTCTATTTCATATACTTTATAAAAGTCTCTTGAAGGATCGTTCATCAACATAACGTATGTATTCTTTAAATCCTTTCCAACATACTTTTCATAGAATGATTTAGGAGTGTATTTTTCTGTTGATATTTCTTTTCCATTTACATCACGCAATGTATAAGTAAATTCTTGAACAGGCTCACCATAAGCATAAACTAACATTTTGTAGATTTGAGAAAGCATTTCTATCTTTCTGTTTTCTAATTTTTCATATTTGATTTTTTTGTCAGTTTGCTTCATTTGTCTTAACTCCAACGCATATTCTTTTAATTTTAGAATGATTAACTCATCTATTTTACGAGTATTGTTTGAGTTATAAGTTTCTGGCTGAACTGTTGAAGGCACTAAACCATATTTTGTTACCAAATCAGAAATTCCTGTAAACTGTCCTCCGTCTGAAAGTGGATTTTTCAACAACCATTCATTGTGTTTACTATCCAAAGGTTCATCAATATGCTTTATAATCAAAGAAAGAAATAAATTACTCTTTTCTAATTGATCATAGAAGAACAAATAATTTTGACTAAACTCAAAAGCCCCAAGATTGTATTTTGCAATCATTGCACTTCTCATCACATTGAAACCTGTAAACATCCAACAACGACCAGAAGACTTTTGATCGCTCACTCCTTTACTCATAACCCTATGAGAAAAATGCGTGTCATATTTGTTAAGGTTATCTAAATCTAACACCAATTTTTGAATACTATTATTGGCAACAGCATTTCTTATAGCCTTGTTTTCAGTTGTTTGCTTATATGAAGCTCTTATTTTATTTAAAGCATCTTCATTCAATCCTCCTTCTTGCGAAAAGCCAATAAAACCTCCACAAGTCAAAGCCAATACTAATATGAATATTTTTTTCATTTCTAATGTTTTATTATTTATCTAAGACGTCTCCTATTATATTGTCATACACTTTTTTGTAATCTGAAATTTTTCCAAATGATTCTTCATCTATGATTATTTCATTGTCATTTCTCACTTTACCTACTGCACAACAACTAACACCCGAAATACTTAACATATCAAAAAATTCATTTTCTTTATCCGCACAAACAGTAACTATTGCTCTTCCTTGACTTTCTCCAAACAAGAAAGAATCTAATCTTACATCTGAAGCAGAATAGATTTCAAATCCCATATTTCTTACCATAGCACTTTCCAAAGCAGCAACAAATAAACCTCCCTCACTAATATCGTGAGCAGATTCTATTATACCTTGATTGATTAAATCACTAAGTGTACGTTGCATATTTGCTTCTTTATCTAAATCAAAATAAGGAGCAGGAGATAATTTTACACCTCTGTAAGAATACAAATATTCTGAACAATTTATGTCATCAACTATTTCACCTAACATATAAATTGTTGCATCTTGTGTTTTAAAATCAAGAGTCATTTGTTTAGACTTATCAACAGTTCCAACCATACCTATAACTGGTGATGGATAAACAGCTTCTGTCTTTCCATTCATTACAGCCTGGTTATAGAAACTAACATTTCCTCCTGTAACAGGTGTATTAAATTTACGACAAGCCACACTCATACCCTCTATTGCTTTAACAAATTGCCAATAAGTATTTTCATTATATGGATTTCCAAAGTTTAAGCAATTTGTTACAGCCAAAGGATCTCCTCCTGAACAAACAATATTTCTTGCAGCCTCAGAAACTGCTATTTGAGTGCCTACAAAAGGATCTGAATAAACATAACGAGAATTGCAATCGCAAGTCATAGCAATTGCATTATTAGTTCCTTTTACATTTGCCACACCTGCATCTGATGGTCTATTTGTTGACATATTTTTTGTCCCAACCATTGAATCATATTGTTCATAGACCCAACGTTTTGATGCAATATTAGGGTGAGAAGCCAAATATTGAGCAATTTGTTTTGCTTCTTTAATATCTGGTTCCTTTACACTATCTTTATTAAATTCAAATGTTTGTTTAAAATATGCAGGTTCTGAATATTTTCTATCATAAACAGGAGCTCCTCCTCCTAACACTAAAGATGCAGCAGGCACTTGCGCAACTAATTCTCCTCTGTGATAGAAATAAAGCATATCTTCATCAATTACTTCTCCTATCTTTGCACAATTTAAATCCCACTTAGCAAATATCTTTTCTACTATTTCTTCTTTTCCCTTTTCAACACAAACAAGCATTCTTTCTTGACTTTCCGACAAAAGTATCTCCCACGCTTCCATGTTTTGTTGTCTTAAAGGCACTTTGTCTAAATCAATTTTCATTCCCGAAGAACCCTTTTCGCTCATTTCAGATGTAGAACAAATTATTCCAGCTGCACCCATATCTTGCATACCTACAATTGCTCCACTCTTACCTAACTCCAATGTTGCTTCCAATAAAAGCTTTTCTTGGAAAGGATCACCAACCTGAATTGAAGGAATATCATCAGCAGTGTTCTCTGTAACATCGGCAGATGCGAAAGTAGCACCATGAATGCCGTCTTTACCTGTTGCAGAGCCGACAATATAAATAGGATTGCCTTTTCCTTTTGCCACGGCTTTGATTAGTTCTTCTTTTTTCATAATTCCAACGCTCATTGCATTAACCAAAGGATTGTTTTCAAAACTATCGTTAAAGAAAACTTCTCCTCCTAACACCGGAACTCCAAAAGCGTTACCATAGTGAGAGATTCCCTTTGTTACTCCACGCAATAACCATTGTGTATGAGGGGTATTTAAATTACCAAATCGTAAAGAATTTAATTGAGCAATAGGTCTTGCTCCCATTGTAAAAATATCTCTATTTATTCCACCAACTCCTGTTGCTGCTCCTTGGAAAGGCTCTACTGCACAAGGGTGATTGTGAGATTCTATCTTGAAAACACAAGCAATTCCTTCTCCAACATCAACCATACCGGCATTTTCTTCTCCCGGAGCAACTAATAATTGTTTTCCTTCTCTTGGAAGAGTTTTTAAATACTTAATAGAGTTCTTATATGAAGCGTGTTCACTCCACATAACTGAATAAATGCTCAATTCAACATAGTTAGGACAACGGCCTCCTAAATATTCTTTAATTTTATCATATTCTTCTGGCAATAAGCCTAACTCTTTTGCAGTTTCTACTGTTGCGATTTGATTATTTTCCATAAATTCAAAAAATTTTATCTTGCAAAGGTAATATTTTATTTTGAATTTTATATTTTTATACGTAATTTTGTGACTCAAAAAGTTTAATTTTTTAATTTTTATTATGAATTTCACAACACAAATTCCAATTTTAAAACACGAAAACACTATTTCTCACAAAGATAAAATAATGTTATTAGGCTCGTGTTTTACAGAAAATATTGGAAATAAACTTTCGATAAACGGATTTGAAACTTTAATAAACCCTTTCGGTATTTTATACAATCCATTCTCTATTTGCAGTAGTTTAAATAGAATAATAGACTTAAACTTCTTGGTTTCAGAGGATTTAGTCAAAGTAGATGAACTTTGGTATTCATACGAACATCATGGAATATTTAGAGATAAAAACATAGATAACCTACTGCACACTATAAACTTAGGCATTACAAAAGCCAATCTTTTTTTAAAACAAACCGATTGGCTAATTATTACATTAGGAACTGCTTGGGTATTCTTTTTAAAAGAAAATAATAAAATATTAGGCAATTGCCACAAATTAAATCCTAATCTTATTGACAGAAGACTTTTAAGCGTAGATGAGATTGTAGAAAATACAAATCTAATTATCAATAAGATAAGAAAAACAAATCAAGATATTAAAATAATACTTACAGTTTCGCCTATAAGACATTGGAAACAAGGATATAGAGAAAACCTCATCAGTAAAAGTCTGCTACATATTGCAACAGACAAAATATGCAAAACAATAAATGATTGTTCCTATTTCCCTGCATACGAGATTGTTATGGACGAACTAAGAGATTATAGATTTTATCAAGCAGATATGCTTCACCCTTCGGAAGTTGCCGTTGATTACATTTGGGAAAAATTTGCAACACACTTGTTTTCAGATGCAACTATAAATCTTTGTAAAGATTATAGCAGACTGCATTCAATGAAACAGCACAAAGCATTTAACCCTGAAAGTCAGGGATATAAAAATCATTTAATAAAAATAGCAAAATTAGAACAAGAAATATATGAAAAACGAAACAAACTTATTTAAAATTGAGGCTTGCATTGGCACTTTACAGTCTGGAATTGAGGCTGAAAGGGGTGGAGCAAACAGAGTGGAGTTATGCGACAATCTTGCAGAGGGAGGCACTACTCCTTCGGCAGCTCTAATTCAAATGACAAAGGAAAAATTACAAATTCCTGCTGCTGTAATGATTAGACCAAGACATGGCGATTTTCTTTATTCCGATTTGGAATTTGAAATAATGAAAAAAGATATAGAATTTTGCAAATCTGTTGGCGTGGAGGCTGTTGTGTTTGGTTTATTAACACCTGAGGGAAATATTGATTGCGAAAGAACAAAAAAATTAGTGGAAACTGCTGGGAATATGCAAGTTTGCTTTCACAGAGCAGTGGATTTGAGCAATGATTATTTGAAAGCAATAGAGCAAATCATAGATTGTGGCTGTCATAGAATACTTACTTCGGGCGGTGCAAACAAAGCAGTTGAGGGATTTGAGAATATCAAAAAAGCACAAGAACTTTATGGTGATAAAATAGAAATTATGGTTGGTAGTGGAATAAATGCCGAAAATGTTTCTAAGTTTCATGAAGTGGGAATAAGAAATTTCCACCTTTCTGGCAAGGTTCAAATTGATAGTCTTATGACTTACAGAAAAGAAGGCGTTTCAATGGGAGCTATTTCTGCGGAAGAAGAATACAAAATCACACAAACGGATTACAGAAAAATAGCAGAGGTAAAAAAAGTCTTAGAATTAATTTAATATCTCTAAGAAAAATAAAAATAAATCAAAGAAAAAAAGGATTTTTTCATTGAAAAAATCCTTTTTTTCTTTGATTTATTTAAGTATATCTTTATTATCTATTTACAGATATTTTCTTTGATGTGATACCTGCGTTAGATATTATCTTAACAAAGTAAGCTCCATTGCTTAAGTTTGATGTATTGATTTCAAATTTATTGTTTCCTGTTGCTAATGCAACTTCTCCTAATGAAATCACTTCTCTTCCTAACATATCTACTACAGAAATATTAGCGTGTGTTGATTCTAACATAGAGATTTCAAGATTTAACATATCATTAACTGGGTTAGGATAAGTTAATGTTTGAAGTATTGCTCCTTCTGCTTCTTCTAATCCTACTAATGAAAGTATTTTAATATCTATTGCTTTGTAATCAGCGTATGAAGAACCTGTTCCGTTTACTAATCTTGTTTCTGAACCATCGTAGATTTTGTATGTTGTACCACCATCTCCGTATGAGTCAAATATTTCAAATACATAGCAACCAGTTTCAGTTAATGGAACTTCTACTGTATCTCTTACAACTACTTGTTGTGGATAGTAATCTGCTTCTTCTAATACATTACCATTTCCATCAGAAAGTTTCCAACTGCATTCGTAAGCATATTGGTCTGTTTTTATGATAATTTTAAGTTTATCTCCGTTTCCTTCTTTTGGAGCTTCTTTTTTGATTGTTGCAGTTTTTTGTTCATCAGTTATTGCTGTTCCATTGATTGAAACTATCTTAGCAAATACGTTTGTGTTTTGGCCAACTGTTACAGGAACGTCTGGTAATTCAACGAAAACTTCTTGATCTGTAGTTATATTTCCTGTCCAATCAAAAGTTTGTTCCCCTGATACTGCAGAACCATAAGCAATTTGCATGCTTGTTATTGCAGTTGCTCCTGTATTGTAAACTTTTAATGAAAGCGATGCTAAATCGTTACAACCGTTTATGCCAGCAGCTGACATAGTTGTTGACATTGCTGCAAGTTCTGGAAGGTTTGTAACCGATGGTCTACATTCTGAACCTGTGTATATTTCTTGTTGATCTCTTGTAATAAAGACAATCAATCTTAAATGACCAAGTTTTACTAATTCATTGCTGATTGAGCCAGGAATATTGTAAGTATATGTTCTTTGAATCAAAGTTCCAGCAGGAATAACGCTTGAACCAGCAGGTGCTGTAATGTCTTCACCCCATTGACCTGTGATCATATCTCTCAACATACTCATGTGAATGTATTGTCCATCAGAAGTAACTTGAGAAGGATTGCCACTTGCTCCTGATTGTGGTCCTATGATGCTGTCTTGTACTAAAACAACGTTTAATTTGTTTGATGCAGTTTCTGCATCTGCTGTGTAGTATGCTTCAACATTTACAGTCATAGTTCTTGCTGTTGCATCTATTGTAGCTTGTGCTGCAACGTTTACAAAAGATTGTTGTGCAAGAATTTGATTTCCTGCAGAAACAAAATCACCTCTTCCTAATGCTGTTACAGAACCAGAGAATACGTGTCTATTTACTGTTCCTGAAGGGAAACCTTGAAGTCCTGTTTGGTTCATTAAAGCATTTCCCCATTGAGTTGTGTACATTGCAGCATAACCTCCTGCGTGTACGTTGATTCCGAACACTCTTCCTGGATTAGCTTCTTCGTATTCTTTTACAATTCTATGTCCGTCTGGACAGTATCCACAGTTTATACCTGTGTACTCTTCAATAACGACATTCTTGTTTGCGGGCTGTGTTGAAACAAACTCTGGAGTTTGTGCTGATACTGCAAAAGCAGCAAACAAGCCTAAAACTGATAATACTATTTTCTTCATATTTTTAATGTTTTATGGTTTTGAATTGCGAAAATACATTTTTTTACTGAATTGACAAATTTTCAGCAAAAAAATATAAAGAATAATATTAGTTCTTTTTTATTTGCTAGTCTTAAAGCTTTTTATGTATCTTTGCAATTCAATGTTGGACAACTATGATTTCTACATATAAACAAGGAGATATTTTAAAGAGAATAAGCTCTCCAAATGATTTAAAATCATTAAGTAACGAGGAACTTTTATCTCTTACAAAGGAGGTAAGGGAATATATATTAGGTGTGTTGAGCGAAAACCCTGGACATTTAGCTTCAAGTCTTGGTGCAGTAGAACTCACTATTGCTTTACACAAAGTATTTAACACTCCACAAGATAACATAGTTTGGGACGTAGGTCACCAAGCCTATATTCACAAAGTTTTAACGGGCAGAAGAGATAAGTTTGTTAATATAAGAAAGTTTGGAGGCCTTAGCGGTTTTCCTAAAAGGAGTGAAAGCAAATACGATTCTTTCGGTGTAGGACACGCTTCTACTTCTATATCTGCTGCTTTGGCTATGGCCATTGCAGATAAGCTACAAACAAAAGACAATCATCATATTGCGGTTATTGGAGATGGTTCAATGACTGGGGGAATGGCCTTTGAGGCTCTTAATCACGCGGGCTCTACTGACGCAAATATTTTAGTAATTCTTAATGATAATGGAATTTCTATTGATAAGCGTGTAGGGGCTATGAGTCAGTATTTAACAATGATTACATCTTCTGCAACGTATAATAGATTGAAAAATAGGATTTGGAATTTGATGGGAGGGAATACTTCTCACAATAAGCCAAAGAACTTTTTTAAAAAAATATCTTTTTCTCTTAAATCTTTATTTTCAGGAAAGAGTAATTTCTTTGAGGCTTTAAACATAAGATATTTTGGACCTGTTGATGGGCATGACTTAATTGCTCTTATGAAAACCTTAGAAGATTTAAAAAATATTAAAGGCCCTAAATTATTACACATAATTACAAAGAAAGGAAAGGGACTTCCTGTTGCAGAAAGCAATCCTACGACTTATCATGCACCAGGTGTGTTTAATCCTTTAACGGGAGAAATTCCTGAAAGCAAGTCTAATGATGAAATTCTTAAATTTCAAGATGTATTTGGCGAAACTTTGGTGGAGCTTGCGAAAGAAAATGAAAAAATTGTTGGCATTACGCCTGCTATGCTTAGCGGTTGCTCTATGAATAAACTGCAAAAGGTTTTCCCTGAACGCACTTTTGATGTGGGAATTGCAGAAGAACATGCGGTAACTCTTTCTGCTGGTTTTGCGTGTCAAGGAATGATTCCTGTATGTAATATATATTCTTCTTTTATGCAAAGAGCCTACGACCAATTAATACATGATATTGCATTGCAAGGCTTAGGCGTTGTGTTATGTCTTGATAGGGCTGGATTGGTTGGCGAAGATGGGGCAACGCATCATGGTGCTTTTGATTTAGCTTACTTGAATTGTGTGCCAAATATAATAGTAGCTGCTCCAAGTGATGAGAATGATTTACGGAATATGATGTTTACTGCCGTAAATCAAAATAAGCCTTTTGTAATTCGTTATCCAAGAGGAAAAGGTTACTTAAAGGATTGGCGTAATGAAATGAAAAGTATAGAGATCGGCAAAGGAGTGAAAGTGAAAGAAGGAAAGGATATTGCTATTCTTTGTATTGGAAATACTATTCATATCGCTAAGCAAGTTGCAAAGGAACTTGCAGAAAATAACCTTGATATTGCTTTATTTGACTTTAAGTTTTTGAAACCTCTTGACAAAGAATTGGCGAAACAAGCCTTAGAGGCTTACGATTATATCTTAACAATGGAAGACGGAACTATAAACGGAGGCTTCGGAAGCAGTATTATAGAATTTGCGGTTAGCAATAACTATCACAAAAAGATTGAAAGAATAGGAATACCTGACGAATTTATTGAGCAAGGTAGCGTAAAAGAACTACAAAAACTTTGCAAAATGGATTGCGAAAGCGTTAAGGAAAGGATTTTAAAACTAAAAGAAAACTAGTAAATTAAGATATCTCCTATTATTTTACCGTTTATAGATATTTTATAACTACCGTAAGGAATGTTTTCTATGGTATAGGTTAGGTTTTTAGGACAAGTACATTGCTTTTCTGTGCTTGATTGTTCTGTTATGGCAATTACATTATCTTTTATTTCAGCTGAAATATTTATTTCACCCTCACAAGAATAGAAGCTATTGTATTTATGTATTGTTAATTCTGATGATGTTGCGTGATAACTAAATGCAGAATCTTTTTCAGTGATTTGTTGTGCGGAATCAGTCAAACAATTTGTTATTTCTTTGATTGAAATTTTTAATTGAGCGTTTTCGTTTGTACATGCTATTATTGAAAAAGCTATTAACAAAAACGAAATAATCAAGTTTATTTTTCGCATCTTTTTTATTTTTTCAATACTAATTTTAAGATTTGTATTCCTTCATTAATTGCTACTCTAAATATATAGATGCAGTTACTATTGCTGCGGAGGATAATCTATTGAATAATGCAAACCTACACTTTCTTTTCTGCTTTCTGCCATTTTAATAATTAGGTAGCTATTTGCAATTAAATTTCTTAGTTCACATAATTGTGGTGTTAATACCGATTTATTATATAGTTCTTCTGTTTCTTCATAAATCAATTTCATTCTCTTAAATGCTTTCTTTAGTCTTAAATCACTTCTGACTATACCTACGTAATTAGTCATAATTTGTTGTACTTCTTTAACTGATTGCGTGATTAGACTTAATTCTTCATTTAAAACCATACCTTCTGCATTCCAATCAGGAACTTGATCACAAAAGTCTGCCGAAGATATTTTTTGAATTGAATCTATATATGCTCTATGTGAATAAACTAAAGACTCTAATAAGGAATTTGATGCTAAACGATTTGCTCCATGAAGCCCTGTGCAAGAACATTCGCCAGAAGCATATAAATTCTTAATACTTGTTCTTGAATATTGATCTACTTCTATTCCTCCGCAACAATAATGTGCAGCTGGAATTATTGGAATCATTTCTTGTGTTATATTTATTCCTATTTCTAAGCATTTTGCATAAATATTAGGAAAATGACGCATTATTTCTTCTTTGCTAATGCCTCTACAATCTAAATATTCGTGCTCATCTCCACGTTTTGTCATTTCAGCATTTACGGCACGTGCTACAATATCTCTTGGAGCTAATGAACCTCTTTTGTCATATTTTTCCATAAAAGATTCACCTGCCATATTTTTCAATATTCCTCCTGCACCTCTCATTGCTTCTGTGATAAGAAAGGAAGGTTTTTCTCTCGGATTGAATAAAGATGTTGGATGAAATTGTATAAATTCCATATGACGCAGTTTACCTTTTGCCCTATGAACCATTGCTTGTCCATCTCCTGTTGCAATCAATGGACTTGTGGTTGTTGAGTAAACATTGCCATTGCCTCCTGTACACAACATTGTTATCTTTGAAAGATATGTGTCTATTGTATTTGTTTTTTTATCTAAAACATAAGCTCCATAACATCTAATATCTTCACATCTTTTGTTCACTTCTTGTCCTAAGTGATGTTGTGTGATAATGTCTATTGTGTATTGATTTTCTTTTATCGTTACATTAGGATGAGAACGGACTTTCTCTAATAAGGCTCTTTCTATTTCAAAACCTGTATTATCTCTATGATGTAATATTCTATATTCGGAGTGTCCTCCTTCTTTGGCTAAATCGTAAACGCCTGTTTGTTTTTTGTCAAAATTAGTCCCCCAATCTATGAGTTCTTTTATTCTGTCGGTAGATTCTGTTATTGTTATCTTTACGCTTTCAAGATCACATAAACCTGCTCCTGCAATAAGTGTATCATTTATATGCTTTTCATATGAATCATTGTCATACATTACAGCAGCAATGCCTCCTTGTGCATATTTTGTAGAGCACTCAGAAGCATCTGACTTTGTTAATATACATACTTTCCCGTAATCTGCGACCTTTAAAGCGTAACTCAATCCTGCAATTCCAGAACCAATTACTAAAAAATCTACCTTGAATCTCATAACTACTATTTTAAAGCTTCTGCACCACTACATATTTCTATTATTTCATTCGTAATAGAGGCTTGTCGTGCTTTATTGTATGTTAGTTTAAGGTCTTTTAATAAATTAGTCGCATTATCCGTTGCCTTATGCATAGATGTCATTCTTGCACCATGTTCAGATGCAGAAGAATCCAAAAAGCATTTAAATAATTGTGTTTTTAAAGATTGAGGAATTACAGAATTTATTATTTCAACCTTTGAAGGTTCAAAAATATAATCATTATTTATTTCTGTTGATTCTTGTTCAATTGCAATAGGAAGAAATGTTTCATAGGTTAAAATTTGTGTAGAAGCGTTTTTAAATTGATTATATACTATTTCAATTTTGTCATATTTCTTACTTGTAAAATTGTCTATCAATTCTTCTGCCTCATTTGCTACACTTTCAAAAGATAAATTATCCCAAATTTCGTCATTATCGCCTAAATAATTGGTAGTGTCTTTTTGTTTTTTAAAAAAATCTGAACCTTTCTTTCCAAAAGTCTTAATATCTATCTTAATATTGACATTATTTTGCTTGTAAAACTCTATCCTTTGATTTGTAGCTTTGATAACATTTGAATTAAATGTGGAACACAAACCTTTATTGCTTGTCAATACTAAAATCAAAACATTATCCAAATTTTTTGATTGTCTTGCAAGAGGTAATTCATCTTTTTCACGGCCACAAAGATTTTGTATTATTTCCGTCATCTTTGCAGAATATGGTCTTAACTTCAAAATTGCATTTTGAGACTTACGCAATTTTGAAGCTGAAACCATTTTCATAGCACTCGTTATCTGTTGTGTTGAACTAACAGAAGCTATTCTTGTTCTTATTTCTTTAAGATTAGCCATAAATAACTATGCTTTATATTTTCTACTTATATCCTTTGCTACATTTTCCAACTTGCCCATGATTTGATCATCAAGTTTTCCTGCTCCTAACGCATTCAACATATCTTTTTCATTGCTTTCAAGATGGAAAATAAATTCTTCTTCAAAGTTTTTAACTTTATTTACAGGCACATCTCTCAACCAACCATTAGTTCCACATGCAATAATAGCTACCTGATGCTCTACTTTCATTGGTGAGTATTGCGCTTGTTTCAATATTTCAACATTTCGTTTTCCTTTTTCTAATACAAATTTAGTCGCCGCATCAAGGTCTGAACCAAATTTAGAGAAAGCTTCCAATTCACGATATTGTGCTTGGTCTAACTTCAACGTTCCAGATACTTTCTTCATTGATTTAATCTGAGCCTTACCTCCAACACGTGATACAGAGATACCTACGTTAATAGCTGGTCTTATACCTGCATTAAATAAGTTTGTTTCAAGAAATATCTGTCCATCAGTAATTGAAATCACATTAGTAGGAATATATGCCGAAACGTCTCCTGCTTGTGTTTCTATAATAGGAAGAGCTGTCAAAGAACCTCCACCTTTTACAAGATGTTTAATACTTTCAGGCAAATCATTCATATTCTTCGCCACTTTATCTTCATTGATAATTTTACCTGCTCTTTCCAATAATCTTGAATGCAAATAGAATACATCTCCTGGATAAGCTTCACGTCCTGGTGGACGTCTCAATAATAATGAAACTTCACGATAAGCAACTGCTTGTTTACTTAAATCATCATAAACAACTAACGCTGCACGTCCTGTGTCTCTAAAATATTCCCCTATTGCAGCTCCTGCAAACGGAGCATAAAATTGCATTGCTGCAGAATCAGAAGCTGTTGCTGCTAAAACAACAGTATAATTCATTGCGCCTTTCTCCGTTAGAGTTCTAACTATATTTGCAACAGTAGAACCTTTTTGTCCACAAGCTACATAAATACAATAAACAGGTTCGCCTTTATCGTAAAATTCTTTTTGATTCAAAATAGTATCTATAGCTATAGCTGTTTTTCCTGTTTGTCTATCTCCAATAATCAACTCTCTTTGTCCTCTTCCGATAGGAATCATAGAGTCAACTGCTTTCAAACCTGTTTGCAACGGTTCTTCTACAGGTTGTCTAAAAATAACTCCAGGGGCCTTTCTTTCAAGAGGCATTTCAAACAATTCTCCCTCAATACTACCTTTACCATCAATTGGTTCTCCTATAGTATTGATAACCCTACCTAATAAACCTTCCCCCACTTTTATAGAAGCAATTCTTTTTGTTCTTTTAACAGTATCCCCTTCATTTATAGATTCTGATTCTCCTAAAATTACAACTCCGACATTATCTTCTTCAAGGTTTTGAACTATCGCTTGCACTCCATTATCAAACTCCACTAACTCTCCAGCTTGAACGTTCATCAATCCATAAACTCTCGCAATTCCATCACCTACTGTCAAAACAGTACCAACCTCTTCTAGCGTGGCATCTAAATTAGAATTAGAAAGTTGTTGACGTAATATCGCTGTAATTTCTGATGGTTTAATCTCTGCCATATTTATCGTTTTTTAGAATATCCTTTCGTATATATTCTTGTTAAATTCCTTTTTTAATTTTGTTATTTGTTTACTAAAACTTGCATCAAATTGCTTGCCATCAACTGTTAGAGAAAACCCTCCTAACAATTTTGGATTTACAAAAAGTTGCAAATCTATCTTTGAAGACAACTTTGTCTCAATTTCCATTTTTATATCATTCACAACACTTTCATCAAGGACTTGGGCCGTTGTAAATTTTACAGTTTTAATATGCTTATACTCCTTATAGAGTTCAGTATATCTATCTGCAATTTCAAACAAATACACATCTCGTCTCTTACAAACCAATAATTCCATAAAAAGAATAGAAACATTCTCTACCTTTTCAAAAAAAATATCGTGAATTATATTTTTCTTTTTTGAAGGTTTAATAACAGGATTCTTCAAAATAGCTTTTAATTGAGGCGTTTCTTCACAAACCTTTTTTATCAACAACATATCCTCATACACATTCTCTATCAATTCATTCTCTTGTGCAAGAATAAATAAAGATTGAGCATAACGAGTTTGTAACTTAAAACTATTCATTGTTATTTAAGGTTTATTTCCGACATTCTCTTACTGATAATTTCATTGCTTTTAGCCTTATCTGTAAGTTCGTGCTTTAAAAGATCTTCTGCAATTTCAATTGAAAGATTGGCTATTTGATTTTTCAATTCTGTCATAGCATGCAATTTTTCATACTCAATATTTTCACGTGCTGCAACAACAATTCTTTGAGCCTCTTTTTGAGCTTGTTCTTTAGCCTCTTCAATCATTTTTTCTTTAAGTTCTTTTGTTTGTTGCAACATTAAATCTCTTTCTTTTTGAGCCTCAATCAATAATCTCTCATTACCAGCTTGCAATTGTTTCATTTCCTCTCTTGCAATAGCTGCCTCCTCCAAAGATCTTTTAATTTGCTCTTCCCTTTTAAGCATCATGGAGATAACCACTGGCCATCCAAATTTCCATAAAACAAGCAAAAGAACTCCAAAAGTTAGAGTCATCCAAACAAGAAGACCAATATCAGGTGTTAATAGTCCCATATATTTAATAAAATGTTAATTTCTCAATAAAACATAGCAACGAAACCAATCGTAGCGTTGCTATGTTAAAATCTTTTTGTTTGTTATTTCATCAAAATAACCAACAAACAAACCACATTAGCAAACAAAGCAACAGCTTCTACTAACGCAGCAGCGATAATCATATTAGAACGAATATCACCAGTAGCTTCTGGTTGACGAGCAATAGCATCCATACCATTGCGTCCGATATTTCCAATACCTATACCTGCTCCAACAGCGGCTATACCAGCTCCAATACCAGCTAAACCATAACCAATTGTTGCATAATTGCTAACAGCTTCTAATAATAATGTTAAAGATGTCATAATAATTAGTTTTTATTATTTTAAAGTTACTTTAATTACTCTATAAAAATCGTTCAAAGTTATAATTTTTTTCTTAAACCAAAGAAAAAATAAAGAAAAAAAATACACTACAACAATAAAAAACGCTATTTATCAGACTATTACAAAAACATTGTTAAAAAAACACAACAAAAATATTGCAGAAAAAAAACAAAAACGTATCTTTGCAAACGCAAAATCACGGATTTAGCAATGTCTTCGTAGCTCAGCTGGTAGAGCAATTGACTCTTAATCAATGGGTCCAGGGTTCGAGTCCCTGCGAGGACACTATTTTTACTTGCGATTCAAATTCGCAAAATGGTTCTTATGGAAATCAAAAACAAAATCAAACAAAAAGCTCAACAACACTTTGACGATGTTGTTGCTATCCGTAGACACTTACATCAAAATCCAGAACTTTCTAAACAAGAAAAAGAAACTTCGGTATATATATGTTCAATTCTTGATACTATTAAAGGAGTAGAATACACCTCTAATGTAGGAGGGTATGGAGTATATGGATTTATAAAAGGCAAATCTTCCTCTAATAAAACTATTGCGTTAAGAGCAGACATAGATGCCTTACCTATAAAAGAAACCACAAATCTTCCGTTTGCCTCTTTAAAAGAAGGAGTAATGCACGCTTGTGGACACGATGTTCACACTGCGATTTTATTAGAAACAATCAAGATCTTATCAGAATTAAGAGATGAATTTGAAGGACAAGTAATGTTTATCTTTCAACCATCAGAAGAACACTATCCAGGAGGAGCCATTACGATGATAAACGATGGTATTTTTAAAGACATAACCCCAGAGGCAATATTTGCACTTCATACAACACCTGAAATAGAGTCTGGAAAAATTGGTATAAAAGAAGGAAAATACATGGCCTCCACAGATGAAATCTACATAGAAGTAAGAGGAAAAGGAGGACACGGAGCAACACCAGATTTAAACATAGACCCAATAGTTGCAGCCTCTCACATAGTATCAGCCTTACAAACCTTAGTAAGCAGAAATGCCAATCCAACACTACCAACTACCTTTTCAGTAGGCACATTCCTTGCAGAAGGCAGAACAAACATAATTCCATCAAAAGCATACTTAGAATGTATTATTCGCACCTTTGATAACGATTGGCGAAAACAAGCACACAAACTAATTCATCGCATAAGCGAAAACACCGCCAAAGCCTTTGGAGCAACAGCAGACGTATTTATTGATCACGGTTATCCATATTTATATAACAACCCAAAACTCACAAAACAAACTCGCACCTTATCACAAGAATATCTTGGAGAAGAAAACGTACTAGACATAGACATGAGAATGACTGCCGAAGACTTCGCTTACTTCGCACAAAAAATTCCTGCATGCTATTTAAGACTTGGTACAAAAAAAGAAAATTGTGAAATAACCAACCTTCACACTTCAAATTTTGATATAGATGAAAAAAGTATGCAAGATGCAATAGGATTGATGACTTATTTAGCAATAAAAAACCTTAACGCAGATTAAATATTTCAAAAAAAAATAATCACCTATTAAAATAAGAGACTTTTATGCTTGATAAAAGTCTCTTATTTTTTCAATTATATAATTTTGCTGTTCCAAATCCAACTCTGTGTGCATAGGAAGAGATAAAACAGTTTGAGAAAGTTTTTCCGAAGTTTCCAATTCTCCACCTTGACGTGCAATTTGCAAGAATGCCTTTTGTAAATGCAAAGGAATAGGATAATAAATCATAGCAGGGATATTCCAATCTTCAAGATACGCCTTCAATTCATCTCTTGTACCATCTGTTATTTTCAAAGTATATTGATGATAAACATGAGAAGAATACGGCATTTCAATAGGGGTTTCTATACTTTCAATATCCTTTAATCCCTGAGTATAAACCTGAGCAGCCTCATATCTTGCCTTTTGATAATCTTCAAGATGTTTTAATTTTACATTTAAAATTGCTGCCTGAATAGAATCTAAACGAGAGTTTACGCCTAAAACCTCATGATGATATCTAACCTTCATACCATGATTTGTTATCATCTTCATTTTTTCAGCCAAAGCATCATCATTAGTCATTATTGCACCTCCGTCACCAAAACAGCCAAGATTTTTTGATGGGAAAAAAGAAGTACACCCTATTGTTCCAATTGTTCCAAGTTTTTTCTTTGTTCCATTAGAGAAAGTATAATCAGCCCCTATTGCTTGTGCAGTATCTTCTATCACATATAAATCATATTTTTTTGCAATAGCAAGAATTTCTTCCATAGGAGCAGCCTGTCCAAACAAATGAACGGGAATTATAGCCTTTGTTTTTACAGAAATTGCCTTTTCAATATTTTTAGCAGTTACATTAAAGGAATCATAATCCACATCAACAAAAACCGGGCGAAAGCCTAATAATCCTATCACCTCAGCAGATGCTATAAAAGTAAAAGAAGGACAAATTATTTCATCAGAGGGTTTTAATCCCAAAGACATAACTGCAATTTGCAAAGCATCGGTTCCATTTCCGCAAGGTATGACATGCTTTACGGAAAGAAAATCTGCCAAATTATTTGCAAACTCCTCAACTATTCCCCCTTTAATAAAAGAAGTTGAATCAATGACAGATTGTATTGATGAATCAATTTCTGGTTTTATCTTTTGATATTGACTCTTTAAATCTACCATTTGTATTTTTTTCATAACAAAGCAATTTTTTTAAATTATTATTTCCGCACCAAAATATGCTTGTAAAGCCTTTGGAATACGTATTCCTGATTCTGTTTGATTATTTTCCAACAATGCAGCCACTATTCTTGGTAAGGCTAACGCACTACCATTTAAAGTATGTGCTAATTGTGTTTTATTATTTTCGTCTTTATATCTTAATTTTAATCTATTTGCCTGATATGTTTCAAAGTTTGAAACGCTACTTACTTCCAACCAACGTTTTTGAGCAGCTGAATAAACTTCAAAATCGTAAGTTATAGCCGAGGTAAAACTCATATCTCCACCACAAAGACGTAAAATTCTGAATGGAAGTTCCAATTTCCTTAACAATCCTGCAACATGATTTTTCATTACTTCTAATTGTTCATAGCTATGTTCAGGAGTATCTATGCAGACAATCTCTACCTTATCAAATTGATGCAATCTATTAAGGCCTCTTACGTCTTTTCCATAAGAACCTGCCTCTCTTCTAAAACATTGAGAGTATGCACAACACGAAATAGGAAGATTACTTTGCTTTTGTATTGTATCTCTAAAAATATTAGTAACAGGCACCTCTGCAGTAGGAATCATATAAAACCCATCTAAAGGAATAGCATACATTTGCCCTTCTTTATCTGGCAATTGACCTGTTGCAAGAGCTGATGCTTCGTTTACCATCAATGGTGGTTGCACTTCTGTAAATCCTGATTTACCTGCTTCATCTAAAAAGAAGTTTATAAGAGCTCTTTGAAGTTTTGCACCTTGTGATTTATAGAGAGGGAATCCTGCGCCTGTGATTTTTGTACCTAATTCAAAGTCTATAATATCATATTTCGCACAAAGAGTCCAATGTTCTACTGCTCCTTCATACAATTGTGGAATTTCTCCTTCTTCATACACTATTTCATTTTCCTCGGCGCTCTTTCCACAAGGCACATCTTTGCTTGGAAGATTTGGAATAGTCAATAAAATATCTCTTAAATCCCATTCTATTTTTGATAATTGCTCACCTAATTCTTTTTCCTTTACTTTACACTCTCCTGTTTTGGCTTTTAATTCTTCTGCCTCAGCAGATTTGCCTTGTTTGAAAAGCATTCCTATTTCTTTTGCCAAACGATTAGCCTCTGCCTTAATATTATCTAACTCTGTTTGAGTATTTCGTCTTTGATTATCCAAAGCAATTACATTATCTATCTTTGATTCTGCATCAGAAAAGTTCTTTACGCCTAATCTTTCTACTACAAAATCTCTATTTTCTCTTATAAATCCTATTTGTAACATATATATTGATTTTCTATTTTTACTTATTTACTACTCTATCAAAAAATACACTTTTGCTCGACACGCTTAAAACTATTGCAAGTACGGTTGGACACTCTGGCAACATAGATAATTCCTTTGCTGCTAAGCCTACTGAAAACATTACTCTGCTATCTATTCTATGATCTGCAATCTTAGAACACACACTGCCTATCGCAATTCCTAAATCGTTAGAGTTAAAAAAACAAGGTGCAAGCGGCGCATTATCTTCTTTTTCTTTGCAAGAAGCAAATCCACAATATCCACAATCTAATCCTAAGACTTTTGTTTTGCTTCCTATAAGGATAACGGCCTGAGATTGCAAAACATTATTCGAATCTCTTAAAAGAAATTCTTGTCCTGTTGTTTGATGTAACTCTTTTAACTTTTTAGATAATTGTTCTAATTCTTCGCCGTGAGCAATTCTTATTTCTAAATTATCAACTCCTCTTGCCTTTGGGGCAGTGATTGCTGCAAGAGATATTGTCTTTGCAAGAGATATTACTTGTTCTTCTGCAATTTCTTTAATGTTAATCATAGCCTTGTTATTTAAGAAGATATTTTATTAGTTTATCAGTTGCTTTTCCTCTATGAGAGATTTTGTTTTTTTCTTCTAAACTCATCTCTGCAAAACTTTCGCCATATCCATCTGGAATAAAGATTGGGTCGTATCCAAAGCCTCCTCGTCCATAGCGTTCAGTAAGAATACTTCCTGGACAACTGCCTTCAAATATTTTTTCTTCACCTTGCTCTATCAAACAAATGACTGTGGAAAAATATGCTTTACGATTTGTTTTCCCTTCCATCATTTCAAGCATTAGGTCAATGTTATCGTCAAAACTACACTTCTCTCCTGCAAATCTTGCTGAATATACACCAGGTTTTCCATCGAGTGCGTCCACCATTAAACCAGTATCGTCAGCAAAACAATCCTTTCCATACTTTTCCCAAATGTATCGTGCTTTTTGACGTGCGTTTTCTTCTAATGTTTCACCTGTTTCGGGAATATCCTCTTTGCAACCAAGCTCTGAAAGACTAATTATTTTTATTCTATCGCCAACAAGATTGCGTATTTCTTCTACTTTATGCTTGTTATTGGTTGCTATTACAATTTCTCTTGCCATTTCTTTGATTTTATTTCAAGGTGCAAAGTTAGTTTATTTTCATCGTAATTGCAATAGGTGTAACTCTCTTTTCGTTCCCAATGATTTAAATTTGAATATTAAACTATCTTTTTCATATTCTTTAAAATCGATATCGCAAGTGTTTAAAAGGCTTGAACGCGACAAAGGAGTCTCTGCTCCAATGATGTCTGTAATTATTTTTTCTGCCTTTATTTCTTCTTTATTGTATTTATGAGCATATACAATCTTAGGTAAATTTTTCTTAGAGTATTTATAAAGATAAAGATTCTCTGCCGCAGGTTTGTCAATCAAAATAAAAGTTGCATCATTGTGAGTTTTCATTGCTTCAACTATTTCTTCATTGCAAGAAAGTTTACAAAACCTTTGAGGAATCAATGCAAAACAAGTGTTCCATAAAAGAAGAGACAATCCAATGAAAAGCATAGATTTGTGATTTGCAAAATAATGAGAATAAAGCATTATAAGAATAAAAGGAATCGCTATCATAAACTCTGCATTTCCATTAGAGAGGGCTGCAAAAAGAAAAGATAAAGCAAGAATTAGCCAAAGAATTATCACAAATCTTTTCTCATTATAAAGCGAAAGAGTATATCGTTTGTTTTTTATAAGGTTTATAATTCCTAAAACAAAGAAATAAAAAAATAAAACTAAGAAAAAAATAAATAAAACAAAGAAATAATTTATTAAAACAAAGAGATTTCCGTGCACTTGTAAGAATGTGCGAATCAAATTGATAGCACTAAGTAAAAATACTTGTTTTAAATCGGGAGATTGTGCATAACCTTGAACGTAATCATTAAGGACAAAAGAGAAAAGAGCGTTTAGTGAAAATTGATTAGTCACTGCAAAACACGCTATTGAGTAAACTATCGGTATTATTAGGCTTATTAGAATGAAATACAAAATATATTTCCATCTTTTATTAAGCAACAATCCTATAAATAAGGATAGATAGACCAAAATACTGAGTTGATGACATAAACAAGCAATAACTATTGACAAACTCATTTTCAGCAAACGCAAAACGGTGTTTTCTTGCAAGAAAGTTTGCAAATAATAGATTGAAAGCATAGAAAAGAAAAATGGAATAATATATGCTTCGTTGTCGGTTGCAAATCGCATAAATCCAAAGCAAGAGCCACAAAAAACTATTGCAGAAAAAATAAAATTCTCATTACGATTTACCCTTTTGATTATTCGTCTTAATACAAGTAAAGTGCCACAAGCCATTAGTGCGTTAAAGGTTTGAAAAATCGTTATAGGCTCAATATTCGTAAAAGCAAAGAGAGAGTAAATCAAACGACACACCCAACAATACAAAAGATGATGAGGACGCAACAACTCTTCACCATGCAAAGATGAATAAGCATAAGAATAAGAATCGGCAGTTGGATTGTTTGATAAAAACAAGACATACAAAACAGCAAAGCCAATTACAGCCAAGTAAGAATAGTTATATTTCAATTTATTAAAGAAACGCCACTTCATTTTCAATAGATTTTTATCTTAATTCAACTGTCTATAACGTCAAAATCAATAAAAAACGTATATTTGCAAAAGAATTATGATTAAAAGAGAGGATATAGATAAGATTATTAACGCTGCTCGAATTGAGGAAGTAGTAGGTAGTTTTGTTGAACTTCGCAAAAGAGGTGTCAATTACATTGGTTTATGTCCTTTTCATAATGAAAAAACCCCGTCTTTTAATGTAAACCCAGCCAAAGGCATATTTAAATGTTTCGGATGTGGTGAAGGAGGAGATTCTGTCGCTTTTTTAATGAAGCACGAACATTATACATATCCCGAAGCCTTACGTTGGTTGGCAAATAAATATGGAATACAAATAGAAGAGCAAGTTTTAACACAAGAAGAGCTTGCTCAACAAAGCGAAAGAGATAGGGTATATCAAATAAACGACTTTGCACAAAAATATTTTCAAGAAACGCTTTTCCAAGACAACGAAGGCAAAAGCATAGGCTTGTCTTATTTAAAAGAAAGAGAACTCTCAGAGGAGACAATCAAACGTTGGGGTATAGGATATTGCAAAGACACAGGAGATGACTTTTCAAAAAAAGCCTTAGCGAAAGGTTTTACAAAAGAAGACCTTGTAAGTGCGGGCGTAAGTCTTGTAAACGCTAACGATGGTAGCCTTTACGATAGGTTTCGTGGCAGGGTGTGTTTTCCTATTTATAATGTAGGTGGAAGAGTCTTAGGATTTTCGGCTCGAACCCTAAGAACCGATAAGGTAAAAGCTAAGTATGTAAATTCTCCCGAAAGCTTGATTTATTCAAAAGGTAAAGTGTTGTTTGGACTTCATCTTGCAAAGAACGAAATCGTAAAACAAGATGAGTGTTACTTGGTTGAGGGAAACATGGACGTTGTTATGATGAGTCAAAATTCAGTAACAAATGTTGTAGCGACTTCTGGAACCGCCTTAACCGAAGACCAAATAAGACTAATCAAACGTTATACAAAAAATGTTACGCTTTTATATGATGGAGATAGTGCTGGAATAAAAGCAACCTTTAAAGCCGTTAATCTTTTGCTTGAACAAGGGCTACATGTCAAGACTTTGCTTTTCCCCGACAATGAAGACCCCGATTCTTTTGCAAGAAAACACACACAAGATGAATTTAAGGCTTTCATTAAGAATAATGCAGAAAATTTCATTCTTTATAAGGCTAATCTTTTGCTTGCAGATGCACAAGACGACCCTATAAAACGAGCTGATTTAACAAGAAATATTGTAGAAACTATTGCTTTAATTCCAGATTTATTGGAAAGGAATGCTTATTTACAACAATGCAGCAAATTACTTGATGTAAAGGAAGAAATCCTTAGCCACGAATTATCAAAGATTCTTAAAAATAAAGCTGTCAAAGACTCGTTAAAACAAGAAGTAAAAGAAAATACTCCGAGCGAATCGGAGCAACTCCCTGTTGAAAAGCCTATTGTAACTGCTAATAACGACATTGAATATAATAAGGAAAAGGCTATAATTTCTGTTTTGTTTAATTATGCTAATCAAATCACTACACAAGAACTTTTTAATGCCGAGGGCAAAAAAGAAAAACGAGATTTATATGTTGCAAACTACATTGTATGCGACATTTTCAACGATAACATAGGTTTTAATAATGAATTGTTTAATGAAATCTTTACAGTATATAAGGATTGCATTTACAACACTGATTATTTACCAGAATTGAGATTTTTTACCTCTCATCAAAATCCGGAAATCGCTAAATTGGCAATTGATTTAGTAAGTACTCAATACGTAATTAGTCCTAATTGGGAAGAAAAGAACGAAATCAAAGTACCACGTCCCGAAAACAAAGAAACAATGGACAAATATGTTAGAGACACCCTTCTTGATTTTAAATTATATAAAATAAACGGATACATAGAAGACGTAAAAAAAAGAATCCTCCTTGAAGAAGGAGAATTCCAATTAGAATTGCTCGCTCTACTAAAAAACTATCTTGACATAAGAAACAATATTGCAAAACTCTTAGGCAGAGTTTTTATACCTTAATTATCTTTATTTTTTGCATTGTTGCTTGATTATTTGTGTATAACATTAGATAGTAAACTCCTTTTGGTAAATCACCAATGTTTATTGCAGATGTATTGTTGAAAACCTTTAAGACTTTTCCTGTTTGCGAGGTTACTTCTATTTTTTCTATCGTTTTTTCAAAGAAAATATTACCAATTGTTGGATTTGGATAAAAAGTTATTTCATTATTTCTCACATCTTCTAACGAAAGCCCATCACACATTTCTGTTATATTAGAAAAATATGGAGTCCAATCAGAAGAAGAATATGCAGAAAAACTACCACAAGGGACTTTTAGTTGTGCATTATTAGGAAGTAACCCATAGGAATATTCTAAAATTCCAAAAGCATCTAATTCAAGCGTTGGCGGAATAGTTGCTAAGGTTGTAAATTCACTTAAACTATCACAATAAGAGAAGGAAAGGCTTCCAATAGATTGCATAGTTGCAGGAATAGTTACGCAAGGTAAACTCTTACAATATTGAAACGCCCAATCTCCAATATATTCCACACTATTTCCAATAATCAACTCTGATAAATTACTACAATATTGAAATGCTTGAATATCAATTGTTGTAACTCCATCACCAATCAAAGCATATTTTAAAGAAGTGCAACTATAAAAGGCTCTTTCCCCTATATAAGTTACGCTATTTGGGATAATAATTGAATCTAAGTTTGTACAAAAACAAAAAGCCTGCTCTCCAATTGAGGTAACCGTATTAGGAATTGTTACAGAATGTAAACGCATATCATTATAGAAAGCTCCAAACCAACAACCCTCACTATTACCAAAACCATTGATTGCTGTAACGGTATAAGTCTTTGAATTAAAACTTACAGTCTCAGGAATATCAACAACATCAACAGAATCCTCACAATCAATCACCTCTACCTCGTTTTCATTTAAGACTTTATAAGTTAAATCGTCAATAGTAAATTGAGCTTGTGCCAAAAGCATATTCGCAAACAATGTTGCACAAATAAAAAACAATGATTTTTTCATTTCTTGTCCTCCTTTTAATTTAAGTTATTACACTATAAAGACACCATTTTTTGCCAAAACGTTTCAAATTTGAAGATTTTTTTTCACAATAATTGTAACAAGAAAATAATTCTTTGTTTTTTTAAAATAAATCAAAGAAAAAATTAAAAAAAACATTGATTTTTTTCCAAAAAGCAAAGAAAAAAATAACAAAAAAGTCCGAGACGTTTTTTTATCTCGGACTTTTTAAGTTTTTATTTCTTGAATCCTTTTTAGTTATTTACTATGTCTTGGAATTCTATCAAGGATTGATAACGTCTAAATTCTAAATCGTGTTTTGCTTGATACTTATATGCAGGTTCTTGTTGGCAAGCTTCTCTTAGATTCTTTAACAAGCCTGGTACATCGTCTAATCTCGCATAGCAAACTGCTCTTAGGTAATGTACTTCTGAAGTTTGGTCCATACAACAGTCCAATGTACGAATTGCGTTTCCTGTGTTACCTGTTAGAAGTTGAAGTAATGCTAAGTTGTATGTGCATTTTCTTCCATCAAGTTGTTCTGCTGCTGCTTCGTATTTTGCTTGTTTGATAAGGATTATTGCTTGGTTCATTTCTGCTTGTTCATTGCCTGCTTCAATAGCTCTTTTTACATATTCGTCTGCTAATTCTACGTCTTTATATGCTAAGGCCATTAGTGAAAGGTTCGCTAATATCATTCCATTGTTTGGAGATAGTTTGTCGGCTGTTTCTAAGAATCTTTTTGAGTCTTCTAATTGGTTAAGGTATAATGCTACTGCTCCTGCGTTGTTCCAGCCTGCCCATTCTGATGCGAATCTTTCTGTTGCGGCTGTGTAGATTTGTAGCTTGCTTGCGTAGTTGTGTGTTAGTGATGCTGCGTACATCAATTCATCAAATGTAAGATTGTCTGGGTTTGTTATAGCCATTCTTGCTACTTCTTGTTCTGTTTTTTGTACTCCTGAGAAGTTGAATGCTATTTCCCCTCTACGAAGGGTTGGTAGTATTTCACTTTCGATTTGGTTGAAGATTACAGACATGTTTCTAATCTCTTGTTCTCTTCTTATTCTGTCTGGTTGTGATTTTACTACGTTGATTACTGTGTTCTTTTCTCTTAATGATGAGCCTTCTACTAAGCGTAGGAAGTTTTCCCAGTCTTCTCCTTTGGCGCTTGATGTTATAACAACGTCTTGTTTTGCGTCTTCAACGTATTTTTGAATGTCTGCTTTTTTGACATTTTCTATTTTAGCTCTTTCTGTAAGAGCTTCTGTTAGCATTCTGTCTACAAGATTTACTACGGCTTCTGCTCTTTTTTTGGAAAGTCCTATGTTGAAAGTTTCTTCTCCTTCTGGTGATGCCCACGCATTAACGAATATTTGTCGAGGTACTTGGTTGTTTACTATGTAACTCTTCATGCTTTCGTAATTCTTTTTAGCATCCATTTGTTTATTCAACTTGTTATTCCAATTTACTTCTGACATATTAACTGTGAAGAAAACGTCTGTTGCCATTATTTCATCTGTTCTAACATTGTAGTTAGATGGTGCAATGCTTAAATCTCCTCTTATATCTACTCTGTTTGAGGTAGAGTTGATTCCTTCTGTGATTTTTACATTACCTAATTTGATTGCTCCTGGATTCTCCATTGCTTCACTCCAAGTAGCATTAGCTTCATTTACTTCTGTCGCTTTATAGGCAATTGGATTTAGGAATAATTTAGCACTTTCCATTCCTTGACGGTAAGCTACAGTATCTTTGTATACAAATCTTCCTCCGGATTTCTTTTCTATTGTTTTTCCGTTTCCTTCTACTTTTGAGCCTTTAAGGTTCATCGGTGATAGAATTACTTCTCCTGTTTCCCATGTTAGAACAGGTTGTAAATAAACTACCGCTTGCTTTTGAAAGTATTTTTCTGGTATGCTACCATTTATTGTTACTATTACTCTATCCGCATGTACTTCCATCGGATTAGGTGATATTTGGTATCTTACCTCATTGTGCTTTGTTTGCATCGTTTTTATGCTTCCACAAGAAGCTATTAATAGAACTATACCGAGGAATGTTAATACCGATACTGTTTTTCTCATTTCCTTTTTTATTGTTTATTATTATTTTTGTACAACAAATTTTTAGTTAACTACTTTATTCATTAACTACTTCTATTAAAACATCGTTTTTACTTACAATTTGCCCTTTTTCTATATTAACGCTTTTTACTACGCCTTCTATTGTTGAACAAATTTGATTATCCATTTTCATTGCATGAAGACAACACAATGGTTCTCCTTTTTTTACTTTTTGACCTTCTTTTACAAACACTTCTAATATTGTTCCTGGAATAAACGCATATATTTCACCTGGAGCAACTTTAACATATAGTTGTCTGTAATGAGTTCTTGTATTTTTATTTTCTGCCATTTCTATTTCTTTTTAAATTAATGAGAATTTTTGTTCCTTTTTTTGTTCTTCGTTTTTTAGAATGGTGGCAATCCATGTTTCTTTTGTGGATTTTCTTGTACCTTATTCTTACACATTTCTAAGGCATGTACAATGTAATCTCTTGTTTCTGCTGGTTGTATTACTGCATCAACATATCCATAAGATGCTGCCACGTATGGATTTGCAAATTTTTGTTTGTATTCTGCTATCTTTTCTTTACGTGTTTGCTCTGGATTTTCTGAATTCATTATTTCGTTTCTAAATACGATGTTTGCCGCTCCTTCTGGTCCCATTACTGCTATTTCTGCTGTTGGCCATGCAAACACGAAGTCTGCTTTTAGGTGAGAAGAACACATAGCTATATATCCCCCGCCGTATGCTTTTCTTAATATTACTGTGATTTTTGGCACTGTTGCTTCTGAATAAGCATAAAGAATCTTTGCCCCATGACGAATAACTCCTGCATGTTCTTGATCTACTCCTGGAAGATAACCTGGTAAGTCTTCTAATGTTACTAACGGAATATTGAATGCATCGCAGAATCTTATGAATCTTGCTGCTTTATCTGATGAATTGCAATCAAGAACTCCTGCTAATGCTATTGGTTGATTTGCTACAAATCCTACTGTATCACCATTTATTCTTGCAAATCCTATTACAATATTTGGCGCAAACAACTCTTGAACTTCCAAAAACTCTGAACCATCAACTATACTTTTAATTATATTTCTCACATCGTATGGTTGTGCTGGATCTGATGGGAAAATATTACTAATTTTGTAGTCTTTTATTCTTGGTTTCTTTGATTCAAATGATTCTGCTTTCTTTGTATTATTCCAAGGAATGTATGTAAACAAGCTCTTTATTTGATCAAAACATTCTTGTTCACTTTCTGCAAAGAAGTGTGCGTTTCCTGAAATTTCTGCATGCACTCTTGCTCCTCCTAAGTCTTCTTGAGATATTTCTTCTCCAAGTACAGTTTTAATTACTTCTGGTCCTGTGATGAACATCTTAGATATTTTATCTACAACAAATACAAAGTCTGTTAATGCTGGTGAATAAACTGCTCCTCCTGCACAAGGCCCTAGTATAACTGATATTTGAGGTATCACACCTGATGCCATTGTATTTCGATAGAAAATATCTCCATAACCAGACAAAGCATTAACCCCTTCTTGTATTCTTGCTCCACCTGAATCGTTAATTCCGACAATAGGTATTCTTAACTTCATGGCGTGATCCATTATCTTGCATATCTTTTTAGCATGCATTAATCCAAGGGAACCTCCCGCTACTGTAAAGTCTTGTGCATATATACAAACAGGGTATCCGTTTATTGTTCCTGTTCCTGTTACTACACCATCACCTGGAAGTTCTTTTTTCTCCATTCCAAAATCACGTCCAGCGTGTTGTATGAATAAATCGTATTCATGAAATGAACCTTCATCTAATAATTGAACTATTCTTTCTCTTGCTGTGAGTTTACCTGTCGCTTTTTGCTTCTCTATCGCTTTTTCTCCTCCTCCTTGAAGCACTACTTGCATTCTCGACTTCAACTCTTTTGTCTTATTGTTTACTGACATAATATAATTATTTAGATTGAACTCTTATTTTTATAAAATTTTGGCAAAGATACAAAAAAAACTTTTTTCTTTAACAATTCTGCAATAGTAAATACATTTTTCTATAATATTATCTGCTTATGTAAATAACTAAAACAGATATATCAGCAGGAGAGACTCCGCTTATGCGACCGGCTTGTCCTATTGTCTTTGGTCTAATCTTTGACAATTTCTCTCTTGCCTCAAATGACAATGATTTCAAAGCATGATAGTCAAAATCATCTTTAATGATTAAATTCTCAAAATGAGAAAGTTTGCTTACAATTTCTTCTTCTTTCTTTATATAACTCTCATACTTCACAAAAATTTCAGCACACTCTTCTACTTGCGATTTTATGTCAATTGGAGTTTTTTCTATCTCAGCATTCAAATAAGGTATTTTATTTTTTAATAAATTTAAGTCAATTTGTGGTCTTAATAATAGTTGAGAAATTTTTGTTTTTTGTGTTATTTCAGGTGTATTTAATTCTTTAAAGCTTGCATTCACTTCTTCTGGTAAGGCATTGTTTGTTTTAATAAAATAAATCAGCCTTTCAATATTTTCTTTCTTTGATTCCATTTTTTTAATCCTTGATTCATCTGCCAAACCTATTGAATGCCCTAATGGGGTTAATCTTTGATCTGCATTGTCTTGACGTAACAATATTCTGTATTCTGCTCTTGAAGTAAACATTCTATATGGCTCATCAACACCCTTTGTTATTAAATCGTCAATTAAGACTCCTATGTAACTTTCTGAACGTTTTAGTACTATAGGTTCTTTTTCTCTTATTGACATACAAGCATTTATTCCAGCCATTAAGCCTTGTGCTCCAGCTTCTTCATAACCTGTCGTACCATTTATTTGACCTGCAAAGAACAACCCTTTAATTAGTTTTGTTTCCAAACTTGCTTTTAGCTGTGTTGGTGGGAAATAATCATATTCTATTGCATAACCTGGCTTTTGAATTATTGCATTCTCAAATCCTGGTATTGTTCTAAGAGCTTTGTATTGCACTTCTAATGGTAATGACGAAGAGAAACCATTTATATAGTATAGATTTGTAAATCTTGATTCAGGTTCGATAAAAAGTTGATGTCTATTTTTATCAGAGAATCTTTCTATTTTATCTTCTATTGAAGGACAATATCTTGGCCCTCTCCCTTGTATTCGTCCTTGAAACATAGGAGATTTTTCAAATCCTTCTCTTAATATGTTATGTACCTCATCATTTGTGTAAGCAAGATAACAACTTTTCTGTTCTATTTGTTCTATTTTTGAATTTACAAAAGAGAATTGTTCAGGATTTTCATCTCCCTTTTGTTCTTGAAGTATAGAAAAATTTATTGAATCTCCTACAACTCTCATTGGAGTTCCTGTCTTCAATTTTTCTATTTCAAAGCCAATATTTTGCATCTTTTCAGACAAACCTTTTGAAGCCTCTTCTCCTATTCTTCCTCCTTCAAAATTAGTTTCTCCTATATGAATTTTACCATTTAAGAAAGTTCCATTTGTTAAAATAACACTTTGAGATTCTATCTTTAAACCTATCTTCGTAACTATACCCACTACCCTACCATTATTTATTATTAAATCTACGACCTCATCTTGCCATAATTGCAAATTAGGAGTTAATTCAAGTTGCCTTCTCCAAGAAATTCCAAACGTTATATTATCTACTTGTGCTCTTGGACTCCACATAGCAGGACCTTTACTCCTATTAAGCATTCTAAATTGCATAGTATTTTGATCTGTTATTATACCAGACAATCCTCCCAAAGCATCAATTTCTCTAACAATTTGTCCTTTTGCAACACCTCCCATCGCAGGATTACAAGACAATTGCGCTATAGAATTTAAGTTCTGTGTAATAAGTAAGGTCTTTGCTCCTATTAAAGCAGATGATCTTGCCGCTTCACAGCCTGCATGACCAGCCCCAACAACAATTATATCAAATTTTTGAAACATTATTTTTCATTTATATAAGAAGAAAGTATAGATAAACACTCATTTTCTAACTTTCTCATATTTTCGCTTTCCAACTCTGTTTTATCTTTATGCCCTAATAGATGTAAAATACCATGAATAATGACTCTATGTAGTTCTTCTTGATAAGAAGTTTTTAGTGTTTTTGCATTATCCTTTATTCTTTCAATAGAAATGAATAAATCCCCTGAAACAATCTCTGCTTCCGAATAATCAAAAGTTATTATATCTGTATAATAATCATGATTTAAAAATTCTTTATTTATTTCTAACAATTGTTCATCTGAACAAAAAATATAAGATATCTCGCCTAATTCTTTTTTATTGTTTTCAATGACTGTTTTTATCCATTGTTTCAAAACAGTTCTGTTTTTTAAGCTACAAGTTGTTTGAAATGCAAAACTAATTCCCATAAGACTTTTATTTTATGTTTTGTGGCATTCTATTAGAGTTAAACTCTTTAATTTTTTCTTGTCTTTGAAGAAGTAATTCTGTTCCTATTCCGTTTACAAAAAATAAAAGTTCTATTTTTCTTCCGTTTTCAGAAACAATTACTTGATCACTAAGTTTTGAAATAAGAAAAACGTTAATATCAGATTCCAATTCTAATTCTTTGTTTTTGTCAAAAGTAATATTGGAAAACACCTCATCGGTAGATTCTATCGAAAAACTCACTCCTCCAACACATTGTTCAAAATAAAAGGTAATATATTTGTTTTCACAATCATTCCCATAAAAAGAAGTTACTAAATCTATGATTCTTTCTATTGAAACTGAAATCGCTCCGTAGTAATTACTAATATTATGTTCTTGACAAATATTTTCAATAGAATTATTTATTTTATATAATTGAGTCAAAACCATTCTTCTTTTATAAGTGCTTGTATCCATTAACGTTTTTGTGTTTTATTTTCTAAATCATAAAAATATTTATTCACTTTTT
Organism: Candidatus Onthomorpha sp.; assembly: GCA_045645265.1. Lineage (GTDB taxonomy): Bacteria > Bacteroidota > Bacteroidia > Bacteroidales > P3 > Onthomorpha. Next base: position 39,715 of record JAZRIM010000021.1, read on the forward strand.
CTTTATAAAAAGGAGAAAACATAGGCTGAACTTGTTTGAATAGTTCTATTTCTTTCTCTTCTATCTTTTTAAAATCTAAAAAGTCTTTTTCTTCAATATTTATTTTATCTTTTCCTATCTTAGATTCTCTTTTATCTTCTTTTTCTTGTTTCTTTTCTGCTTTTTCGTGTTCAAGTAACCGAGTTAATATCTTAGACTGACGATTTATCGTATTACGATTTATTCTTTTGTTTACGATATCTTTCTCGGTTTGTTCCATTTGCTTAGATATTTCATTAAGAATTTTTGATGGTTGCCCCCTTTCTGCTTTTATTCGTTCAGCTTCTTTTTGCACCATTTTCCTTATCATTTCTTGTTGTACAACTGCTTTTGCCAAAGACTCGTTTAATTTTGCATTATCCCCTATTTTCTTTTTTCCTTGTTGTTGTCCTTGCTCTAATTCTTTTTTTAATCTTTCTAATTCTCTATTTAAACTTTCTTGTAAGTCTTTTAAACTTTGTTGTGATGGTTTATTTTGTTGTTGAGAAGATGAAGATGGATTGTTACATTGCTGTTGGGAGTTGCTTTTACTACTATTGCGTTGTTGTTGATTCTTCATATTTTCTAAACTTTCTCTGAGCATCAATGCTAAATTATTCATTGAAGTCATCGCATATTGTTGCCATGAAAGTACAGAATTGTTCTTGTAATTTGAATAATGTGCTTGATTGTATTGTAATAAGGTTGATATTGATTTCTCTATAAAATCTTCTACTTTATTTAACTCTTGGTTTATTAAATAACCTATTTGAGGTTGTCGTTTGCTTATTGCAAATAATGTATCTGAAATAGGTTGCATTTTTTCTTTTAAATGATATTGCTGTTTTATTATTTCTTGATACAAAGGATCTGAAACCTTTGTCTTTTTTATACTATTCATCAAACCCTCTTGGTCTTTTGATATTTTGACAAGGTTATTAAGTATTTGCCTTACATGCTCTATGTCTTCTCCTAATTGTTCGGATTGATTATCTTGCTGTTGTTGTTTTATGCTATTGGACATTTGTTGCATTTGCTCTGAGGCAGAGTTCATTTTCTCTTTGGCTTTCTTAAGTTTATTTTCGTTTAATTTTTCAGAAGCCTCTTTTTGATTTTTGTTTATCTCCGATTCTAATTGTTTATCGCGTTCAAGTGGTTTTTGATTTTCTATTTCTTTTGATAATTTTTCAAGTTTGTCTAATTTTTCTTGTTGTTGTTGAAATTCCTTATTAAGTTTTTCCTGTTTTGAAATATTTTCTTCTTTGTTTTTAGTGCTTAATTTTTCTGACAAATCTTTTTGTTCTTCGGATAGGTTGTCTAATTTTTCTGTAATTTCATTTGTAAGTTTTTCCATTTCTAATCGCTTATACATTTCTATATTGCGATCCAATTCTTTGGCTAAATCTTCGTTCTTTAGTTTAATATTATTTAATGTTTCATTGAGTTTGTTCTTGTCTATTTGTTCTTCGGCAAGTTTTTTCATCTCTTCAAGAATATCTTTCATCTGTTGATTCAAAACTTTATCAAATAGTTCTTCCAACTCTTTTTGTTTTTTTAGTATATCTTCTTCTTGCTCAGTCAATTTCTCATCTAATAAATTATTCTCTTCCATTGACTGCTTTATTTCTTCTATTTCTTTTTTTATTTCTTCTTGTTTTTTTAACAATTCTTTGATTTGTTCTTTGTCTTGCCAAGTAAGATTTTGTTTATTTATTAGTTGTTTACTTATTTCGTTAATTTGATTTTTAAGATTCTTTATCTTTGTTAAAGCATCTTGTGTAGATTCTTTTATGTTTTTAGAATTTTCTTCTTTTTTCGCTTCAAGTTCTTCTTCAGTTGGAAGATTTAATGAAAAAATCGTGCTTTTTGTTATTTTACTTCCATTGATTGCATCATTATCTTTTACTTCAAAATAATATTCTAATTTATCTCCTCTACTAATCGATAGATTTGTTAAATCATAATTATAATAAAAATCTTGTGCATTATCAGTTTTATTTACATCTATTGCACTTATTTTTCGTATTGTATCATTTTCTCTTATGTGATTTATATAAAATACAAGCGATGTAAATCCATAATCATCTTTTATTTGTCCTCGGAATAGTATTCTATCGGGGAAAATAGTATCTTTATGTTCTACAACTGCTATTTGAGGATATAAATCTTCTATTGTTTTAATATAAACACTTAATGTATCGGAATATGTCGTGAATTGATTAGATGTTTTTATATCAAAGGACATATCATTCATTACTGTTTGTGAATAAGTAAATTTTCCTCCTTTATCTGGCGTAAGAATTATATTATCATTTTGTTGAATTAAAGTAATTTCTCTTGTATCTTTAACCATACCTTCCCAAGTTATTAAAGAACCTTTTGGAACATAAATATCATTTAAAGAAGTTACTATTGTAGGTTGTAATTTTGTATAGGCAGGAGGAGTAATCTTTGCTTTGATATTTACTAATATTGGTTTAGGTTTTACTTTTATAACATAGGTTTTACTTTCGTATCCATTAGCTAAAAAACTCAAAGAAATATTTTTTTGTAACTGCGAAATATTATACGAAAACGCTGTTTTATTATTTTTTTTCATTGAAAAAATTTGATCATCTATTTTAATATTTACCATATCTGGTAACATACTTCCTTTAACCTTTAATTCAACAAGATAATCCTCATGCTGTAAAACTTCAAGCATTGAATTTTGCAATATAAAATCAAAAGGAGCTGGCTTTTCAAAATGTTGCGTATGATTGATATAGCGATAGGTGCTATCTTTTAAAAAATTCGGAAATAAAAACCCTACAAATAAAAAAACAATCAAAATAAAAATTGCAACAAAACCTATCTTTTTTGTTTTTTTCTTATCAATCGCTTTATGAAAAGAAATAGGGTATAATTCTTTTGTGCGTTGCTCAATACTCGCTAAAAGTATCTGCGATTCATTTGATAAAGAAAGTTGTTTTAATTGTAAAAGATTTAATAATTTATCAGCAACTTCTGGAAAATGTTTGCCAATAATTTTCGCAGCATCTTCATGTGAAATTGTTTTCCCTATGTTTAATAATTTTGTTAAAGGATAAATTACATAGCAAACCAACAATACAATTGCAAATAGAGCATATAAATAAAATATAATAGTTCTTACTACCGTGCTATTATAACCAATAAACTCTATAAGCAGAAAAAAAAGAAAGAAAACAACTAAAAGAGTTACCGAATAAAATAACCCTTTTAGCAAAATGTTTCTATAATATTTTCGGATAAATCCGTTTAATTTTTTTAATAATAAATCGTTATTAGTGAGCATGTTCTTCCGTAGCCATACCTATGTAAATAGCAGACAAAAGTGTGAATACGTACGCTTGAATAAAGGCTACCAAAACTTCCAAAGCGGTCATAAACAACGCAAAGAACAATGGTAAAATTGAAGTACCATATCCCAACGCTGCACTTTGCTCTCCAAAAATGAATATGATACAAATAAAACTCAATATCATAACGTGTCCAGCTGTTATATTAGCGAACAATCGTATTGTAAGTGAAAACGGTTTTGTAAACAAGCCTAAGATTTCTACAACAGGCATAATTGGCAACGGAAACTTCAACCACCAAGGCACACCTGGCATATTGATTATGTGTTTCCAATAATCCTTATTACCACTAACATTTGTAATCACAAAAGTGAAGACTGCTAAACATAAGGTAACAGCTATATTTCCTGTAATATTAGCTCCACCAGGGAAAAATGGGAATAATCCTAATAGATTTGAGAAAAAGATAAACAAAAAAGCAGTCAGCAAATAAGGAAGATACTTTTGGTATTTATGTTCTCCTATTGAAGGAAGTGCGATATCGTCCTTTATAAAAGAAATAAAATACTCTACAACTGTAAGTAACCCTTTTGGAGCTTGTCCTTCTTGCTTTTTTGCCATTTTAGCTCCTTTTAATACCAAAAATATAATCAATCCTGTTACTATAAAAATTGCAAAAACATTTTTAGTAATAGAAAAATCTAATGGTTTCTGTCCTGTATATAAGCCATTATCATCAACACAAATTATAGAACCTTCTAATCCTTCTCCATCTGCTTCTGATGCTATTTTATATCCTCTATATGCAGAATGGCCATGATGAAACTTACTGGACATAAAAACATCTACCTTTCCTTCATTTATCAAAATTATCGGTAAAGGTATTGAAACATCTAAATCATTATAAGTAAAAATATGCCAATAATAAGAATCTCCTAAGTGTTCCATTATTAGTTTTCCTGCATCGAACTTTTCTGATTGTTCATTAGCAGATACGCTCACAAAAGAAGCAAAAAATAAAGTTAAAAATAAAATTACTCGTTTCATTATTACTATGATTTGAAAGGCAAATTTAGTAAATAATTTTCGTTATGCAATTTTTTGTGTCATATTTTTGAAAAATAATCTGCGAGGACTTTATTTTTAAACGTATTTTTCTGTAATTTTGCACCCAATTTTTAGAGAGATAATTTTTGTGAAAGACACATTTTCATCTAGACGCATTACAATAGCCGCAATTTTCATTGTGGTAGGTCTTGTTTACATTATTCGATTGGCTCATCTTCAAATAATTGATGACTCATACACTCGTCTTGCAAACAGAAATGCACTAAGACATATAACACAATATCCTTCAAGAGGTCTTATTTATGATAGAAATGGTAAATTATTAGTTTACAACGAAGCAGTTTATGATTTAATGGTCATACCTCGCCAAGTGAAAGATATTGACACCACAGAATTTTGTTCTCTTTTAAAAATTTCAAAAGAGGAGTTTATAAAAAAAATGGAGAAAGCAAAGAACTACTCTTCATATTCTCCTTCTACTTTTGAAAAACAAATATCCAAAGAAGATTTTGCTCCTCTTCAAGAAAAATTATACAAGTTTGAAGGATTTTATGCACAAAGTAGAACTCTTCGATTCTATCCTGATTCAGTTGCATGTCATATTTTAGGTTATATTGGCGAAGTAAATGAAAAAATAATTGAAGATAATCCTTACTATAAAAAAGGAGACTACATTGGAATGAGTGGTTTGGAAAAATCCTATGAAGAGATACTCAGAGGAGAAAAAGGAAGTAAAATCACATTAGTTGATGTGCACAATAGAGAAAAAGGCTCTTTCCAAGACGGAATGTTCGATACCTTAGCTGTTGCTGGACAAAATCTTTATAGTACAATAGATATAGAGCTACAAAAGTACGCCGAAAAAATTATGGCTAATAAGAGAGGATGTATTGTTGCAATTGAACCCAACACAGGAGAAATATTATGTTTTGTTTCTGCTCCTTACTATAATCCTAACCTATTAGTTGGTCGTATAAGAGGGAAAAATTACAAAAAATTATCAGAAGACATTTCAAAACCCTTATTTAATCGAGTTTTAATGGCAGAATATCCCCCTGGAAGTATATTTAAAATTGCACAATCTTTAATTGCATTAGATATGGGAGTAATTACCCCTAATTCTGGTTTCGTTTGCGATAAAGGATTAGTTGGTTGCCACAATCACCCTTCTGCTTCCTCTGTTAGAGAGGCAATAAAAATGTCTTGTAATCCTTATTTTTACAGAGTATTTCAAAGAGTGGTGCAACAAACTAACCCAAAAACAGGAAAAGTAGATAGCAAATATGGTTTAACTATATGGAATCAAGCAGCAAAACGAATGGGTTTTGGAACAAGGTTAGATATTGATTTACCAAATGCAAGAAAAGGATATATACCTGACACAACTTTTTACAATAAATGGTATCCAAGCGGTTGGAATTTTTATACTATTTATTCCAATTCAATAGGTCAAGGAGAAGTAGGTGTAATTCCTTTACAAATGGCAAACTTTGCAGCTTTGGTTGCAAACAGAGGATGGTTTATTTCGCCACATATCGTTAGAAACTTCGGAGATGAAACTAAAAAAACAAAATATGTTAAATACTCCGAGAAGCATTATAGTATGATTGCTCCTGAATATTGGGATATTGCAGTAGAAGGAATGTATGGAGTAGTGCATGAAGCAGGTGGAACTGCAAGAAGAGCAAAAATAGAAGACATTGCTGTTTGTGGAAAAACAGGAACAGCCGAAAATATAGGAGATGACCATTCTGTATTTATTTGTTTTGCTCCCAAAGACAACCCTCAAATTGCCGTGGCAGTGTATATAGAAAATGCACAAGGGGGTGGAGGAACTTGGGCTGCACCTATTGCAAGTCTTATTGTAGAAAAACACATTAGAGGAAAGGTTGAAAGAGAAGAAATGGAGAAATATTACATTGAAACAAACCCTTGTCAGCCATTACCTTTGAAACGTAAAATTAAAACGAAGAAAAAATAATTTTTTTCTTTGACTTAGAAAAATAATGGATAGAAAAAATAAAAGTTTACTTAGAAATATTGATTGGAGTATAATAATCATTTATTTAATACTCGTATTCTTTGGATGGATAAACATCTACGCTGCCGTTTATGAAGGAGATAATAGTAGTATTTTTGATTTCTCTTGTCGATATGGCAAACAACTAATTTGGATTGGAGCATCTCTTTTGATTGCATTTTTCGTTTTACTCTTAGATCCCAAATTTTTCTCCCAAACATCTTACATAATATACGGCATTTTTATTCTTATGCTTATCTCCGTCTTAATCGTAGGCTCCGAAACAAAAGGAGCAAAATCTTGGTTTGGTATAGGAGATTTTGGAATACAACCTTCCGAATTTGCAAAAGGTGCAACAGCATTAGCATTAGCTAAAACACTATCCTCTGTTACTGCTGACTTTAAAAAATGGAAAACAAGAATATCGGCAATCACTATAATAATGATTCCTATGTTACTTATTCTGCTGCAAAACGACACAGGCTCTGCATTAGTCTTTTGTTCATTTGTGTTTGTTTTGTTTAGAGAAGGAATGTCTTCCTACATTTTAATAATAGGAGCAACATGTATTCTATTATTTATATTAGCCCTTCTTGTAAATCAATATATTCTAATTGGTATTTATTTCTTTCTTATTCTAAGTGCTTATCTTATTTTAAGAAAACGCATAAAAAAAATAAATATTTGGCTATTTATATGCACATTTATTGGAGCTTCTTTATTTACCTTAGCTGTTGATTTTGTTTTTGAGAACGTTTTAGAACCTCACCAAAAAGACAGAATAGAAGTTTTGCTTGGAAAAAAAGAAGATTTCAAAGGCGTAGGCTACAATGTCAATCAAAGTAAAATAGCAATAGGCTCCGGTGGCTTTTCAGGAAAAGGATTTTTAAACGGAACTCAAACAAAATTTAATTTTGTGCCAGAACAAGATACAGATTTCATCTTTTGCACCATTGGAGAAGAATGGGGCTTTATCGGTTCCTCTCTAACAATAATACTATTCATTGTTTTATGTACAAAACTCATAAAAATGGCAGAAAGACAACGTTCAAAATTTGCCAGAATCTATGGATATTCAGTAGCAAGCATAATATTCTTTCACTTTTTCGTAAATATAGGAATGACAATAGGTCTTTTGCCTGTAATAGGCATTCCTTTACCATTCATAAGCTATGGAGGCTCTTCCCTATGGGCTTTTACATTCTTATTATTCATATTCATAAAGCAAGATGCCTTACGTCAAGAATTGATTTAGCATAAAATAATAATTACAAATTATTGATATTTCAGCAAATATTTGTAATTTTGGCGGTCAAATATGAAGCAAATAAAGAACAACTCCAGAACAAAAAACAAGCAAATAAAGAGATACGCTATTATACTGATACTAAGTATAATGGTCTTACCTTTTAATCTTTATTCACAAGATAGAAACAAATTAGAAAAAGAAAAAATCAAGTTAGAAAAAGAGATAGCTTCGATGAATAAAATCTTAAATGAGACAAAAAAAACAAAGAAAATGTCCACATCGGAGTTAAGAGTATTAGAAAAAAAGATAGCTCAAAGAAAAAAATTGATTAAAAATATCAATTCCCAAATGGGGATGCTCAATAACGAAATAAAGAGTACTCAACAATCAATCGGTGAATTATGCAAAGAAATCACTATTCTAAGAGATAGTTATGCTCAAATGTTACGTTATGCTCAAAAAAACAAAACAAATACAGACAAATTATTATTCATATTCTCTTCAAAAGATTATAAAGAAGCCTATCAGAGATATATATTTTTTCGTCAATTCGGAGAATTGCAAAAAGAAAAACTTGCACAAATTCAATCAAAAACAACAGAACTATCAAAACGCACCAATGAATTGGAGTTAAAACGCACCAATCAAGAAAAACTATTACAACAAGAGTTAAAAAACTCCAACGAATTAAGCAAAGAGAAAAAAGAAAAAGAAAAAACAGTAAATCAACTCAATAAAAAAGAAAAACAACTCGCTAAAAATCTAAAAAGCAAACAACAACAAGTCAAAAAGCTTCAACAACAAATCGATAACGCAATAGCAGCTGAGGTAAAAAAACAAAAGGAATTAGCCGCTAAGAAAAAACAACAAATGGCTACTAATCCAACAACAAACAAAAAAGAAGCCGAAGCCAACAAAGCAGCGATAGAAACAGCAAAAAAGAAAAACTACACAATTGCAACAACTCCAGAAGAAGTTGCACTATCAAGCAGTTTTGAATCAAACAAAGGAAAACTCCCTTGGCCAACGTCGCAAGGTGTCATTGTTTCTCAATATGGAGTTCATAAGCACCCTGAGGTCGCAGGAGCTGTTATAGAGAACAAAGGAATTGACATAAGAACAACTAAAGGCTCTGCAGTTAGATCAATATTCAAGGGTGAAGTATCAAGAGTTGCAAAAGGTCCAACAGGACTATTAGTCGTAATTATAAGGCACGGAGAATACATGAGTGTATATGCAAACCTAAAAAGCGTAAGCGTTAAAAATGGACAAAAAGTTGATACCAAACAATCAATCGGAGTAGTAAGCACAAACGAAGATGGAGTAAGTGAATATAAATTTCAAATCTTCAAAGGAACACATCATTTAAATCCATCTATTTGGTTAAGTAAATAATAAATAATAGAATAAAAATGAAAAAAACATTAGTATTAAAACTTGCAACATTAGCATTAGTAGTTATTTTCTCTAATGTATTAAATGCTCAACAACCTGCTAAATGGAATTTCAAAACAAAAGCAATCAACGATTCCATTTCAGAATTAGTAATGCAATGTACTTTGGATGGAGACTGGCACATCTACTCTCAACACACTAAAGGTACAGAAAACCCTATTGTATTTACATTTGAGAAAAATGGTAACTATGAAAAAATAGGAAATGTCAAAGAATCACCAAAACCAATCGCAGAATACGATCCATTTGCGAAAGACACAACAAGATATTTCAAAAGTAAAGTTACTTTCACTCAAAAAATAAAAGTAAAAAGCAAAGAAAACTTTCAAGTAAAAGGAAATGTAAACTTTCAATTATGTGAAAAAGGAAGTTGTGTGCCACCAGAAGATGTAGAATTCTCTTTTAACGTAAAAGGAAACCCTACAATAACAGAAGCGGCACCTGTTATCACAGAAGAATTAGCTGAAACAACAGAAACTCCAACTGAATTAGTAGCAGAAAATAAAAATTCAGAGCAAGCTACTGCTACAATATCAGAAGAAAAGCCAGCAGAAGAAACTGCACAAAAAGACAAATCAATGTGGACAGCATTCTTTGTTTCATTCACTGCAGGATTATTAGCCCTAATCACACCTTGCGTATTCCCAATGATACCAATGACGATATCTTTCTTTATGAAAGGCAACACATCTAAACGCAAAGGAAGACAACAAGCCTTTTTCTTTGGAGGAAGCATTATATTTATGTTTACAGTCTTAGGATTGATACTTTCTTGGGCACTTGGACCAAACGCAATGTACATAATCTCTACACACTGGGTGCCAAATCTAATATTCTTCGTAATATTTATGATATTCGCATTCTCATTCTTCGGATTATTTGAACTAACAATGCCATCAAAGTTAATAAACAAATCAGACGAACAAGCAGATAAAGGTGGATATTTAGGAACATTCTTCATAGCACTAACAACTGTATTAGTATCTTTTTCATGTACAGGGCCAATCCTTGGAGCAGCTTTAATAGAAATGGCATCTGGTTCAAGCAATAGCTATGTATTCTTAATATCTATGATAGGATTTGCATTAGGATTTGCACTTCCATTCACAATCCTTGCAATGTTCCCTTCAATGCTAAAAAATATGAAATCAGGAGCATGGTTAAACACAGTAAAAATAGTATTCGGATTCATAGAAATAGCATTAGGATTGAAATTCCTTTCAATGGCAGACCTATCAGCAGGTTGGGGAATATTAGATAGAGAAACCTATCTTGCATTATGGATAGTTACATTTGCAATGCTTGGATTCTACCTACTTGGAAAATTAAAATTCAAAGGCGATGCACCAGTTGAAAAAATTGGAGTACCACGTTTATTCCTTTCATTGATAGTATTCTCATTCGTAGTCTATATGATACCAGGTTTATGGGGAGCACCTTTGAAAGCAATCTCAGGATACGTACCACCACAAACAACACAAGACTTCGATTTGATTAGAATAAATGCAGAAAACGCAACAGTTGCAGCAGAAAGCACCTCATCTCTACCAGTAGATAGAAAATACGCAAAAGAACTTCACTTACCAACAGGCTTTGAAGGCTTCTTTGACCTTGAAGAAGCAAAAGCATACGCAAAACAAGTAGGCAAACCAATCTTCATAGACTTTACAGGAAAAACATGTGCAAATTGTAGAGAAATGGAAAACTATGTTTGGGTAGATCCACAAGTAAAAAAACGTTTAACAGAAGAATACGTTATGGTAGCCCTTTATGCAGACGTTAACACAATTGAACTTCCAGAAAGCGAATGGATAACAACAAAAGATGGAAAAACAATAAAAACACTTGGAAAGAAAAACCATCACTACCAAATAGAACAATTTAACGCAAACGCTCAGCCGTTATATGTGTTGATGGACGCAGACGGAAACCTATTAACAGAAGAACCAAAATCATACGACAGAGACATCAACAACTTTGTTAAGTTTCTTGATGAAGGTTTAGCAAACTTCAAAAAATAAGAACAAGAAATAATTAACACAAGAAGGGAAGTAATTCTTCCCTTCTTATTTTTTTTGTAAAAATATGTTCGACTTCGTAAGCATAGACTTTGAAACAGCAGACAAATACATACCCTGCTCACTTGGATTAACAATAGTAGAAAACTCACAAATAGTTTGCACAAAAAATTGGTTGATAAAACCAATATGCTTTCCTTATTTCCATTTCTATGCACAAAAAATACACGGCATACACAAAGAAGACGTGGAAAACAAACCAGAGTTTAACCAACTATGGCACGAAATAGAACCATATCTTTACGACAAAATCATAATAGCACACAACGCCTCATTTGACATAAACGTACTTAGAAAAACCCTTCTTCACTACGGCATACCAAAACCAAAAGCACGATACCTTTGCACCTATCAACTCTCACGCATAGTATGGAAAGAATCCACAAAATTCTCATTAGACCACCTATGCAACCAAGAAAACATAACACTAAATCATCACAAAGCCGAATCAGACGCAGAAGCCTGTGCAAGACTCTTTCTAAGAGAAGCCGAACTCTTAGAAGCAAACAATATTTACGAACTAAAACAAAAAGCGAAAATAAGACTAACAAGAGTATAACTCAACTATTTCAATCTTACGTTTTTAAACCTATCTTGCAAAATAATCAACAAAACAGACAAAAGTATCAATAAAATTCCACAAGCAAGATTAAGAGTAAACACCTCATTGAAAACAAACACCCCAACAATAACTGCCGTCAAAGGCTCTAAGGCACCCATAATAGAAGTAGGAGTTGAGCCAAGTATTCTCACCGCAATATTCATCAAACACAAAGACATAATAGTAGTAACCACAGAAAGAAAAAGAGCATAAAACAATTGATTAAAATTAATCAAAGGCTTGATGTGAAAACTCTCACTTGTAAAAGAAAAAGCAGAAACAAACACAAGACAAAACGCCATTGCATAGAAAGTAAGCTTAAAAGTTGGCAATTGAATTGAGGATTTATTCACCACAATCATATACAAAGCATAACTCAAAGCCGAAAGCAAGACAAGCAAAACCCCAATAGTATTAAGCACAAGACCATCACCAGAATAATAAAGCAAAGAAACCCCACCAAAAGCCAAAGCAATAGAAAACACTATCACAGGAGTAATTCTCTCTTTAAAAAAGACAGCCATTATTAACGCCACCATAATAGGGTGAGTAAAAAGCAAAGTAGAAGCAACCCCAGCCGGCATATAAAGAAAACTCATAAATAAAGACAAAGACGTAGTAGCAAACAAAGCTCCTAAACCAATCAATACTTTAAGTTCCTTTTTAGAAACTTTAAATGTATTTTTCTTTGCCAACATTATGCAAGCCAATATAAGAACAGCAAAACCAAATCTATAAAACAAAACAGAAGTTGTATTAAATCCTTCTTTGTAAAGATTCAATCCTCCAAACGGATTCATTCCATAACATATTGCAGAAACAATTCCGCAAACTATTCCTTTTGTTTTTTCAGCTAACATAATAAACCTTTTAAAAAGCAAAAGGGCTTCAAGACTTGAAATCTTAAAACCCTTTGCGGTCCGGACGAGACTCGAACTCGCGACCCCATGCGTGACAGGCATGTATTCTAACCAACTGAACTACCGGACCAACTTTCGCCTTACTGAGTTATTCCCTCATTTGCGATTGCAAAGATACAACCTTTTTTTGAACTACCAAACATTTTTTGCATTTTTTTTATTTTTTTCTTGAAAAATTTGTGTAATCTGTTGTTTTATTGTACTTTTGCAAAGCAAAAATTAAGGGCCTGGGTTGGTTTTGACAGCAAGGCAAATGATTAAGTAAGCATGCAGGCTAAGGTAACACAAGCCTCAACCAGAGTTACAAAACAATAATTGGCGAAAATAACTACGCTCTTGCAGCTTAGTCGAAGTATAGTAGACTACATTTGCGAATCGGTGTAAAGTACATCGAGCAAGACATCTCTCCAAGACCTTTTTTCCGTGGTTAAGGACTAAGAGGTGCTAGCAAAACGGAAATAACCTTAATGGAGCTTTGACATTATGGTGAAAATTTAAAAGATAAGGTTAAAGCAGGGTGTTTGTCCCTTAGCTTTTTCTCGAAAATGAAGGACAAAATAAGCATGTAGAAAGCTTAGTTGTTTCTTGTTTGGACCAGAGTTCGAATCTCTGCAGGTCCACTCTTTAAAACAAAAAAATAACTCTTTGAAATAATTTCTTAAATCAAAGAGTTATTTTATTTTTTCTTTGTTTTTTTTAATTTTTTCTTTGAAATATTTTGAAAAAGCAAAGACTTTTTTTGAGCTTTCTTTGCTTTATTTTAATGAACCATTTTTAAGCCAATAATTGACGCAATAAGTGTAAAGGTAAACAAAAGTCTAAGAAAAGAAGCCGGCTCTTTGAAGATAAAAATCCCTATTAGCACTGCTCCGACTGCTCCTATTCCTGTCCAAACAGGGTAAGCCGTTCCGATAGGTATTGTTTTTGTTGCCTTAGTTAGAAGAATCATACTTAGAATATAAAACATCACAAAGGCAGCATACCATAAAGTTGCTTTATTTCCCGAAGCGAGATTGCCTTTTCCAAGACAAAAGGTGAAAAATGTTTCACACAAACCTGCTAAAATCAAGATTACCCAATTCATTATTGTTAAATTTGTTTTTTATTACAAGATTGCAAAAATACAAAATTGTTTTTGATTATTTTTTTCTTAACTTTGCCGTATGGAAAAACGATATAACTTTGACGAAAATGTAGAGAGAAGACATTCCGATTGCGTAAAATATGATTCTCTCCTTGAAACATACGGCAGAGATGACCTCTTGCCTTTGTGGGTTGCGGATATGGATTTCCGTTCTCCTGATTTTGTTATGCAGGCTATAAGAAAGCGTTGCGAACACGAAGTACTTGGATATGGCACTCCTTCAAAAAATTATTGGAATGCAGTAATCAAATGGTTGGACGAAAGATATAATATCCCTTGTCAAAAAACTGATTTGCATTTTATACCGGGTATTGTTGCAGGTATTTCCTTTGCTTTACTCTCTCTTACAAAAGAGGGTGATAAAATCTTGGTTACAACCCCTGTTTATCCGCCTTTTGTAAATCTTCCTCAGTCTTGCAATCGCACTTTGGTGTGTAGCAACCTAAAAATAGAGAATGGTCGTTTTCTTATCGACTTTGAAGATTTTGAAAAGAAGATTGAGGGTTGCAAACTCTTTATTATGAGTAATCCTCACAACCCTGCGGGAACAATTTGGGGAAAAGAGACTTTGGAAAGAATAGCCGAAATTTGCCAAAGAAAGAATGTAATTGTCATAAGCGATGAAATTCACGCCGACCTTACGCTTCCGCCTCATAAACATGTGAGTTATAGCACTGTGTCAAAGCAAGCCTTTGAACATAGCATAACTTTTATGGCTCCGAGCAAGACTTTCAACATTGCAGGCTTAGGAAGTTCGGTTTGTTATATTGGAAATGAGAGCCTTCGCAAACAATATTTTGGCTGGATTGATGCAATGGGTGTGGCATACGGCAATATTTTTGCTTACACTGCGGCAGAGGCTGCTTTCTCTCATGGAGAAAATTGGCTGAATCAAATGCTTGAATATTTGAAATCTAATATCGCTTTGCTTGAAAGTTTCATTAAGGAAAATCTTCCAAAGGTAAAAATGGTGCTTCCTGAGGCTTCTTTCTTGGCATGGTTGGATTTTAGCGACTGTGGAAAGACTCATAAAGAATTAGCAGAGTTATTTATAGAGAAAGCAGGCGTTGTGTTGAACGATGGCACTACTTTTGCTCCTAAATCAATGGCCTCGCAATATGATTGTTGTTTTAGAATCAATTTAGGCTGTCCTCGTGCAACTTTACTTGAAGCTTTGCAGCGCATAACTAATGCTTTGAAAGATTGACATTGTTTTCGGGTTGCAGAAATAAAAAATGCAAATAAATTTGCAGGTTTAAAAAAAAGCAGTATCTTTGCAACCTGAAAACAAAACAAGGTCTCTTGGCCGAGCGGCTAGGCACCGGTCTGCAAAACCGTCTACTCCAGTTCGAATCTGGAAGAGACCTCAAAAGAAAAAGGTTACTTGATATTGAGTAACCTTTTTTTGTTTTTATACATCTAAGCTTTGCATATTCACAAGACGAGAATAAATTCCGCCTTTCTCTAATAGTTCTTTGTGATTGCCGCTTTCTACAATTTTTCCTTTATCCATAACAAAAATAACATCGGCATTCATTATTGTTGTCAAGCGATGTGCTATTACAACTGAGGTTCTGTCTTTCATCAATTGAGTTAAGGCTTGCTGTACCTCGTGTTCATTTTGTGTGTCTAAGGCTGAGGTCGCTTCGTCTAAAAGAAGAATTTCTGAATTTTTCAACACAGCTCTCGCAATACAAATTCTTTGTCTCTCTCCTCCCGAAAGGCTCATTCCTCTATCGCTTAGGTGTGTGTAATATCCTTTTTCCATTTTGGAAATAAAAGAATCGGCATTTGCTATCTTTGCTGCCGCTATCACATCTGACATTGTAGCCGAAGGATTGCCAAAGGCTATGTTTTTAAATATTGTGTCGTTGAAAAGAATTGCTTCTTGCGTAACAATGCCTATTTGAGAACGCAAAGCATTTATGCCTATTTCTTTTATGTTTACTCCATCGAACAAAATTTCTCCTGAATTAACGTCTGCAAATCTTGAAATCAAATCTAAAAGTGTTGATTTGCCTGCTCCCGATTCTCCTACTAAGGCTACGGTTTGCCCTTTTTTAATTGTAAAACTTATGTCTTTTAATACGTTTTCTGCACTATTTTCGTATGAGAAGAAGACATTACGAAATTCTATTTTGTCTTTTAACTCTGTGATTTGTTTTGGGTTTTCGCTTTCTGTGATTTTTTCTTCTGCATCAAGTATTTCATATATTCTTATTGCTGCTGCATCGCCTTTTTGCATATTATAATAGGCTGTTGAAAGCTCTTGTAAAGGAGAAATCACTTTTGCAAAAATCAAGGTAAAGCCTATAAGGATTGCTGCCGACATTTTGCCTGCTAAGACTAATTCTCCTCCAAACAAAACTACTGCAACAAGTACAAATATGGCTAAAAATTCTGTCAAAGGTGAGGCTAATTCTTTTCTTCTAAATATTTTAGTCATCACTTTGGTGTAATAGTCATTGGATTGAGAGAATTTTTCTTTTGTTACGCCCTCTGCTCCGTATGATTTTATTGCTCTAAGTCCTCCAAGCGTTTCTTCACATTGCGAAAGCAAAACGCCCATTTCTTTTTGTCCTTTAATGGAGTTACGTTTTAAGCTATTGCCTATTTTCTTTATTAAAAAATATGCAATAGGTAAGACCACAACAATAAATAAGACCAATTGCCAAGATGCAATTATGAGTGCTGAGAAGAAAACCAAAACCATAATGGAATCTTTTACCAACATCTGTAAGCTACTTACTACACTCCATTCTATATCGGCTAAGTCGGAGGTTAATCTCGACATTATATCGCCTTTTTTCTTGTCTGAAAAAAAGCTAAGTGGCAGAATACATATTTTTTTGTAAACATCGTTTCTTAAATCGTTTACAAGTCCGTTGCGAATAGGGACAATAAAATACATTCCTAAGTATCTGAAAAGTGCAGAAAAGAAAATGCAAATAATATATACTACACCTATTGCTATCAAACAAGGATATATTCCATAAATTTCTTTGTAAGTATTTAGGTGAAAAGAGAAATAGTCCATCAAAACGTCTTTGTCAAGACTTAATTCCGGACATTGTGCAGGTGCTTCTATGACTCCAAATAATACCGAAATGAATGGTATTATCATTACAAAGGAAAAAAGCGAAAAGAAAACGTATATAAGGTTAGATAATACGTTAAAAACAATATCTTTCTTGTAGTTTAAAATATATCTGAATACCCTAAATACGTTTTTCATTGCTTTCTTATTTTTTAGTAGCGATAATGTTCTGCTTTATAAGGACCGTCTATGTTTACTCCTATGTAATCGGCTTGTTTTTGTGTAAGTTTTGTAAGTTTTACGCCAATATTTTCCAAATGAAGTCTTGCTACTTCTTCGTCTAACTCTTTTGGAAGGCGATAAACTCCTACTTCGTATTTTTTTGTCCACAAATCAATTTGTGCTAAGGTTTGATTAGTGAAAGAATTACTCATTACAAATGATGGGTGTCCTGTTGCACAACCTAAGTTTACTAATCTGCCTTCTGCTAACAAGTAAATACAGTGTCCGTCCTCAAAAATAAATTTATCAACTTGTGGTTTGATGTTTACTTTCTTGATTCCAGGATAGTTTTCCAATTTTTCAACTTGAATTTCGTTGTCAAAGTGTCCTATATTACATACTATGGCTTCTGTTTTCATTCTTGCCATATCTTCAACTGTGATTACATCGCAGTTTCCTGTTGTTGTAACATATATATTTCCTTCTGCAAGTGCGTCTTCCAATGTTGTAACTTCAAATCCCTCCATTGCAGCTTGTAAAGCACAAATAGGGTCAATTTCTGTTACTAAAACTCTTGCTCCATATCCACGCATACTTCTTGCACAGCCCTTTCCAACATCGCCATATCCGCAAACAACAACGACTTTTCCTGCTATCATAACGTCTGTTGCACGTTTAATTCCGTCTGCCAAAGATTCTCTACAACCATATAAGTTGTCAAATTTACTTTTTGTTACAGAGTCGTTTACGTTTATTGCAGGAATTAACAATTCTCCTCTTTCCATCATTTGATATAAACGATGAACTCCTGTTGTTGTTTCTTCGCTAACGCCTTTTAGGGTTTTAAGGATTTTATGCCATTTTTGAGAATCTTCTGCGTAAACAGCCTTTAAGGTTTTCAACACTATTGCTTCTTCTGTGTTAGAGGCTTCTTTGTCAAGTAAAGAAGGATCGTTTTCTATTGCGTATCCCTTGTGTACTAATAATGTTGCATCGCCACCATCGTCCACAATCAAATCCGGACCTTCTCCATTAGGGAAAGAAAGTGCTTGATTTGTACACCACCAATATTCTTCCAAACTTTCTCCCTTCCATGCAAAAACAGGAACTCCTCGTTCTGCAACAGCAGCCGCTGCATGATCTTGTGTAGAGAAGATGTTGCAAGAACACCATCTTACATCTGCTCCTAATTCTGTTAATGTTTCAATAAGAACTGCTGTTTGAATTGTCATGTGCAAAGAACCCATGATTCTTGCTCCTTTTAACGGTTTTTCTTTTCCGTATTTTGCTCTCAATGCCATTAAACCCGGCATTTCTTTCTCTGCAATCTCTATTTCTTTTCTACCAAAGTCTGCCAAAGACATATCAGCAACTTTGTATTTCAATGTATAGTCTGTCATTTTTATATTATTTTTATTTTTTAATCAAATTATAAATATTCAAAAACACGTCTGTGTTTTGCATCACGCCTGTAAAATTTTCTGCTCCTACACCATAAGAAAAAATTGGCACGGGAACGGCTGTGTGATGCAAAGAACTCCATTTGTCTTTTGTGAGATTATTATCCGCAGGCAAGGTAAGCCCTCCTGTTTCGTGGTCGGCAGTTACTACAATCAATGTTTCGCCATTTTGTTTTGCAAATTCAAGGGCTATTTCCACACATTTATCAAAATCTTTCACCTCATCTATCATACTTTCGTACTTGTTAAGATGTGCTTCCATATCTATTTTGCTCCCTTCAAGCATTATGAAAAAACCATTCTCATTTTTAGAAAGCGTATTCAGCGTTTTTTCTAAACTTTCTGGCAAAACATTTCCTCTTTTCTTTGCATCGGATAAATGTCCATCGGATAAAAGTGCGTAAAATCTATCGGATTGAGTAGTTTTTATTTGTTCTAATGAATTATATACCTCATATTTTTTTGCAAAAAGAGAGTCTAAAAGATTTAGTTTGTCTTTTCGCTTCGAGGAAACAAATCTATCTCTTCCTCCTCCTATGACTATGTCAATGTTTTCTTTGATAAAACTTAGTGCTATTTCATCTTGCTGATTACGGTCTTTGACATTTGCGACAAAACTTGCAGGTGTGGCATGCGTTACATCGCAAGAGGTAATTATTGCTGTGCTTTTACCTTGGTTTCTTGCGATTTTCAACAGTGAAGCATGAGGTTGTGAATTTTTATCTAAGCCTATTGAGCCGTAAAGGGCTTTTTGTCCTATTGCAAGGGCTGTTCCACCTGCTCCTGAGTCGGTTACTTCTTTGTTTGCGCAGTATGTGATTGATAATCCTACGTATGGCATTGTGTACATGGTTAATTGCTTATCGTTTGCAAGATATGCGGCGTAGGTTTGTGCAATTCCCATTCCGTCTCCAATGAGAAGGATTACGTTTTTAGGTCTTGGTTGTGAGAAACCAATGTTAAATACAAATAATGCTAATAGTAAAAAAACTGTCTTTTTCATTACAATCCTAATTGTTCTAAAAGGGTTTGATATAACCATTTTGTGTCGCGTCCCATTGCACGAACTTGTTGAGGAACTATGCTTTGAGCAGATTGTCCCGGTGTTGTATTGACTTCAAGGAAGAAAAGCTTATCGTCTTTCTCGCGATAGATGAAGTCTATTCTGCAAACGCCTGAGCAATTCAATCTTTTGTAGAGTTTTTTTGTTGTTTCTTGTATTCTACTCATTAACTCCTCGCTCACTTGTGCAGGGGTTATTTCGTTGGAAAGCCCATTGTATTTTGCATCGTAATCAAAAAATTCTGTTTGTGAAATGATTTCTGTTGCAGGAAAAGCGATTATTTCTTTTTCTCCTACTTGCATAACTCCACAGCTAAATTCTCTTCCTTCGATAAACTCTTCTATCAAAACTTTGTGATGAACTTCAAATGCTTTTTCAATGCCTGGAAAAAGTTCTTCTTTGCAAGAGACTTTGCTCATGCCTATTGAAGAGCCTCCTTCTGAGGGTTTTACAAACAAAGGAAAGTTTATTGTTGAGCAAATTTTGTCTAAATCTAATGTTTCATCTTTAAAAACACTTGTATTCTTTGCTACGTTTACTATCTCAAAGCTTCTAACAAGTGCGTTGCAGACTTCTTTGTCAAAGGTTATTGTAGAAACAAGTGCAGAGCAAGTTGTGTAAGGAAGATTTAGCATATCGAAATATCCTTGCAATAATCCGTTTTCGCCAGGCGTACCATGAACGATTATCAAGGCTCCATCGAAATTTATTTTTTCTCCATTCAATGTAAGAGAAAAGTCATTTTTATCTATTTCTATATGTTTGTCTTCAACAGAGTAGTACCATGATGATTTTTCTATTACAATTGTATAAACATTATATTTATTTGTGTCTATATTTTGTGCTATTTGTCCAGCAGAACGTATAGATATTTCATATTCTCCTGAATATCCTCCTGCTACAAGTGCTATATTTTTTTTCATTTCACAATCTTGTTATTTTAATACTAACTTTCCAATTGAGATTTCATATCTAAAAGCATTGCTTTCATTTCATTCAAAGTTGCAACGAGTTCATATTTCGGGTCTAAGTATTGTTGCTTACCCGATTGCAACACTTTTTTTACCCCATCTAATGAATAACCACAATCTCTTGTAAAATAAAGAATCTTTTTTAAAAACTCAATATCTTTTTCCACATATCTCCTTATACCAGAACTTGTTCTGTGAGGTTTTAAAACGCTAAATTCTTTTTCCCAATAACGTAAGGTTGAAGCAGGAATGTCTAACATTTCTGCAACTTCTTGAATCGTATAGAATAATTTGTTTTTCATACAACAAAATTAGTGATTATTTTTCACTTAACGCTGAATGACAAAAATATTTCAAAGAAATATTTTATTTTTTGAAAGAAAAAATTTTCTAAAACAAAGAAAAAAATCACTGAAACAAAAAAAAGAGACAATTTCTTGTCTCTTTTTTTCTATAATTTTTCTAATTCTTAGTGTCTAACAACTAATTTTTTTGTTGAAATTGTAGTTCCGTCTGCTATGATTGAGTAGAAATAAACTCCGTTAGGCAATTCTGCTGTGTTTATATTCATTGCTGATTTTACTCCTACTTTTGCAGGAATTGTTTTAACGGTTTTACCAACCATGTTGCGAATTGATATTTCTGCATTAGAGTAATTTGCAGGTATTGAATAAGAAACTTTTACGTTATTAACTACTGGATTTGGATAAGCACTTAATGAAAGTGAGGTTGCTTTTGCTTCTTCTAATCCTACTTCATCATAATATTTTACATAAAAGCTTTCTAATGTTTCATATTCGCCTTCAGTTGCTGCGGCTTTCATTATGTTCACTTTTATAATAACTGTATGTGTGTTTGCTGGATAATAAGCTATGTCAAATTCAGTAAATTCTTCGTTTGGATTAAGTGTAACTGGTCCTGCAAAGTTTCCTTCTGTGCAATTACCAAAACACATTAAGAATTCTGTGTTTTCTTCTCCAAATGTTTTTTCATAACCGATATATGTATCGATTGGACTTTCTGTAAGATTAGTTAAGAAAAAGAATGCCTTTGATTCTTCTCCTGGAACGACTTCTATTCTCAAAGTATCATTAGAAACATATTCTTCTCCTTGATATGTCATTCTGAAACTTTGTTGTGCACTTACTCCAAGCACAATAAATAACATCGCAATAAATAAATACGTCTTTTTCATATTGATCTTAATTTTTTATTTGTTTAACAATTTATAATTCTATTTCGTTTACTTGCAATACTTCTCCTGTTGCATTATCTGTTATCATTACAACAACTGCACAATTCTCTTTCTCCCATTTGTCAGAGCCTGTAATCAAATAATTTTTCTCTATTACATCTCCTTGTTTGAAAGAATTAGCAAGCGGCATGTCCTTTAATGGATTTTCTCTCAATACATGCTTGAAAGTATATAACTGATGCTCACTTTCAACGTTTTGAATACCTTCTATTCCGCTTTCAGTAACGTATAAAGTCAAAGAAAGTTCAGAATCAACAGTTTTTAAAACATCTATTTTTGTACTTACTAATATGTTTTTACCTTCAAGAATTTCTGCTCCTAATGAAATATTGAAATTATGTGAGGTTGATGCCATTTTTTCTGCTATTTTCGCAGCCCAATCCCCGATGCTTGTAATTGCAGTTACTTGTCTGTTTATCAATATCGCAGGATAACTTGTTATATTGAATGTTTGCTTCAATTCATCTCCGTAAGGTGTGCGAAAATCCAAGTTATTATTTTCAGAAGATGGTCGAGCAAAACTTCCTGTGTGCACTGCACTAACCACAAGTCTTTCTCCGTATTTTCCCATCTCTGTTTCTAAAACCTCAGTTCCTCCTGGGCAGTTTGGACAATTCCAACCAGTAAAGTCTTCTACTAAAATAGCTTGTTCAGATTGTTGTTTTGTAATAGGAGTTGTTAAATCTGTTTCCCCTATGATTGGTATCAATCTTTCATTTTCATCATAATTTTCACAAGATGCAAAAATCAATGAGCTTATTACTAATATTGTATTTAATATCTTTCTCATCTCTAATTATTATTAAAAGCTACTTGTTATTGTCATAAACAAACCATTTGAAGCTGGCACTTCTCTACACACACCTCCTATACAGATTATACCGCTTCTTTGTTTTCCATAGCTCAACGACACTCTTGTTGTTTTGTATGTTGAACCTAAGGCTACGCTGTAATAATGTGTTTTGTCCCCTACTTCATTTCCATAGTTCCATTGGTCAGATAGTGCAAAAAACCATTTGCCTGCAAAATTATATTCAGCAGTTGCTTGTAGCCAATCGCCTGTTGCCCATTCTCCATAGTTTTGTTCGGTTAATAACCATTGAACTTCTCCTCTTACTGAATGTTTTTTAGAGATTTTATATGTAGCATCGGCAACAAATATGTTAGCATAAACATTTTCAGCCTCAGGGTGACCAAAGGCAATTGGGTTAAAAATTTGGTTAGAGTACATTAAATTTAATTTTAAGTCTCTATTGATTTTTTTTCCTATTTCAAAATTGATTTCTTGGAAATATAAATCGTCTCCAACTTTAAAGAAGTTTGAAGTATATCCTTCTGTACCCATTTGATTCAAAGCATAACCTACTATTGGTTGTTGATCTATTGAATGAACTCTTGAATAGTTTAATTTTAATTCTGTTCCATATTTACCACCCAAAAGAGTATTCTTTTTTATCTTATACATAATATCGGCTTGTATTCCCATTTCGCCATTAACTTGTGTTGCGTAAGGATACATCGCCATAAGAGAATAAGCATGTTGACGAGTAATTGCAGGAAGGTAATTAACATTTAACATATTTCCTGTTTCGCTTCTCTTAGATTTGAAACTCATGTTGTCAATTCTTTTTGCTTCAAGAGAAATTCCTAATCCTTTTACAGAATATGAAACTTTCAAAAGCAAAGCGTTTCCTGGTTTGTAAATATATCCATTAACAGCATTTGGATCTTGTCCTTTGTAAGCATATTCTCCTGATAGGAAGAAGGCTTTGTGAGAAAAATCGAAACGAACTGCCATTGCACCAACATTTTCTGGTATAATCATTTTATACATATTACCATCTAATGTTATGATTTTTGGATTTGCTTGTTCATAAACTGAAACAAAACTTCCTCCAAGTGTAAGGCGAGTTGCTGATGCATTAAGTTTCGTAATTAAATCATTCAAAGAAATTTCTGCATCAAGACCTCTAATGAGTCCGTTATTGTTTTTCCAAATGTCTTCCCAATAATATCTTTGTTTTCCTATGACTCCTTTGATTGCAACTCCACTTACAGGTTTTGCAACTATTCTTAATCCGTCCATTGCATTATCTAAGCCCAAGTTTCTTTCTTCGTATGAACGGAAAATTAAGCCATTCCCAAATTGTTCATAGTAATTACCAACCGTTACTTCTAAATAATCTTTTTTATAAGAGGCGTAACGATATGGAATGCCGACTCCTTTGTATTGAGCATCAAATCCAAGAATTGGATTAAGGTATGATTCAAATCTTAAACCAGCAGAGAAATCTCCACTTGTGTAATTGATATTTGCAAATGCGTTACTCAAAAGTTTTTCATTCACTTTTTCTGCCCCAATTATACTATCTTCTTTTGAGGCTTGAATATCCATTTGAAAATTCCCTGTTACTTTTCCTCCTAATATGCTTTGAGCGTAAGAGGTTAAAGAAAACAAAGAAAGAAATAAAATTACTAATATTTTTTTCATTTAATTATTATTTTTCTTCTGCGATAACTTTACGTATTGCTTCAATCAATCCTTCTTCATCACCAGGTGCGTAACCTACATGTTGCCAAACAATTTCTCCTTTTCCATTTACAACAAATGTATGTGGAGGATTATTTACACCCATCGCTCTTTTAAATTCACTATTCACATCAAGCAAAACTTCATACTCCCATTCTGATGTATTTACCAAAGGTTGAACTTTTGATTGTGTACGACTATCATCTATTGATACAGCAAAAATTTTCATTCCTGTTTCTTCTTGCCATTCTTCGTAAAGTTCTGCAAAAGTACTTAACTCCATTAAGCAAGGTTTACACCAAGTTGCCCAAAAACATATTGCAAATGGTTTTCCTTCGTTATTAATTTCTTTTGTGTTTATTGATTTTCCATCAAGAGTTTTTAAATCTACACTTGGAAGTGTTTGTTGTGCATATATCATCAATGAACATATTGAAGCTATTGCAAATAAAATCATCTTTTTCATACGTGTGCGTGTGTTTAATTATTTCTTTTTACTAATATTTCTACTAATTGTTCTAATATTTCTCTGTATTGACTTTCTGGCAAGTTAGATAAAACTTCTTTTGCTTTATTGCTATAATATTTTACTTGCTCCTCTGTCTTTTCAATGCTGCCTGACTTTGATATATCTAAGACTAATTTTAATACATCTTCATCAGACTTGTCTCTTTGTTTGACAAAATTTATTACATTTAGTTTAACCTCTTCGCTTAGTGTGTCTATATAATCTAAGATTGGTAAGGTGAATTTGCATTCCTTTATATCATTTCCATATTTCTTTCCACTGACTTGACTTATCTCAAAATCTAAAATATCATCTTTGATTTGAAATGCTCTTCCTAATAATCTGCCAAATTCTTCTGCGTATTTTGTATAGTCTTTATCTGTTGTAGCAGTTTTTGCTCCAATATAAGCTGATGCTCCTAATAAAGAAGATGTTTTATAGTCTATTACGCTAAAATATGCCTCACGAGAAATATCTCCTTTCTCTAAAACGTCTTTTTGCAACAATTCTCCCATTGGTAATTCTCTTGCTATTTTGGAATAAATTGGCAAAAGTTCAAAATCTTCCTTTGTGTGAATTAGTTGAAGCGACTTTCCGAAAAGATAATCTCCGTATAATATTGCGGCATTGTTGCCCCAACGTGAATTGATTGTTGGTTGATTTCTTCTCAAATCGCTATTGTCTAACACATCATCGTGAGCAAGTGATGCGGTGTGAAGTAATTCTACAATTATTGCTGAACGGTAAGTAGAATCACTAACACCTCCACAAGCCTTTGCCACTAATAGCGTGATTAGTGGGCGAATTTTTTTGCTCTTTTGCGAAAGGGAATACGACAATATATCAGAAAGCATTTCTATGTCGGTCTTTTTGCAATCCTGATACATCGTTTCAAAAGTGTTTAGCTCGTTTTCTATAAATTTTGCTATGTCTTTTATCTCCATTCCCTTGATAAACTAAACGTTTTAACGTGCAAATATACAAAAAATATAGAAAACCAATAATTTTTCTTTGTTTTAGGAAATTATTTCTTTGTTTTACAAAAATATTTCTTTGATTTATTTTATTTTTTCTTTGATTTATTTTTAATTTTGTAGCCTGATAAAAAATTTAATTAAAGTAATGAAAAGTTTAAAGATTTGGCTGCAAAATGCAAGAATGGTTTCCTTGGCTCAAAGCTTGTTGCCTGCAATTTTAGCTGTGATTATAGCTATCAATGAACAAGATTTCAATATTTTTCTTGCTATATTGGCCGTGTTAGGTGTTGTTTCAGCTCATTTAGGAATGAATTTGGCTGACGATTTTTTTGATTACAAAGTAAATACGGCAGAGAGTAGAAAAGAACTCTCTCGTCAAGGATTCAGAGCAAGAATTGTAAAGTATCCTTATCTTACTTCTAACCAAGCAAGTCTTAGTGATTTAAAACGAGTTATTATTTATTTTCTTCTTTTTGCTACAATAATGGGAGGAATTATTTTGGCTATGCGTTTTAATTGGCTGATAATTTTAATTGCTTTTTTGACTTTATTCTTAGGTATTTCTTATTCAGGATTTCCTTTTAAGTTTTCTTACATTGGATTGGGAGAATTGGTAATTGGAATTATTTTTGGACCGCTTTTAATGATGGGAGTATATATCGCAAGTGCGAACAGATTAGACTCTTCCGTTGTTTTAGCATCTATTCCTGTTGGTTTGTTGGTTGTAAACATTCTTTTTACTCATAGTTTCATAGACCAAAAGGCTGACGAAAGTGCAAACAAAATGACTTTTGCAAGATTGCTCAAAACAAATAAGGCAAATCTAACTGCGAGTATATTGTTTAATTTTATTCCTTATCTAATAATTGTTGCAGGTGTTGTATTAGGATATTTACATCCTCTTTATCTTGCAATTTTTCTTGTTTTACCAAGAAGCATTTGGTTGATAAAGAGCTTGATTGAGTTTATAAAATCAGACAACACAACTCTTGCAAAACCACCTAAATACATGGGTAATATGGGAGAATGGGAAAAATTTCAACAAGCAGGCATTGATTGGTTTATGGCTCGTTGGCTTGCAGCAAGAAACATACTTTCTTTATTTTGTTTAGTAATAATTATAGTTAATATCATATTATGGTTAAGCAAATGTTTTATTTAGCCAAATGGTTCATTGGTGCTAAATTTTTTAATCAAAAAAAACCTCTTCAAAGTGTAATATTTATATCGGACAAATGTAACCTTGCTTGCAAGCATTGTAGCGTTTACAACTATGAAAATCCTAATATAAAAACTTACGAACAAATAAAAGAAGAGTTAATCTATTGTTATGAGCAAGGTTCTCGCTTTATAGATTTTGAAGGTGGCGAACCATTTATTTGGGAAGATGGAGAAAAACGCATAGACGATTTAATAGACTTAGCAAAGTCCTTAGGATTTTATTCTTGTACAATTACAACAAACGCACAAAAGCCTTTTGTAAATTCTCGTGCAGATAGTATTTGGGTAAGTCTTGACGGAGTAGGAGAATATCACGAAAAAATTAGAGGAAAAGGCACTTTCGCAAAATTAGAAGAAAACATAGCGTCTTGTAATCATAAGGCTTTGAGTGTAAATATGGCAATTAACACTCTAAATTATGAAGCAGTTGCTAAAACAATAGAATATGCAAAAAATAATCCTTACATAAAATCTATTTCGTTAAACTTCCACACTCCTTTTGAGGGAACGGAATATCTTGCTTTGGATATGGAGAAACGACAAGAAATAATAGATATGATTATTTCTTATAAGAAAAAGGGGTATCCTATTATGAATTCTCTCGCAGGATTAAAGAAAATGAAGAAATTGAATTTCACTACTCAATGTTGGGTAACAAATTTCATTTTTTCTGATGGCAAAAAGACTGCTCAATGTATTGGAAAAGAGCAAGGTGTTTGTGATAAATGTGGTTTTTGTATGGCAGGAGAGATGAATGCTGTTTTCAATTTCCACCCAAGCACTATTTTTGCAGGACTTAAATTAAGATTATAAATTATGTTTAAACGCCCAATTATTATCCCTCTTATCTTTTTGATTATTGGGATAATAATTGTGGATTCTTTTATTCCCGTTTTCTTTGTCAATGACCATTATTCCTCTCACTTTGACAAGGCAAAGGGTTTTCGTTATTTAATTACGGATAATTATAAACCAAAAAAGAATTGGACTACTTATCAGGCTAAGGTCATTGAATATTTCGATGGGAACTCTTGGCAAGAAACAAATGGTAAGGTTTTAATCAATTTCCCGAAAGATAGCTTAGGTTTAAACTATGGAGATGTGATTGAGAGCAAAGAAAGAATGCAGAGAATACGTAATTTCAAAGGCCTAACATTTGATTACCAAAAATATATGAATCACAAACGGCTATATCATAATGTTTACTGCAACGATTACAAAATAATCAATCACAATAAAGGGAATAAAATC
This sequence comes from Candidatus Onthomorpha sp., assembly GCA_045645265.1. GTDB lineage: Bacteria > Bacteroidota > Bacteroidia > Bacteroidales > P3 > Onthomorpha. The sequence continues at coordinate 68,083 of JAZRIM010000021.1, forward strand.
ATAAAATGGGCAAAAAACGCTAACGAAAGTCTTAAAAACAGGATAAAATCCTCAAACATTTCTCAACGAAACGCTAATCTTGCAATTTCTTTATTGCTTGGAGATAAGTCAAAGCTTGATTTAGATATAAAGAACAGTTTTTCTATAACAGGAATTGCACACATATTATGCGTTTCAGGTCTTCATATCGGTTTAATACTTGGATTTATTCAGTTAATCACTAAATTTATCTGTCTTTTTGGATTACGATTCTATTATCTTAGAGAAATATTATTAGTTATTATTGCTTGGCTAATCGCATTGATTATAGGCTGTACTCCTTCTTCTTTAAGAGTTGCGTTAATGTTTACTATATTTATTCTTTCTAAGAATCTTCCAATTCAAACCGATTCTTTAAACACTCTTTATTGTACTGCATTTCTCCTATTGATTACAGACCCATTAATTTTATTTGATATAAGTTTTCAGCTCTCGTTTTTGGCTGTCTTAGGTATACTAATATGCGTGCCAATCATTAAAAAATTTCTCTCAAAGCACAAAACTAAAAATTTTTTCAATCCAATAATTCAAAATGCAACAATAAGCCTCTCGGCACAAGCCTTTACAGCTCCTATTATCATTTATAATTTTAAAACATTCCCTATTTTATTCTTACTAACCAATGTTATTGTTGTTCCTTTCCTAGGGTTTGTTTTAATAAGTATTATTATATTGATTCTATTTGTAGAAATTCCACTACTAAACACTATTACATCTTTCTTAGTTGAAGTAGAGCTGGACGTTTTAATTGCTATTGCTAAATATGTTGAGAATTTAACCTTAGCAATAACTATTTAAACAATTGCAATTTAGATTTTGAATAAGTGTAATATACATCTCTTCCATTAAGTGTTGCTTCTTCTGACATTCCTGGATAAATTACTACAAGGGGTGTTTCAAAACTAAATATTATTCTATCGGAGACTTTAACTATTGAAACAAATGGCAAAATACTATTGTAATTCATTCTTCCATCGTTCCCTTTTGTGTATGCAGCAACAGATAATTCTCCTAAATATTGATAACTACCATTTTTAATTGAAACAACATCACAACCAATGCTATAATCTACTTTTTTACCTAAAAGTAAAATAAAGGTTTTTAGTTTAGAATTATAATAAACTTTTGGAGTTATAACAACATCTTCTTCACTTGCTTCGTAGGTTTTACCACATATTTCCAATTTACTATTACTTATTTGTACAAGTTTAAGGGTGTCCTTTTTTACTGCATAGATTTTTTCTGTGTCGCTTGATAATTGTTGTGAAAAGTCCACAACATCATAATTATATTGAGCAAACACATTAACACTACAAAGAATACAAATCAAAAAACTTAATGCTATCTTTTTCATTATCCTCTTGGTTTTAATAAAGTTCCATCTACATCATATATTTCTATGCCTTGTGGCGTTCCGTCTGAAAGAAAATATTCCCATTTGCCTATTTTCTTCCCCATTTTATATTGTCCTTTTATTAAAGTACCACCTTCTTTTGTAAAGACTTGATAAACGCTATCTTGAATACCATCTTTATAGTAGTGAATAGAGTTTACTTGTCCGTTTTCATACCAAGAGATACTTTCCCCTTGTGGTATATTTCCTATGGTATTGATTTTTTGACAGATTGAAAAGTCTTCAAAAAATTTATAAAAAACCTCTCCGTTTGATTTTCTCGCTTGTATATCGCACAAGCCATTATCTTCTGCAAAATGTAAAGATAAAATTTTATCTTCGGAACTTACTATTTCTTTTCCTTTATTATCGTAAACTATCCAATTTTTTCCTGTTTGTGAATCTGTAAAATCAGTGGTTGCAAACTTTTCTCCCGTTGAAAAATAAAAGTTCCATTCCCCTATTTTATTTCCTTCTTTATCAAATTTTCCCTCTAATCGTTTTTGTTTGTTGTCATAGTAGCGTATTTCTTTAACTTTTATTTTTTTTCCGCTGTCTTTTTTATACGAATAGACTAATTTAGCCACTCCATTATCATATTTTTCTACTACTTCTTCTTTTGTACAAGCAGAAAGCAAGAATAAAATCCCTAAAATCCAAATAAAATTTCTTTTCATAGTTATTCAATGATTTATTTTTGGCAAAGGTACAACAAAAGCAAAAAAAAATGCCAAAATTTAAAACTTTTCTTAATTTTTTATTGTTATTTGAAAGAATGATGTATCTTTGCAAAAGTTTTAAACCTTAAATAGTAAAAGAAATGGCTTATAAAATTACCGACAGTTGTGCTGCTTGCGGCACTTGTATTGATGAATGCCCAGTAGGAGCAATCTCTGAAGGCGATATCTATGTAATAGATGCAGAAAAATGCGTTAGTTGCGGAACATGTGCTGACGTTTGCCCTATGGAAGCAATTCAACCTGAAGATTAATTCTTACAGAAAAAAATGAAAAAGCCCTATGAGAAATTTCATAGGGCTTTTTTTGAAACCTTTAATTCTATTAATTTATGGATACATTGAGTTTGTGTAATCAAATAGCAAAAAAATCATCTTTACTCTCCTCTATTATAAATAATACAAAGGAAGCGTTCTTTGTTTTTAGTCAAACAGCAGAGGAAATAATAAAACAAATGCAGAAAGAATCACCAGAAACTAAATTTGTTTTTCAAAATAAATCAGAATTGGAGTTTGAAATTCGTTTTGGTGAAGACATCCTAATATTTACTATGCATACAAATATTTTTGAATTCTCTCGACAACATGAAGTAATGAAATTACCATACATAACCCAAGATAAAGAGAGATCTTTTTGCGGAATGATAAATATTTACAACTTTTTGTCGGATTCTTTTGACTACGACCGAGATTATGACATAGGATACTTGATAGGAAGAGTATTTATAAATAAGGAAAAGCATTATTTCATAGAAGGGAAAAGAGAAGTTGGATTACTATATTCTAACTTCAATACTTCCATTATAAATAAAGAGTCAATTAGCAGCATAATACTCTCTTCAATGGAATATGCCAACAATTTTGATCTATTAGTTCCGCCTTTTGATGAAGTAAAAACCATAAGCGTTGGAGAAATGAAGCTTAATTCTTCATCAAAACGCATAATTACTGCAAAAAGATTAGGATTTGAATTTCAGCAAGATAGAGAATAATGAAAGAAAAAAATTAAATTTTTCTTTAAAAAAATTTGGCAGTAAAGAAATTTGTTGTAATTTTGCATCGTCAAACAAGGCAAGACGCCCCGTTCGTCTAGTTGGCCTAGGACGCAAGATTTTCATTCTTGAAATCAGGGGTTCGAATCCCCTACGGGGTACTAAAGATTAAAGAAATAGAGAAAGATTAAAGGAAATGGCAAATCACAAAAGTGCAATAAAAAGAATTCGTGCAAACGAAAAAAAGAGAATAGCTAATCGCTATTACGCTAAGACAATGAGAAATGCTTTGAAAGATTTCAGAATGACTGAGGACTTAACAGAAGCAAACGCTAAGTTACCTAAATTGATTGCTCAAATAGACAAATTAGCAAAGCGTTCAGTTATTCATAAAAACAAAGCAGCGAATCTTAAATCAAAATGTATGAAGCGTGTTGCTTCTGTAAAGTAAGAAACTTTGTAAACAAAAACATAAAACCTCTAACCTCCTTAAAAAAGGAGGTTTTTTGTTATATATTGAATTATGAGACTGATTGATACGCATACTCACTTGTATGAGGAGAGTTTTTCTCAGGATTTAGACCTTGTTATAAAGAGAGCAAACGACAATGGCATATATAGAATGTATATACCAAACGTTGATGAAAGCACAATCGAGCCTTTGATTTCCCTTTGTGAGAAATATGATTGTTGCAAACCTATGATGGGACTTCACCCGACAAGTGTGAAAGAAAATTACGAACAATCTCTATCTATTATCAAAGACACACTATTTCAAAATCCCGAAAAATTTTGTGCAGTTGGCGAAATCGGTATAGATTTGTATTGGGACAAAACCTTTTTAGAACAACAAACAATAGCATTCAAAGAACAAATTTCTTGGGCTTTGGAATTAAAAAAACCATTCATTGTCCACGCAAGAAAAAGCTTTGATGAAATATATCGTTGCTTAAAAACCATAAACAAAAACAAATACTCTGGAATATTTCATTGCTTTGGAGGAGATTTAAACCAAGCAAAATTACTAATCGAAATGGGATTTAAGATAGGAATTGGAGGAGTTATCACATTTAAAAATGCAAAATTAGCCGAAATAGTAAAAGAAATAGACCTTAAAGACATAGTTTTAGAAACCGATTCACCATATCTTGCACCCGTACCTTACAGAGGAAAACGCAACGAAAGTGCCTACATCTTAGATATAGCAAAATTTATAGCAGAAGTAAAAGAAACATCATTGGAACAAGTAGCCGAAATCACAACACAAACAGCCTTAAACATATTTGAAAATGAAAATTAAAAGAATCATCGCATTACTAATTGCAAGCATTATTTCCACCTTAGGATTGATAGCACAAGAAACTCAAACGCAAACAAATGGAAAGCCAATCATTCAAGTATTTGGTGATTTCTATGCAGACTTTAAAGAAGAGAAAGAAGAATTAGGCTTTGAATTAAACAGAGCATACTTAGGCTATCAATACGAACTAAAAAAAGGCTTATCAATAAAAGCAGTTATGGACATAGGCGAGTCGAAACAAGTAAACGACTATCAACGCATTGCCTACATAAAAAATGCTCAAATCTCATGGAAACACAACAACCTTACACTAAACGGAGGTTTGATTTCCACAACACAATTCAACGAAATAGAAAAATTTTGGGGGCATAGATACGTAATGAAGTCCTTTCAAGACGAATATAAATTTGGACACAGTGCAGACTTAGGGCTATCGGCAGCATATAAATTTGGAGAAATTATCTCAATTGATGCAATCATAACAAACGGAGAAGGATATAAAAAACTACAACAAAACAATAGTTTTCAATATGGCTTAGGAGCAACAATAAATCCAATAAAGAATTTGTATTTTCGCCTATACGGAGGAGTAAACGATGAAAATCAAGCAAATTTCTCTTTCTTCACAGGCTACAAAAGCGAAAAAATCACTCTCGGAGCAGAGTATAACATTCTAAAAGACCAAAAACATGGAGCAAGTTTCTTTGGCAATTTCTCAATCAATAAGAATTTTGACTTCTATGCAAGGTATGACATCTTAGAGGAAGAAATCCTACTCACAACACAAGGCAATTCAAGCGTGATAGCAGGATTTGAATATCGAATTAACGACAACATCAAAATTTCACCAAACTTCAAAGCAAGCATTCCAAGAGATAACAACCTCAACACCAAGTATTCAGCGTTCATTAGTTGCTATTTTGGAATATAGACTTAAACTCTTGAAAAAAAGTCTTTGATTTTTTAATTTTTTTCTTTGATTTTTTTAATTTTTTCTTAGAAATATTTTGAAAAATCAAAGACTTTTTTTTCTATTCCTTTGCTTTAAAGATAATCCATAAAATACGCAAAGGAAACTACTTCAAGAATCAACATTGATAAACTCCCTAAAATAATAGATTTCTTGTCTGTAATTATTTTTTTCTCGATTTTCTTTAATTCTTCGTTATTTCCTTGTAATGTTTTTTGTGTTTCTTTTAATATTTTCGTTATTTCCTTGTAATGTTTTTTGTGTTTCTTTTAATATTTCTTTAATTTCTTCCATTTCATATTATTTTTAATCATTAAACTATACCAATATAAACCCTATTGTTAAAACGGCAAAGAATAGAATTGAAAATACGAGTTCTACTCTTTCATATATTTTTGATTTTTTGTTAATTCGTTGAAAGATTTCTTGATTCTCTTTCGCCAATCTTTGATTCTCTTTTAATATTTCTTTTATTTCTTCCATTGTTATTAAAGTTATCTACTTACAACTAAATTTACTCCTATCTTTTAATTTTCAATTCCACAAAAGCGATAGGAGTTAATAATTACTTTTGCGAAATTGTGCTTGTTTTCATCGTTGTTTCTTTTTGTTTTTTCTAACGTTAGCATTGTGAAAATTTTCGTTTGCAAAAATATAATAAAAATTTCAGAACTTTATTTCTAATTTACAAGGACTTTTTTCGGATTTACAAGATTTTAAATTTTTGTATTATTAATTACATTATATTTGCAAAAAATTAAAATTTAGGTTTCTATTTATGAAAAACAAGGCTTGTTTATTCAATTGGCAAGAACAATTTGATAAGGCAAAAAGTAAAGAGAAGATAAACTACGATTTATTGTACTCTAACAATATTGAAATTCTCAAAAACAACTTTGAGCCTTATCAAACCGATTATTACTTAGATATTTTCATTGAAAAGGGGAGTGTTGTCGTTATGTTGGATATGAAAAAATATGAATTGCAAGCACCTACTCTTTTTCTTGTACAAGAGAATAATGAATTGGAATTTATTTCTTACAGCAACGACATAAAGATTCACTACTTGGTTATTGCTCCAAGTTTGAAAGATAATTTTTTAACAAACAATGTAGTCAACACCTCTTATCACAACAAAATTAAAGCAATGCCTTTGTATTCTCTGGAATCAAGAGAGAAAAAGATTTTCTCAAATCTATTCAAAGACGTAAAGAAATGTCTTTCTTATACAACAACTCCTTACAGAATAGAGGCTGTTACGAATTTGACACGTGCGTATTACTATCTTTCTTTAAAAGAAAAAACAGAGAATGTGTTTTTTAACGACTATGGAGTTTGCGAAAAATTTTTCAATCTATTAAATGAATATGAAACAATAAACAAAGACACTAATTTTTATGCAGAAAGTTGTAATTTGTCTAAGGGTTATTTTGAGTTTGTGATAAAATCAAACACAGGAAAGACTCCAAAAAGATGGATAGACGAGAAATTGGCAAACGAATGCAAGAAAAGACTTTTAGAAAACGATTATTCAACAGAAAAAATAGCAGAAGAATTGGGATTTAATTCTCTTGCTAATTTCTCAAACTTCTTTAAGAGAATGGTAAATCTTTCTCCCTCAGAATTTAGACGAAGAAACAAATAATTAAATCAAAGAAATATTTTTGTGCGTCTCGGAGTTTTTCTGTACTTTTGTTCTCTATTATCAACAAATGAATATTATGAATAGAAATATTCCTGCTTGGGAGGTATCAAACCCTGTTTCAAGACGCATTACAAAGCAAGTAATGGTTGGAAACCTTGGCATAGGTGGAGAAAATCCTGTTAGGATTCAGTCAATGACTAACACCGACACAATGGACACTGATTCAACGGTAGAACAAACACTAAGATTAGTAGAAAAGGGTTGTGAATTAGTTAGAATCACTGCCTCAAATGTTCAAGCAGCACAAAACCTTTATGAAATCAAGAACGAATTAGCGAAAAGAGGTTGTTTCGTTCCTCTTATTGCAGATATACACTTCAATCCTAAGGCAGCAGAAGTTGCAGCCGCTATTGTGGAGAAGGTAAGAATAAATCCCGGAAATTATACCGATAGAAATATATCTAAAATCAACTATACAGACAAGGAATATGCTGCGGAGTTAGAAAAAATCACAGAAAAACTTGCTCCTCTTTTGGAAATCTGCAAGCGAAACAAGACTGCAATTAGAATAGGGACTAATCACGGCTCGCTAAGTCAGAGAATAATGGCTCGATATGGCGACACTCCTTTTGCAATGGCTACTTCGGCAATGGAGTTTGTGGAAATATGCAACAATCTTGGCTTTGAGAATCTTGTTTTGTCAATGAAGTCAAGCAATGTCAAGGTTATGCACTACGCAACTCGCACTTTGTGTGCTATGATGAAGGAAAAAGGATATGATTTTCCTATTCACTTGGGCGTAACCGAAGCAGGAAATGAGTTTGAGGGCAGAATAAAATCTATTTCTGGCATTGGCAGTTTATTGGCTCTTGGAATTGGCGACACAATAAGGGTTTCGCTAACTGAAATTCCTGAAAACGAAATAGAGGTTGCAAAGAAAATTGTTGAAGCTTATAAAGATATGCCTTTTTCTTCATTAGAAAAATCAATAAGTTTAAACACAGAGTTTGAAAAACGTCAAAAGCCTACTGATTTTTCTATGGTTGAGAGAATTGATATTTGCAAAGAAAGTCCTGAGGCAATAATAGAACGGTTGAAAAAGTCTTCTTATCCTGCGGGAGTTATTGTTCAATCGGACAAAGACTTTAATCAAGAGAGATTATTGGGCAACACAACTGCTTTGATTATGGAATCAATGGCAGATAAGGTAGAGTTGTGCGACAAAGTCTTGCAAGCAGAACTTTTACAAGCAACAGGCGAAGAGATTTATAAAGCAGAATTTATTGCTTGTCCTTCTTGTGGAAGAACAAAGTATGACATTCAATCGGCATTAGCAAAAGTAAAAGAAAAATGTAAACATTTAAAGGGCTTAAAGATTGCTGTAATGGGCTGTATTGTGAATGGTCCGGGAGAAATGGCTGATGCAGATTATGGATATATTGGAGGATTGGAAAATAAGGTGCATCTTTATCGAGCAAAAGAGTTAGTGCATTCTAATATTGCAGAAGAAGATGCGTTGCCTTTATTGATTGAGATGATAAAAGAAGATGGTAAATGGCAAAATCCCAAGTAATTTGTGTACTTTTGCTGTTTAATTGACTAAAAATGATGTTATGGAAGATTTTGGCTATCAAAAAATAGAACGATATAACGAAGATACATTAGAAAAACTTGCTTATCACTACAAAGAGATAATCTCCTTGTTGGGAGAAGATGTAAACAGAGAGGGTTTGTTGGCAACGCCTATGAGAGTTGCTAAGGCAATGCAGTTTTTTACTCATGGGTATGATTTAAAGCCTGAGGAAATTTTGCGTTCGGCTATGTTTAAGGAGGATTACAAACAAATGGTAATTGTAAAAGACATTGAGATTTATTCTCTCTGCGAACATCACATGGTTCCTATGGTTGGAAAGGCTCACGTTGCTTATATTCCTAACGGATACATTGTGGGGCTAAGCAAAATTCCAAGAATTGTTGATGTTTTTGCAAGAAGACTGCAAGTTCAAGAAAGATTGACGCAACAAATTAAAGATTGTATTCAAAATACCTTAAATCCGTTGGGTGTAGCCGTTGTTATTGAGGCTCGACACTTGTGTATGAGTATGAGAGGTGTTCAAAAACAAAATTCTGTTACTACTACATCGGATTTTACAGGGGCTTTCCTTAAAAATAAAGAAACAAGAGAAGAATTTATGCACCTTATAGGAGTAAATTTATTGTAATTTACTCCTGTAAGGCTTTAAGTTGTTTTTCTAAGTTGTCTATTTGCTTTTTCATTTGTTCTAATTTGCGGAAATAGACGTAACTTTTCATATATTGCTTTGCGTCTATGGCTGGTGAGCCTATGATTGTAGAGCCTTCTTTTACTTCTGAGATTATTCCTGCTTGGGCTCCTATTGAGCATTTGTCGCCTATGTTTATGTGACCAGAGAATCCTACTTGTCCTCCTACGAAACAGTTGCTTCCTATCTTGGTTGAGCCTGCTACTCCTACTTGTGCTGCCATTACAGTGGACTTTCCTACTGCTACATTATGACCTAATTGACATAGATTGTCGATTTTTGTTCCTTGTTCAACGATTGTAGAACCCATTGTTGCTCTATCTATTGTTGTGTTAGCTCCTATTTCTACGTCATCTTTGATTATTACATTTCCTATTTGAGCTATTTTTTTGAAAGTACCGTCTGCAAGTGGTGCAAAGCCAAATCCGTCTGCTCCAAGTACGGCTCCTGCGTGTATTATGCAGTTGTTACCTATTATTGTGTCGTGATAGATTTTTACTCCTGCAAAAATTGTTACGTTGTCGCCTATTGTTACGTTGTCGCCAATGTAAACGTGTGGATAGATTTTGCAATTACTACCTATTTTAGCCTCTTGTGAGATAACAGCAAACTCTCCTACATAGTTGTTTTCGCCCATTGAGGCTTTTTTGTCTATGAAGGCAAGTGATGAAACGCCTTGTTTGTTGAATCTGTATTGATTATAGACTTCTAATAGTTGTGCAAAGCAGCTGTATGCGTCTTTTACTCTTATAAGTGTTGCTTCTATTTTTTCTTCTGCTACAAAATCTTGGTTTACTATGACTATACTTGATTTTGTAGTGTAAATATATTGTGTGTATTTAGGATTTGCAAGGAAAGACAGGCCTCCTTGTTCGCCTTCTTCTATTTTGCATAGTTTGTTTACTACGACTTCTTCGTTTCCTTCTACAACGCCTTGTAATAATTGAGCTATTTGTTTTGCACTAAATTCCATAATTTTATTTTTTTAATCAGATAATTTGATGTAAGGGCGAAGTTTGTTGTATGTTTCTTCGTCCATTAAATGTACAAGTTTAATATCTTCTATTTTTGTAAAGTCTTTTTCATATTTTTTGCGAAAGCGTATAAAGGCTTTGGCAAGTGCAAAGTCTATATAGGGGTGTCGAGCTAAGTATTTAGGGTCATCGCTATTGATATTGACTTTTCTGATTTGAGTTTTGCCTGCATAAAAGTGTGGACTGATTTGTTTGTAGGTTTCTTCGTCTATGCTATATACTTCTTTTAGTTGTTCTACGCTTATATAGCCTCCTAATTTTTGTCCGTATTTGTAGATATTTCTTGCTCTCACTTTTCCTACTCCACGAACTTCTTGAAGGTCTAAGGTATCCGAAGCATTGAGGTCAAGATATACTGAGTCCTTAATTGGATATTGCGAAATAATATTTTTTTTGACTGATATATTTTTAGATTCGTTTGCTTCTAAGAGGGTGAACTTGTCTTTGACAAAAAAAAATATCAAACCAAATCCCAAAGCAATACCAAATAAGAAATATATTGCATTTTTATGTCGGTTTGATATGCGGTTAAGACGAATTTTATTCTTCATTGAATAATTCTTCTATTGCTTTGTCAATTTCTTCTCCGTATAGTTCTCTTTTTATGACTTTTCCGTCTTTGTCTGCTATGATATTGAAGGGTATTTTTTGGAAATCGTATTTTGCAGTCAATTCATGTCCTTTGCCCCATAATGAAAGCCATGGTAAAGGGTTTTCTTTTGTGAAATTTAACCACTCCATAGGGTTTAAATCCACAGAAATACTAACTATTTCTAATCCTTTGGAATTATATTTTTTATATAATTCTTTTAATTGAGGTATTTCTTCTTGACAAGGCTTACACCACGATGCCCAAAAGCATACTAAGACGTATTTGTGTGGCTTTATGTCTCTTTCGGTGTATTCTTTTTCGTCTTTATCTAAGGCTGTAAAGCTTAAAATTGAAGATGAAAAGGCTCTTTTCTGACGTTCTGCTAATATTTTGCATAAATAGTTTGCCCAAGCGTTATCTTCTTCTACACTAAGACATAAATTAGAACATAAATCTATTATAGGATTTTGATCATTTAACTTAAATTGCATTAATTGTCCTATAAGCAAAGAATAAACTAAGCCCGATTCTGAATTTTCTGATATATAGGTTTTATAAAGTTCTGATTGCTTTGTGTAAATGTCTTTTGAGGTTTCAGGATTTTTTATGAGAAGCCTGTTTTGCTCCATTAAGTCATTATAAAATTTTGAAAAAGTTTCTGCTTTTTTTGTACCCGAATATGTAATTGTTAGATAGTCTTCTCTATTTATGTATTTATCTATTCCACTTATTTTTATTGTTGTTGCTTTTCCTTTTTCTAATGGCAGAGGTATTGTTGTTGCAAATTGAGTACTTGCACTGCTTATTATCATTGTGCAATCTTTTATTTTTTTGTCAAAAGAAATTGTATCAAAGATAATTTGTGCTTTCCCGTTTGTGATTTGAGCTGTTTTTAGTGTGTCTTGTAGTTGTTGCTCTATTTGGTCGGGGGTTGCATATATGACTATTATCTCTCCTTGTGTAAATTCGGGTATCTCTACTATTAACTCACTCTTATTTGAACAAGAACTAAGAACAATGGATGTAATAAATAATGTGAGTAAGAAAGTTATTCTTTTCATATTTCTTATTCTTCTATTATATCTCCAATAGGTTTACGAAGCACCATTTGCATTTGTTTTCTTATAATGTATTGTCCTTTTTTGTTTAGTTTATATGGTTTTAACCAACCTCCCATTGCTTGAAATGCTCCTGGTTCTCCTTCTTTTGCTGAAAAGAAATAGTCCGATAGTTCCTTTTCTTCCACCTTTTTACCTATGTATATTGTATCTAATTGAAAGGCTGTTAAATCTGCTGTAAGGGTTTGAAGCTTAGTTTCTTTGTCTTTTTCTTTTTTTGTAGGTATTGATTTGTAAACAGGTCTACCTTTATTATCATAAACCTTTGCATAGAATTTTAGTCTTGCATCGTTTTGTTGCAATTCTATTGGAACTCTTACTTTTACTATTGGGAGAAAGTTTTCTTTATTTTGACAAGAGTTATAATCTGGTTGATTTTCTGCGTCAATTACGATATAACCTGCGTTTATTAAGAATTGTTTTTTGTGTGGTATTAAATGGTAATTATTTGTTAGTTCTTCAAAACTCATATATTCTTTATATGATATATTACAAGTATATTCTATTGTGTCTTTTGTGTGAGTTATAGATTCTAAAGCTCCTTTTGGAATTGTTACGCTTGCATGGTTGCCTGATAAGACTGAGTCTTGTGATGGATAGTAATAGTCAAAATATTCTCCTAAGCAACCTTCTGGGTCATCTTCTATAAGAAGTCTTACTTTTCCTGTTAGATTTATGCCGTCTTTTACTCTTTCTTCTTCTGTTTTGTCGTAAAGGGCTGTCCATTTAAAGTCAAATGGCATTTTATACTTAATGTAGTATGGCATTTCTCCACTACAAGAGTGTATGTATGTACTTGGAGTTCTTTTTATTATAAACTCCGTTCCTTCTCTTGAAGAAAAATAATTGAAAATCATTGCTGCTCTATCTCTTGCTAATGATGCGTTTAATTCGTTTAATGGTTCTGCATCATCAAAAGCATCTATAGTCATTTTATAGAACTTATTATTCCCTTTTGCAAAAGCAATAGAATATATACTATCTAATATATTCAAGCCTTCTTCTGTATAATATGCTGATGATGGTTCAAAACAGATATAAGCTTCTATTCTCTCTGGGTAATATGGTGCTGTTGGCTCTTGTTTCTTAGTTGTTTTCCCTCTTTTTGGTTTTGGAGGTTGCGAAACTACTAAATAATTACAGCCATCACTTTGAAGCCCTAAAACTTGTATTGATTCTGTTGTTTTTTGTGTAGTTGTTTCCGATGCAGGCTTTCTTTCTCTGGCTGGTTGTGCCACAAGGTTTAATACAAATAAATTGACTGCTAAAAAATATAATACCTTTTTCATTATGCTATTTAATGTTTATAAGTTCTTTTATTATGCTTTCGGGAGTGTATCCATTTGCTTGTGCCTCATAATTCAATACTATTCTATGACGAAGCGTTGCAACTGCTACTGCATTCACATCTTCAATATCAGGTGAGTATTTTCCATTTAAAACTGCGTGTGCTTTCGCTCCCATTATTAAATATTGTGAAGCTCTTGGCCCTGCTCCCCATTGCAAATATTTGTTTGAAATTTGACTGCCATTGCGTCTAGTTTTTGTAACTAAATCAACAACATAATTATATACATTATCGCTTACAGGGACTTGTTTTATTAGATTTTGTATATCAAGAATATCTTGAATTTCTAATACTTTTTCTATTTCTATTATCTTATCTGTTGTAGTGTTTTTGAGAATTTGCACCTCTTCTTCAAAAGAAGGATAGTCTAACCAAAGCATAAACATAAATCTATCTAATTGTGCTTCTGGCAAAGGATAAGTTCCTTCTTGTTCTATAGGGTTTTGTGTTGCTAAAACAAAGAATGGTTCTTGTAAAGGATATGTTTTTGCATTTACTGTAACTTTATGCTCTTGCATTGCTTCTAATAAAGCAGATTGTGTTTTAGGTGGAGTTCGATTTATTTCGTCTGCAAGTAATATATTTGCAAATAATGGCCCTTTTACAAACTCTAATTCTCTGTTAGTATTCAAAATTTCACTCCCTATTATGTCCGAAGGCATTAAATCGGGAGTAAATTGTATTCTCTTATATGTTAAACCTAATGTTTTTGCAATTGTATTAACTAAAAGCGTTTTTGCTAAACCAGGAACACCTACTAAAAGACAATGTCCCGAAGAAAGAATAGAAATTAGTATTTGATTTACTATTTCTTTTTGTCCAATAATTACCTTGGCAATCTCTTTTTTTAAAAGATTACACTTGTCTATTAGCGAATTTAGTTGTTCTACTTGATCCATTGCTTTTATTTAATCCAATTTAATTTAAAATCACAAGATTGGTATTCAGAATCAATTTTTATGTATGTTTTTTTCAATCTTTTATTTGCCCATTCTTTGATTATTTCTGTTTTTTTATTATCTAAAGCAGACGTATGAACCTTATCATAATCAAGAGTTAGATCTACTTTATGGGCTTCTGTTTTTCTTTTTATTTTAATCAGTCTATATGCTTCTGATAACTCTGTTTTAAATTTTATAGGTTTTGTAATATCTCCTTGATTCATAGCATTAAAATCAACTTTTTCAACATTTAACATAGTTTCATTTATTGCATCTTTGGTAAAAATTGCACTTGCATTATAAGGATTTATTACTAAACCTTGATTTACTTTTGACGGGTCATCGGAATATTTTACTATTGCTTCTTCAAAAGTTATTTCTCCTCTATCTATTTTTGCTTTAATCTCTTCTAACTCATTGTAAGCTGAGGCTAATTGTTCAGTAGTTATTTTTGGCTGTAATAAAATATGACGACAATTTACTTGATTGCCTCTTCTTTCAATCATTTGAATAATATGATAACCATATTTTGTCTCTATAATAGGAGAAATTTCTCCATCTTGAAGTGCAAATGCTGCATTCTCAAATTCTCCTACCATTTGACCCCTTGAAAAGAAACCTAATTCCCCTCCTTTCTTAGCTGAAGCAGGATCTTCCGAATAAAGAGTTGCTATTGTTGAAAACTTACTTCCTTTTAATATCCTATCTCTATAATCATTGAGTTTTGCCTTTACTCTTTCCTTTTCTTCCTCTGAAACTTGTGGCATCTTGACAATTTGAGTAAACTCATACTCTTGCTCAATTGTTGGAAGACTATCTTTTGGAATAGAGTTATAAAATTCTGCCACTTCCTGAGGAGTCACAGATATTGTTCCCGTTAATTTTTGCTCAATTTGAGCAATCATAATATTATCTCTAATTACATCTTTGAAATAAGTTTTGATTTCGCTTAAAGATTTCTTCATCTGCCTTTCTAAAGTTTCTTGAGAACCATAAGCACTAATCATATATCTTATTCTATTATCCATTTCTCTGTTTATCTCATCATCAGTAACCTCTATTGAATCTATTTCTGCTTGATGCAACATCAGTTTATTTATTAGCATCCCTTCTAATAAATCGCACTTTTGTTCGTATTCATTTTCAATAATGAGTTTACTATTCATCTTTTGTTGCAGGAAAGCCGTTTCTAATTCTGATTTTTTAATCATATTTTGTCCCACAACAGCTATTACCTTATCTACAACTTCGTCATTATTGGTATTTTGTGCAACTGCAACAAAATTAAACATAGAAACTAAGATAAACAATGAAAATAATCTCTTCATAAATACGCACTATTATTTTATGCTATCGTAAACTTGTTGATTTATCTTGTATTGATATTTTGCTCTTAATTCTGTTATCCATTGTTTTTCTAGGAATGATTGATAATCAGAAGTAACTAAACCTTTACATTCATCCAATTGCTTTTGTTCAGGTTCAACCCAAGAGTTTAAAATCAAAAATGTTATTTTTTTGTTCTTTGTTTCATAGATTTTCAATGTTCCTTCTTCTTGCAAAGTATCGGACCACAATAAAGAATCTACCATTTTATTATCTCCTTTTTCATACTTATTCCATTTATAAACAACTTTTTTGTTTATCTCTGTCTGATCTTTAATTTTGAGTTTTTGAGCTATTTTCGTTTTTGTTTCTTCGTTTGTCCAACCTTTGCGAATAGCTTTATTAAGTATTTTTTCTATTTTTTTAGTATATTCTTTATCAGCATCAATACTCCAAAGAGTTGCACTCACTCTCTTTTCCCAATAATATTTTGACTGATTTTCTCCAAAATATGTTTGTAAACCAAGAGTATCTATTAAAGATTTATTCCATACCATTTTATCTGTAATCGAAAATATCAAAACTCCATCAGCAAATTCTTGAATTTCCAATTTCATTTCAGGGTATTTCTCTTCTAATTTACTATCAGCATAATTAACTACTTGCTCTAAAACAACAGAATTATAAGCTTTTTCTAAATAAGAAGGAATATATTCTGCTGGTTGTTGACGTTGATGCTTTTCTATTTCTTTTGCTAAATCATTAACAGTAAAAGAAAAATCTCCTATTCTAAAAAGCTCCGCATCATTTGTGAAATTAGAAGGAATTTTCCAAGTTGCAGAAAATACAGAATCTGTAACTATTTTTTCTATTTCTTTTAACAAATCTCTATCCTCTACAAAACCATATTCTTTTTTAGACTTTTCTGCAAAAGACTCTAACGATTTGAAACTTCTTTCGTCTTTTGAAATTCTGTTTTCAATAACACTTTTTTGTTGTTCAAAAGAAGGGATAGGTTTATATTGAATAGGTTTGATTATATGCCAACCAAAAGGAGTTTGAAAAGGTGCAGAAATCTCCCCTTCTTTTAGGTTTGACAATTGTAAAACATAAGATGCAGGTATTGTATTTATCTTTTGATTTTTCAAAACACCACCTGTACTTGCAGTTGATTTATCTTCCGAATACACCCTTACAATACTGTCAAAAGAAACATTACTATCTTGCAATTTTGCATATACTTCGTTTATGATTCTTTCACACTCTTGTTCTGAATGATTTGCATTAGCAATCCAAATATGAGCTAAATCTACACTACTACAAAAAGCAGGCATTTTATCTGTCAATTTGATTATGTGGTAACCAAAACGAGTTTTTATTGGAAGCGATATTTCTCCTACTTCCATAGAATAACAAGCATTTTCAAAAGGATAAATCATTACCATTGAAGTAAAATATCCTAAATCACCACCATTACCTTTATAATTTTGCTCTTTTTTATCATTTGCAGAAGGATCCTCCGAATATTGTTTTGCAAGTTCAGAAAAATCTTCCCCTTTCAATGCTCTTTCTCTAATCTTCATTGCCTTATTGTAAGCATTTAAAGTATCAGTTGGGTTTGCATTTTCTGGTAATGAAATTAAAATATGCGAAGCTCTTACAAAAGTTTTTGTTCTTTGGTATGCCTCCTCTATTAACGATTGAGTAACTTGTGCGTCATTTAAATATGGAATAATCAATTGTTGTCTATACTTTTCAATCTCCTCTAAATAAGAAGGAATTGTATCTAAGCCCAATTCTTTTGCTTGTAATAATTTAAGCTTATAATTGATAAAAAGTTCAAGATAAGCATCTAAATCTTCCTTATTTATTTCCCCAGAAGAAAGATTATTTCTATTATACATTTTCAAAAACTCTGCCTTGCTTATCTTCTCTCCTGCAATCTCCATAATAATGTCTTCATTTGTTTGAGCATTCAAATTAGAACTTAAGCCCGAAACAAACAAAGCAAAAAGAACAAATATTTTTTTCATCTTCAAATTATCTTGAATAGTTTGGTGCTTCTTTTGTAATTGTAATGTCGTGTGGGTGACTTTCCGCATAGCCTGCTGCAGTTATTTTGATGAATTTTGCTTTTCTTAAAGCTTCTACATCAATACTTCCTGTGTATCCCATTCCTGCTTTCAAGCCTCCAACAAGTTGATAAATAACTTCGCTAACTGTTCCTTTGTATGGAACACGTCCAACAATACCTTCTGGAACTAATTTCTTAATATCGTCTTCCATATCTTGGAAATAACGATCTTTTGAACCTTGTTGCATTGCGTCAAGTGAGCCCATACCTCTGTAAGACTTGAATTTTCTTCCTTCCATAATGATTGTGTCTCCTGGACTTTCTTCTACACCTGCCAAAAGACTACCAGCCATAATTGTACTTGCACCTGCTGCCAATGCTTTAACAATATCACCAGAATAACGAATACCTCCGTCAGCAATCACAGGTACTCCTCTTCCTTCCAAAGCCTTTGCAACATCATAAACGGCTGTTAATTGAGGCACACCTATACCTGCCATAACTCTTGTAGTACAAATACTTCCTGGTCCAATACCTACTTTTACTGCATCTGCGCCTGCGTCAGCAAGTGCAATAGCTGCTTCTGCAGTTGCAATGTTTCCACAAACAATATCAATATTTGGATATTTAGGTTTCACCCTTTTAAGAGTATCAATTACGTTTTTAGAATGTCCATGCGCAGTATCGATAACAATAGCATCAACACCTGCTGCGACAACAGCATCAATTCTTTCATCCATATCGCGAGTTACACCTATACCAGCAGCAACTCTCAAACGTCCCATTTTATCTTTACAAGCGTTTGGACGTTCTTTTAATTTTATTATGTCTCTATATGTTATTAAACCTACAAGTTTTCCAGCAGAATCAACAACTGGCAACTTTTCTATTCTGTGATTTTGCAAAATATCAGCTGCTTGCTCAAAGTCTGTACCTTGTGGAGCAGTGATAACTTCTTTTGTCATAATTTCACGAATAGGACGATTTATATTTCTCTCAAAACGCAAATCTCTATTAGTAACAATACCTATTAATTTTTCATTATTATCCACAACAGGTATCCCTCCAATAGAATATTCCTTCATCATTCTAAGAGCATCTTTCACGATAGCATTTTCACTCAAAGTTATAGGGTCGGTAATCATACCATTCTCAGCCCTTTTTACTTTTAGAACTTCTGCAGCTTGCTTTTCAATTGACATATTTTTGTGTAAGACACCTATTCCCCCTTCTTGCGCCATTGCAATAGCCAATTTTGCTTCTGTTACTGTATCCATAGCCGCAGAAACAATAGGAATATTTACCGCAATATTACGGCTGAACATTGAGTTCACTCTTACATCTCTTGGAATTATTTCTGAATATGCAGGAACTAACAAAACGTCATCGTATGTAAGCCCCTCTCCGACAAATTTTTTAGAATCTGAAAACATCTCTTAAATATATTTTAACTGCAAAAATACTATTTTTTTTAGAATAAACAACTAAAAAACTAATACTAAGAAAAAAAATATTAAAACAAAGAAATATTTTTTTAAATCAAAGAAATAATTTTCTAAAACAAAGAGAAAAAAAACGCATTGAATAATCAAGAAATAAAAATCAAAAATACTATCTTTGCAAAGTTTATTTACCGAGTGTTAAGAGTGTAAATATAAAGTTTTATTGTTTAATAGCGTTTGCTGTTTGTTCTATTCAAATTGGAACCTGAGAAATTCTGTAACACGAAAGAACTAAACAAGTGCAACGCCTACGATTTACGTGGGCTAACTTGTCGTTCTTTCCGGTTTTCTCAGGACCGCAATTTGAGCAAGTATTGCCCACGTTTTGCGTTCCTAAGAAAGCCTTATTGAAAGAGACGATAGCATCGCACAAAAGCATTTGCTATGAGTAAAAGTCTTATAGAGGAATTGCCTCGTATTGCAAAAGAAGGACGCAAAGAGGCAGAAAATATCCTCGAAAAAATGAATGCGGGCAGTAGAATAAGCCTGCAAACCAACGAAATCGTATTACCTTGTAAGGATTCAAGCGGTCTGTGGAAGGGAACTAACCCTCAGGAAATTGAATCAAAGTGGTGTAACCGTCTTATCTACGGAGATAATCTTCTTGCTATGCAAGCCTTGCTCACAGGCGACAAATCGAGTAATTTAGAAGCACTTCGAGGCAAGGTAGATTTGATTTACATCGACCCTCCCTTTGACAGCAAGGCAGATTACCGTACAAAAATCACACTACCCGGCAATGAAATAACGCAAAAGCCTACAACCTTTGAGCAATTTGGCTATTCGGATCTTTGGCAAAAAGGAACAGTGTCTTATTTAGAGTATATGTACCCGAGATTACTACTAATGCGAGAATTACTTTCCGACAAAGGAAGCATATATGTACATATCGATTGGCACGTTGGGCATTACATCAAAATTCTTCTTGATGATATTTTTGGAAAAGCTAATTTTAGAAATGAGATTGTTTGGTGTTATAGTGGTCCAAGCTCAAATATAGGCACATTTAGTCGTAAACATGATATTATATTGTTTTATTCAAAATCAGAAAAGCATGTATTCAACATACAATATATAAAACACAAAAGTGGATTACATAACACTGGACAAGTTTTTGGGAGTATTGACGGTAAAAACGAATTAGTTAGAGAATTAGAAGAAAAAGGGAAAAAATGCGAAGATTGGTGGGTGGATATTTATACAGGAGATAGATATAGAAAAGAATTAGTAGGATATACAACTCAAAAACCTGAAAAGTTACTTGAAAGAATTATAAAAGCAAGTTCAAATGAAGGAGATTTAGTGTGTGATTTTTTTGGTGGAAGTGGAACAACTGCGGCTGTGGCAGAAAGACTTGGAAGAAGATGGATAACAACTGACATAGGCAAACCTGCAAATCTTGTTATGAGAAAACGTTTCATTGATATAAATGCAAAACCTTTTTTATATCAAGCAATAGGAGATTACAATAAAGAGGCTTTCGCTACAAACAAACACTTTTCTAAAATTGGAGACCTTTGTGAGGTTGTTTTGAAGCTTTATGGTGCTTTACCTTTTGAAAGAGAAAGGCTTGACGATAGACGTTGGGGCTACATAAAAGGAGGAAAAACATTGGTTTTTGTTGATTCCCCTAATAAATTCACAAGCAAAAACACTTTGAAAAAAGCATTTGAGGCAAAGAATAACCTTTTGGGAGCCGTTTGGTCAAAATGCGTTGTCCTTTCTTGGAACTATCATTTTGATATTTCAGAAGGTTTAGAATTATATAAAGACTCTGTTGAAGTGCTTTCAATACCTCCTGATTTACTTGATAGATTAAGAAGAAACGGATTAGGAAAATTGATTGATTCAGGTAGCATAAGATTTACCTCTTTGCAATATTTGACTTTGAAAAACATAGAATTAAAATCTTGGGACAAAGAAGAAGACGAACTAAAAGTAGAATTAGGAAATTATATTCTTCACTCCCCTGATGCAATTCCGCTTGACGAAAAAGACAAACAAACATTAGAAGAAATAATGACTAACGATCCTTTGTCTTTAATTGAATATTGGAGCATAGACCCTGATTATGACGGAGAGACTTTTCGTTCTATTTGGCAAGACTATCGTCAAAACACAGAAAATGACAAAGATGCTTTGCACTGTGTTTACTCCGCTACATTGAGAGTAAAGAAAAAAGCAGAAAGAACAGTTTGCGTGAAAGCAGTTGATGTTTTCGGATTAGAGAGTATTGTGATTAAAAAACTAAAATAAACGATTATGCAAAACAATGTATCATTACGCTTAGCAAAACGCATTTGGGAGGTTGTTGAAAAGGAGTTTGAAAGCGGAGAATTATTTGAAAAAGTCAGCCCTACAACAAAAGAATTGTTGCGATTTTGGTTTTGCGAGCCTTTTGTCTCTCAGCGACAATTTAATTTTCACAAAGGACAAAAACAAAGCATACTAAACATAATCTATCTACACGAGGTGTTGAAAATAAACAATGTTTTGGAGATTTATGAGCAAGTAGCACCTGATTTACTTCTTGAAAGTGATTTGTTTGGAGCAAAAGAAACTCGCAATTCTCTTAAAGAAAGCAGATATGATTTGCCGAAATATCTTGTTAAAATGGCGACAGGTACGGGTAAGACTTGGGTTATGCATGCTCTTTTGATATGGCAAATTCTTAATGCAAAGAATGAAGATGTGGCAAGTGGGCGTTTTACAAGTAATTTCCTTATTGTAGCTCCGGGACTTATTGTTTACGACCGTTTACTTGACGCTTACAAAGGTCGCTTGCAAGAAAACGGAAGTGGAAGAGACTTTTCGACAAATGATTTTGTTAGAAATAAGGACTTGTTTGTACCGGAAAGTTATCGCGAAGAGGTGTTTTCTTTTATTCAAAACAACACTGTAAGTAAGGAAGAGGGCATTGGCAGTAAGATTACGGGAAATGGCTTAATCGCTATAACGAATTGGCATTTGTTTTCAAATAAAGAGGAAAGAAAGTACAAAGATGAAGTAAATCAATTGGTGTATGAATTAAATCCTTTAAGCCCTGGATTGAATAGTGGAAACAGTTTAGATGTTTTAGACTCACAATATTTGAGGGGAAAGGAGATGCAGTTTTTGCAGTCTTTGAAAAGCCTTATGATTATAAACGATGAAGCTCACCATATACACGATAATGATTTGGAATGGCAGAAAGGGTTGAATAAAATAATGGAAGGGGAAAATAAAACTTGCTTCCAAATTGACTTTACTGCAACTCCATATATTCAAAAAGGCTCTGGCAGAAATACTCGCAAGATATATTTTCCTCATATTGTGTCTGATTTTGATTTAAAGACTGCTATAAATGAGGGATTAGTAAAGACAATAAGTTTAGACCGCAGAAAAGAATTGACAGATTTAGAGGGCTTGGATTATTATGCAGAAAGAGATAATAGAGGTAAGGTTATAGGGTTGAGCGAAGGACAAAAGGTAATGTTGAAAGCGGGACTTAGCAGATTAAATGAATTAGAAAAAGGCTTTAAAGCTCCTCATTACCCAAAAATGTTGGTGTTATGTGAAGACACTTCCGTAGCTGAGAAAGTTGAGACTTTCTTAACAGGTGCTGAATATGGATTGCCACAAGAGGAAGTTATGAGAATAGACTCCAATACAAAGGGTGAGGTTAGCGATAAGGATTGGTTGGAAATTAAAGAAAAACTTTTCAATATCGATAAGCATACTTCGCCAAAGGTAATTGTGTCAGTGCTTATGCTAAGAGAGGGTTTTGATGTGAATAATGTTTGTGTGATAGTCCCTTTGCGTGCAGTTGGTTCAAGTATTCTTTTAGAGCAAACTATAGGCCGTGGTTTGAGATTGATGTTTCGTGAACCTGAATATGAAGATATTAAAAGGGAGATTAGAGAAGCTCTTTTGAAAAAACGTATTGCACCAAAGGCTTATTACGATCTTTTATTTATTGTAGAGCATCCAAGATTTATTGAATTTTGGCATAATCTTGAAGAAGATGGATTTGAAATTGGAGAAATAGATAGCGAAAGCGGAGATGGAGAAAAGGCAAAAGGAGATTTGATAACAGTAGGTTTGAAAGAAGATTTTGAGAATTGGGATTTGTATATTCCTAAAATCTTAAAAGATAGTGATGAGGAAATAAACTTTTCTCAAATAGACATAGAACAACTCAAACCTTTCACAGAGCACACCTTAGATGTATTAAAAAAATCTCTTGCTTCAAAAAACGAAATCTTTGTTTCAACAGTCCCTGTTGTGCAAACTATTTTTGGAGAAATAGAAATAACTGCGAATTTGTTTAATGCAAAATCTTATAACATTTATTTGCAGAAACTTATAAATAGTATCGGTAGAACAGATGTTAATAAGAGAAAAAGAAATAAAGGAAATGCAGTAAATTTTCAAGTATTCAGCGCTGATATTATGCGAATTGCAGATGAGTATATAAGAACTCGTTTGTTTGATACTTATTTTGACCCGTTTGAAGATAATAATTGGAAAATCCTTCTATCGAAATCCGGTGTTGTAACGCACCATATCATACGTCAATTAAACACTTTGATTTTCAATTTAACGGAAAATCCTATTTGTACTGAGGCTGAGGTTGAGCAAATTTGGTTTTCTTCTGTCAAAACTTTGAAAATGAGAGAAAATTACTCTAATCCGTCTTGCAAAACAATATATGAAAGATATGCTTGGCCAAGCAATAGTGGCGGATTTGAGAAAGCACTTAGCGAATTTTTGGAAAGTGATGGTAAAGTTGAGAGTTGGTTGAAGATAAACGAGTTTCAGCATAGTTTTGCCAAAGTTTCGTATTTGCGAGATGACGGAATTATTGCTTGGTATAGCCCAGATTTCATTGTGAAAACAAATAATAAGATATTTATCATTGAAACTAAAGCAAATAGAGATGTGAATCAGCCTAATGTAAGAGCGAAAAAAACTGCTGCAGTCAATTGGTGCAAGAGTATAAACGCTCTTCATGCCGATAAACGAATGAATAGAGAATGGGAATATGTACTTCTTAGTGAGAACACTTTCTATTCTTATAAGAATACGGGAGCTGATATTGATGATATTTGCAAAAGAAGTGTATTAAGTGGGGATTATTCTTCGGGTAGGCTTAATTTTGGATAATCTTTCTTTAAGGCAATAAAAAATACCCATAACAAACAATATGTTATGGGTATTTTATTTCAACGAAATTTAAAAATTATTTTGTTGTTGGCACTTTGATTATTTCGCCGTGGTCTTTTACAATCATTCTATACCAATTTTCTGGATATTTTGGTTGGTCTGGGAATACGCATTGACCTTTTCTGTATGGGCTTTCTTCATATTTTCAATTTTTCTCTTTTTTTGAAATAATCAACTAATTCTTAATACTAAAAGGATTAAGTTGATAAAATCTTTATTTCCTACAATTACAAAAAATTCCAAAAAAATGACAAAAGCCTGACAAAACAAACATGATCTTACATTTAGTTTAAAAACATCATTATAAAATACTAAACATTATAGTAAATTACTTTTTTTTGATTTTTCAGTAAATTCACACAACATTACGCCAATTTCTTTGTTTTAATTATAGAACTAAATACTTTTTATAATATGAAATTATACAATAACATTTTAATAGTAACCGATTTCAATGAAACATCTTTGAATTTGTGTTTAAAATGCTACAAACACTTGTTTTCAAAAAATTCTTCTCTACATTTGCTAAATGTTGTTGAAGAAAACGGATTTTTTAGTCGTTTATTTGACTCTTATAACAATAGTCTTGAAAATTGTGTTGAATCAAAATTCCCTTTAATAAAAGAAAGAATTAAAAATTCTTTTGATTTAGATATTATTCCTCATGTAAGAAAAGGAAATATCTCTAAAGAAATAGTAAATTTCTGTAAAGAAGAAAGCATAGACTTGATTATCCTTTTAGTTTCTAATGAAGAAACAACAGATTTTATAGGAGCAAACACTCATAAGTTGCTAAGATTGACAAATGTTCCTATTTTAGCTTTAAAACAAAACTATCAAGAAAAAGAAATCAAAAATATCCTAATTCCATTGGAACTTTATTTAAGCAGCCGTCAAAAAGTAGCTGATGCAATTGCGTGGGCAAAACACTATAATGCGAAAATAACATTATGTTCTGGGATTTGGGACAAAGAAAAAGAGATTTCATTTAAAGTAAACAAAATAGGAGAAACTACAAAAGACTTTATAGAGTCAAAAGACATTGATTGCGATTGGATTATTTTTGAAAACTTAAAAAGTAGTAAAGATTTTACAGAAAAAATAATATCCTACACTTCCTCAGCAGAAACAAAGGTAGATATAGTTATGGTAATGAATAAAGACGAAAGCGAAGAATTTAGAATAGATGATAGAGGTAGAGAAATAATTCGTCTATCTAAAACACCTGTTCTTTGTGTCCCTTTAAGAAAAACAGGAATGTCGGCTAATTTCCTATAAAATCAAAAGGGATTTTCTTCGTTAATCAATTTTATTAGCATAAGCAAGGCTTGATTGCTAACTCTTTCAATAAAGTTATCACGAGTAGTCGAAAAGAAATACTTTTCGGCTACTTTGTTTTTATTAGATGCAACACTTATCCATACAGTTCCAACAGGTTTTTCTTCACTTCCTCCACCTGGCCCTGCAATTCCCGTTGTTGCAATAGAGTAATCTGTGTTTAAAACCCTCTTTACGCCCTCCGACATTTGCTCTGCAACCTGCTGACTAACTGCTCCAAATTTTATTAAAGCATCTTTTTCTACTCCTAATACATTTTCTTTTGTTTGATTAGCGTATGCTGTTATTCCTCCTTTGTAGTATTGTGAGGCTCCTGCGTTTGCCGTTATCAAATGCGAAATATATCCTCCCGAACAACTTTCTGCAACAGATAAAGTTTTGTTTAACGATTTTAATTTCTCTCCTACTATTGTTGCTACATTATCTATTTCAAATCCCATAAAGAAATTCTTAGTCAATGCAATAAGTTGATTTGCCTTTTCATTAAGAATTTCTTCTAAATCTATGTCTTCATCAGTCCTTGCAGTAAGCCTTAGGCGTATAGTATTACTTTTTGGTAAATATGCTAAGGAAATATAATTTGGAAGATTGTCCTCAAAATCGCAAATCATATCTGAAAGAAAACTTTCACCAATATTAGCATACAAAAGTGTTTTATGAAGAATTTTTGTGTGTTGATTGAAAAAAGTTTGCATAATTTCAATCACTTTATCCATCATTAAACGCATCTCAAAAGGCACTCCCGGCATTGAAACAATCAATTTCTCGTTTTTTTCAAAGCACATACCCGGTGCAGTCCCAACCGGATTAAATATTACCTTGCATTTTTCTGGCACTAAGGCTTGTGCTCGATTTGTTTCTGTGAAAGGAAGTTGTCTTCTTGTAAAAAACGATTTTACATGCTCTTCTACTTCCTTGTTTATTATTAAATCGCTATCAAAATATTCGGCTAAGATTTTTTTTGTTATATCATCTTTTGTTGGTCCAAGTCCTCCTGTTATCAAAACACAATCTGCTCTTTTCAAAGCAATATCTAAACTTTCTCTTATTTGATTTTTATTATCCCCAATAACACTTGTTGCTAAGACATTAAAGCCGTATGAATTTAATTTTTGAGCCATTTGACTCGCATTCGTATTTACAACCTGTCCTATCAAGAGTTCATCTCCGATATTTATGATTTCGACTTGCACCATAACGAATTAACCTCTTTGTTTCACTTTATAGTCCTTTTGAATTAAGTAATCCATTACTTTTTGACGAAAATCTCCCTGCAAAAGAATTTCTCCATTCTTCACACTGCCTCCAACGCCACACTTATTTTTTAATTCCTTGCCCAATTTTTCTAAATCCTCACTCGTCCCCACAAATCCCGTAACAAGAGTTACTTGTTTACCTGCTCTTTGTTTTTTATCCAATTGCACATATAGCTTTTGCTGATTATTCGGCAAAGTTTCTTCTTCCAATTCTTCTATTTCCTCATATTCAAAGTCTGGATTAGTTGAATAAACAACACCTATTCTATTACTATTCTTTTTACTCATATTTTTTTATTTAACAATTACTTTTAACGATGAAGGAATTACCTCAAACTCTAAGTCATCTTGAACCTCCATATATTCACCATCTATATTTATTCCTAATATTTCTGAATTAAAAACTTTGACTTTTCTTGCTTTATAAGTACTTACGTAAATGGACATATCGAAATTTTTAAAAAAAAGCAACTGTGCTGTCCACGGAAGCAAAGGTAAAGGTGGTTTTTTCACAACTACAACATCTAATAAGCCATCATTCAATTCTGCATGAGGGACTACCTCAATATTAAAGCCAAATTGTGTAGAGTTTGCAAAGCTTATAAAAAGGGCTTGTGTTTCTACAATTCTTCCATCTATCTCTAATTTATAGTTTTTAGGGATATAATTTGGATAATGTTGCAAAACCAACTTTAAATAAGGCTGAAATCCTCGTGAATGCACCTTTGAAAATTCTTTTGCAATCAAAGCGTCAAATCCTATGCCAGCAATAGAAGCAAAAACAGTATTATTAAAACTTATTGTGTCTATATCTACAATCCTTTTATTGTTTATAGCAAATATTGCTTCCTTTATAGTAAGCGGAATATTCAAACAACGTGCTAAACCATTGCCACTGCCTGTTGGAATAATACCTAAAATTGCTCCTGTTGAGAATAAGCCTTTTACGCAATCGTTTACTGAGCCGTCTCCGCCAACTGCTACAATTATATCATAGTCTTTTATCACCGAAGCTATTGCTATTGCAGTTGCATGATGAGGATAAGAAGTGTATGCTATCTTATAGTCGAATTTCTCTTTATCAAGATATTTTTCAACAGCATATTCTATCTTTTTTTGTTTGCCAACTCCCGATATTGGATTGACAATAAACAATATTTTGTCTTTTGCCAAAGAGGACATAGCTATTCCTATTTAGAAATTGTTGTTTTATTTTCTATAATCGTGTTATTATATTGTTGAATAAAAGCTCGTGTAAATTCAAAGTGTTTTTTTGTGATTTCTTTGTGTTGATTCGCTATATTATTTTTTAATCCTTGGTCTTCTACTACATTAAAAAGTTCTATTGTTTCGTCTTGTTTATATTTGCTTAGATAGTTTCCTATCATTAAAAGATACTCTCCATTAGAATAATATATGTAATACTTATCTTTTTGAGAGAATGGACTTCTTCCAAAAGTAAATATTTCTTGATTTTCAATATTTAACAAATCTATCACTGTTGGATAAACATCTATTTGTTGAACATATTGTTTGCTAATAATGTTTGATTTCATTTTTGGGTGATAAACAATCATCGGTATTTTGAATAGTCCTAATTGTGTTTTAAATTCCTTACTTTCTGTTAAGCCACTATGGTCAGAAGTTATGATAAATAATGTGTTTTCAAACCAATCACATTTTGAGGCTTCGTTAAAAAATCTCTTTAAGGCATAATCTGTGTATGAAACTGTTTCATGAACAATTAAACTACCTTTTGAGAATTTGTTTTTATGCTCTTCGGGCATTGTGTAAGGGTGATGAGAAGACAAAGTAAAGAATGCTGCATGAAAAGGTTTTGTTAAAGTGTCTATTTGTTTAACACAGTATTGCAAAAAAGGTTCATCAAAAATTCCCCAATTGCCATCGTAATCTTTATCATTGTTATACTCATCTTTTCCATAGTAATATTGATAGCCTATCTTGCGTGTGTAATTGTCAAAGCCCATTGTGCCATTGTATCCACCATGGAAAAAGGCTGTGGTGTAGTTTTGGCCTTTCAAAGTAGAGGCTATTGAACCTAATTGATTGTTTCCATATACACTTGTAAGATAACTCTCTTCCATCATAACAGGTAAGGAAGATATTACAGCAGGAATGCCATCTATTGATTTCTTTCCATTAGAAATCCCTTGAAAAACAAGCGAATGTTGTGCCAAAGAATCTAAGAAAGGTGCATAAGTTGTATTTGTTCCGTTGTATGTTTTTAAGTATTCGGCAGAAAAACTTTCTAATATTATGACACATACATTTGTTTTGCCGATTTCAAGCGGTGAGGTAAAGAGTGTGTCTGCCCAATTTGTTGTTTCAAAACTTGTTATAGGAGAATAAATTTTGTTTAATTCGCTTTCTGTGTAAAATTCTTTCTTTTCAAGACTTGGTTTGCCAAATGTACGATAAAGAGTGAAAGGTGTATTTAAAACTAATGCAGTATTTTGAGTTGTAGTATATTGACTTGCGTGCATAAGTCCAAGAGGGCGTGTTTGCAAACCTCCTCTTTGTAAAAGAATTAACAAAGGTACTGCAAGAAGAAAAACAATACTTCTTTTTAATATTAGTGTTTTAGATGATTTTTCTTTGCGTTGTTTAAATTTTTTATTGAGAAGTGAGTTTACAACAAACAAAACTATTATCAAACAAATGAAAACGGTTGCTATATGCCAATAATCTCTTAGGAATTGTGGGATTAGTTCGTTGAAATCTCCTCCTACGCCTAAATATCTTGTTATATCGGCGGTCAATCTCTTAAAAGAAAAACGATAATAGCCTGCATCTATGAGATTTACTGCTAACATAAAGACGTTAGCCAATAAATAAAGGGTGTTAGATGTTATTTTAAACCATTTTTTGTGCCATTGATTAACCAAAGGCAAAAGATTTAAAAATAGATATGGTAATAAAAATATGCTAATTGAAGATAGAGCGTAACGAGTGCAACCAATAAAGATATTAAAACATTCTTTTACACTTTCTATTTGGAATAAACCTTGATTGAAAAGGTAAAAAAACAATTGTGTAATATAGATACAAATTAAGGAAATTAAATATTTATAAATTACTTGTTTGTAATGAGTTGTTTTCTTTCTCATTGGGTTTTGTTATTTTTTAGGTTTATATTTTGATTGTTGTAAGATAAGTTGTGAATCAAGTGTATTGAACAAACTATCTATGCTAATTGTGTTTTCT
Organism: Candidatus Onthomorpha sp.; assembly: GCA_045645265.1. Lineage (GTDB taxonomy): Bacteria > Bacteroidota > Bacteroidia > Bacteroidales > P3 > Onthomorpha. The sequence continues at coordinate 98,399 of JAZRIM010000021.1, forward strand.
TCCATATAGGATTGCACAATTTTATAGCCTATATAATTGCCTATTCTTGCAGGTGAGTTCGCTATGTTTTTGGTTGAAGGTCCTGGGGCTATGAGATGAAAATATTTTGTGCGGTCTTTGTTGTATAAAAGTTGATTTTCTATCATATAAGCCCAGATATTTGCTTCGTTTTTCTCAACCCACTGCAATTGTTCTTTGGTATAGTCTAATATATAATTGAATGGTTTTTCCGAAAGAATGTTTTGCGTTGCGTATATATACTTTCCTTCTTCTATTATGCAGTCTAAAAGAGTTGCCTCAGGATTTAAACTTTGTAAAGGTATATTTCTAAAAGTTATTTCTTTCAAATAAGTGTTCACATAGTGTGGTGCAATATTTTCTTTGCCTAATGAGGTGTGAAGATACTGCGGAATAGTTTTGTAATATGGGTGATTTGCCAATTTTTCTATTGAATAAAGGTCAAGGCTTATTGCACTAAATTCGGGATAGACTAAAATCCTGTTTTGAAACGCTTGAGAATATTCTGCTGGTCCTACAATCAAGGTGTAGATTTTAGACTTGATTGTATCTTCCTTTATTTGCTTTATTTCGTGTAAGGCTTTTGATAATTCTTCTTCTAAGTTTTTTAAATCGGGATATTGAATTTTAACAATGTTGTAGGCATTATTCATCTCTTTGTCTTTTATAAATTCTTTTACAACATTGAGATATTCCTTGTTTTGAAGACTTGTAGCAAACATAGGGGCGTATTGCTCCTCTATACTGAGAAGATATTTATCTATATCTTTGCTTTTATTGGCTGAAAATAAGGCTTGTTCAAATCGTTGTATATGAACGTTTTCTATCTCTTTGTTTTTTTTGCACGAAACAAAGAAAAAAATTATTAAAACAAAGAAAAAAATTTTTTTTTCAAAGAAATATTTTCTCAACTCTTTATTTTGCATAATCTATTGTTTATTAGCGGTTGTGTAAGCTTCCCATTTCTCTATTACCTCTGTCATATCCTGTGGTAAATGACTTGTAAAATTCATTCTTTCAAGCTTTGTAGGGTGAAGAAATCCTATTGTAGTTGCGTGAAGTGCTTGACGAGAAATTATTTGGAAACAATTATTGATAAATTGCTTATATTTACTAAACGTAGTGCCTTTAAGAATTTGGTCTCCTCCATAGGTAGCGTCTGCAAACAAAGGGTGACCAGCGTAACGCATATGAGCGCGTATTTGATGTGTGCGTCCTGTTTCCAATTGACACTCAACTAATGTTACATATCCAAATCTTTTTAATACTCTCCAATGAGTTATTGCTGTTTTTCCATAATCGCCCTCTGGAAATACTGCCATTACTTTTCTGTCTTTTAGGCTTCGTCCAATATTTCCTTCAATTGTACCTTCTTCTTCTTTTAAATCTCCCCATACAAGTGCAGTATATTTTCTTTCTGTTGTATGGTCAAAGAATTGTTTTGCTAAAAAAGTTTGTGCATACTCATTTTTAGCAACCAAAAGCAATCCTGTGGTGTCTTTATCTATTCGATGAACAAGCAAAGGTTTTACTTCGCTTTTCTCATTTTGTTGAAAATGATATGTTAATGCATTAAGAAGTGTAGAAGTGTAGTTTCCATATCCCGGATGCACTACCATAGATGCAGGTTTATTAACAACTATTACATCTTCGTCTTCATATACAATATCAAGAGGTATATTTTGTGGAATGATTTCTATTTCTCGTGGCTCTGTTGTAAGGAATACTTGAATTAAATCTCCTGGTTTTACTCTGTAATTAACCTTTACAGTTTTGTCATTCACCTTTACACAATCGGCTTTTATTGCTAATTGTATTTTATTTCGTGAAGCACCTTCTATTCTATCTACAAGATATTTGTCAATCCTTAAAAGGCTTTGTCCTTTATCTACTACAACTCTATAATTCTCGTATAATTCTTGTTCTTCTTGTAAGTTTTGTTCTTCTTGCATTATTTTGTTTTTACTATTTTACGAATTGCTACTATACCTTCTTTATTTTTAACTCTAAGTATGTAGATTCCTTGTGAAAGTTGCGATAAATCTATTTCATTCTCTTGTGTTGAAAATAGCAATCGCCCATTTATATCCATAATTTGCTTTTCAGCATCGTCTATTCCTTGAAAAAATATTTTAGATGAAGTAGGATTTGGATAGAAGTTAAAGTCCATTTCTTGTTTTGCTTCATTTAATCCAACCAATGCCTTATATCCAAAATAAGGTCTTAACATTACTGAGCCTTTTATAAAAGATTGCTCCCAATTCACACTTGTTTTTGAGTAGGTGTATTGAGATGAATTTGTATTTCTGTCAAATCCTATATTCAAATAGTCATTGCCTTTTGTTTGTAAGCTAATAAAAAACTCGCCTTCTTCTAATACTATTGCTTCTTCTAATTCAAATCTTACAAAACAATTTAAGCTATCGCTAATTGGAGTTAATTTTTCGGTTTTGTGTAGTATTTGATAAGGAAGACCATTTAATGAGGTCCAAACACAAATATAAAATTGTTTAAGATTAGCTTCGTTTAATGCAGAGTTAAAATATATATCTACCGCTGTTAGAGTGTCTGGTTTGTTTAAATCAAATGCTATTGCTAAATGAGAACCTGCAATAGGTTCTACTCCTATTCCATTTTCAGCACTGCCATCGTCATAAGCAAAATAGTTTTCAAATTTTTGAATAAAGGATATTGTGTCATTAGAAGAAAGCATATCTTGTCCAACTCCTTCTTTTACTGTGTGTATTATTGAAAATGTTTGCCAATCTTCCTCACTTATAGGAAAATTGTAATTAACTATTGGACAACTATGCGATGTTGCATTTTGATATGAAAGAGTTGTTATGTAAGGAGAAATATTTTCAAATCCACCATCGTATGTGTGTATATTATTTCCTTGTTCATCTTTGATAAAGTATTTATATATGGAACTAAGTGCCTCTGAGTATAAATTTATTATTTTAATTTGCAAACTATCTGCTACTTCTTGCTCTGTGTATTGATAAGCTGGCATTGCTTGATAGCGTTTCAACATTGAGGGCGCTGGATCTACAAAAGCCAATTCTCGTATTACTGTATCTTCTATGCTTCTGTCTTTGTCAATATAAACATAATCTATATTCCATTGGTCACAATTGCCAATATATGCAAGTTGTGGATTGTTATTTAAAGAAGCTATGTTGCGAAAACGAAAACGAAATTCTTTTGATAGGTATTTCTCTTCTGTAATTGGTATCATCACATATTTATAGTAGGCTTTTTCTTGTGCAAATAATGAGTCTAAAGGAATACCTCCCATAGCCCATGCTCTTTCCCATTCATTTTCTGAAGTAAAGAATTCTAATATTATAGAATCTGAATAAGAGGGTAAAGAGCCTATTGTTTCCCAAGGTTGTCCATTGCTTCCTGCTGGCTGAATGTAAAAACTAAAATATATAGAATCTCCTATTGAAAGTTTTTGTCTTGTAGAAGAAATTATGGAGTCTAATCTGATTGGTTGGGATATTAGAGTGTCCGCTTCAAAACTTGTTGTAGAAGCATTGGGATAAAGCTTTCCGTAAATATCTACAGCATCTAATGTGGCAACTCCTACTGTAGGAGGATTAAACTGGTATGTTGAATTTACTATAACGTTTGTTGATTGCCATTTTAATTGATTGGGTAATCCTTGATAAGAGGAAAAATCATCAACAAATGGTATTTGATTATAATTTGTTTCTATACTTTTAGTAAGTTGCAGATTACTTGTCCTTGTAGCAGGGACTAAGATAAGTTGCGCTTGAATTAGTGAAGTAGCCTGCAAAAATAAAATTAAAATTAAAAAAAAACGTCTCATATTTCAACAACATTTCATTCTACAACTTCGTCCCAATCTTCAAATTGACTTTGTTCTAAAATCAATTGTTCTTCAAAATCTCTTTTTGCTTTCTTATAGTTGTTTTTTGTATCATTTATAAAATACAAAGAGACTGTTGTGCCTAAAGATAAGCCTTGAAAAGTTGGTTGATAACTTACAACTCTTGAATGATTTTTATCTTTCTTCCCCTCAAAGTCTTTTTTACCTATGTTAAGTCCTGCTGCCCATAACATTTTCTCTGCTTCCTCTTCTGTTTTTCCTAAAATATCTGGCATATTCGTTGTTGTTTGAGATTCTGTCATTTCTACAACCAAGTCAATTACTTCTCCACGTTTTACTTTTGTGTTTTGCTTGATTTGTTTTCCATTCTTCTGCTGAGCAACAACTATGTTAGGAATATTTCCTTGCACAAAACTAATATTTCCTATACGAAGGCCAACATCAGTTAATGTTTGTACTGCTAATTTCAAACTAATATCTACACAAGATGGCATATCAACATCATCGCCTGAAAAAGATGCAACAGTTAGATATATCTTTCTACCTTTTTTTGCCTTAGAATTTGCAGCAGGTTCTTGACTCAATATTGTACCTGATGGAGTTTCTTCTTGAAATATAGAATCTATTATGACAATATTAAATGGAGACATTTCATCCATTTGTTCTATTTCTTGAATCAGTTTTCCACTAATATCTGGAACAATATATTCTTTCCCATGTCGAGTATATATTTTCAGAGAAAAGAAGATTAACAAAATAATAATAAAGAAACTAAGAATGATTAGTCCTAAATGTATAAAAAAACTTTTGCTTTTAAAAAAATCTTTAACAGACATATTTTTATTTCTTTTATTCATCATCATTATTTCCTAAAAATATCATTACGTAATGCAACAAAGTAATTAAAGAAGATAAGGCTGCTATTACGTATGTATAGGCTGCTAATTTTAAAGCGTGCTTTGCTTTTGGCAATTGTTCGTAAGTAACAACATTTTCCAACCAATTTATCGCACGATTTGAAGCATTTATTTCTACCGGTAAAGTAACAAAACTAAATAAAGTTGTAGTTGCAAATAGAATTATACCTATTAAAAGTAAATTTGGAAAGACATTTACTAATAATACGCCCGCTAAAAGTATCCAAGTCATCCATCTTGAAGAGAAATTAACAATTGGAACTAAACTTGTGCGAAGTTGCAACCACGAATAAGCCTCTGCATGTTGTATTGCATGACCTGTTTCATGTGCGGCAACGGCTGCAGCAGAAATATTATTACCATAATACACCTCTTTAGACAAATTGATTATTTTTCTTGTAGGATCATAATGGTCTGTCAAAAATCCTTCTGTGCATTGTACACTTACATCTAATACATCATGGTTTTTCAACATTATTTCTGCAATATCCTTTCCTGTTAAGTTACCTTGTAGTTGCACCTTAGAATATTGCTTAAATTTTGAGTTTAATCTGTATGAAACAATCATACTTAAAAGCATTAAAGCTACAAATACTATTATATACATGTCGTTTTATTTTTATTTTAAAAGGCAAAAATAATAATTTTTGTTTGATTTATCGTTTAATTAAACGAATAAAGAAAAGGTTTTTGTATTTTTGCGCTAATATTTTAAACTAATTCATCACTTTTTTATGATAAAATCAATGACAGGCTTTGGAAAAGCCTCAGTAGAAATAGGAAATCAAATATTAAAAGCAGAAATAAAATCGCTAAATAGTAAACAATTTGACGCAAATATAAAAATTCCTTCAAAATGGAGAGAATTAGAGTTAGATATTAGGAATATACTTCTTGAATCTGTAATAAAAGGAAAAGTAGATTGTTGCATAACAATTGAAAGCAATAAAGAACTTTCAGTAAACAAAATAAACGAAGATTTAGTTAAACAAACATATCAACAATTGCATCAATTAGCAAATGAAATTGGAGCAAACACAGATAGATTATTTGAATATGTCTTATCGCTACCTGAAATTAGAAATAGCGAAACAGAAAACGAATTATCAGAAGATGATAAAAAACTATTTCTTTCAATGATAAAAGAAGCTCTTGTCGGATTTAATGATTACCGAATTACAGAAGGAGCAATATTAGAAAAAGACTTTATAGAAAGAATCAATATTATAGCATCTCTCCTCAAAGATGTTGAAATTTATGAAGAAGAACGTTGCAACAAAATTAAAACAAAACTCATCTCAAAGCTAAAAGAATTATCATTAGAAGAAATAAACGAAAATCGTTTAGAACAAGAAATGATATACTATCTTGAAAAACTTGATATAACCGAAGAAAAAGTAAGATTATCTCAACACCTTGAATATTTCAAACAATGTATGGCAACAGAAATCAATCAAGGAAAAAAATTGGGATTTATCTCTCAGGAAATTGGACGAGAGATTAACACACTTGGTTCTAAGGCTAACAATGCCGATATGCAGACTATTGTTGTCAAAATGAAAGACGAGTTAGAAAAAATAAAAGAACAATTAGCCAACATCTTATAATGAAAAAGATTTTCTTTATACTAATTTGCTTACTGACATTTACGAGCCTTTATTCTCAAACTCCAATAGAGTTAGAGCAAGCAAGAATGCTAAAAGACAAAGGAGAAGTAAATGCAGCAATAGATATGTATAAAGAATTTCTCAAACAAAACAAAAACAACAGAGATTTATATCTTGCTATCAGCGATTGTTTTTTAGAAATTGGGGAAGATAAAGACGCAGAATCTTATTTAAAGAAAGCAATCAAAATATTCCCTGATGATTGTAAAACAAAAGTTGCTCTATATCTACTATATGAACAAACAAATCAAAAAAACAAAAAAGACAAACTATTCAAAAATATACTCTCTTCATTAAAAGCAAATAATTCCGACATACAAGCCTTAGGCAATGAATTTATTTCAAAAAAGCATTGGGCAGAAGCAAAGGCTGTTTTCTTAAAAGGAAGAGAACTTATCTTTGATAATACCGCTTATTCTTGGCAATTAAGCAACATCTTCTTGCAAGAGGGAGATTATCAAAACATCGCAAAGGAATATTTAATACAATTAGAAAACAACCCTAAAGCTCTGAAACAGATAGAAACGAATATTTTAGGTCTTATCGCAAACAATCAAGACATAGCACCAATTATAGAAAAGGAATGGGAGATTTATTGGAAGAAAAACAAGAATAATCCATATTTTGCTCAATTTGGAGTATGGTTATACAATCAAACAAAACAATTTGACAAATCCTTTGAATTGACAAAGCAAATAGACAATAAATTTGAAGAAGGAAGCGGAGCAACAATGCTTAGTTTTGGAGAAGATATGCTAAACTCCAATCATCTTGACTACGCATTAAAAGCAGTAAACTACATATTAAAAAAAGGAGAAGAAGGAGTTTTTTATCAAAGATGCAAAGTTTTATCACTATCTCTATCCTACAAACAATTTCTTTCAAAACCCGTTAAAACAGAAAGTGATTTTATTAAATTAGAAAACGATTTCAATTCTTTTTTCAAAAAATTTTCTCTCTCAAAAGAAACATTTGAAGTAATATTGCAAATGGGGGACTTTTTTGCCTTTCACATAAACAAACCACAAGAAGCAGTTGATATGTTAGAAGAAGCAATCAACAAAGGCTTTTCAACAAATCAAAAAGGCGAAATCAAACTTTTGTTAGCGAAAATTTACAATCGCTACGGCGATATGTGGCAAGCAAGTCTTTATTGTTCACAAGTAGAGCAAGATTGTAAGAATAGCCACCTTGCAGATGAGGCTAAACTTTTAAAAGCCTTGTTTTCATACTACAACAACGAAATACCTTGGGCGTTATCACAATTTAAAGCCTTGCGTTCTTCAACAACAAAACTTATTGCAAACGATGCAATGAGTTATAGCATACTTATAGAAGAAAACATCGACCAAGACAGCACATACAACGGGCTTAGGCTATTTGCAAACGCAGAAAAAGAAATAGAATACAATAATCCAGAACTTGCAAATGCCTATTTAGACACATTAGAAACCTCTTATCTTTATCACCCTTTATTCGATGAGATTTTTTTATTAAAGGCTAAGATAAATATTTCGCTCAATAATTTTGATAAAGCAAAGGAATATTTAAACGAATCTTTGAAAAAATATCCTTATGAACTCACTGCTGATGACGCTTTATTTCTTTTAAGCGATATTTATATAAACAAAACAAACGAAAAAGCATTAGCCAAAGAAACATTAGAAAAAATAATTATTGATTATCCAAATAGTATTTACGTAATAGAAGCACGTAAACTTCTTAATGAATTATAATTTTTTTTGAAATATGAAATTACTAATCCTAACACAATATTTTCCACCCGAAATTGGTGCACCACAAAACAGATTGTATGAACTTGCAGTCCGTTTACAAAAAAATGGAATAGATGTTAGCGTATTGACCGCAATGCCTAACTATCCGCAAATGAAAATCCATGAAAACTACAAAGGCAAATGTTATTGCAAAGAAACGCTCAACAATCTTAAAGTTCACCGAGCATGGATTTATGTTTCGCAATCAAAATCTATAATCTCTCGATTATTAAATTATTTTTCATTTGTAATAAGTGCTTTCTTTGTTGGGCTATTTAAAATCAAAAAACAAGATGTTTTAATGGTTGAAAGCCCACCTTTATTTCTTGGAATCACAGCATACCTACTTGCAAAACTAAAAGGAGCAAAATTACTATTTAACGTATCGGACCTATGGCCAGAAAGTGCGGAAAAATTAGACATAATAACCAACAAAACCCTACTTTCAATGGCAACAAAGTTAGAAGAATTTTGTTATCGCAAAGCCTCCTTAATCAGCGGACAAACACAAGGAATTGTAAACAATATATCAGAAAGATTTCCTCATAAAAAAGTCTATTGGTTAAAGAACGGAGTAGACATAAACTTTTACGATGTAAACAAAAACGAAGAAAAAAATATTTGGAGACAAGAAAACAATTATTCAACAGAAGACTTCATACTTTTTTATGGAGGAATAATTGGACACGCACAAGGATTAGAAGTAATATTAAACGCTGCTAAAAAATTAGAAGACCACAAAAACATAAAATTCATACTACTTGGCAACGGCCCTGAAAAAGAAAAACTATTAAAACTAAAAGACAACTTACAATTGACAAACCTTAGATTTTTCGATGCCGTACCAAAAAGTCAAATGCAAAGAATAATAACCGACACTAATGCAAGCATAATTCCATTAAAACGACTTGACTTATTCAAAGGAGCAATTCCATCAAAAATATTTGAAAATCTTGCACTAAAAAAGCCAATTATCTTAGGCGTTGAAGGAGAAGCCGAAGAATTATTCATAAAACAAGGACAATGTGGAGTATCCTTCACACCCGAAGATAGCGAAGACTTAGCAAAACAAATATTAAAATTATATAACGATAGAAATCTCGTAGCAGAATTAGGAGAAAACGGATTAAAATACGTAAGTGAAAATTTTAATAGAGACAAAATAGCCAAAGAATTTTACACTCAAATCAGTAACTTATGAAAATAATAACAATAATAGGTGCAAGACCACAAATAATCAAAGCCTCAGCAATAAGCAGAACGATAAAAAAATATTTTTCTGACAAAATAGAAGAAATAATTCTACACACAGGACAACATTATGACGAAAACATGTCAGAAATATTTTTCAGAGAATTGGAAATACCTACCCCAAAATATCAACTCTCGGTAGGAAGTGGCAAACACGGCGAACAAACCGCCAAGATGATTGAAAAAATTGAGCAAGTCCTTGAAATAGAAAAACCAAATGCGATGATAGTATATGGCGACACTAATTCCACACTTGCAGGTGCGATAGCAGCCTCAAAAATCCATATTCCAATCATACACATAGAAGCAGGCTTACGCTCATTTGACAAAACAATGCCAGAAGAAATAAACAGAATACTCTGCGACCATTGTTCCACACTCCTATTCTCACCAACAATTCACGGATACAACAACCTATTAAAAGAAGGCTTTCCCTCAGAAACAACCGACAAACCCTCAGCCGACAAACCCAATATATTTCACTGTGGAGACATAATGTACGACAACACATTGTATTTTTCACAAAAATTGGAAAACACAAAATCGGAATATGGCAATGACTTTATTCTTTGCACCATACATCGCAACACAAACACCGATGACAAAGAGCGATTAAAAAACATTTTCGATGCACTACTCACCCTTTCCAAAGAACAAGACATTGTTTTGCCGATGCACCCTCGCACAAAAAAAATGTTGCCACAAATGTTGAGTGAAGAATACGTAGAATCAATATATTCAAACCCAAAAATAAAAATAATAGAACCCGTTTCATTTTTAGAAATGATAAAACTTGAAAGCTCAGCCAAAATAATATTAACCGATTCAGGCGGAGTACAAAAAGAAGCCTTTTTCTTAAAAAAACCTTGCGTAATTCTACGTTCAACAACCGAATGGAAAGAAATCGTAGAAGAAGGAAACGCTGCAATATGCGATGCAAACTATTCTCTAATACTTGAAAAGACAAAACACTTCTTAGAAAACCCTCCAACATCTTATCCTCCTATTTTTGGAGATGGACAAGCAGCAAAATTTATTTGTGAACAAATTTTAAAAATCTAAACATAGCAAAAAATGAATACATTAGAACAACTTCAACAAGAAGCAATAGCTTTATTTGAGCAAAAATCTTTTTTAAACGAACCCTCAACTCTTTACGAACCAATTGAGTATGGAATGAAGCAAGGAGGCAAAAGAGTTCGACCTCTTTTAACCTTAATTGCAGCAGATATGTTTTCAGGAGATGTAAACAAAGCAAAATCAGCAGCAATCGCCGTTGAAATCCTACATAACTTTACTTTGCTTCACGATGACATAATGGATCAATCGCCACTTCGTAGAGGAAAAGAAACCGTCTATAAAAAATACAACTCCAACAAAGCAATCCTTTCCGGAGACACAATGTTTGCACTTTCATACAAACACCTACTAAACTATGACAACGAAATAATAAAAGACTTAGTAGAAATCCTAACACAATCCTCAATAGAAGTTTGCGAAGGACAAGCATTCGATATGGAATTTGAAACAAGAAACGATGTTAAAATCGAAGAATATATAAATATGATTAGATTAAAAACAGGCGTTTTATTATCTTGTGCGTTAAGATTAGGAGCAGTAACAGCTAATTGCTCAAAAGAAAATCTTGAATTGCTTGATGAATTTGCATTAAACATAGGAATAGCCTTTCAAATACAAGACGACATACTCGATTGTTGGAGCGATGTAGAAGTTTTTGGTAAAATAACCGGCAAAGACATTATTGACAACAAAAAAACCTTCCTTTACCTAAAAGCACTTGAAATAGGAAGCGGCAGACAACAAAACATATTAAAAGAGCTATATTCTTCAAAGAATTTTGAACCAACACAAAAAGAACAAGTCGTTAAATCAATATACGAAGACTTAAAAATAAAAGAATTAGCAGAAAAAGAAATGCTTTATTATCATAATTTAGCAATTCAATCGTTAGAAAAAATAAACATAGACAATCAAAGAAAAGAAAATTTGAGAAAATTCTCTGAAAAACTTATAAATAGAAATAAATAATTAGCAATATGAATAATTTAGATAAAGAATTTAGACTTTACGCCATTAAGCATAGAGGAATTAGTAGTTTGACTTTTGACAAATATAGCAAGTTTAGCAGCACAAGAAGTGCGTATATAAACCCTACTATCGTAGAAGAAAGAAGACTTAACGTAGCTCAAATGGACGTTTTCTCACGTCTGATGATGGATAGAATTATTTTCTTAGGCACAGCAATAGATGACGATGTTGCAAACATAATTCAAGCTCAGTTATTATTCTTAGAAAGCGTTGATTCTACATCTGACATTCAAATTTATTTGAATACACCTGGCGGATACGTAAATGCAGGTCTTGGAATATACGATACAATGCAGTATATCAAGCCTGACGTTGCAACTATCTGCACAGGATTAGCCGCTTCTATGGGTTCTGTGCTTTTATGTGCAGGAGCAAAAAACAAACGTACAGCCTTAGAACATTCAAGAGTGATGATACATCAACCTCTTGGCGGAGCACAAGGACAAGCCTCAGACATAGAAATCGCAGCTCGCGAAATCCTTAAAACAAAACAAGAGTTGTATTCAATAATCGCTAAACACACAGGTAAATCTGTTAAGAAAATAGAAAAAGACGGAGATAGAGATTATTGGTTAACAGCAAAAGAAGCCTTAGAATACGGAATAATTGACGAAATCTTAGTAAATAAAAAATAAAACAAAAAAAAGAGTTGTTCAATATTGAGCAACTCTTTTTTTGTTTACATCTCTAACAACCATTCTAATGCAGATACAATACGAATAATCTTTCCTTCAATTTCTAATTCCTTGGTATCTGAAAAAGCAATCAAAGTAAGTTTATCGCAATTTAATTTTGCAGAAGCTGTTATTAAGGCAGAAATCTCTCTATTAAAAGTTTCTATTTTTTCTATGTCGTAAGCAACTTGTATAAGTTCAATAGCCTTATTTTGATTACAAATAACAAAATCTACTTCTTTTGCTCTAGCATTAGGTTTGTAATAATATACATCTAGAAATTCATTAGCACAACGGCGTAATAATTCTATAAATACAACATTTTCTAACCGCCAACCTATATTTTCTGCAGCAAAAGAATTATCCCTATTATTTTGAAATGCAGGATCAATAATATAAGCTTTTGAATTTCTCAATCTCTCTTTACTTTTAAAAGAATGCTTACTCAATGTCTGCACAAGAAAAGTTTGTCTTAAATAATCCACATATTTTTTTACCGTATTATCAGTTACATCAAATAGTTGTGCAATTTTTTCATAATTTATTTCTTGACAAACATTATTAATAAGATGATGAATTATTTTACGTAAAGTATCAATATGACGAATATTAAAACGTTTCTGAATATCTTTTGTAATGATTGCTTCTATAAGACTTTGAATATAACCACGTTTATTGACAAGATTTTGAGTTTCAGGAAAGCCTCCTTCATTTATATAATCAATAAAAGCACGTTTTCTTTCCGCATCAGCCTTTGTCGTAATACCTTTTGTATCTATATTATGAAAATAACAATATTCAGAAAAAGAAAAAGGGAATAACTTTATTTCATTGTATCTTCCAGTAAGGTGAGTTGCAAGTTCCCCACTAAGAAGTTTTGCATTACTTCCTGTTACAATTATATGTAAATTTGAACGTAACAACCTATTGACAAATAAATACCAACCATCTACGTTTTGAACTTCATCAAAAAACAAATACTCTATATTCGTTCCATATATTTGATAGACACAAGATAAAATTGTATTCAAATCCTCTGTCTCTATATTAAATAAACGGTCATCATCAAAGTTTACATAACCATAATTTATACCTGCTTGTAAGAGAACCTTATGGCACAAAGTTGATTTGCCACTACGCCTAACCCCTATAACAACTTGAGCAAGAGAACTACTTAAATCGAACAAGTTTTCCTCCTTTCTGCTTACTAATTTCTTGTAATCAAACGTTTTTATATACTCTTGTTGCTCGGCGATAACACGTAATATTTTCTTTTCATCAACCATAAAACATATAATTATTTAATAATCAACGTGCAAAGGTAAATATAATTCGCTAAAATGCAAAATTTAGACACTTTTATTTCGCTAAAATGCAAGATTTCGCCATTTATAATTCGCTAAAATGCAATAAAAGAACAAAGAATGTATAATTTTTTTAATCACTTTTAAAAAGTAAATATACTTTTAAGCGTTCAATTAAAAGATAATTTGTACAATTTATTTCTTAATTTTCAAAAGTAATTTTGATTGTTGAAAATTGATATTTATTTTAAATTATGCATTACTTAATTGTATTGCATTTATCAAAAACCAGGCATTGACTCCAACAAAAGTATATGGTTTAGGATTTACTCCATCTTTTATAAGAGTTATACCATCACTATATTCCTCAAACGAAAGTATTTTATTGTAAGCTAATTTAACTTGTTTATCTCCCAAAAAGTAAATATGCTTATTTGTAATAACGAAAACGCCTACACCAAGACTTTTATTATATTGATATTCCACAGGATAGCCTTTACTTGCACCCGTTTTATAATAAACACCTTTACATATTCTTATACTAACTCCTTGAGAAGCTCCTTCATATCTTTTCCCTGTTTTTTCTTCATATGCTTCAACAAGTTGATCTACCCAAAGTATTTGTTCTTTTTTTCCTAATAAAATAGGTATCCCTTCTATTTTCAAACGTGTAATTTCCTTACCTTCTCTTAAATCTTTTAAAATTAAACATTGAACAAATCTTTTATAAACTTTATTATTGGTTGATGATAATGACTCTCTTAAAGATAAGTCATCCATAAAGTCTGTTAAAAAGGCTTCTTCCTCATTATCAATTAAATTATCTTCTAAGAAATCTGATATTTTATTATCTAAAAATGAAACAAAACAATTATATAGCCCATCTGATAACCATTCTATTGTATTAAGTCTTTCAATAAAAGAAATATAAGTTTTACTTATTCTTTCATCAATATTTAAACTATTGAAATATGTCTCAAAAAATGTAGTCCAATACTTTATATATCTATTGTGCGAAATTATTGCTGTTTTTAAATCATTTGGAAGACTATCTACAAAGTCTTGAAAAATGAAACTATCAGTTTTAATATCATTAGAAAGGACTAAATGTGTTGTTTCAACAACTAAAGTATTAAACTCCTTATCCGTTATATAACCTTCTACAATAACATTACTCAACCCTTCTTTCAATGTTAAATAATCATTTAATGATGATTTAATAAAAAGGTCTGATATTTTATTTTTTATTAAAGATAAAGATTCTTGATGTTTCTTTTCACATTCTTTGTGTTTTAAAGAAAAGAAACCTGCTGGTTTTTTGCAATATTTACACTTCATAATAAATTACTATTTGATTCATACTATTTAGTCCCAAATTTTATTCAATATTTATTTGACTTTAAAACATAAAAAAACGTGGGACTTTATTCTTATCGGAGTGTGAGGTTCTGGACTACCTTATCAACCAAACAAGTCAAGCCCACGAATGAATCGTGAGCGTCCTTGGCTTATTTTTTGGTTGATATCTTGTGAAATTGTCCAGATTTCACACATCCAAATCTAAGCAAAAACGCTTTTTATGTCGTATAAAATTCTATAAGTCTTAATTTAAAAATTCTTTTTCTCTTTAAAGACCTCCTTTTTTAAAAATTTAAGCATACTTTGTCTTGCAAATATATAATTTTTCGTGGTATTTACAAAACATTTCTTTGTCCTCACCCATTCTCCTTTGAAAAAAAATTATTTTTTCTTAGATAAAATACCCTTTTAACAAAGAAAAAATAGTATTTTATCTTGATTAAAATAAAATAAAACAAAGAGTTATTTTTGTAACTTTGCAATTCGTGAAGTTTTATTTTTAATTGGAGTTTTTGATGCAGGCAATTCAGTTCTCGGAACACTTTTCTTATCGCAAATTACTTAGATTCACTTTGCCATCTATTGTAATGATGATATTCGTTTCTATATATAGCGTTGTCGATGGCATATTTGTATCTAATTTTGTGGGGAAAACGCCTTTTGCAGCCGTTAATTTAATTATGCCTTTCTTGCAAATGCTTGGTATAATTGGGCTAATGCTTGGAACAGGTGGCAGTGCTTTGATTGCAAAAACCTTGGGTGAGGGCGATAAAGCTAAGGCTAATTCTCTTTTCTCTATGTTTATTTATTTGCTTGCAGGGTGTAGCGTTATTATCTTATTGATTGGTCGCATGCTAATAAAGGATGTGGCTATTTGGCTCGGGGCTGAGGGCGAGATGATAGGCTATTGTGTTGAGTATAGCAAGATTCTGCTTATTGCTTTGCCGGCTTTTGTTTTGCAATATGCGTTTCAGTCGCTTTGGGTAACGGCTGAGAAACCTAATTTAGGGCTTGTATGTACTATTTGTGCAGGTGTGGCAAATATTGTTTTGGATTATCTCTTTATTGCTGAGTTTCAGTGGGGTTTAAAGGGAGCTGCT
Source organism: Candidatus Onthomorpha sp. (assembly GCA_045645265.1). Classification (GTDB taxonomy): domain Bacteria; phylum Bacteroidota; class Bacteroidia; order Bacteroidales; family P3; genus Onthomorpha. The sequence goes on from JAZRIM010000021.1 coordinate 114,429, forward strand.
TATGCTACTCTCATAAGTCAATATATCGGTGGACTTATTCCTCTTGTTTATTTCGCATTGCCTAATAGTAGTTTGTTGAGATTGACTCGTTTTTCCTTTGATGTAAGGGCTCTTTTTAAGGCTTGCTTAAATGGCTCTTCGGAAATGGTTACAAATATTTCTGTTTCTATTGTTTGTATGCTTTACAATTTTCAACTAATGCGTTACATTGGGGAAAATGGTGTTGCGGCTTATGGTGTGATAATGTACACTTATTTTATTTTTCTTTCGATATTTATCGGGTTTTCAATAGGTAGTACTCCTATTGTGAGTTTTCACTATGGTGCAAAGAACAATGCTGAATTGAAAAGTTTGCTTCGTAAAAGCCTTGTAATAGTTTCTTCTATGGGATTGATAACTACGGCTTTGGCGTTGTCTCTTGCTTCTTTTCTTTCAAAGATTTTTGTGGGTTATGATATGGAATTGTTTCTTCTTACAAGGCATGCGTTTACTTTGTTTTCGTTTTCTTTCCTTTTAGCAGGGATAAATATCTATGCTTCTGCCTTTTTCACCGCTCTTAACAACGGATTGGTTTCTGCGGGCATATCTTTCTCGCGTACAATCATATTTGAATGTGGTGCAGTCTTAATTTTGCCTTTGCTTTTTGGCATAAACGGAATTTGGCTTTCGATTTCGGTTGCAGAGGTCTTTGCTATAATTCTTTCTTTTGTGATGTTTGCTCTTTTAAGAAAGAAGTACGGTTATTGATTTCTATATTTGAAAGTAGTTTTTCATACTTTACTCTCTCCATTGCAGAGATTTTGCGGACTTTATTAAAGTCTGTTTTTTCTAATTCTCCGCTTTCTATCTTTGAAATCAAGGTTTTAATTTCTTGTGTAGGAGAAAACTCATTGTTTACTTTGATTGCCTTTTTGTTTCTTATGCAGACATTTAGGCAAATGTCGCAACCATAGATGTAGTTATTGAGTTTTATTTCTGAAGGTATAGAGTTCTTGTTTTCAATGGTTTGATAAGAAATACATTTATTTGAATTAAGTCCTATTTCTTGGTCATTCAATGCTCCGTTTGGGCAAGATTCTATACATTTTCTACAATTACCACACTGATTTCTAAACTCTTGTGTGTAATCGCTTTCATAATCACAAATAATCTCGGCTAAAAAGACTTTGTTTCCCCATTTTGGACTTATGAAACAAGTGTTTTTACCTATCCAACCTAAGCCTGCTTTTACTGCCCAATGCTTTTCCATTACGGGTGCTGTATCTACGCATATTTTTGCTTGAAGGTCTGGAAATAAGGCTTTTAATTCTTCTAATAAGGCGTAGAGTTTATTTTTTATTACTTTATGATAATCAAGCCCTTGTGTGTATGAGGCAATTTTTACTTTGGAGTTTTCTAACTGTTTCTCAGTATTATAAGATATTACAAAGGAAAAGACTGTTTTTGCACCTTCTAACAACTCGTTTACGTTGAATCGTTGTGAGTGATAATTAGATAAGTAATCCATATCTGCATTATATCCCTTTGAAATCCAGGTATCAAAGGCCTTTGAACAGAGTTGCTCTGCTTTTGCCGCACCACAGTCATGAAATCCTAAGGAAAGGGCTTTCGTTTTTACGATTTCTAAGGGTAAATACTTCATTATCTTTTTAAGACTTTATAGAGTAAGCCATATTTTGAAGAGAATTTTCTTATTTCTTTTATGAAAGATGGTGCTACTTTATATTTTTTTGATAGCATTGTTAGTTTTAAATCGTCCATTGCAGAAACTATGTTTAGTTTAAGAGTGATTTTCCCTTTGTTTTTCTTGCATAGGGTTTCTAATTCTTCTACAAAGGGTTGTGTTATGTTGTTAAAGTCTATTGTCATTTCTAATTCTTTGGCGTTTTCTTCCATATAGTTGTTTAGAAGTGAGACTTCTTTTACATATACTTCTAATTCTTTTGCAATTGCGTCTTTTGGCCAAGTTTTTTCTTTGACAGAAGCGTTTATTATCAGATAAAGACCTTCTTTGCAGAAGTTTCCGTATTTTACATAGTTGTTTCCAAAGAATCTAAAAGTGTATGCTCCTGTTTCATCTTCTATTGTGAGTGAGGAAAAAGGATTTCCGTTTTTGCCTACTCGGTTTTCTGAGCCTACTACTATGCCTGCTATACATATGTCTTTATCTTTGAGTGTGGTTAAGTCTTTAAAACTTTCTATCTTAGTATCTACAAATGTTCTAACTGTTTCTTCGTACTCGTCTAACGGGTGTCCTGAGATGTAAAAGCCTATCATTTCTTTTTCAAATGAAAGACTTTCGCTTTTTGTCCAAGCTTCACAGTCTGGCATTTCAAATATTTCATCTACTTTTATTTCTTCTTCGTCAAATAATGATACTTGTGAGGATAGGCTATCTGATTTTAATTTATTGGATAGCATTATCATTTTTTCTAAAACAGTGATATTGTCAATATTTGCAAAGTATTGTGCTCGGTGAACGCCTTCAAAACAGTCAAATCCACCTGCTTTTATTAGGGATTCTAAGCATCGGCGATTGATTATGCGAAGATTTACTCTTTTTACAAGGTCAAAGGCTGAGATGTATGGACCGTTTTCATTTCTTTCTCTAATTATTTCTTCTGCGGCAGCTAATCCTACTCCTTTTATGGCGGCTAATCCAAATAATATTTCGCCTTTTTTGTTTACCATAAAGTTTAAGTCCGATTCATTTACGTTTGGACCTAATACTTGCAGGTCTATGTTTTGGCATTCTTCAATATATTTTGTTATTTTCTTAATATCAGAAAGGTTATGAGTAAGTACAGAAGACATGTATTCTGCCGGGTAGTGTGCTTTTAAGTATGCTGTTTGAAAGGCTACGTATGCGTAACATGTTGAGTGAGATTTGTTGAATGCGTATTCTGCAAATTTTTTCCAGTCTTCCCATATTTTTTTTACTTTCTCTAATTCCAATCCGTTTTTCTCACAACCAACAATGAATTTCTTCTCTAATTCTTCCATTACCTTGATTTGCTTCTTTCCCATCGCCTTTCTGAGTTTGTCGGCTTCACCAGGAGTGAAATTTGCAAGGGCTTGGGAAAGCAACATCACTTGCTCTTGATATACGGTTATGCCGTAGGTTTCTGCAAGATAGTTTTCCATTATAGGAAATTCATAAACGATTTCTTCGCGTCCGTGTTTACGATTGATAAAGTTTGAAATATATTGCATAGGTCCTGGACGGTAAAGAGCGTTCATTGCTATTAGGTCTTCAAATCTATCGGGTTTTAGATTTTGTAGGTGTCCGCTCATACCATCTGATTCAAATTGGAATGTGCCTACTGTTAATCCTTTTGAAAATAGGTCAAGTGTTTTTTTGTCATCAAGAGGTATTTTGTCAATTTCTACATTGATTCCATGACTTTTATGAATGTTTTCACAGGCATCTTTAATGATTGAAAGGTTGCTTAATCCAAGAAAATCCATCTTAATCATTCCTACGCTCTCTATTAGCTTGCCTTCAAATTGTGTTGCCATCATATCGGAATCTTTACTATCGGCAATTGGAACGTAATTAGATATATCATCGGGTCCTATAATTACTCCGCAAGCGTGAATACCTGTGCTACGGATTGAGCCTTCTAATTTCACGGCAAGTGAAAGTACTTTTTTGACTAATTCACTTCCGTTTTCTAATTCTTGTTTTAATTCGGGAGATTCATTGAATGCTTGTTCTAAACTAATGCCTGGTCTGTTTGGAACATAGTCTGCTAATCGGTTTGATTCGGCAAGCGGTAAATCAAGCACACGTGCAACGTCTTTTATTGACATTTTGGCTGCCATTGTTCCAAAGGTGGTAATTTGTGCTACGTGATCCGAACCATATTTGTCTTGTACGTATTTCAAAGTCTTTTCTCGACCTTGGTCATCAAAGTCTACATCTATATCGGGTAAAGAAATTCGATCGGGATTTAAAAATCGCTCAAATAGTAATCCGTATTTCAAAGGTTCTATTGCTGTAATACCAAGACAATATGCTACAACACTTCCTGCGGCTGAGCCTCTACCGGGTCCTACTATTACTCCTAAATTTTCTCTTGAATAGTTGATGAAATCTTGCACTATTAAAAAATATCCAGGAAAGCCCATCCATTCTATTGTGCCTAATTCACTCTCTATTCTTTTTAAAACGGTTTCGTCAAGGTTTTCTCCGTAACGTTTTTTCGCTCCTTCAAAGGTAAGGTGTCTTAAATAGGCTGCATCGAATTTGGTCCTAATTATTTTTTTGTATCCTTCCTTTTCTTTTATCAGTTTATCGATAATTCCTCTCTTTACCTCGGGAAGTTTGTCTTCGTCTTTGGTCTTTGGATTGTTTATAAAATCGGTATAAAGCTTATCTTCTATTGCTTCTAATGGAAATTTCTCATAGTAATCCTCTATTTTGCCAAAGGACGTTGGTATGTCGAAAACCGGAAGTATTGGTCCTCTTTCAAGTTCATAGACTTCTATCTTATCTACTATTTCTTGGGTGTTGTAAATTGCCTCAGGAATTTCTGGAAATGTTTCTAACATTTCTTCTTTGCTTTTAAGGTATTCATTGCCTGTGTAAGACATTTTACTCTCGGCATATTCGGCAAGGGTTTTTCCTGTATTCAAGCAAATCAATATTTTATGTGCTTCATAGTCATCTTTATTTATATAATGCACATCGTTTGTTGCTATTATTTTTATATCAAATTTCTTAGCAATTCTTATCAATTCTTTATTGACTTGCTGTTGTAGGTCTATGCCATGGTTTTGTATTTCTATATAGTAGTCTTCTTTGAAAACAGATTTATATTCTAAGGCTGTTTTTTCTGCTCCTTCTATATCATTGTTTTCAATCAATTTTGGCAATACTCCTCCTAAACATGCCGAACAACATATCAATCCTTCTGAATATTCAAATAAAAGTTCTTTGTCTATTCTTGATGTACGATATTTGGCTTCTTTGGCAAAGGCAAGGGAGTCTAATTTTACTAAATTTTGATAGCCTTTTTCGTTCTTGGCAAGTAAGATAAGGTGATGTCCACTAAAATTTTTCCCATCTTTTATAAATCTACTTTGAGGCGAGACATACATTTCACAACCTAAGATAGGCTTTATTCCTTTCTTTTTACAAGCATTGTGAAACTCTAAAACACCAAACATATTACCGTGGTCGGTAATTGCAATTGCTGTTTGCTCTAATTCTTTTGCTCTATCAAGTAATTTATTTATGTTACACGCTCCATCTAATATGGAATATTGTGTGTGAACATGAAGATGAGTGAAATTATTCATAACTATGCTTGTTCGTATTTAAGTTTCCAACGTCTATGACTCCACAACCAATATTGCGGAGCTTCTTTTATTAAATTTTCTAATATGTCTGCGGATTTCTTTACTATGAAACCATATTCTGTTTCTTGTGGTTTGAGAGCTACTTCTTCTATTTCAAATTCATAATAGCCTCTTTTTACTTTTCTTACTTTATAAAAAAATACAGGGTAGTCATATTTTTTTGCAAAATATTCGCAACCATAGATAAATGCAGTCTTTTGATTAAGAAAGTCTATCCAATAGCATTTGTTTCTATCGTTTGGACTTTGGTCTGACAAAAGCATATAGGCACAAGTCTTAGTATTGTGATAGTTGTCAAAGACTTTACGTGAATTATCTGCATAACAAACTTCCGTTGAGTATCTTGTACGTTTTTTGTGCATAAGTTCCTCGAAAGTTTTATTGCTCATTCTTTTGCCTACGCCTATTCCGTGAAAGTCAAACTGCATTCCAAGACTTGCAACCATAAATTCCCAATTATTGTAGTGTGCAGAAACTAAAATAATGCTTTTATTCTGTTTGTAATATTTAGATATTATCTCAGGATTAAGGCATTTGTATCTTTTCATTAGGTTTTTTCTTGAAATAGTCAACATTTTCACTGCTTCTAAGAAAAGGTCTGCCAAATGAGAATAAAACTTGTTGGCTATTTGTTTTAATTCTGTTTGTGTCTTATCGGGAAAAGATTTAGAAAGATTATCTATTACTACTTTCTTTCTATAACCTACAACATTATAAAGAAGAAACTTAACAACATCTGAAATACAATACAATACCTTCATTGGCAGGAAAGAAAGAGGTATTAAAAATCCGTAAAACAACAAATAATTAAGTAATTTCATAGGTTGCAAATATAGTGATTTTTTGATTTTTCTATAAAAAATTTTGCAAGTTAAATATCTTTTTTTTAATTTTGCCAACGATAAGGCAATAAACCTTGCAGGGAGGAACTGAAAATCCTATTTAAAAAGAGTAAGACATTTTAATAACAAATAAATTTAATTGCGCTATGAAAAAAGTATTAGTTTTAATGGGAGCTTTCTTAGCTTTCGCAGCATGTAATCCAGTTTCAGATTGTGATTGTACAGCATCAACAGACATGAGTAACAACGAATTATTCACAGAAGAAGCTGCTACAATAGTAGAATTTCAAGGAACTTGCGACCAAGTTACTTGGGCTGACTTAACTGGTGAATGGGCAGAATTATACCCAGAAGCAGATGCAGTAGAATTAGGAATAACTTTAAGCTGCGTAGAACGCTAATCAAAAGTTAAATGATTTATAAAGGAATGCTCTTTATGGAGTATTCCTTTTTTTTAAATTTAAAATTAAGATATGAGAAAAATATTTTTAGTTATAGCGTTAATTGTTTCTTGTGGGGTATTGACCTCTTGTAGTGAAACAGTAGATTGCGTTTGTACTGACGGAGTTGAGCAATATTTTTATTACGATTGGGCTGGCAGTTGTTCAGAAGTTGCTCTTGATATGAAAAAAGCTGAAAGTGACTATTCTCCTATCAGTTGTCAAGAACTATAATTTGTTTTTATGAGTTTCAAGAAAATTATTCTTCCTTCAATTAGAATTTTTATTGGAATAGTCTTTATTGCTTCTGCTATTACCAAATATATTTCAATAGAAGCATTTGACATGTTCGTGTTTGAGCATGAATTATTTTCTTGGAACACAACTAATTTCCTTACAAGAGTTCTTATTTCTTGTGAGGCGTGTTTAGGATTGATGTTAAGCATTGGCATTTATCCTAAATTATCTCGATGGCTTGCTGTAGGCTCGCTTTCTTTCTTTACAATTTATGTTTTATTAAAACCTTTGCTTTTCCAAGTTGATGCAGAAAATTGTCATTGCTTTGGAGAAGTATTGATTTTGTCAGATTCTCAAACAATAATTAAAAACATCGTATTATTATTGCTTTGTATTGTTTTGTTTTTTGACAAAGGGTGGAAAATAAAATATTCAAAACTTATTTTATCTCTTTGTTTATTGGTTCCTCTTGCCACATCTTTTATTGTGCGTCCGCCAGATGTAATAGTAAATAAGCTTTATGGTAAGCAGGCTCAATTAAATATGGAAAGTTTTGAAAAACTTCTTTGTCTTGAACAAGCAAAGGAGTTAAAGATTTCTGAGGGCAAAAAGGTTCTTTGTTTATATTCTACGGGCTGTAAACATTGTAAACGCTCTGCAATCAAGCTTGATGTAATGATTAAGCGACATAATTTAGATAAATCAAAATTTGCCATTTTGTTTTGGGGCAAAGAAGGAAGTATTGATGTGTTTTACGAAGAAACCTCTATTGAAAAATTATCAGCATCAAATGTTCCTCCCCTACTTTTTCTTTCTGCAACCAATGGACGTCAGCCTATAATTGTTCTTTTAGAGAACGGAAAAGTTGTTGATTTGTTTAAGTCAATCAATATTGACGAAGGAAAGATTACAGACTTTCTTCAATAGTTTTTATCACTAAATTATAACATTTTTCTTTATTGTTGCGTTTTATATCATATTAAAATATTCTTTGATATGGTTAAGATACTTTGGGTAGATGATGAAATAGATTTATTAAAACCTTATGTTTTGTTTCTTGAAACTAAGGGTTATTCTTTTTCGCTTGCTATTGACGGCAATGAAGCTCTTGATATATTGGCAGAAGAAAAGGTTGATATAGTTTTCTTAGACGAAAATATGCCGGGATTAAGCGGTTTAGAAGTTCTAAATATAATTAAAGAACGCTATCCTGCTTTGCCAATAATTATGATAACAAAAAGCGAAGAGGAACAAATAATGGAGCAGGCTATTGGTTCTAAAATATCTGATTATCTCATTAAACCAGTAAACCCTAATCAAATATTACTAACCTTAAAGAAACACTTAGATACTAAACGCCTTGTTAGCGAGAAATCTACTATGAGTTATCAGCAAGAATTTCGTCAAATAGGAATGAAACTTATGGATAACGACATGGATTGGCAAGAATGGATAGAACTTTATAAAAAACTTGTCTATTGGGAACTTAACCTTGCTGAATCAAATGATGTAAGTATTTTTGAGGTATTGAAGCAACAAAAACAAGAAGCAAACAATCAATTCTCTAAGTATTATCAACAAAAATATATTGATTGGATTAGTAAAAAGGATGCTAACTCTCCTTTGTTTTCTCACACGCTTTTGAAAAATAAACTTTTTCCTGACCTTAACAAAGATGAGAAATCAAACTTTTTAATAATAATTGACAACTTCCGTTTTGACCAATGGAAAATTATTCAAACACATATTGAACAATATTTTAGAGTTGAGCAAGAAAACATTTATTATAGTATTATTCCAACTACAACTCAATATGCTCGAAATGCACTTCTTTCGGGTATGATGCCTTCTGATATTAAGAAAACTTACCCAGATTTATGGCTTGATGAGGACCAAGAAGGGCAGAAAAATCAAAATGAATATATTTTCTTACAAAAACATCTTAAAAACAACCGCTTTGACATCAAAACTTCATATCATAAGGTTTTAAATGCGACTTTCGGCAAAAAGATGATAGATAATCTAAGCAATCTATTGCAAAATAAATTGAATGTGGTTGTTTACAACTTTATTGATATGCTTTCGCATGCTCGAACTGAGTCTATGCTTGTTAGAGAGTTGGCAGAAGATGAAAATTCTTATAGAAGTGTTACTAAAACGTGGTTTGAACACTCTACTCTATTGGATTTAATTAAGTTTCTTAGTACAAAAAATGTTAATATCTACATTACAACCGACCATGGTTCTGTAAAAATCAACAATCCTGTAAAGATACGTTCCACAAAAGATGCTTCTGTTAATTTAAGATACAAGGTAGGAAAACTAATGGATTATAATCCAAAACAAGTCTTTGATGTAAAAAATCCAGAGGATATTTTCTTGCCAAGACTTCATATTTCATCTCCATATATCTTTGCACGTGCTAATGATTTCTTTGCTTATCCAAATAATTACAATCATTACGTGCAATATTATATGAATACATTCCAACATGGTGGCATTTCTATGGAAGAGGTTATGATTCCATTTATCAAACTAACTAATAAATAAATCTATGAAAAAGCAATATATACTTGAAAATTTGTCTTGTATTGACCAAGTTGCAAAACAGATTTTGCAAGATTTTCCTTCTTCAAGACTTTTTTCATTAAATGGGAATATAGGAGCAGGAAAAACTACGCTTACAAAGTCTTTGTGTAAGGCTTTAGAGGTTGAGGATAATGTTTGTTCGCCTACGTTTGCTATTGTAAATGAATATTTTTCAGTTAAAGCAGGAACAATTTATCATTTTGACTTTTACAGAATTAAAAATTTACAAGAGGCTATTGATATAGGATTTGATGATTATATCTTTAGCGGAAATTATTGTTTTATGGAGTGGTGCGAAAATATTTCTCCACTATTGCCCGATGAAATAACGGAAATAAAAATAGAAGTAAACGATAATGATGTTAGAATTATAACTGTTGATGAGCTTTTATAGAAGTATTTATTGATTTAATGCTTCTAATATTTTTTGATAGTGTTCCTTTACAGTTTCGCTCCAATTTTCTTTATCTGAAACAAAGTTTTCTAAAATTATTTTAGCGTTTTGATAATTTTTTTTAGTGAATAAAATCCACGAATAAGTGTCTGCGAAAGTTATATTATTAGGTTCTGCTTCGTAAGTTTGCTTTGACATTTTTTCTGCTTTATCAAGCTCTAAGTTTTCTAAACATAAATAATATGCATAATTGTTTAAAACAATAAGATTATTAGAATCAATTTTCAAGGCTTTTTCAAAATATTCCCAAGCCTTCTCTTTGTTTTCTAATCGATAATATGCCTCTGCTAAATTGCTGTAAATATCAATAAAATCGCTGTTTTGTTTAGCGTATTTCAAGCCTTTTTCTAATGCGTTTATGCCTTGGGAATAGTTTTTTTGGTTTATCAAAGAAAATCCTTTGATAATATAAAATAAAACTTCTCTTGGGTAGAGTTTTAATGCATCATCGCAAGTTTTTATTTTCTCTTCATCACTTGCTTTTAATTGTTGAGAAATTACATAATTTTTATACAAATCTAAATCTTTGACTCCATATTCTATTGCTTTTTTACAAGCTAAATATCCCTCGTCCAAACGATATGTTCTCATATAACCAATAGAAAGAAATTGCCATAAACGCCCCTCCTCAGGATACATATTAGACATAGTCTCTAAATGTCTTATATAATTTCTTAGAGTTCCTAAATCTGTATCTACTTTTTCTTGATAAAGACCAAGAATTAATTGATTTTTTTCTTCAAAATTCATTTGCGTACTCCTACATAGTTTATCCATATAGGTTTCGGCTAAATTTATTTCATTTCTTCTATAATAGAATTCTAACAAAGCAACAACGTTTTCTATATTATTAGAATCTATTTCTTCTATCTTTTTCATTAAACTCAAAGCCTTTTTATCTTCTTTTTCAGATAAATAATTTTGAGCTAAGATTGATAGATAAGATACGTTGCTTGGATATTCCTTACATAAGACTTCTATTTCCTTTATAGCCTTTTCTGGTTTTTCCAATTGTTTATATACCTTGTATTTAAACATCGAGCAATATTCATTAATACCTTGCCTTTTTTCAAGCAAGTTTATTACTTCTACAGCTTTGTCATACATATTTACTTCACTATAAATACTCGCTAATTCAAAGTAATATTCTGTAACCTCAGGCTGTAAATCTATTATTGCACGATATTGTTCTGCTGCTTTTTCAATTTGCCGTGTTTGCAGATAGATTTCGGCTAATTGAGTGCGATACCAATGATTTTTTGGACTCAATTCTATTGCCATAAGATTATATTCAATGGCAGTTGCTATGTTTCGTTGTTCATAATTTATGGAAGAGAGTTGGTAATATGCAAGAGAATTTTCTGGTTGTTGCTTAATAATATTCTCATACAAAGAACTCGCCTTCTCCATATTACCAATCTCACGTTCAATAGCGGCATCAATAACCATTTGTGCCACTTTTATGTCATTATCGTTAGGTTGCCTAACTGCTGTTTCTTGATTTTTACAAGAAGATAGGCAAATAATTACAGACAACAAGGTTAAAATGATACCGCTACTTTTCATTATATTATTTAATTTATACAACTATAATCTCCTAAGTTTAATTCTTGTTGTTTATTTTCGATTTTTGCAAATGAACCGATCATACTATTTTTCAAAACTGCATTTTCTACAATTGTTTCCTTGCCTACCATAGAGTCTTTAATGCAAGAATTTGTTATTTTGCAATTTTCTCCAATACTTACTCTTGGTCCTATTACACAATTCTTAATAACAGCTCCCTTTCCTATATAAACAGGTTGAATAATCAAAGAGTTGTCGTTTATAACATATTCATTCAATAATTCTTCTGTTAATTCATAAAGGCCATTCTTAGCAGATTTTAATTCTAACACTCTTCCGCAAGTTTCAACCGTTGCCTTAGGATTACCACAGTCTAACCATTCTTTTACATCGTTTGTTTTAAACTTCAATCCCTTATCAAGCATATTTTGAAGAGCATCTGTAAGTTGATATTCTCCTGATTTAGTGATATTATTATCAATTAAATATTGCAATTCGTTTCTTAGATTTTCACCATCTTTGAAATAATAGATACCAATTATTGCTTCATTACTTACAAACTCTTTTGGTTTTTCCACAAATCCACAAATAGTTTGATCTGCGTTCTTTTTGACAACTCCAAACGCACTTGGGTCGTCTACTTTGTGAGTCCAAATAATTCCGTCTTCCTTAGTTTCCAAAGTAAAGCCTGCATCAAATAAAGTATCTGCAAAAGCCACTGTAACCTTTCCCGAAAGACTTTCCTTCGCACAAAGAATTGCATGAGCAGTTCCAAGAGGCTCGTTTTGATAGTAAATCCTACCTTTTGTACCTAATTGTTTCGCTATATTTAATAGGTTATTTTCTACTTCTTTTCCGAAATCTCCTATTATGAAACCAATTTCTTCTATCTCTTCTCCCACAACTTCTCTTATATCTTCGCACAAGTGTTGAACGATTGGTTTACCTGCCAATTCAATCAAAGGTTTTGGTGTTACTAATGTATGAGGACGTAATCTCTTGCCCATACCTGCCATAGGAATTACTATTTTCATAATTTTATATTTTTTAATTTGTAAAAACAACTATTTATTAAACTACAAAATTACAAAACATTTGACTAATCTATCAGAAAAATCGAGAGAATTATCCTTAATTGAGCATTTTTTTGTAATTTTACAGCTCATTTTTTGAATAATTTATATGAAAAATAAGGGTATATATATCGTATTTTTAATGTTTTTTGGGATTTCTTTATCTGCACAAGATATAGATAGCCCTGAGTTTTTTACTCAATTTGAAAGAAATTATGATAGTTTGTTGCATAGATATTATGTAAGACAAAATTCAAAATTTTTAAATCAAAGATACAATTCAAACAATCAAACATATTCTCCAAGGGTTAAAGTAGCTGACCTTCCTGATAGTGTTATTGCAAATCGTTTAAGAAAGATTCCCTCTGCAATAGAATTAACTTACAACGACAAAGTACGCTCACATATCATTTATTATGTAGATAAAATTGGTGATAGAGTTGGAGTAATGTTAGGATTAAGCAAATACTATTTTCCAATATTTGAAAACATTTTAGATAAAGCAGGAGTTCCTGAAGATTTAAAGTATTTAGTCATTATAGAGTCTGCTTTAAATCCAACAGCCGTTTCAAGAGCAGGTGCAACAGGCCTTTGGCAATTTATGCACTCAACAGGAAAAATGTATGATTTAAGAATAAACTCTGTAATTGACGATAGACGCGACCCAATTAAAGCAACATACGCTGCTGCACGTTATTTAAGAGATTTATATAAAATATATGGAGATTGGACCTTAGCCTTAGCGGCTTACAACTGCGGACCAGGTAATGTAAACAAAGCTATTCGTCGTTCAGGCAAAGATACATTTTGGGGAATGTATGATTATCTACCAAGAGAAACAAGAGGTTACGTTCCTGCTTATATAGCTGCTGTTTACGCAATGACATATTACCGAGAGCATGGAATAGAAATAGAACGTATTTCTAAACCTTTACATCTTATTTCAGATACAGTGATGCTTAGTAAAGACATTCACTTTAAGCAAATAGAAGAAGTGATGAATATATCCATAGAAGAATTAAGAGAAATGAATCCTCAATATAAAATGGATATGATTCCTGGTAGTCAAGATAAATATAGTTTGAAATTACCTTTAACCTATATCAACGATTTCATAAGCTTAGAAGATAGCATTTCTAATTACAAAAAAGAAGAATATTTTGGCGAAAGTAAAGTAAAGAATGGCCAAATCGCAAACGGAGAAATAGAATATAGAGAAAGAATAGTATATCACAAAATCCGTAAAAACGAAACTTGGGCTTCTATTTCTAAACGTTATGGAGTAAGCGTAAAACAATTAAAATCATGGAATAAAAAAGCGAGTAAAAGAAAATATCTAAGAGTTGGAGATTTACTTACAATACATCGTAAAGAGGCATATCGTAAAGAGGTAAAAACAGAAGAAACTCAAACACCTACAAACTTTAACACTGAAACTCCGATAGTATCTTCCGAAAACGAAGCTATTAATACACAAACATCTGCTGAGGAAATAAAGGAAAATATAAAGGGAAAGAAACCAGAACAACATATAGTAAACCATACGGTAAAAAAAGGAGAAACTATTGCAAAAATTGCAAAGAAATATGGTGTAAGTGTTAATCAAATATGCAAGTTAAACAATCTTACACAAAAACAAGCATCAAGAATTAAAATAGGACAAAAACTCCGAGTAAAATAAAACGCTCGACAGTCAAAATAATTCTTTGACTCACGAGCGTTGTTCTTTGGATTAGTTAAACTGTGTATTTATTTCTAAATTTATTCACCAAGGTCTTTTCTTACTTTTCTTTCTATTTCAGGAGTGATATGTTCCTTACACATTTTTACAACTGCTAATAATGCCGCCAAATCATCTGTATATCCAGCCGCAGGAATGAAATCCGGAATTAAGTCAATAGGTAAAATCAAATATCCCAAAGCTCCTATAATCAAACCCTTTGTATCAAGCGGAGTAGATGACTCTTTCATCACATAATATAATTGTAAAGCAGGTTTCAATACCTTTTTCCCTAATTTTTTTACTTTATTCCAAAAACCAGAATCAGAATAATTATCCCCATAATCTGATAATTCACTTATTTTTGGTGCTTTTTCCTCAGTGTATTCTTCATCATATTCGCAATCTTCTTCATCGTATTCATCTTCTTCTTCATATTCTACCAAAGAATCTCCATAAAATTTTTCTTTTATTTCATTTATCGTTTCTATTACTCTTTCTTCATCTTCATCATTGTTCATTTTGAAAATACGTAATGCTTTTCTTAAATAATATAATGCTATTTCAACTTTATTAATTTCCGAATAACAAACACCTATTTTGTAATATAAATCAGCAGAATATACATTATCAAAATCAAATGACTGATCAAAAATTTTCAAAGCATCTTTGTAATAATTTATTGCCTGATCAATTTTATCTAAATAATAATAACATTTACCTATGTCGCGGTATCCAGCCCCTATATCTACGTGATTATTTCCTAATACTTTTTTTTTAATTTTCAAAGCATCTTCGTAATAATTTATTGCCTCATTATAATTTTCTTTGTATTCACTTGTAATCCCTTTTTCTTTCAGTCTAATTGCTTCTTTTTCCAGTCTATATTCTTCTTCTAACTCTTCTTCGTTTGTATCTTGCTTTTCTATTGCTGTTTCTTGTTTTTGAACTACTGATGTTGTTTTTGAACTTGATAGGGCTTTGGTTAGGTAGGTTAAGGCTTCTTCGTTTTTGCCTAATGCTTTGTAGCACATTCCTATATTGGTGTAAACTTCTTTTGTTTGTTCGTCTTCTGCTCCTAATGCTTGCTCAAAAACATTTAATACTTCTTTGTAAGACTTTATAGCGTCTTCATATTTCCCGCTTTCTTCGGCATTTTTTGCTAAGTCAAAGATTACATTTGCTAATTTCAAATTTGTATCATTATTTTCCATATCTT
The DNA here is from genome assembly GCA_045645265.1 of Candidatus Onthomorpha sp. GTDB lineage: Bacteria > Bacteroidota > Bacteroidia > Bacteroidales > P3 > Onthomorpha. The sequence continues at coordinate 129,933 of JAZRIM010000021.1, forward strand.
AAATTATTTAAATTAGTAATTCACTCAATTAAATTTAAGACTTCAAAAATACAATCTTTACTTATTGTTTCTAAGAGTTAAGACAAAGTGTTGCAAAAATGTTGCAAATCTCTATTTTTCTTTTGATAAAAAGAAAATAAAAAAGACGTGAGCTTTGTCTTATCGTAAATTGAGGTTCTCGACTACCTTTTTCGCCAAATAAGAAAAGCCCACGATATATTCGTGAGCGTTCTTTCCTTATTTATTTGGCGAAAACGTTGAAATTGTCGAGATTTCAATTTACCAAAAATAAGCAAAAACGCTTTTTTATGTCGTTAAATTTTCAACTCGCAAAGGTATAACAATTTTCTTAAAGCACAAAAAAATCTTATACAAACCTTTAATTTTAGAATTCAAAATCATTAGACAAAAACCTTTATTTTGAGAAAATTTCATTTTGCCAAAAAAAGTAGTTCCTTGACGAAAATTGAGTGAAAAACAAGGGTAATTTTTCCGAAAGCTCGTTTAGAAATTTCTAAAGCACGTTTAAATTTTTGAAAAGCTCGTTTAGAAATTTGAAAAGCTCCTTTTTTTTGGGAAAAAATCAGGTTTTTTTTGAAAAAATCAATGAAAAAATTTAAAAAATCAAAGACTTTTTTGGCATTTTTAGGGCTTTAAAAAATTAAGTCATTGATTTACTGCTTTTTAGTTAAGGGCTTATATTTTCAATATTTGCAATCGGAAAATTTAGGCTTGAAAATATCGCACGCATTCGGCGTTAAATTTATAGAAATTTTGTTTACATCCAAAAATTCGTGGCGATTCTGTTTTATATAAGTTAATAAAAAAGAGCGACTCTATAAAGAATCGCTCTTTTGAGTTATTTGATTGTTAAATGTTATTCAACTATCAATTTTTGTGTGCTTACGGCTTTGTCAGTTACTATTCTGATGTAGTAAACTCCACTTGCCATATTGCTAACGTTGATTGTGTAACGGCTTGTGCCTGCACTGATTTCTTCTTGACTTAGGATTCTTCCTTGAAGGTCGCTGATTACTATCTTAGCGTCTTGGTCTAATCCGTTTATTTCCATCGTTGCAACTTCTTGTGCTGGGTTTGGATAAATCATTGCTGTGATTGCTCCTGCTATTGCGTCATTCAAGCCTGATAGTGTGAAGGTTTCTAC
>JAZRIM010000022.1:0-6845 GCA_045645265.1 Candidatus Onthomorpha sp.
AAGCGGAGAAGCAGTCTATATTCACTTAGAAACAGCTAATGAATTAGGCTGTTCAGACACCACATCAGTGACAGTTCCAATAGAATTATTTGCCGTATGGTTACCAAACGCATTCACACCAAATGGAGACGGAGTAAATGACTTGTTTTACTTTATCAGCCTTAACCAATTAGAAGATGTAACCTTTGAAATATTTAACCGTTACGGCGAAAAACTGCACTCAGCCTCTGCAAAAATTTTGGATTCCTCACTACAAGACGAACTAATCAAAGCTTTCGCTTGGGACGGCACTTACAAAGGCAATAAAGTTCCATTAGGAACATACATTTACAGACTTACATATAAACGTCTTGGTAACACAAGAGTCTATGACACAACAGGAACTATAAATGTTGTACAATAATAACGAATAATAAGGCCTAAAACCTAAAATAAAGCAAAGAAAGAGTAAATTATTTCTTTGCTTTATTTTTTTATTTCTTAGAAATAAATTAGCAAATCTAAGACTTATTTTTTAAATTTGCAGTTGCATAACAATATTGTATGAAACAAAGCAAGAGAAACTATTTTTTTGTACCTCGCATTGGCGAAAAATATCACGAAGGCTTCAAAGGAATTCGCACACTTGTTGTAGGAGCTTATCATATCTGCTATGAAAATTGTCAATTCAAAGACTTGTGTTGCGATGTTGATACAATAAAAGAAATGGACTATAAATGCCCATGTCATAAAGAAATTCCACTTGCAGAAAACAAAGAAGACCAACTTTGTTTACATAACAGCAACATCATAGAGATAAACTCCTATTGTGAAGACCAGGCACGCTATCCTGCATATAGCGTGTTCACTCACGATATGATAGATGTAAAAGACGGCATCACTACTCAGCAAAAATATGACTTTTGGGAAAGCGTTGCTTTTACTAATTTCTTTCAATGTTATTGCCCATCCGATTTGTTTCCCGAAGAAATAGACATTGAAAAGACCAATAAAAATGCAGTAAAAGCCCTGTCGCAAATTTTAAACGAATTAAACCCACAACAAGTCTATGTTTGGACAAAACGAATAGGCGAAGTAATAGACAAAAACCTGCAAAAATTTCCGGGACTAAAAAAAGAATCCAATGTTTGCAAAAACTCCTCATTGCATATCTCGCTTTACTCCTATAATTACAACATAAACAACGTAGAAATAAACGACATAGAAAATTATCTTCAAAACAAACTTGCTCAAAAACAAATTATTCCATCACTCTATGGCAAGAAAAAAAATGTTGTTCCACTATCTAAGGCTCTCTTAAATACAATTAAAAAAGGCTTTCTACAATTTGACAACGGAGAATTAGTCGTTTGTAAAAAAGCACCAGGAAAAGAAATCGGTTATATAATATATCAATTAAAGCAACTATACAATTTCAATAATTGGGAGCAATTAGAAAAAATTATTTCAAAATATAAGCAAGACGGAAGCAAGGTTAAATCTTTGCGAACAATGCATAAATTCAACAACACAGACGAAAACACAGGCGAAATAGCAAATATAGACAAAGATATTTTTGCAACAAATTAGCAACAACTACATTTGCCTTTGTATTTTCATTGAAAAATATTCGTACTTTTGACAAAAAATAATCAAGACCATGAATAGCAATGTGAAATTCAAGCCTTGGATAGGAGAAAACTACGAAAAAGGAATTCTTCAAGGCAAAAAGCTAATGATATTAGGAGAAAGCCACTATTGTGCTAACCCTGAAACAGAAGCAACAGAGGATATAACAATCAAAGTTATAGAAGATTTGCTCAATCCTTTAAGTGAACACGAAGGATATAAGAATACCTACACAAAATTTGCAAAATCAGTTGTAGGAGAAGAGCAATTCAATGAAGAAACAAAGAAAGACTTTTGGCAACACGTGATTTTCTACAACTATGTGCAAACTGCAATCAGCGGAGCAAGAATTGCACCGACTGCCGAACAATTTAAAAACTCCGAACAAGCATTTTTTGAACTCCTTTCACAATATCAACCCGACCTTATCATCGTTTGGGGAAAGCGATTATACAATCACCTCCCTCAACAAGGTAAACAACTCCCTGACTTGCAAGTTTTGCAAGGTAAATATGCAGGAGAAAGCAGCGAAGTTTGGAGTTATACTATTGGAAACAAAACAATCGCCCTTCTTCCTATCACTCACCCCTCTGCATCAATGTATGAGCTACAATATCACAAAGACTTAATTCATCAATTCATAGAAAAATATTAAAGATATGCCAATATTTCCAACAGAAACAAAAAAATATCGTTGCAGAGACTGTGGAGAAATTTATTTTCTCAGAGTTCCCTCTTGGGAAAACGATAAAAAATGCCCAAAATGTAGTAGTAAAAAAGCAATAAGACTTCCATTGACACTAAAAGAATGGTGGTTTATTATTAAACATCCTATGCTTTAAAGATTTTAAAAATTTGTTTTAAACAAAAAATAAAGAACTTTTCCACCTCACTTAACGCCAAATGCTTGCGATATTTTCGGCAAACAAAATCTTAATCCGAAATTTTCGATTTATTTACCCTTAATTAAAAACCACAAAATCAAAGACTTAACTTTTTAAAGCCTTAAAAACGCCAAAAAAGTCTTTGATTTTTCGGATTTTTTCTTTGTTTTTTTAATTTTTTTCATTGATTTTTTCAAAAAAAAACCTTGATTTAATTTTTTCTATCCTTGATTTAGAAATTTCTATCCCTGATTTAGAAAATTCTAAACGAGCTTTTCGTAAAAAAACTCCAAATCTGCGAAAAATTTACCCCAATTTCCGTCAATTTTCGTCAAAATTTTTGCTAAAAAATCGGTTTTGAAATTTTAGCAAAATAAATCCGATTTCCCTATTTTTTGAACTTAGAGAACAAAGACTTTATTCGCAATTTTTTTGTGCTTTAAAAAATTTGTTATACCTTTGTGGGTTGAAAAATTATTAACGAAAAAATATGTAAAAACAAAGAAAAAATAAAATTTAACGAAAAATAAAGGCGTTTTTGCTTATACTTGGTGATCTGAAACCTGGAAAATTTCACATCAAAACACATCTTAGTAAAGCAGTAAACGCTCACGAGTATATCGTGGGCTTTACTTATTAGATGTGTTAGGTAGTTCCAGGACCTCAGATTGCGATAAGAAAAAGTTCACGACTTTTTTATGTCCTTTTCTCAAAGAAAAATTGCCGTTTTGCAACATTTTTGCAACAAATTACTTTGACTCCTTGACATTATAAGCAAAGATAGTACTTTTGAAACAAGAAATAATAAATGGTTATAAATATAAAATTTCAAAAGTTATGGCAAAATTTAATAGCGAACAATTAGATGATTTGCTATCTCACTTAAAAGATTTGTGGGATGAAGCAAAAGACAAATTAGGCGATTATTCAGAAGAATTAGAAAAAATCAAAGATGAGGTAAAGCCTGAATGGGACAAGGCAAAGCAAGAAATGAAAGAATATTATCAACAAGCAAAGGCAGATTTCTTAAAGAAAATCAGCGTAACTTCAAAAGATAATATGACAGTTTATGAAGTAGATACCTTGACTTCAAGAGAAATGCTTCAATATGCAAAAAATCATATTGTAAAAGGAGCAAATATGGTTGCAGCCTTTAAACAACAAGGAATAATAAATGAAAAAGAAGTAGCCTTTGTTTATCTTTCTTATGGAAAAGGAAGAGAATTGTTGGCAGATGAAAACAATCATTACGTAATCATTAAAGCCAAAGAATTAGAACAAGATGTTTTGAATTTATTTATTGAATCAGATTTAGTAATATTAAATTAAAAAACAATAAAATTATGGGACTAATTTCAGGAATAGTAGAATTAATTAAAGGTGCTATACGCTGGATAAAACAAATCGTTAAAAGAGTTATAAATGGTATCTTTAACTTCCTTGCAGACTGTGTGAATTGGATAAAAAGTTTACGTTTAAAGAAAAACAAACACATTCCTTTTGTAGCAGATGCAAAATCTTTTAAAGAAATGCTGAAAACAGCACCTACAAAGAACGTAGGAATTTTTGAAGGCGTTTACGATGAAGACATAGATGAGATTACACATCACCAATTCATTGAAGCAGATGCTGTAGATGCAACAACAAGAGAAACTTTAGGTAATGAGGATTTAGTTGTACTTACATAAAAAAGAAAAAAGATATGAATACATATTTGATAATAGGAATAGCAGTTGTTATAGTTGCAGTAATAGCCTTATTGGTCTTTAAGAAAAAACCTACACTTTTAGAATCAATTAAAAAAGCCTTTAAGAAAGAGTGGAAAATAGAATTTGAAACTGTTTCAATTGAAGGGTGCTTAAATTTCTTAGAAGTTGTGAATTGGTTTAAAACCTTAAAATTAGACAAAAACAAACACGTGCCATTTGTAGCAAAAGCATCAGCAATGAAAGATAAGTTGTCAATTCAGCCAACAAAAAAAGAATCTTTATTTATCGGCGTTTTCGATGAAGAAAAAGAGGAAATCGTTCACGCAAAACTTATAGAAGCCGATGAATTAGACGCAAAGACATGCGAAGTCTTAGGAAATGAAGATTTAATAGTATTAAGTTAAAAAATAAAATTATGGTTTGGTGGTTTTTACCTTTACTTGTTGGTGGACTTGTTGGTGGAGTAGGAGGATTTGTAATAGCATCAATTATTGATGCTATTACAGAAGACAATGCAAGAGATGAAATAAAATTAAAATATCCATCTGCATTCAAAGCAAGGCTTAAAAGTAAAGAAACTAAAAGGGCGCATTTTGATGTATTTAATCAGGATTCAAGAGTGATTGCTAATGATTTTGTAATTGAATCTGAAAAAGGAGTAAGTGAAAGTTTAAAAGTTGGAACTGAGATATATTTATAAACTTATAATATATGAAGTATAACATAGATAAAAGTACTCTTTCCGAAGAAAAAATTCTTTGGTTAGATAATTTAGAAAGTGGATTGCGTCTTTTCCTTCAAAAAAAATTGGACGCATTCCCTACGCTTTCTATTACTTTGGCTTGTGAGGTCAAAGAATTTGGAGATAAATTTGTAGAAATTGAGGATAACGCAAGTTTTGATTTAGAGGGCAGTTATTCAATTCTAAGTGCTGTGCAATCATTTCTTGCACAAAAAATAAGTGTTGAGTCATCTGATTACACACTCTTAATAAAACTTACTTTTAAGAAGAAAGAGAACACAGCAAAAGAAGAAGAGAAATCTGCGAATGATGGTTTGCCGACATTTATTCCTGTAAATCCTCGTTACGATTTTGATCAAATAATAATGGACGAAGAGATTAAGAAAAAAATCTTTGATTCCTTAAATGTAATTGAGCAAAAGGAACTAATATATAAGGAATGGGGATTTGAGAAAGTTGATAGCAAGCCAAGAAGTGTGTTAAATTTCTTCGGACCTCCTGGTACGGGAAAAACGATGTGTGCTCACGCTATTGCAAAACACTTATCTAAACCACTATTAGCCTTGAACTATTCCGAAATAGAATCAAAATACGTTGGAGATGCTCCGAAAAACTTAAAGAAGGCTTTTGATACGGCAAAGGAATTAGATGCTGTGATGTTTTTTGATGAGGCTGATTCTTTCCTTGGAAAGAGAATTGAAAATGTAAGTCAAGGTGCAGAGCAGGCTTTAAACTCTTTGCGTAGCCAAATGTTGATTTTGCTTGAAGATTTTGAGGGTGTGGTTTTGTTTGCTACGAATTTGGTTACTAATTTCGACAAAGCATTTAATTCTCGTATATTAGCGAGCATAAAACTCGACTTACCAAACAAAGAAGCACGTGCTGCAATTATCAAAGTTTCTCTTCCTCCATTTTTACCTATTGAAAAACCTTTCACAGATGAAGAAATATTAGAAGTAAGTGAAATAATAGATGGTTTTTCTGGTAGAGAGATTAAAAATGCTATACTTTCAATGTTGTTAAAAAAAGCAGGAGAAGATGGAAAAGACTCTATTTTTGTTATAGATGACCTAAAAGATGCAATGACTGCAAAGAAAGAAGAAATGGAAAAACTTAAAGCAGAGGAAAATGAACGCTTAAAGCTAAAAATTTCTACAAAACTGAAAGAAAAGGCAATGGAAGAAAGCGAAATGTTAAAGCAAAAAGGAAATCAAAAATCAAGAAAAAGAAATAAAAAAAAGTAAATTTTATCGTTTTTAATCTATGAAATTATCAGTTACATATAAGGAAATAGAAAATAAGGTAAAAGATTTGACAAAGGTAAGTTTGTCTTTGAGCAAGGTAAATGAAAACACTTTAAACGTAAAGTATTCTTCGGGAATGATGTTTTTACCAAACATAGAAATATCTTTGATAATAACAGCGATATATTCTAATAAAATAGAACTTACTTATAGTTGTAAACCCCTTATGGAAATTGCTGTGGAAAAACTATTGCCAAAACTAATTTCCAACCTGCCAAAAGGAGTTATTGAAATAGAGAATAAAACGATAAAGGTTGATTTAGAAGAAATAGAACAAGCAAAAAAAGTTCTAAAATTTATCTCTCTATCAGATATTCTGATAAACGATGAAATAATTGAAGTTTTTGCAGAAGTAAAATAAGAAAAACGAGTAAAAATAGAGACTTTTGCTAAAAATCTTCTATTTTTACTTTCATTTCTTTAAAAATTCTCAAAAAATAATTTCATTTATAATCAGGCAGTTATGAGAATTAGGTAAAAAAAAGTATAAAAAATATTTGGTAATAACGAAAAAGGTAGTACTTTTGCAATCCCAAAACGGACGGAACGAGTCGAGTGAGGAGAGAAGAGTAGAGAGTCGTTGAGGGGAGAAGAAATG
>JAZRIM010000023.1:0-110285 GCA_045645265.1 Candidatus Onthomorpha sp.
CAATGCAACAATGGAAATCGTAGGATTAGACCAAGACGCTAAGATAGTAATTAGCGACTTACAAGGAAGAATCCTAAGCCAAGAAGCAATAAGTGCAGGAGAAACACACTACACAATAAACGTTAGCAATATGGCAAGTGGAGTTTACTACATAAGAATAGTAACCGACAAAGCCGTAAGCACACAAAAATTGATAGTTGAATAATATTTAACAATCAAATAACTCAAAAGAGCGACTCAAACAAAAGAGTCGCTCTTTTTTTTCTTTGTTTTAGGAAAATAAATCAAAGAAATTAGTATATTTTTGTAATTCATTTAAAAAAAAGAAGAAATAGATAATGAATCAGTGATAGGAATAATTTATGGAATCATAGCATTAAAGAATAATATTGCACCACCTATGTTTTGGTTCAAGAAAGTCAATGCTATTTACTCTACTTCTTTCTCCATGATTTAAAATAGAAAAACTATATAAAAACAAAAAAGCAACCACTTATTTGTGATTGCTTTTTTATTTGTGGGAGTAATAGGATTCGAACCTATGACCCTCTGCTTGTAAGGCAGATGCTCTAAACCAACTGAGCTATACTCCCCTTGTTTGCGAATGCAAAGATACAGCGGTTTTTTGAATCTACCAAATTTTTCAAAGAAAAAATTTAATTTTTCTTTGTTTTATTTATTTTTTCAAAGAAAAAATCTCCGTTTTCAAAGACTTTTTTTCCGTTTATATAGGTGGAAATCACTTTGTTAGAGAATGTGTAATTTTCTAATGGACTCCAATTACATTTATAGTAAATATTTTCTTTTAAAATGGTTGTTTTTTGCTTTGAATCTATCAAAACGAAGTCTGCAAAGTAGTTTTCGCGTATAAATCCTCTGTTTTTTATCTCAAAAAGTATAGCTGGATTGTGCGAGGTTTTCTCTACTAATTTCTCTATTGTCAAAACGTCTTGGTTTACTAACTCTAACATCATCAAAAGGGAGTGTTGAATTGACGGAATGCCAGATGGTGCTTGGAAGTAAGACTTTTGCTTTTCTTCAAGTTTGTGTGGAGCGTGGTCTGTTGCGATTATGTCTATTTTGTCTTCGTTTAGAGCTTTTCTTAATGCGTTGCGGTCTTCTATTGTTTTGATTGATGGATTACATTTTATTAGATTGCCATATTTTTCAAAATCTTCTTCTGAAAACCATAGGTGATTTGGAGATACTTCTGCTGTTATGTTTTTGTTTTCTATTTTTCCGGCACTTAAAAGTTCTAATTCTTCCTTTGTGCTAATGTGTGCAATGTGTAGTTTAGCATTGTGTTTTTTTGCTAACTCTATTGCAAAGGCTGTTGATTTGAAACAAGCCTCTGAGGTGCGAATTAGAGAGTGTATGTTTGCAGGAGTTTTTTTTCCTTCATACATTTCTTTGTAGCGAGCAGTGTTTTCTTTTATTATATTTTCATCTTCGCAATGTGCAGAAATGATAGTGCTGGTTTTAGAAAAGATTTCCTCTAATATATTTCTATTATCTACAAGCATATTGCCGGTTGAAGAGCCAAGAAAAAGTTTTAATCCACAATAATCCTTCGGGTCAATATTTGCAATCTCAGAGAAATTATTATTTGTCAATCCAAGAAAGAAACCATAGTTGCAAAGCATTCTTTCTTTTGCTAATTGATGTTTTTCTTCTAAGGCTTGTTTACTTGTTGTTGTAGGATTAGTATTAGGCATATCAAAAACGGTTGTTACACCTCCTGCAACGGCTGCCATAGATTCTGATTGCATATCTGCTTTTTCAGTCAATCCGGGTTCTCTAAAATGAACGTGTGCATCTATTACACCGGGCAATAACATTAAACCTTTACAATCAATATATGTAGTATTAAAAGGCAAATCGGATAGAGGAGATGCACTTATCTTCTCTATCCGATCATTTTTTACTAATATATTGAGAACTTCTTTTTTGCCTTCATTTACAACTAAGGCATTCTCAAAATATTTAAACATCTTATTTTATTTCTGATTCTGATTGAACTTCTGCTGCAATTGATTCATCTACTAATATTCTTCCACAGTATTCACAAACGATTATCTTCTTGTGCATTCTGATATCCATTTGTCTTTGATGTGGAATTTTGTTAAAACAACCTCCGCAAGCATCTCTATCAACGGTTACAACAGCTAAGCCGTTTCTTGCATTAGAACGAATTCTTTTGAATGCAGTAAGGTATCTTTCTTCTATAAGTTTTTCGTTGCTTTCTGCTTTTTCTAAAAGTATTTGTTCTTTTTCTTCTGTTTCTTTTATGATTTCGTCAAGCTCCGATTTCTTTTGTTCAAGGTCAGCAAGCTTTTCTTCATAAATTTCTTGATATTTTTCAATTTCAGCGTTGTAACTATCAATGTGAGCGTTGAAATCTCTGATTTTTTTCTCACAAAGTTGTTTTTCTAACTCTTGAAATTCTATTTCTTTGGCTAATGACTCGTATTCTCTGTTGTTTCTAACGTTGTTTTGTTGGTCAGAATATCTGTTAATCAAAGCATCACATTCTTGCATTTGTATTTTTCTTTCTGCAATGCCTTCTTGTGAGGCTTGAATTTCAGCTTTGATTTTTCCAATTCTTGTCAATAAACCTTCTGTTTCATCTTCAAGGTCTTGAACTTCCAAAGGCAATTCTCCTCTTATGATTCTAATTTTATCGATTTGAGAACAAATTTGTTGCAATCTATAAAGAGCAATCAATCTGTTTTCAACTGCTAAATCGGCTTCCTCACTTCTAAGAACGGTTTTTGGAGCTACTTCTTCTTTTACTTTCTTTGCCATTATGTTTTGTTTTAAATATTCTTTATATGATTGGCACTATTATCCAAATGTAAGTTTGCAAAATTACAAAATTTTTCTGATAACAAAGAAAATAAGTATTCTTTTATGAAACTTTCGCTTTCAAAATGCCCAATGTCTGCAAGAAGAATGTGATTTTCACAATCAAGAAATTGATGATATTTTATATCTCCTGTAAGGAAACAATCAACATTTTCTCTTAAAGCATCATCAACAAAATCCATGCCACTACCTCCGCAAAGTGCAACAGTCTTTATTGTATTTTGCTTTCCACTTACATATCTTATGTTATGAATATTCAAAATGCTTTTTACATTTTTTAAAAACTCTGTTGCATCGATTTCTTTCTCTAATTCTCCAATTGCACCCAATCCAAAATATCCCTCATCATTAATATCTTCTTTGTGTAATGGAGAGATATTTTTTAGACCCAATTTTTCAGCTAAAATTGTGTTTACTCCCATTGAGGCAGCCGAATCTAAATTTGTGTGAGCAGCATAAAGAGCAATGTTATTTTCTATTGCCTTTAATAAAGTTGCTGTTACATTGTCCTCAGATGTGAATTTTCTTAGACTTTTGTACACTAAGGGGTGGTGAGACAAAACAAAATTGCAGTTATTCTTTATTGCATCTTCAATAACCTTGCAATTCATATCAAAACAAATGTAAATACCTGTGCAATCTGCTTCTTTGTGACCGTAAAGCAAGCCTGCATTGTCATAACTCTCTTGCCAATGCAAAGGAATCTTTGAATCAAGAAACTCTACTATATCTGAAATTTTAATTTTCTTTGTGTCCATTTTGTTTTTTATAAGGAGGGTTAATTATGTTAAAGCCTTTCGGAGGGTTCATAGTGATTTTTATAGTTTTTTGAGTGAATGGGTGACGAAACTTCATTGTATTGCAACAAAGTTTTAAATAATTATTTACAAATTCCTTTGAACCATATGTCAAATCTGCAACAATAGGATTGTCTTTTTGGGCAAAAGCCTGACGACACTCTGTGGTAGTTAAACCAAGTCCTGATATGTTTACTAAACTCAAAGAATTATCAAAATAATTCAAAGCTTCAACAAATTGATACGTTGTTTTAATTTTCTTTTCCTTTGATTCAAAAACAAAAGTCTCATTTTTGTGTTTCAAAGGGTTTTGTAAAATAGCAAAATAACCAAGTTCCACCTCATTCCATTGCTCACTCATTTTTAGTTGAGCGTGTTTTGAACGAGCAAAAATACACAATCCCGACTCTTGATTATCCATAGAGTGAATTAAATGTAAGCCTTGTTGATTAGGATATTTGCGTCTAAGATAAGAAGCAGTTAAATCGAAAATAGATTTGCCTTTTCCGTTAGTTTTTGAAGCATAATTTACTCCCGAACTTTTGTTTACAACTATAAAAAACTCATCTTCATACAAAACAGGGAAGTAACTACGCTCTTTTTTTATGTATTTTCCTCCTGAATATTTTTCATAGACAACGCTTTCGCCTTTTTTGAGAATAAATTCAGGGCTTTTTACAACTGCGTCCTTATAACTAACACAGCCATACATTATCATTTTTTTCGCTTTGCTTACTGAGGTTTGAGGAAACTCTGCAAGCAACAATTTTAATAAAGAAATATCTTCCTTAGCGGTAATTCTCATTTTTTCTAATCTTAATTAAGAAAAAATACAACGAAGTCTCAATAAATTGAAACCTCGTTGTATTCAAGGATTGATTAAACTATTATTTATAATTAAATAAGTTCTGCTAATCTTTCTGCTAAATCGCAAACTCTATTTGAGTATCCGTTTTCGTTATCATACCAAGAAACAACCTTAACGAAGTTTCCGTCCATAACCATTGTAAGTTTTGAATCGAAAATTGAAGAATGAGGATTTCCAATTATGTCACAACTTACAATAGGGTCTTCAACATATTCCAATATTCCTTTCATTGGGCCTTCTGCTGCTTCTTTTACAGCTGCGTTTACTTCTTCTGCTGTTACGTTCTTTTCAAGTTCTACTGTCAAATCAACAACTGATCCATCAGGAGTAGGAACTCTCATTGACAAACCGTGTAATTTACCAGCCAATTCAGGAATTACTAAACCCACTGCTTTTGCTGCACCTGTTGAAGTAGGGATTATAGAACATGCAGCAGCTCTTGCTCTTCTCAAATCTTTGTGAGGAAGGTCTAAGATATGTTGATCGTTTGTGTAAGAGTGAACAGTGTTCATTAAACCTCTCTTAATTCCAAATTTATCATTCAATACCTTAGCTATTGGAGCTAAACAGTTTGTTGTACAAGACGCATTTGAAACGCAAGTCATCTCTTTTGTTAAGATATTGTCGTTTACACCCAATACAACAGTAGCATCTACATCTTCTGCTTTGTCAGCAGGAACTGTAAGAATAACTTTCTTAGCACCAGCTTTGATATGTTTTGTCATTTTTTCTTTTGTCTTGAAGATACCTGTTGATTCTATTACTATATCAACACCAAGTTCTCCCCAAGGAAGTTGTTCTGGATCTCTTTCAGAGTAAACTCTAATTCTTTTACCATTTACAACTAAATATTCACCATCTGCTTTCACTTCTCCGTCGAAACGTCCGTGTACAGAGTCATATTTTAATAAGTGAGCTAAGGTTGAAGCATCTGTAAGGTCGTTTATCGCAACCACTTCAACGTTTGTTTTCTTTTGAATGTTTCTAAAAGAAACTCTTCCTATACGGCCAAATCCGTTTATCGCTACTTTAACCATAATATTTATGATTTTGAATTGTTATTTAATATAAAAAATTGTTGCAAAGTTAAGACTTATTTCCTCATTGCCCAAAATAAAATGCAGTTTTTTGCAAATAATTACCTTTCCATAGTAATTTGACGAAAGATTTGTTCTAAACTTTCCCCTGCGGCAAGGTGTTTAGTTTGGTCATCTGCAACTAATTTTCCGTTGTTAATGATTATAACACGCGAACAAACAGCTTCTACCTCTTGCATAATGTGTGTAGAAAGCAAAACAGTCTTTGTCTGTCCTATTTTCTTGATTAACTCTCTTATCTCTACTAATTGATTTGGATCTAAGCCGGTTGTGGGTTCGTCAAGAATGAGAACTTTTGGGTCGTGAATCAATGCTTGTGCCAAACCTACCCTTTGCTTATAGCCTTTACTGAGCATAGAAATTTTCTTGTTCACTTCCTTGCTTATACCTGTGAGTTCTATTATTTCTTCAACCCTTTGCTTTCTGATTTTCTTGTCAATCTTGTGTATTCCTGCAATAAACATTAAAAACTCCCTAACATACATATCGTAATACAAGGGATTTTGTTCCGGAAGGTAGCCTATGTTTGCCCTAACTTGCATTGGGTTGTCAAAAATGTCGTATCCACAAACTTTTACCTCGCCCTCTGTTGGAGGAATAAAGCATGTGAGAATTTTCATCATAGTTGATTTTCCTGCACCATTAGGACCTAACAATCCAACAATCTGTCCTTGCTCTATTTCAATGTTTATATTGTCAAGAGCCTTTTGTTCTCCGTATATTTTTGTAAGATTCTTTATAGAAATTGACATAATCAAAATTGTTTTTCAAGTTGCAAATTTACAAAATAAAACTTTCCTAAAATATTTCTTTGTTTTATTTTTCTATTTCTTAGACACATTTTGCAGATTTGCTTTTGCCAAATAACGATTTTGAGCTTTGATGAAAAATAAAATAGTTTCACTAAGAGTTAAGCCCGAATGCTTAAAGAATTTTCAACTCTAAAATTTCCGACAGCAAATATTGGAAATATAAGCCCTTAACTAAAAAGCATAAAATCAAAGACTTAACTTTTTAAAGCCCTAAAAACGCCAAAAAAGTCTTTGATTTTGCCAAATTTTTCATTGATTTTTGCAATTTTTTCTTTGATTTTTTTCAAAAAAAACCTTGATTTAATTTTTTCTATCCTTGATTTAGAAATTTCTATCCCTGATTTAGAAAATTCTAAACGAGCTTTTCGTAAAAAAAACTCCAAATTTGCGAAAAATTAACCCCAATTTTCGTCAATTTTTCGCAAGAAATTTCGCAAAAATCCCAAAATGAAATTTCTGCAAAATAAAGATTTTTGTCTGTAAATTTTGAGTTATGAAATTAAGAGTTTATTTAATGTTTTTTTGTGCTTTAATAAATTTGTTATAACTTTGTGGGCTGAAAGATTAGTAACGAAAAATTATGCCTATGGTAATAGAAAAAGAAATATAATTAAGACTGAGTAAATTTTAATACGACATAAAAAGCGTTTTTGCTTATACTTGATCGTTTGAAACCTCGAAAATTTCAAAAAAACTCATCAATGTAAAGCAGTAAACGCTCACGAGTAATATCGTGGGCTTTACTTATTTGATGAGTTAGGTAGTTTCGAGGACCTCAAACGATAATAAGAAAAAAGTCCCACGTTTTTTTATGCCTTGAAGTCAAGAAAGAAATTAAGTAATCGTCATTTGGGACTTGGGCAAATAGAAATAAAAAATTAAAATATGAAGAGATTAAGATTATTAACGTTGATTGCAGTATTTACTGCTTTATTTACAAGTTGCGAAGAACTTATAAATGGTTTAGATAATATAGATTTAGGAAATTCAGGTAATGGTACAGAAACCAGCACCACAGAAACTGAAACCACAGAAACAGGAGACGAAATTGATTATACAAATTTTGTATGCCTTAAAACCTTGTTGGAACATATATATCCTGTCCAATCCGTAGCATATAGTCACGATGGCAGTAAAATTATCAGCGGTTCAGAGGATAATACCATTAAGATATGGAATGCAAATACAGGAGAATGTCTTAAAACTTTTGAGGGACATTCAGCTATTGTCAAATCAGTAGCATATAGTCCCGATGGCACAAAAATTATTAGTGGTTCATATGATGCAAACATTAAGATATGGGATGCAAACACAGGAGCCTGCCTTAAAACCTTGGAGGGACATTCACATGTAGTCAATTCCGTAGCATATAGTCCCGATGGCACAAAATTTATCAGCTGTTCAAGAGATAAAACCATTAAGATATGGGATGCAAACACAGGAGAATGCCTTAAAACCTTGGAGGGACATTCAGGTTATGTCCGTTCCGTAGCATATAGTCCCGATGGAACAAAAATTATTAGCGGTTCAGCGGATGGAACTATTAAGATATGGGATGTAAACACAGGAGAATGCCTTAAAACCTTGGAGGGACATTCAGATTGGGTCCATTCCGTAGCATTTAGTCCCGATGGCACAAAAATTATCAGCGGTTCAAGGGATTTTACCGTTAAGATTTGGGGAATAGAATAGGTATTAAAATTTCCTAATACGAAATAAAACGCTCGTGAGTCTTTACTTTGTTTTGACAAACGAGCGTTTTATTTTTTTATTTCTTTGCTTTTTTAAATTTTTTCTTTGCTTTATTTTTCTATTTCTTAGAGTTATTTCTTAACTTTGCAGACTTAAATAGTTTGTAATAAAAATCAATTAGTGATGAAACAGATAAAGGGAGCTTTAATTTCGGTCTTTTATAAAGATGGCTTAGATGAAATAGTAAAAAAATTAGATTCGCTTGGAGTAGAGATTTATTCAACAGGTGGAACTTATGATTACATAGTTAATTTGGGTATAAAAGCAAAAACAGTTGAAGGTTTAACTTCTTATCCTTCTATTCTTGGAGGTAGAGTTAAGACTTTACACCCAAAGGTCTTTGGTGGAATACTTTCAAGACGCGATAACGAAACAGATATTCAACAAGTACAAGAATATGACATTCCAAATATAGATTTAGTCATTGTGGATTTATATCCTTTCAAGAAAACAGTTGCAAGTAACGCTCCTGAACAAGACATAATCGAAAAAATAGATATAGGAGGTATTTCTTTAATTCGTGCAGCGGCTAAAAACTTTAAAGATGTTGTAATTGTGCCTTCGGTAAATCATTATGCAGAACTTTTAGACATACTTAACAAAAACAATGGCTTTACTACATTGGAAGAAAGAAGACGTTTTGCAACATACGCCTTTATGGAAAGTTCTGATTACGATACTGCAATTTTCAATTACTTCAACAGAGAAACTAATCTTACTGCTTTCAAGGAAAGTTACAATGAAGCAAAGGTTCTTCGCTATGGAGAAAATCCTCATCAAAAAGGAATGTTCTTTGGAGATTTAGATTCGTTTGTAGAACAACTTCACGGAAAAGAAATTTCCTATAACAATATTGGAGATATTGACGCTGCGTGCAGATTGATTGATGATTTTGAAGACACAACCTTCGCTATAATCAAGCACAACAATGCTTGTGGAATTGCAACACGTCCTACATTGAAAGAAGCCTACGTTGCAGCTTTAGCATGCGATAATGTATCGGCTTTTGGTGGCGTTTTGGTTTGCAATCGTCCGATAGACAAAGAAACTGCCGAAGAAATGAATAGTTTATTTATGGAAATATGTATCGCTCCTGACTATTCAGCTGAGGCATTAGAGATTTTGAAATGCAAAAAGAATAGAATACTTCTTAAACGCAAAGCTTGCGAGCAAAGTCCTTTACAATTCCGTTCTGCTTTAAATGGAGTATTGGTTCAAGAGCAAGACAACAAAACTGAAAAAGTAGAAGAATTATCTTCAATTACATCAACTGCTTTGACAGATAAACAAAAAGAAGATTTAATCTTTGCAAACAAGATTGTAAAACATACAAAATCAAACGCAATTGTTTTAGCAAAAGATTTACAACTTTGTGCGAGCGGAACAGGTCAAACTTCAAGAGTTGATGCTTTACGTCAAGCAATTGAAAAAGCAAAGAGTTTCAACTTCGATTTACAAGGAGCAGTAATGGCATCTGATGCTTTCTTCCCTTTCCCTGATTGTGTAGAAATCGCAGACAAAGAAGGAATAAAAGCAGTCATTCAACCAGGCGGTAGTGTTAATGATCAAAAAACAATAGACTATTGTCAAGAAAACGCAATAGCAATGGCAATAACAGGATTCAGACACTTCAAGCACTAAAAAAGTCATGGAGTTTTGAAACTCTAAGAATAAAAGAACGTAAAAGAACGCAAAACAAGAAATTAGATAAATGGGATTATTTTCTTTTTTGACCAAAGAGGTCGCAATAGACTTAGGAACTGCTAATTCGATTGTAATTTGCAACGATAAAGTTGTTGTAGATGAGCCATCGATTGTTGCGGTTGATCAAACCACCAAAAAAATCATAGCAGTTGGGAAACGCGCTATGCAAATGGACGGTAAAACACACGAAAACATCAAAACCATAAGACCATTGAGAGATGGAGTGATTGCAGATTTTGATATGGCTAACGATATGATTAGAGAGCTTATCAAAATGATGAATCTAAGAAAAACAATCGTTCCACCATCACTTAGAATGGTTATTTGCATTCCTTCGGGCATTACAAACGTAGAAGAAAGAGCCGTTAGAGATGCAGCAGAACAAGCAGGAGCAAAAGACGTTCGTCTTATTCACGAGCCAATGGCTGCTGCAATCGGTATAGGTATTGATGTATTGGAGCCAGAGGGCAATATGATTATTGATATAGGAGGAGGAACAAGTGAAATAGCAGTTATAGCCTTAGGAGGTATTGTTTGTAATAAATCAATCCGTATAGCAGGAGACGAATTCAATAGAGACATTGTGGAATACATGAGAAAACAACACAATATCCATATTGGAGAACGTATGGCTGAAAGAATAAAGAAGGCAGTTGGTGCAGCAATTCCAGATTTGGAAAATCCACCTGACGATTTCGCTGTTCAAGGACGAGATGTCTTGACAGGAATTCCAAAAGAATTGTCTGTAAACTACAAAGAGATTGCTCACGCTTTGGATAAGAGTATCGCAAAAGTTGAAAGTGCTGTTTTGGAAGCCTTAGCGATGACTCCGCCAGAATTAGCCTCTGATATATATCACACAGGTATATATCTTGCAGGAGGAGGTGCATTGTTGAAAGGTTTAGACGTGAGATTACAAAACAAAACAAAACTTTCAGTTCACGTAGCCGAAGATCCGCTAAGAGCAGTCGCAAGAGGAACAGGCATGGCCTTAAAACACTGGGACGAATACACATTCTTAATAAAATAAAAACAAAAAGCGTTGAAAAATTTCAACGCTTTTTTTGTATAATTTATGCGAAAGATTTTAGCAATCGCTTAATAAAAAATGGTATTCTTTTGTTTGCAAACGTCCAAACAATCATTGGTATAAACAACGCCAAAAATCTATCTATTAAGAAACATGATTGATTGCTTAGTGCATTGAAAATAATTTTTGATTTCCAATTTTGAGATGCCAAAACCTTAACAAAATCATTATTTTCATTGACATGATTTTTCACGATCTCTAATTTCTCTTTTCTTTCTTTGTATTTATGATAACGAGCATAGATTGAAAGCACCAAAAGTTTTAGATGCACTATCACCCATTCGTATTGAAAACGTGAAGCAAATGATTGTTTTAGGTTATTTTCGATTTCAATGTAGTTAATCCACTCTTTATTGAAATTTTTCATAAACTTAGATGGATTAAAGTTGTTTACATAGTTATAAGGAAAGGTTTTGTCGTTGTATATCACACGATTTATACAAGCCGAATACTGCATTGTATATAGTTTATCTCCACCATAAAACACATTTTCATTGTATCGGATATTGTTTTCAAGCAATCGCTTTTTCAAAAAGAGTTTTCCCCAAGTTGTTCCATTGTTTGAAAGAAGTTGAAGCATTTCTTGATTTGTTTCTCCACTATCGTAAATTCCTTTTTGTGGTGTTAAAGAAGTTTCTGTAAATCCTTCTTTTTCTCCAACTATGTAAAAAGTATCTTCTCTCAAAGCCTCTTTTTGCATAAAGGAAGAAAGATAGTTTTTATCTACAAAATCATCTTGGTCAATGAAAGTTATCCATTTACCATTTGAATTATCTACTCCGTAATTTCTTGCACTTGATTCCCCACCATTAGCTTTTGAATAAATTTTTACATTAGAAAATTTAGCATATTCCTTTTCTAAAATAGTAAGGCTATCATCTTGACTTCCATCATTAACAATTATGAGTTCAAAATCCTGAAAATCCTGTACTAACATACTATCTACACAACGGCGAAGAGTCTTTTCTCCATTGTAAACAGGCAAAACAATAGATATAAGTGGAGATTGATTGTCCATTTTCTATACTTTTTAAACAGTAAACAAAGAAAGGCTTTCTGAATTTTCAGAAAGCCTTTTCTATTTCAAGAGTGCGGGCGAAGGGACTCGAACCCCCACGCCTCTCGGCACTAGATCCTAAGTCTAGCGCGGCTACCAATTACGCCACGCCCGCTCTTTGCGATTGCAAAAGTAGTACTTTTTTTGTTTCCTACCAAATTTTCTTTGATTTTTTTACTACTTTTGCTCTCACAATCTAAATAAACCTATTTATTTTAAAAGTTTTGCTTCTAATAAACTTGTGATATCATCGCTGTCTGTTGAATACCATAGTATGCCGTTGCTTTCAAAAATATATGTATAACCATTTTCTGAGGCTACTTCTGCAACTGCCACTTTTATTTTTTCAACTATTGCATTCATTAGCTCCATTTGTTTTTCTTGAATTGAAACTTGAGATTGTCTTTCAAAAGTTTGCATACGTTCTGCAACACCTCTGATTTCATTTTCTTTATTTTGTCTTAATAAATCAGTAAGTTGATCTTTTTTTGCTTCGTATTCTTCACTTAATCTATTAAGTTCTTGACTCATCAACTCCATTTCAGCTTGCAAGTCTGCAACATATTCTTGTAATTGTGTTTCTGCTTGCTTTGCTTCTGGCATTTTTTGCATCAACTCATTAGAATTGAAGTGTCCTAATTTGATTTTTTGTGCGAATGTGTCTGTTCCCAATAAGCATAGAACAGCCAATACTAATACTTGAAATGTTCTTTTCATTTGTTTGATTGTTTTATTTTTTTAATTATTTAATTCATTACTTTTTGTAGCCTAATTCTGCTAACACAAGATTGCTTATGTCTGTTTTGCTATCAACATAAAGTATTGTTGCTCCACTTGCTTTGTCAAAAACAACTGAATAATTTTTTTCTTGTGCAACTTTTTCTATTGCGTTATAGATTCTATCTTGTATAGGCTTAATTAACTCTGAGCGTCTTTTGGCTAAATCTCCATTATTGCCAAATCTTTTCTTTTGAACGTCTTTTGCTTCCTTTTCAGCTGCAATTATTTCATTTTCTTTTTGAGCTTTCAAATCGTTAGGCAACAAAACTGCTTCGGCTTGAAAGGCTTTGTAAAGTCTATCTACTGTAACAAATTTTTCTTCGACTTCTTTTTGCCATTGCACTGATACTTCTTCAAGTTCTTTTTGTGCTTGTTTATACTCTGGCATACTGTTTAAAATATATTCAGTATCTACACAAGCGTATTTTTGACTAAATGCACTTACCGAGATAAATGACATTACCAATAAAAGCAATAATTTTTTCATTTCTATCTTTGTATTTAATATTGTTTCTAATCGATTGAATTGTTAATTGATATATGGAAATGAGAGCCTGAAGCAGTTGGATCTCCTGGAATGGCGTCTAAACCATATCCCCAATCGACTCCAAGCAAACCAAACATAGGCATATGTATTCTTAATCCTACTCCAAATGAACGATACATTTTAAATGGTTCAAAACTTTGGAAATTAGCCCAAGAATTACCTGCTTCAAAGAATGCTAAAGCAAATACTGACGCTCCTTCATTTAATGTGATAGGATATCTTAGTTCCATGGTGTATTTATCAAATACCATACCTCCTCCATCTGGTGAAAGAGAGGCTTCATCATAACCTCTTAATGCTACAAGTTCTCTTCCGTCAAGATTATATCCTGTTAAACCATCTCCCCCTACATAAAATCTTTCAAAAGGAGAGTACCCTACTTTGCTGTTGTATTGACCTAAGAAACCAAATCTTGCTCTTGTGGAAACAACTAAGTCGTCAAAAAGATTAAAATACCAAGATGCTCTAACATTTATTTTATAGTATTCTAACCATTTATATCTTTCTGCTGCGGAAAGTGATGAATAATCTTTTCCATTCACCAAAGAATAAGGGAATGTCATTTGTGCAGCAATAGAAATGTCTGAACCTTGTCTTGGATATATATGTTGGTCAACAGAATTTCTTGCAATAGTAAAATTATAGTTAATATTATTTGATATTCCCGTAGGCATAGCTGTCAAAGTCGTATAATTTTTTACGTTATATTGTTGATAAGCCAATCCATGCACAAAAGTAAAATAATCATCAGGCCATTTCAAACGTGTAGCCAAAGAAACAGAGGCTCCTAATATTCCAATATAGTATTCAGATGTTCCTGTTGTATTCCAAAATCCATCATCTTGATACGAATAGTAAACTCCAACACTTAAAGCGTTAGGTTTCCTTCCTCCAAGCCAAGGCTCTGTAAAAGATAATGAAACTGCGTGATAATAATCTCCATTTGTTGAGACTCTAAGCGAAAGTTTTTGACCATCTCCTATAGGAAAAGGCTTCCAAGCTTTTTTATCAAAGAATTTTTGCGTAGAGAAATTTGTCAAAGATATTCCCGCCTGAAAAATAACGTAACCTCCACCAATACCACCACTTAAATCAAATTGACTACTTGACCTTTCCACTAATTGATAGTCAATATCTACTGTTCCACTCTCTGGATTAGGACGAATATCTGGCACTATTTTTTCTGGATCGAAAAATCCTAATTGTTGAATTTCACGAAGAGAACGATAAACAGCATCTCTACTAAACAAATCTCCTGGATAAGTTCTTAATTCTCGTCTTACAACATAATCATTTGTTATTGTATTTCCTGAAATGTTTACTTTACCAATTCTTGCTTGCTTTCCCTCATAGACTCTCATTTCAATATCGATAGAATCGTTTTCAACTTTTATTTCAGTCGGCATTACTCTAAAAAATAGATAACCATCATCGGTATAAAGCGAATAAATATCAGTTCCTGTTGGGTCATAATTAAGATTTTTCTCTAATAGACCTTTGTTATATGGGTCTCCCTTTTGTATTCTTAAACGTTTAGATAATTCTTCTGAAGAATATTTTGTATTTCCTACCCAAGTAATATCTCTAAAAAAGAACTTCGCTCCTTCATAAACCTCTAAATCAATAGCAACTTCTTTTACAGGTTTTTTCTTTCCCCAAAAATTTTTCTTAAATGAATCTATCAAATAAACGCTATCTCTAATAATCTTTGCATCTCTAAAACCTTCATCATTGTATTTGCTTATTACCAATTCCTTGTCTGCTTGGAAATCCTCATCTACAAATCTTGATGATTTCCATATTCTCCACCAGCGATAGATTTTAGTATCTTTCATTTTAGAACGTATCTTTTTGTCAGCAAGATAATTATTACCTTTAATATTTATTTGAGAGATACGTATCTTTTCCCCTTTATTGATTTTAAACTTTAAGAATGCTTCATTTCTATTAAAATTGGTGTCCTTAATTTCTTCAATTTCTATATTAGTAGAAAAGAAACCTTTTTCAATAAAGTGTTCTGCTATTATATTTATGCAATTAGATTTAAGATTTTCAGTAACCACATCACCAGCATAAATATTCATTATTTCACTCAACTTATCTGCCTCAGCTCGTTTTACTCCCTCTATTTTATAACCAGACAATCTTGGTTTGGTTTTAAAATGATAAGTAAGAAATATTGTTTTGCCTTCAACCTTTGAAACAGAAATTTGAATGTCTTCAAAGATTCCTTGTTTCCAAAGCTTATCTATTGCTATACTTGTCTTATCACTTGGCAAAAAAATCTTTTCTCCAACAGATATTCCTGCAAGTAATATTACAGAGTTTTTATCTAAATGATCGGCTCCTTCAATTTCTATACCACCTACTTCATATTCCTTTGGCGAAAGATAGTTTAGATTTATTGTTTGAGCATTTAATAGTTGAAAAGATAATAAAAATATAAATAATATAAACTTTGTTAATTTCATCTCTTTATTTTTAAACTAAATAACTAACGTTTATCTTTTGCAATAATTTTATTAAAATCGTTATTTTTTCAATTGTTCACTCGTTTTACCAAATCGTCTTTCTCTATTTTGATAAGAAATTATTGCCTCATAGAGTCCCTCTTTGTTAAAGTCAGGCCAAAGAATTGGAGTAAAGAAAAGTTCAGTATAAGCCAATTGCCAAAGCAAATAATTACTTAAACGATATTCGCCAGAGGTTCTTATCAACAAATCAGGGTCAGGATAATTTGCAGTAGATAAGTTCTTAGAAATAACATTTTGGTTAATTGACTCAATATCCAAGGAATTGTCCTTTACTTGTTGTGCAATATTTTTCACCATTTGAGTAATTTCCCAACGAGAGCTATAATTCAAAGCAAGAATAAGGGTCATTCTTGTATTATTACGAGTATTGTGTATAGTATTTTTAAGAGCTGTTTGAGTTTCTTTGGCAATTTGAGAAATATCTCCTATATATTCCAATCTAATATTATTTTTCATTAGAGTTGCTTCTTCTTTTGCTATTGTATCAACCAACATTGCCATAAGTGCATCAATCTCTTCTTGTGGTCGATTCCAATTTTCAGTAGAAAAAGTATATAAAGTAAGATATTTTACGCCCAATTCAGCACAGCCCTCAGTGACTTCTCTCACCGCATTAACACCATTTTGATGTCCAAAGATTCTTTCTTTTTGTCTTTGTTTAGCCCAACGTCCGTTTCCGTCCATTATGATGGCTATGTGTTCAGGTAATTTGTCTAATACAATATTTTCTTTTAAACCCATTTGCTTAAAAATTACGTAATCAATACTTTGATAGTAAAACTAATCTGCAAAAGTACTGAATATTTTGAAGTTTACAAAGAATAAGCGTAATTTTCAATAGTATTTTCTTAGTTTATTACTCTTTTTTCGTACCTTTGCCGCTTAATTTTAAAGATTTTTTTATGAAAAAAGTAGTATTTTTTTTCTGTTTTGTAGCAATAGTATCTCTATCCTTTGCCCAAAACAATGATTTCTCTCTAAGATTTAACACGAGAGCTGATTTCGATTACGAACACTTTGAAAACGATAACATTAACGACCGTTCTGGTTTTGCAGGAAAGTTCCTTAACATAATGTTAGATGGAAAAATCAACGACAAATTTGAGTATCATTGGCGTCAAAGATTGAATCGTACAAATATTACTTCAAATTTCTTTGAAGCAACTGATTGGGCGTATATTTCTTACAAGATAAACAACAATTTTGCCCTTTCAGTCGGAAAACAAGTCGTAGCAATAGGAGGTTTTGAATATGATTACGCTCCAATAGATGTTTACTTCTATTCAGATTTTTGCAACATTATGCCTTCTTGTTATGAATTTGGAACATCTCTTACTTGGAGTAATGATGCAAAAAATCAAGCTTTAACTTTCCAAATCAGCAATTCAATTTTCAAACAACAACCTTTTGACGGATTATATGCTTACAACCTTTTGTGGAATGGTAAAATCACAGATTGGTGGAAGACTTTATATTCAGCAAACCTTATAGAATATAACGAAGGCAATTATGTAAATTACGTAGCCTTAGGAAACCAATTCTATTTTGATAACTTCATAATAGACCTTGACTACACCAACAAATACATTGACGGACAAGACAATTTCTTTGCCGATTTCACATTAGCAACACAAGTAAAATATCAATTACCTCAATTAAACGTTTTTGCAAAAGTATCATACGACCAAAACAAATCAGAATATTCACGTTTTATTTCTCCAAATTATTGGACAATGACAGCAAATCCGGGAACAGAATATATGCTTTACGGAGCGGGAGTTGAGTATTTCCCAATCAGAAACAGCAAAGACGTAAGACTACACGCTGTTGTATCTTCAAACAACAGAGAGCCTGCAAATTTATACCTTAATGCAGGTATCACATGGAATATGAAATTAAAATAAATCAATAAAAAATAAATATAGAATGAAGAAATCGACAAAAAAAACACTCGGTGCTTTATTGTTTTTAGCCATTCTCATTGGAGGATTCCTTGTTTTAGGAAGCAAAATGGGCGCAGGAAATATGTTAAAAACAATAATGAACACAGCGCACGACCTATTGCTTAACACAGTGTTTTATTTAATGGGAATTACTGTATTAACAGGAGCATTAAGTAAGTTATTCTCTGAATTTGGAGTAGTAGCCCTTTTAGAAAAACTTCTAAAACCATTGATGAAACCTCTTTTCCGTCTTCCAGGTGTAGGAGCCTTAGGAGCAGTTATGACATTCCTTTCAGACAATCCTGCAATTATTTCACTTGCAAAAGACAAAAATTTCAGCAAGTTTTTTAAAAAATATCAATTAGTATCATTAAATAATTTCGGAACTGCATTCGGAATGGGATTTGTTGTAATCATAACAATGGTTGGTTACGGACACATTTCGGGAGCATTAGTTGGGTTATTTGGAGCATTCGTTGGAAGTATAATCTCTACAAGATTGATGCAAAAATTCACACTTAAAGCCTATCCGGAAATGGATTCGCCTGTAGAATGTGAAGAAACAAAAACAGCAGAAAACGAAGAAGTAGAAGAAAAGAAAGAAAGCCTTTTCATAAGAATAATGAACGCAATCTTAGATGGAGGTAAAAACGGGGTAGATTTAGGATTACAAATCATTCCCGGAGTTTTAATCATTTCAACCCTTGTGATGATGATTACCTTTGGGCCAAAAGATGCAGCAGCTGGCTATGCTGGTGTTGCATACGAAGGAGTTCCTATTCTGCCTTGGCTTGCTGAAAAAATAGATTTTGTATTCAAATGGTTATTTGGATTTGAAAGCATGGAATTAATTGCATTCCCAATGACAGCTCTTGGAGCCGTTGGAGCAGCTCTTGGACTTCTTCCAACATTTGCAGCAAAAGGAATATTAGATGCAAACGCTATTGCAGTGTTTACCGCAATGGGAATGTGTTGGAGCGGTTATTTATCAACTCACACTGCAATGATGGATTCCTTAGGTTATAGAAAACTTATCTCAAAAGCCTTATTAGCTCACACAATCGCAGGTCTCTGTGCCGGAATCGTTGCACACTGGACATTTGTTTTAGTTGGACTAATCTTATAGAAAGAAAGATTAAAATAAAACTCTTTTCATTGATACCAAAAGCCCGAAATAGTTTCTTAATTTCGGGCTTTGTTTGTAAAATAAACTCGTTTCACCACCACTTAACGCCGAATGCTTGCGATATTTTCAACTCTAAAATTTCTGTTCGTAAATATTGAAATTATAAGCCTTTAACTAAAAAGCACTAAATCAAAGACTTAACTTTTTAAAGCCTTGTTTTTGCCAAAAAAGTCTTTGTTTTTTCGGATTTTTTCTTTGTTTTTTGCAATTTTTTCATTGATTTTTTCCAAAAAAAACCTTGATTTAATTTTTTCTATCCTTGATTTAGAAATTTCTATCCCTGATTTAGAAAATTCTAAACGAGCTTTTCGTAAAAAAACTCCAAATTTGCGAAAATTTAACCTCAATTTTCATCAATTTTTCGCAAGAAATTTCGCAAAAATCCCAAAACAA
This sequence comes from Candidatus Onthomorpha sp., assembly GCA_045645265.1. GTDB lineage: Bacteria > Bacteroidota > Bacteroidia > Bacteroidales > P3 > Onthomorpha. The sequence goes on from JAZRIM010000023.1 coordinate 19,426, forward strand.
AATTTCCGCAAAATAAAGGTTTTTGTCCGCAAATTTTAAGTTTGAAAATTAAAGGTTTGTATAAGATTTTTTTGTGCTTTAAAAAAAATGTTATACTTTTGTAATCTGAAAAAATTATTAACGAAAAATTATGCCTATGCTAAAAGAAAAAGAAAGATAATTAGACTAAGTAAATTTTAATACGACATATAAAAGCGTTTTTGCTTATACTTGATTATATGAAACCTCGAAAATTTCATTAAAATCAGTCAAGAGAAAAGCAGAAAACGCTCACGAGTAATATCGTGGGCTTTTCTTATTTGACTGATAGGTAGTTTCGAGGACCTCATATAATCATAAGAAAAAAGTCCCACGTTTTTTTATGCCTTTAAGTCAAAGAGAGAAAAAATATATCGCCATTTGGGACTTGGGCAAAGAAAATTAAATTAATAAGAACGAAATAATAGAAGAATGAAAAAACAAATCTTTAATTCAACACTTGCTTTAATTATTATTGCAACACTATACTCTTGTGGTAAAGTGCCACCGAGTGTAGGTGTAAGAGCTGTACAAGAAATAAATAAAAGAGCGGAGAGTTGGATAGATGATGAACCAAAAATAAAAACCACCACTTGCGGATATTGTAATGGTTCAGGAGTAGTTACAGATGGTTATTACAACTATAGATGTAACAATTGCGGAGGAGATGGCGTTGTGATAATCTCCGAAAATTAGGAACAAAATTTATTTAAATAACATTAGAAGTTGCGCCCGATACGAATTAGGGTATAAAAAATGAAATATTTCTATGGAGCAGGTGCTTTGTATCGTTTATTTCTCTCATTTTGGAGAGAACCAGAAGGTTTTATAGCATTGATTATTTGGCTTATAGTAACAGCAATAGAAACAGCTATAATTTCTGCAGTAATTGCTCTAATCGGTAAAGCCTTTTTTGATAAAGAGTTTGAAGATGTATTTGGTCCAAGTTTTATTATTGTTGGAATAATAGAGGTTATATTAGGGTTATTTTCCCTTTGTTCTTAGTTTTAAGTTAATAAACTTAAGTAAAAATAAAATTCCAAATTAGAAGTTGCGCACGACACGAATGAAAGTGTATTATACTATGGAAAACCAAGAAAAGAAAGAAGAAAAAACAAATGTTTTTATTGTGATTATTTCTGTATTGATACCTATTGTTGGTATTGTTCTTTATTTTGTAAAGAAAAAAGATTCAGAAGAAGTCGCTAAAAACTATTTAATTGCAGGATTAGTAGGTTTTGGGTTAAATCTGCTAATTATGTTTGCGTAATGAAAGTGTAATTATCAAATAGGGGATAATATTTATAAAGAATATTTTAATAAAAATCCCCTATTTGAAATTATGTTTAGCGAATAAAATTAACAATTATTTGACTATGGAAAGTAAAAATAAATTTAGAACATTAAAAAAAACTATATTCATAGTAATAGTTTTGTTATTATCTATAGGTACTAAGGCACAATCAATAGTTTCTGAGGTGTCTTGGAATTTTTATGGCACAAATCATAAAGGACTTATAGTAATCTATCCCAATAATATGGGATTTATAAAAATAAAAGCATATAGTTCTGAATTAGGATATACTGTTTGGGTGCTTGAAGATGCAATGCTTACAAACCAATATGATATATATGGGAATTGTACAACATATATTACATGTTCTAATCCTCGTACTGTACCTTATGTTCCTTGGGCTGCTGATAATTTTGTAATATTTCCAGACGGAAGTATGTATACGCAAGATGCAGCAGGAGCATGGTCAACTTATATAGCGGCTTATATTGTTCCTCCTTATGAGTGGCAAAGTAAGTTTAGAGAATATGGCATTCAATAATCAATAAATAAGAAAATGAAAAAAGGAATTATATTAGCGATGCTTGCACTTGTTTTCTTCGGGTGCAACAAATCGGAGCAGGAAATCAATGAAGAATTTTCAAGTGGTGTGGTTTTGATTAAGAATACTGGGTATTACGAAATGAAAATCAGTGATGAAATTTCTATCTATTTTACAAATTATTCCGAAGAGAATGGTTTGGAGAATTTTACTACTGAAGAAGATTCTATTATTGTATCAACATCGTTCGGAACAGGCTTTTTTGTGTCGGCGAATGGTGAAATAGCAACAAATAATCACGTTGTATCACCTGCTATGACTGAAAAAGATGCTTTGAAAATAAAGAACAATGTTATAAAAGAAACAAAAAATGAACTAAGAGTTACATATAATTATTACGATGAAGCTCTTACGAAAATCAACAATGCTCTTTTGTCTTATTTGTTTGCAGATTATTATGACAGTGATTATTATGAATTAAAAGAGGCAGGAGAGTACTGCGAAGAACAGATGAGAGTTTGTTCTCAACTCTTCGATTATTTTAGTGATGTTGATGTTAGCAATGTGGATTGTAGTTATATAAATGAAGTAAGTGTTGCTTACAATGATGAATATGTAACATCTGAAACAGATTTCACTCCTTGTGTTTTGAAAAAGACAGACCCACAAAATGATTTGGCTATTATACAATTAAAAAGTAAGAAAACACCAGAATCAAGACACATTTTTGAAATACCGGAAGAAAACCCTATTGAAACTACTTCTTTGTTCTATCCCGACAAAAACGAGAAACTATTTATGATAGGCTTTAATCTCGGTCCTATGTTGGCTTTAACAAAAGAAGGAGTAAGGTCTCAATGTACTACGGGAGCGATTACGCAAGACAGAGAAAACAGTTATATGTATTCTATCTCATCTTTGCAAGGTTCAAGCGGGTCTCCGGTATTGAATCGTAAAGGAGAATTAGTCGCAATCAACTTTGCAGGAATTGGCTCTACACAAAATTTTAATTATGGTATTAAAGTAAAATATTTAAGAGAGTTGTTGAATAAATAAACTTTTGTTTAATTTTTCCTAATTCAAAGAAAAACGCTCGTGAGTCTTTGTGTTATTTTGACAAACGAGCGTTTTATTATTTCCTTTCTTTGACTTTCTATTTCTTTATCTTCGCATCAATAAATGTTTTCTCTGCCATGTAAGATGAACGTACCAAAGGACCGCTTTCAACGTTGTCAAATCCTAAGGACATTCCTATTTCTCTATATTTTGCGAATTGTTCGGGTGTTACATACTCTATTACAGGAATGTGTTTGTGGGTTGGTTGAAGATATTGTCCTATTGTAAAAAGTCTAACTCCTACTTTTCTTACGTCTTTCATTAGTTCCACAACTTCTTCTTCGGTTTCGCCTAAGCCAACCATTATTCCTGTTTTTGCAATCAAGCCTGCTTGTGAGGCAAGTTCAAGAACTTTTAGGCTGACATCGTATTTTGCTCTACTGCGTGTTTGGTTTGAAAGGCGTTTTACTGTTTCCATATTATGCCCAAACACATCTGGTTTTGCGTCGAAAACGATTTGTAATAGTTTTTCGTCTCCGTCAAAGTCTGGTGTAAGGACTTCTATTGTTGTATTTGGGTTTAATTCTCTTGTTGCTTCTATTGTTTTTGCCCAATGTGCTGCACTTTTGTCTTCTAAGTCGTCTCTATCAACGGAAGTAATGACACAGTGTTTCAACTTCATTAGATTGACTGATTTTGCAATCTTTTGTGGTTCTTCTTCGTCTAATGGCATTGGCACTCCGGTCTTTGTTGCACAGAACTTACAGCTTCGCGTACATATATCACCAGAAATCATAAATGTTGCGGTGCCTATGCTCCAACATTGACCAATATTTGGGCATTTTCCGCTGGAACAAATTGTGTGTAGTTTATTTAATTCTACTATCTTTTTTACTTTTGGATAGTTTTCGCCTGTTTCGAGTTTAATTTTCAACCATTCCGGTTTGCGTTGAGATTTGTTGCTCATTTTCTAAAATCTTTTTTAATGTTTTTTCTGCGGCAAGTTGTTCTGCTGCTTTAATTGAGTAGTCTTCTGCTTGCTCTTGTGGCTGTTCATCAATCAAAACCTGCACTACATAATGCATTCGATGATTTACTACTTTGGATTCAACCACTTCAAAGGATATTTTTTTCTTGTTCTTTTGACACCAGTCTATAATCTTACTCTTATAATTCCACGTTGTATTCTCCAACTCATCTATGTCAAGATGTATGGAAAATATCTTTTTAGTTAAAATTTTATATGCAAAATTATAACCTCTATCCAAATAGATTGCACCAACCAATGCTTCAAAAGCATCACCATTTACAGAACTATAATTAGAACAATGCATCGCTCTATTATATTCTATAAGATTACTTAAACCTATTTTAACGGAAAGTTTATTTAAAGAAGCTCGACTGACAATTTTTGAACGCATTTCAGTCAAGAATCCTTCTCCTTTAAGAGGATATTTTTTGAATAAAAACTCACCCACAATAGTACTAAGGACAGTGTCACCAAGATACTCCAACCTTTCATTGTTTAATTTATTTCCTTTACTATCTTTCAAGGAACAAGACTTATGAACAAGGCTGAGTTTATAAATAGAAATATTCTTAGGCTTACACCCAAGAATATTTCTCAAAAACTTTAGAAGTTCTTTATCTTCTTTTTTTATGCCTCTCTTTACAAGAAACATTTTTTATTCATATTTCTTAAACGCAAGACATGCATTGTGTCCACCAAATCCAAATGTATTACTTAAAGCTCCTTTTATTTCTCTTTCTTGTGCTTTATTGAATGTAAAATTCAATTGAGGAATTTCAGGATCGTCAGTAAAGTGATTTATTGTTGGAGGAACGATGCCGTTATGTACTGCAAGCACAGTCGCAATCGCCTCTATTGCTCCTGCAGCCCCTAACAAGTGTCCTGTCATGCTCTTTGTAGAGTTGATATTTATGTTTTTCGCGTGCTCTCCGAAAAGTTTTTCAATCGCACTTATTTCTGCAATATCTCCAAGTGGCGTTGATGTTCCGTGAGTGTTGATATGATGAATATCTTCCAAAGCAAGATTTGCTTCTCTCAATGCTTCTTTCATCGCATTCATTGCTCCTCTTCCTTCAGGGTGAGGTGCAGTCATGTGATGTGCATCAGCAGTAAGTCCTGCTCCACAAATCTCAGCATATATCTTTGCTCCACGTGCTATTGCGTGCTCATAACTTTCCAAAATCAAAGCTCCTGCTCCTTCTCCTAAGACAAAACCATCTCTGTCTTTGTCAAAAGGACGTGAAGCTGTTGATGGGTCATCGTTTCTTTGAGAAATAGCGTGCATTGAGCTGAATCCACCAACTCCTGCTTCAGAAATAGCAGCTTCACTACCACCACAAACCATTACATCTGCTTTTCCTGTTTTTATATACATGAAAGCATCTGCAATAGCATTAGCAGAAGAAGCACAAGCTGAAACTGTTGCAAAGTTAGGTCCTCTTAAATCATATTTTATTGAGATATGACCAGCACAAATGTCTGCAATCATTTTTGGAATGAAGAATGGGCTAAATCTTAATGTACCATCACCTTTTGCAAAAGACATTATTTCTTCTTGGAATGTGATTATACCACCTATTCCCGAAGCCCAAATAACGCCAGCTCTATCTTTATCAAGATTTTCCAAGTTGATACCAGAATCAGTCATTGCTTGATCGGCAGCAACTATACCATATTGAGCAAATTTATCGTATTTTCTTATTTCCTTTCTGTCGAAAAACTTATTACCATCGAAGTTTTTCAATTCACAAGCAAACTGTGTTTTAGCTTGTGAAGCATCAAAATGAGTTATAGGGGCAGCCCCACTTACTCCATTGATAAGTCCGTTCCAATATTCTTCAATATTGTTTCCGATAGGAGTAAGTGCGCCTAACCCTGTAACGACAACACGTCTCATTTCCATAGTGAAATGAAATTATTTAGCGTTGTTTTCGATGTATGCGATAGCATCACCAACAGTTGCTATCTTTTCAGCTTGATCATCTGGGATAGAAATGTTAAATTCTTTTTCTAATTCCATGATCAATTCAACAGTGTCTAATGAATCTGCTCCTAAATCACTTGTAAAGTTTGCTTCTGGAGTAACTTGACTTTCATCTACACCTAGCTTATCAACTACGATAGCTATCACTTTTGTTGTTATTTCAGACATATCTATAAAGTTTTTATAATTAAACCGATTTGCAAAATAACAAAAAAAACTCCAATTAGACAAACAAACAAAGAGAAATGATAACCCTTGATTTGCTAAACTATTGTATTATAATAATTTACAAAAATACTGTTTTGAAGAGAAAATAAGCAAAAATGCTGTTTTAAATGAAAATATTATTTTTGCAAATATAAGAATTAAATATATTTTTCAAAGAAATGAAACGATTAGCAGTGTTTGCCTCAGGAAGTGGAACTAACTTCCAACAAATATGTGAATATTTTAATGAGAAGAATAGCGATATAAAAATAGAATTGCTTGTAGTCAATAAAGCAAATGCCTACGTTGTTGAACGTGCAAAGCAATTAAACGTAAAGAGTGTGTACTTTAATCGCGAGGATTTTTACAATAGTGAAAAAGTTGTAGAATGCCTTTTAGAAAATCAAATAGATTTTATTGTACTTGCAGGATTTCTTTGGCTTGTACCAAGCAATATATTAAAGAATTATGAAAACAAAATAATAAACATACACCCTGCTCTATTACCTAAGTACGGCGGAAAAGGAATGCACGGACATCACGTACACGAAGCAGTAATCGCTGCAAGGGAAGAAGAATCCGGAATAACAATTCATTATGTTAATGAAAAATACGATGAAGGTAATATAATATTTCAAGCAAAATGTTCAATCACTCCTGAGGATACTGCCGATAGTTTAGCAGAAAAAATCCATTTATTAGAGAAAGAACATTTCCCTAAGGTGATTGACAACTTGCTTTCTTAGTTTAGATTTTTCCAAACTTATAGCTAACGCCAAACCTTACACATATACCGTTATATTCATTCAAATTAAAAGAAGAAAAGTAAGGATTTGTTATTTCATATCCTTGTTTGTTGAGATTAAACACATCTATAAAATCAACAAACAAGGATAATTTTTTGTCCAAAACTTCGGTTTTCACTCCTAAGTCTATGCTATAATTTTCGTTTTGCACATAAAATAGTCTTGAAATAGGAGAAGAATAGTTAAATGAGGCGTAAAATTCAGTATTTTTAAAGAATTGTCGCCACAACTTTAAGTTAAACGAATAGGAAGTAGTAGAAGAAGAATACAATCCTGTTTTTGGGTAATCTATTTCATAATAATACCTATATATATTAGCAAAAAGAGAAGCAGAAAATAGGTTTCCAATCGTTAAATTTGCGGTTGCATCTAATCCATATCTAAAAGAAGTTTTCATATTGTAAGGCATAGAATAAGCAATCATATATCCATAATAATCATCAAGCGTAAAATCTGTCGCATAGTCTATTTCGTTAGAGCTATGCTTGTAATAAGCACTCAAAGATAGTGTTTGAGAAGAGGAAAACAATGTCTGCCAACCTGCAATCAAGGAATGTGTTTGCGAAGATTTAAGATTGCGATTACCAATCGTGAAATTATCTCCTCCATACAACTTATGAATAGTAAGATTTGTTGCAGAGGGTGTTGTCGTTCTAAGAGTGTAAGCAAAATTAAAGTCATTATTTTTATTGGCTTTATAAAAAAGATAAACAGAAGGCTCAATAGTAGATTTCATATAAGAAGTATCATCGGGGCTATAATGAGATTGATAACTAAACTCCTCATTTTTTAAATTCCAATCCAATCTCACATTCATAGTTAAGCGATTAAAAATTTGTTTCCAATCAAAAAAACAATTCAAACCACTATTTCTATACCTATATATATAAGAGAAAGCAGAATCTTTAACATTATATATGTAGTTTACCGAATCATAACAATTGTAATTAGAGTTTTTATCGTTCCAATCGTGATTTAACCTTAGTCCCAAACTTATTTTAGAAGACTCATCGTAAACAATATTATAAAAACTATTTAAAGCAAGTGTATTTTCCGAAGACTCAAAACAATCAAGTCCATTAAAATTCCAATAAATTGCAGAAGGATTATCATAAATTCTAAGATTATTGCCACGACTCTCTGAATTAGAAAAACTTCCATCAAGTCCAATAGCGAAAATTCCTCCCTTATCATTAGTATTGTAAGAATAACAAGCCCCAAACTTAGAAACCCTACTTTTAAACTCATAAAAATCCTCTGCCCGATAAGCACTCGGCGTTCTATTTGCAAAAGAAGAATCAATCCTTGTTTGATTAGTAATGAGATTATTCTTATTATTTAGTTGTAAATGAGAAAAAGAAAACGAAAAAACACTCTTTTTATCAAACTTATAAATCAAATCAAGACTCAATCCCCCACTAAACTCCTTTGTTTCTCCATTTGTATTGACATTTTCAAAGAAAAGAGTATCCTTTGCTTGATTTAAAGCCGATGAAGCAATATTTGAGTTATCGTTTCTCTTTGTATAACTTCCCTCAAACCCTATTTTCAAAGATAATTTCTCATCTTGTTGAGCAAAAGACAAAGATTGAACACACAAAATCAAAGCAAACACAAAAAAAATTTTTCTTTCAAGTCTCATATTCTCAGTATTAAAAATCAACCATTTGCAAAGGTAAAAATATTTCTTTGTTTTATGAAAATAATTCTTTGAATTAAAAAATTATTTCTTTGTTTTATTAAATTATTTCTTTGATTTATTTTGCGATTGAAACATTATTCATATATTTGCACAAAAGAAGAAATAATTTAAACAAAAAAATAAAAAGACATGAGTAACAAACAATTGATTTTAGCGATAAATCCAGGTTCAACATCGACTAAGGTAGCAGTTTATGACGGAGAAACACAACTATTTGTTAAGAACATAAAACACTCTGCCGAAGAAATAGCAAAATTTGAACGCATAGCAGACCAATATGAGTTTAGAAAAGCTCTTATTTTGGAAGAAGTAGCAGCAGCAGGCTATGACTTAAACGAATTTAAAGTAATCGTAGGACGTGGAGGTTTAGTAAAACCAATTTCTTCTGGTGTTTGGGGCGTAAACCAAGCCATGATAGAAGACTTAAAGAAAGGAGTATCAGGAGAACACGCTTGTAACTTAGGAGGACTTATAGCAAACGACATAGCAAGTGGCTTAAATAATGTACCAGCCATTATTGCAGACCCTGTTGTTGTAGATGAAATGGAACCATTGGCAAGAATCAGTGGACATCCTCTATTCCCACGCCGTTCAATCTTCCACGCATTGAACCAAAAAGCAATCGCAAGAAAATATGCAAAAGACCACAACCAAAAATACGAAGACCTTAACCTTATAATCGTACACTTAGGAGGTGGAGTTTCAGTTGGAGTTCACAAAAAAGGCTTAGTAATAGACGTAAACCAAGCCTTAGACGGCGAAGGTCCATTCTCACCAGAAAGAACAGGTTCTTTACCAGTTAATGAAGTAGTAAACGCATGTTTTAGCGGACAATACACAAAAGAACAAATAAAGAAAATGATAGTAGGCAACGGAGGATTCGTAGCATACTTAGGAACAAATGACGCATACACTGTTGAAGTAAAAGCAAAAGAAGGAAGCGAAGAACATGCCTTTATTCAATCAGCTATGGCCTATCAAGTAGCAAAAGAAATCGGTGCTGCAGCAACTGTTTTGAATGGAAAAGTAGATGCAATCGTACTTACAGGAGGAATTGCCTACGGAAAACCTTTCGATGAAGAAGTAATAGAAAGAGTAAAATTCATTGCACCGGTAGAAATCTACGCAGGCGAAGACGAAATGGGTGCCTTAGCAATGAATGCAACTATGTTCTTGAACAAAGAAATAGAATGCAAAGAATATAAATAAGAGTTGAGGAAATAACTCAAAGAAATAAAAAAATAAAACGCTCGTTTGTCTGAATAATTCAAAGACTTACGAGCGTTTTTCTTTACCACTGATTCGTAAAAAGTATATAAAACATCCTCATAGGAAATATTAATTCACGAATAACACTTTCAATATCGTGGTAAGATTATTTCTCATATTTTTTTGCTTTTATAAGTTTACAGCTATATTAAAAGTGCTAAATATTCCAATATCATGTATGTGTTTTTCAATTCTTTCTTTAGACAACTCACAATATTCAGCACAAATATCAATGCCTATAAATTTACGATTATTATCAACTGCTGCTACGCATGATGTTCCGCTACCGCACATAGGATCAAGTACTATATCATTTTCATTACTCCAAGAAAGGATGTGATCTTTGGCTAAATCATAAGGGAAAGGAGCCGGATGGTTTTTGGCTTCTTGGTCAACAGCTTTTTTCCCTACAACATATTCCCATATATTTCCTTTTATCTTTTCTGGCTTAACAGGATTAGCTAATTTACTTCGTTTCTGATCACCCTTAGAATAATTCTTATACGTAGTACCTTTCAATTCTAAACCTGCGTGTAGACATGGCATTTTCAATGCGTGATGCGTTGCAACTGCACCTTTTGAGAACACAAACATATATTCAAACTCATTATTATATCGTTTTCTATATATTTGTGGGACAGGATTTGTCTTTTTAAATATCATAGTATCATGTAAGTTAAATCCTGTACTAACAAAATTCATAGCCTGCTTAAAACTCGTACAAGTTTCACTTCCATTTATTGTTGCATCGCAGACAATCCATACAACAATCCCCCCATCTTTTAAAATTCTATATAATTGTTTTACTATATCTTCAAATGGGAAAACAAAACCTTTATATGTTCTTAAATTATCATATGGCGGAGATGTGATACACATATCAATAGAATTATCAGGCATTGCTTTCATTATATCTACACAATTCCCATTTATAATTTTGTTTATATAATCACTAATCATCTTTGTAATTGATTTATAAATCTTCTAATTGTTTCAATTTTAGAGTCTAACTTCATGGATATAAGCAGTTCTCTAATAGCATCTTCCCTATTTAATTGCTGGATTCTAGAAATTTCTGATTCATAATATCTAATTTCCTCATTACCTCTATAAACGATAGAACCTTTTATATCATTAAAATGGTTAACAAATTGCTCTTCTGTCAATTCAATAATTTCTCTTATATTGATATCTTGTTGTTGAATGAAACAGTTATTTGCATTTGCCATATTAGTTTGTTGCATAATATTGAAACTTTGATTCCACAATTCCCTTAAATCCACTTCTTCACTTTCTTGAATATTCTCGGAAAGAATGATATAAAGATATTCCCAAGAAAAAAGAGAAACGTTACCATTAAGGGCGGAACGATAAATTTGGCTTTTATTTTTCGGATATTGGAAATAAGGACAAACTAACACAGAAAAATCATTATCTTCTCTCCAATGACTCATTGACTCCACTTTAAAATCTTTAGCATTTTTAGCAGTACGACTTAATCTAAAGGATTTTGCATCTCCAACTAAAGAATAATTATGATATCTACTTTGTGCTATAATATCTGCACAATTAGATCTCTCCCTTAAAACTGTAACCTCAAAATTCATTTCTTTAAGAGCTTTGGCAAATAAAATATCCGAAACTTTTGCATATAATTTTTCTTCAGATGAATCATGTTCAATATCTTCTGGAATAATACCGATTTCCTTTATCAAAGACAATACATCAGTTCTACTTATATTGAATAAAGTGCTGTGCAAATGATTACTAGCTGTCGTAAAATCTAAATTTGAGGTTTCTCTAATAAGAGAACGTAAATCTATATAATTCATATCTTATATTGTTTTATTCATTATACTTAAGCGAGTATTTTCTTTTCTCTTTTTTTAGTGCATTTCATACTACCTGCAAAGGTAAAAAATAATTTAATACTTACAAATAATATTACAATTAAAGTCTTAAAATTTTGATGTCTTGTATGGCGGAAATTTATCTTTATTTCGGAAAATTTTCTTTTGAGCTACATTCAAAAAAATCTTGCAAAAATTGACGAAAATCGGGCTTAATTTTTGCTAAATCGGCTTTAATTTTTTCTAAAGCACGTTTAGAAATTTCTATCTCAGAGATAGAAAAAATTAAATCAAGGTTTTTTAGCTCCGAAATCAAGGAAAAAATGCACTAAAACACTGCTTTTTTTGGCAAAATCAGGGCTTTAAAAAGTTAAGTCTTTGATTTAGTGCCGTTTGCTTAAAGCCTTATATTTTCAAAATTTGCAGTCAAGAAATTTAGACTTGAAAATTCTTTACGCATTTGGGCTTAACTCGTGGGAAAACGGATTTATACAAGAATAAGCCTTGGAATGAAATGTTAAAAAAGGCGATTGATTTTTGTCAATCGCCTTTTGTTTATTCTCCTTTTCCGTATCGTCTTGTGCCGTGATAGAGTTCAAATTTGCAGAACCTACATTCAAGATTGGAATTATAGATTGGAATTTTTTTACTTGGCTTTAAGCCTATTCTTTTCAAGGCTTCAAAGTCAGAAGAGATAACCCAAGCTTCATTTCCTTCGTGTTTCGATTTCAAGGCTGTGCCTATTCTGTCGTAAAGAGCATAAATATCCTCTACTTCTATTCTTTCGCCATACGGAGGGTTAGTAATAATTAGCGTTTTGCCTTGTGGCGGTTCTTGTTTTTCTATTTCGCAACGGAAAAGTTTAATGTCTTTGTGTAGTTTTGTTAGTTTTATATTTTCGGTTGCTTGTGCTATTGCAGAAGATGAAAGATCTGAACCCCAAATTTCGTAATCAAAATCGCTGATTTGTTTATCTGCTTCTTCTTTTACTCGTTTCCATTCCGGCATTGAAAAGTCGCTCCATTTCTTAAAGGCAAATTTCTTTCTGTAATATTGAGCCGGTATATTATAAGCATACATACAAGCCTCAATCAAAAGAGTTCCACTTCCACACATTGGATCTAAGAAATTACAATCTTTTTTCCAACCGCTAAGTTGTATCAATCCTGCTGCGGTTACTTCGTTCAGCGGAGCTTGTCCCATATTTGCTCTGTAATTTCTTTTGTGTAAAGAATCGCCTGAGGAGTCTAAGGAAATTGTTACTTGATTTTCCCAAATATGTAGGTTAAGTTTTATTTCGTATTCGTCTTTTGTAACGGTAGGTCTTTGATTAAACATTTTGCGAAATCTATCGCAAATAGCATCTTTTGTTTTTTGAGAAGCGTAAAGCGAATGCGTGAAAATTTCACTATTAACTGAGTTGTCAATAAATATCTTTGCATCGGGATTCATATACTTTTCCCATTTTATTTTATACACTTCGTTGTATAATTCTCTTTCATTGTTTGCTTGAAACGAAGCTATCGGCTTTAAAATGCAAAGTGCTGTTCTTAAACAATAGTTTGCTTTGTACAAAAGAGTCATATCGCCCTCAAAACTCACTGCTCGTTTAAGTATTTCTATGTTTTTTGCTCCTAAGGCTTTCAATTCTTCTGCTAAGACTTCTTCTAAACCAGCCATTGTCTTGGCTGTCATTTTGAAGTCTTTGCTATTTGATATTGTTTTGTTCATTGAGTCTTTATTTTAGATTGTTTAAGAATTTTTCTTTATTGACAACAACTCTCGTGTGTGAGGCTTGTCCTATCATATCTTCTCCTTCGTAAGCCGATATGTTGAAAAACAATTTTTTTCCATCAACTTTTATCAATTCACTCTTGCAAACAATCTCTTTTCCTATTGCTGAGGCTTTTATGTGTTTAGTATTTATTTCTACTCCAACGCTTACGCAATCCTCAGGCAAGTGATTACGCAAAGAATTGTTTGCTGTTTTTTCCATAAGTGCTATCATAGCAGGTGTTGCAAAGACTTCTACACTTCCAGAGCCTACAACAGTTGCCACATTGTTTGCATTCACTATTTCTTTCTCTTCATTACAAAGATTCAAAGGGATATTAAGTTCCATATATCTTTATTATTTTTTTATTTCTATTTGTTCTACTAATTCTATTTGAGCTTTTTGATAATCTTCCGGCACTCCTATGTCTATGAAATAACCATTTGTTATTATACCTCTAAGATTTCCTTTTTCTACTTCTTTTTCCAAAAAGTCTTTTTCAAAGGAAAATTTTTCGGGTAGGTTCTTATCTTTAAATATATCTTTATTCAAAACATATACTCCTGCATTTATGAGTGCTTTTTCTTTGAATTGTTTTTCTTCAAAGGCTGTTATAACCTCATCTTTCAAAACAACGGAGCCATATCTTGAAACATTATTCATTTCTTTCAAAACAAGAAGTGAGTGATTTTCTGATGTAGGAATTTTTCTCTCTATTTCTTCAAGGTCAATCTTGATAAAAGAATCGCCATTCAAGACAAGAACACTCTGACTCTCTACCATAGTCATTGCTTTTGCTATTGCTCCACCTGTTCCCAAAGGTTCCGATTCTATACTATAAGAAATAGAAAGTCCATTAAAACTCTCGCCAAAGGTTTCTTGTATTATTTCATACATATAACCAACAGATAAAACAACTTTTTCAATTCCTTGCGATTGCAAGTATTGTAAGAGTAATGCAAGAAAAGGTTTTTTGCCAATCAAAGCCATAGGTTTTGGCACATTGCTTACAACCGATTGCAATCTTGTGCCTTTTCCTCCTGCAAGGATTATGGCTTCTTTTATGTTTTTATTTAAATTTGCCACGTTTCTAAGCCTTGGTTTGTAAATTCAAATCGTCTAACCTTTCCTCCAAAAGAATCTAAGGCTTTAATTACTTCATATCTTTTTGCTTCCGAAGCATAAAAGAAAATATATCCTCCTCCGCCTGCACCAGATATTTTACCTCCGCTCGCTCCTGCTTGAAGTGCTGCATTATATACGCTTTCAAATAAATCGGTGCTTATACCTCTTGCCATTTGTCTTTTATATTGCCAGCCAAGATTAAGAATATCTCCTATTTTATCTAAATCGCTTTTAAGCAATGATTCTTTCATCAACACAGCTTGGTGTTTTAGTTGTTGCATTGCTTCTATGGATTGTGTGTTATTTGCAATCACATTTTTTTGTTGTTGTTCTATTATCTTGGCAGAGTCTCTTGATGTAGCGGTATAAAACAAAATTATATTTCTTGAAAGTTCATTTAGAATTTTATCTTTGATGCGAAGAGGATTTACAATAACTTTTCCTTCGGCATAAAACTCCATAAAATTAAATCCTCCAAATGTTGCTGCATATTGGTCTTGTTTTCCTCCTGCAAGCAACATATCTTCTCTTTCTATGCTGTATGCCAAAGAAGCAATATCGTATTCTGCAAGCGGAAGTTTTAACCATTGAACGAAAGCTCCTAAAACTGCAACTACTAAGGTGGAAGAAGTTCCTAATCCACTACCTGCTGGTGCATCAACAAAGGTATGAATATCAAAAGATAACTTTCCGACATTGAAATCTCTGACAATTCTGTTGTAAACGGCTTTTAAAAGGTCTATTTCTCCGTTTATTGGAAGTTGTTCTACACTATCGTATTCATATCTTTGGTTTTTATCCTCTAAAAAGAAACGTATTTTACCATCATTGTGAGGAATAATATCACAATATGCATATAAACTTATAGTGGCATTAAGAATGCAACCGCCATATATGTCAGAAAACGGAGAAACATCTGTTCCCCCTCCTGCTAAGCCTAATCTTAAAGGTGCTTTACTTCGTATTATCATTTATTTTTCAAGAGTTTTTGTGTATAATTCTTTAATGGATTCGGTCATTCTCTCCCACGAAAATTTTTTCTTTTCTTCCATTAAACTTTCTGTAAAATCTGTTTTGTTTTTGCAAAAATCCAGCAAACAATCTGCAATAGATTGTGGATTAGGTTGACAAACGTATCCGCTTTTTCCGTGCTTTACTATTTCGGCTAAGCCCCCTACGTCAGTAACTAACATAGGTTTTTCAAAATGAAAGGCAATTTGTGTAACGCCACTTTGAGTTGCTGTTTTGTATGGCAAAACTACCAAATCGCAAGCACAGAAATAATTTTTTACTTCTTCGTTTGCTATGAATTTATTGTGAATTGTTATGTTTTTTAAGCCTAATTCCGCTATTATTTCATCGTATTTTGATTGTGGTTCATAGAATTCCCCCGCTACTGTAAGGTGCAGAGGAAATTCTTTTAAGCGTGAATCTGATAAAGCTTTGATTAAAAAATCTAATCCTTTGTAATCTCTGACTAAACCAAAGAATAAAATATTTATTTCTTTGTTTTGTAATCCCAAGATTTTCTGTGCTTTGTCTTTTTCTATTTTTTCGCCAAAGTTATCAAACAACGGGTGAAAGCAAAGAGAGCGAGGAGTTGTTTTGTTAAAGAGTGCTATGTCGTCAAACACACTTTGGCTCATTGCAATCCAAGCATCGACACAACCAACAAAGTATTTTGTTAGCCAAGAGTCAAAGAAACGTCTTTCGTGTGGAATAATGTTGTCTGCAATTGCTATTATCTTTGTTTTTTTATTGCTTTTTATGATACGAGCTATTGTTCCGAAACAAGGAGACATAAAGGGCATCCAATATTTTATAATAACAATATCGGGTTTTTCTTTCTTTATTTTTTTACCTACTTTAATCCAATTAAACGGGTTAATGGAATTGACACAACGTTCTATGGAAAAATCGTTTTTATTCTCACTTGTAGAAAATTGTGTTTTGCCTGGGAAAAGTATAGAAGGGTATTGAAGTGTGAATGTTTTGATTTCTACTTCCTCTCCTTCGTCTTTGAATTGACTCATCAACCTTTCGTTAAATGAAGCTAAACCTCCGCGATAGGGATATGCTGTTCCGATTAGTGTTATTTTCATTCCTATTATTTCTTTTTAGCTATAAAGATATGATGTTCAATATTTATTTCTTCTTTCTTTGCTATTGCAAATCTTTCTAACTCCTCAGAGGAAAGAGTTTCAACGAATTTATTTTCTTCTACTTCAAAGCCTGCTTTTTCTAAAACACTTGCGTAATCTTTTCCAAACTCTCTTACGTGGTCTTTTTGTCCAAAATGTTTTTCTCTTTCTTCTGGAGAGGTAATAGTTGAATCCTCATAAGTAGTTTCTCTTTTTGGATTTATAGGACTAAGCAAAATCGCCCAACCGTTTGGTTTTAACACACGTTTTATTTCACTTAATGCCTTAGGTAAGTCGTTTACGTGTTCAAGTATATGATTTGCCATAAGAACATCAAAACTATTATCTTCCAAAGGCATGTTTTCTATATTTAAATGAATATCTGCCCAAGGTGATTCAAGGTCTGCTGTTTTGTAAGAGAGGTTTGGCATTTTTTTAAACAAAGGAATAAAACACATTTCAGGGGCTATGTGCAAGAAAGAAAGCTTATCTTGAAACAAAGTTGTTTCTTTTTGAAAATATAGCCACAATAAGCGATGTCTTTCTAAGGCAAGACAATTTGGACACAAGGCATTTTCTCTTGAAACAACATATCCGTATGGCAAGAACTTTCTATAATGTTTCCCACAAACGGGACAATGTTTTTTGTTGCCTAAATAAAATAACTTTACAAAGATTTTAAATACCAAAACTAATTTTTGAAGGTATTTTCGAGGAACTTTTTGTAAAAAAAACTTTATAATCTTTTTCATTTCTTTATTGCGTGTTTGCAAATATAAGAAGTTTTTAAAGATTTTCTGTTATTTTCTTAATGAATTTCCACTTTACAAAAAATTCTTTGGCTATTATTCTAAATAAAGTATAGACTGGTATGGCTAAAATCATACCTAAGATTCCGCCAACTTCACCTGCCATGAGTATTACTAAGAATATTTCCAACGGATGTGCTTTTACACTTTTGGAATAAATGAGAGGTTGAAGTATAAAGTCGTCTATCAATTTTACAACTGCGAAAACACTAAGGAATTTAATGATTATAGGTATTATATCAAGTGTTGGGTCTGCTCCAAGATAACTTGTAAGAGATACCATTAAGCCTACGACTCCTCCTATTAAGACTCCAATGTATGGAAGAATGACCATAACTCCGCAAATAGTGGCTACAAGTATTACGTTTTTTAATCCTACTAAGTAAAAGCCAAGTGAAAGCAATGCAATCATAATTATGATTTCGGAAAATATGCCTAAGAAATATCTACTTATAAGAGAGCGTGAGGAGGTAATGATTTTTTGAATTTCATCTAAGTATAAATCGGGCGTAACTGCGTTTATGAATTTATTTACTAAGTTATTGTCCTTTAAAAAGAAGAATGTAACAAAAAGAACAATGAATGTACCCATTACAATATTACTTGTGAGATTTAACATAGTTTCTGCGATGTTTGTAAGGTTCAAAGTATTGAGTGTTTCTAAGATATAGGAAGAAAAAATAGTTTCTAAACTTTTGTCTTGTGGCAAGAGTTGATATTCATACAAAAATTGTTCTATCTTAGTTATTGGTTCTGCATAATAATCTGCAATCTTGTACACATCAAGATTGGCAAATTCCATCGCTTGACTAATAAATAATGGAACAATCAAATAACCTAAGAGCGTAAAAATTGAAACAAGAGAAACTAAGGTCAAAATGGTGGTTATTGTCCTTGAAAAATGATATTTTCCTATATGAAATTTTTGGAGTAAATTTTGAATAGGTGTTCCCATAAAAGCGAGAATCAACGCCAAAAGTATACATACAACAAGGAAACGAAAATACCACATTAAATAAATAATCAATCCAATAATAGAAAGTGAAAAAATCCACTTTGCAATCTGAGGAAATTGAAATTTTTCGTTATTCATAATTTTGTGTTTTTGGTTATTCATTGTCCTCAATCAACCACTCTGCAAAAGAAGTCGCAGTTTCATGTAGTCGAAGTCTTGCTAATTTGACCTCTGATGGAAGAATACTCGATATCCTTTTATGAAACTCCATAATTAAATTTTCACATGTAGGTTGATTATCAAACAAAATAAGTTTTGTATTTGTTTGCTGCAATACAGAGGCGAAAGAACTATCTTTACAAAGAACGACTGCGTGATCAAAATCTTGGATTACATTTTTTTCTACAAGTTCTTTGATTGATTTAAAATCTAAAACCATTCCTGAATCATTGCTTTCATTAGTTTTTGAATAATCTCCTATTATTGTAACAAACAATTTATAAGAGTGTCCATGAAGATTTCTACACAATCCTTGATACTCATCAAGAGCATGAGACATTTCAAATCTAAATTCCTTTGTTAATCTTAATTTCATACGGCAAAATTACTATTTTTTCTTTGTTTTAATAAGAAAATATTATTTTTTCGTATTTTTGCAATCTATGGATAATAATAGATTACAAAAAGTAGCCCGTTTGATTCAAAAAGATATGGGCGAGATTCTGAGATATGAATCTAAAAACCTATTTAAAGGTGCAATGATTACAGTAACGCGTGTAAGGGTTTCCTCAGATTTATCAATAGCTAAGGTATATATTAGCATATTTGCCCTTTCTGGTGTTACAAATGAAGAAGTTTTTGAATTGGTTAAGGCGAACAAACCATTATTACGCAATAAGCTTGCAACAATGGAAAGAAATCAACTTAGAATTATACCTGATTTAACTTTCTTTGTTGATGATAGTTTGGATTATAGCGAAAATATTGACAGATTACTAAAATCTTAAAATATATTCTTTGATGCGATTCAGCTTCTTTATAGCGATGAGATATTTTTTCTCGAAAAAAGAACTTAAAGTTATTAACATAATATCTTTAATCTCTCTTATCGGTGTAGGAGTTGTAACAATGGCATTACTAATCGTTCTTTCGGTTTTCAATGGCTTTACTTGCTTGGCTTCGGATATGCTTAGTTATTCTAATTCCGACTTAATAATTCTTCCAATAAAAGGAAAAGTTATCAATGTAGAAGAAATAGAAATTCAAAAGTTGAGATCGCATTCTCAAATTCAAGCAATAACTCCAATAGTCAAAGAATCGGTGCTTATTTCTTTTGAAAATTCTCAAAGCATTGTTGATATGTATGGTGTAGAGCAAGAATATTTTAGAATATTCAACATAGATACAACAATGCAATTAGGAAACACCTCACTTTATACTAAGGATAAACCAAATTGTATTTTAGGATATTCGCTTATGTTAAGAATGTCGCTTTTTCAAGGTGCAGAAAAACATAATATTCCAATACAATTTTGCCTTCCAAAAAAAAATCCGACAAATGTTATAGTACCTGAGGATAATTTAAACATAAGTAAAGCTTTGTTTTCTGGAAGTTTTCTTACGAAAAGTGAGATTGACGATAATGTTGCAATAGTTCCTTTGGCTTTTGCTCAAAATTTATTAGAATTATCTTCAAATCAAATAAGCAGTCTTAACATAAAACTCAAAGACTCCAAGAAAACAGAACAAGTAAAGGCTGAAATTGAAAAAAATATTCCTAAAAACTATGTCGTAAAGAACCGTTTAGAGCAAAATCCTGTTTATTATAAAGTAGTAAAAGCAGAAAAATTAGCAGTATATATTATTTTAGGATTCATAATCTTTATTGCAAGTTTCAATATTATGGGAGCATTATCATTATTGATTATGACAAAAAGCAAAGACATTACAATCCTAAGAACAATGGGAGCAACAAAAAAAGAAGTTCGCAGAATATTTTTCATAAATGGAGTAATGATGAGTGTAATCGGTATGATATGTGGACTAATCTTAGGAATAATATTTTGTTTGCTACAACAACACTTTGGAATCATTAAAATGGGAGCCTCATTCATTGTAGATAGTTTTCCAATCAAGATATACTTTACAGATATTATAGCAATCTTTCTTATGGTTGTTACAATATCTTGTTTATGTACAGCAATAATGTCAAGAAAAATAAAGTTTAGTAAATAGAAATAAAGGAATTATTATGATAGAGAATACAAAAAAATTAGTAGTTTATAACACACTTAGCAGAAACAAAGAAGAATTTCAAGCAATAAACGCACCTTTTGTTGGAATGTACGTTTGTGGACCAACAGTTTATGGAGATGCGCACTTAGGACACGCAAGAGCGGCATTAACATTTGATACTGTTTTTCGTTTCCTAAAATATATGGGATACAAAGTAAGATATGTTAGAAACATAACAGACGTTGGGCACTTGGAAAACGATGCAGACAGTGGTGAAGACAAGATTGCAAAAAAAGCAAGATTAGAACAATTAGAGCCAATGGAAGTTGCACAATATTTTACTCAAAGATATCTTGAAGCAATGGACTCAATGAACATTTTACGTCCAAGTATTCAACCAACAGCAACAGGACATATAATTGACCAAATACAAATTGTAGAAAAGTTATTGGAAAATGGATATGCTTATATAAGCAATGGCAGTGTTTATTTTGACGTTCTGAAATATAATAACGACACTCACAAATACGGAATCTTATCTAACCGAGTTATTGATGAGATGATAGCAAATACTCGTGAGCTTGACGGACAGGAAGAAAAGAGAAATCCTGCCGATTTCGCACTTTGGAAAAAAGCATCACCAGAACACATCATGCGTTGGCCATCTCCTTGGAGCGATGGTTTCCCTGGTTGGCATTTAGAGTGCACTGCAATGAGCAGAAAGTACCTTGGAGAACAATTTGACATACATGGTGGAGGCTTAGACTTACTTTTCCCTCACCACGAAAGCGAAATTGCACAATCAATCTGTGCTTTCGGCACCGAACCTGCAAAATATTGGTTACATAACAATATGATAACAATCGGAGGTCAAAAAATGGGAAAAAGTCTTGGCAACTTCATAACCTTAAACGAATTTTTCACAGGCTCACACCCTAAATTAGACAAAGCATACAGCCCAATGACAATTCGTTTCTTTATCTTACAAGCCCATTATCGTTCAACGCTTGATTTTTCTAATGAAGCACTATCGGCAGCCGAAAAAGGAATGAAAAAACTCTTTGAAACACAAAGAACAATCAACAGCCTGCCAACTTCTGACAAAACAAGCGTAGATTTCAATGCAGTATTCTCAAAATGTGTTGAAGCAATGTGCGATGATTTCAATACACCGGTTGTAATTGCCAATATGTTTGAAATCTCTCGCTTAGTAAATCTAATTTCAGACAAAAAAGAAACAATCACAGAGGCAGACAAAACACAATTAAAAGAAAACTTTGAAATCATTTTCACTGAAATACTTGGTATGAAGAGCGAACAAAGCGACAATACAAGCAATATAATTGAAGGATTGATGAGTATAATTGCTGAAATGAGAGCAGACGCAAGAGCAAATAAAGATTGGGCAAAAAGTGATATGATAAGAGATAGATTAGCCTCAGTAGGAATCACAATCAAAGACGGAAAAGACGGAGCGAAATGGGAAATAAATTAAACATCTTGATAATATTTGCTTTTCTTGTGTGCTTTTCATCTTGTAAAAAAAGTGCACAAGAGGTTTCTGTTACGCAAATAGATTATACAAAAGTAGAAATCCCTACTTTTAATGCCGATTCGGCATATTCTTACGTAAAAGCACAATGCGATTTTGGACCAAGAACACCAAATAGCAAAGCATCACAACTTTGCGGCGACTATTTAATCAATTTTATGAAACAATACGCCGACACAGTCTATGTACAAAACTTTTCATCAAAACTTTGGGACAACACAAATGTTGAAGGCAGAAACATTATAGCGAGTTTCAATCCACAAGCCTCAGACAGAGTAGTCTTAGCAGCACATTGGGATAGCAGACTTTGGGCAGACGAAGATACAAACGAAGAAAATCACAAAAAAGCCATAGATGGTGCAAACGATGGTGCAAGTGGAGTTGGCGTTTTAATGGAAATTGCAAGAGTATTTCGCCAAAAAGAAAACTCACAAGGCGTAGATATTATATTTTTTGACTTAGAAGACCAAGGCACTCCTTCATGGGCAGAAAGCGATGTAGAGGATCAAAGCGATTGGTGTTTGGGTTCACAACATTGGAGCAAGACTCCTCACTACCCTTTCTACACTGCCAATTATGGAATCTTACTTGATATGGTTGGATACAAGAATTTACGATTTACAAAAGAGGGTTTATCTATGCATTATGCGGCTTCTATTATGAATAAAGTATGGGATATTGCCGCAGCAAAGGGATATTCAAATATATTCATAAATGAAAAAACTTATCCTATAATGGACGATCATCATTGGGTGAATATGTATGCAAAAATCCCTATGATAGACATTGTACAAAACGATCCAACATGTAGTTTCTTTCCTTTCTGGCACACAATGCAAGACAATATGGAAAATATCAGCAAAGAAAGTTTGAAAATAGTAGGAGATGTTTGCCTAACTACAATATTCTCAAACCAATAAACGTTTCTTTGACATGAAAAAACACATATCCATAATCATAGGCCTATTAAGCATTAGTTTTATCTTTACCTCGTGTGAAGATACCTTTGATTATGGATATGTAAACTTTTATATAGACCCCGATAGTGCAGAATACTTTAATCTAAATTACGGAAATCGTGGTTGGGAATACTTCGAGGGAGGATACAGAGGCGTAGTTGTTTTTCGCAAATCTTGGGACGAGTTTATAACTTTTGAACGTAGTTGCGTAGCTAAGGACTGTAACGGACGCCTTTATGTAGATACTACAAACAATGTATTATTGCATTGTCCGGAATGCAAATCGCAATACATATATTATGATGGTTCTCCCGTAGAGGGCAGTTATTCTAAAAGATTACTTTATTCCTATTGTAGTTTTTTTGATGGTACCTATCTATGGGTAAGCAATTGCAAATAGAATATGTACGGGATAATTACATATTTAAGAAATAAATTATTCGATTGCGGAATAATTGAACAAAAATCGCACTCTGTTAAAATAATATCAGTTGGTAACATCAGAGTTGGAGGAACAGGCAAAACTCCTTTTGTAGAATATCTAATAAAAGCTTTATCTCCTTATTTTAATTTAGCAATTCTCTCTCGTGGATATGGAAGAAAAACAAAAGGATTCATACATTTGCAACCTCATCACTCAGCCTCCGAGGTAGGAGATGAACCTTTGCTAATCTATAAACGCAATCCTAATACACTTGTAGCAGTATGCGAAGAGAGAAACAAAGGCGTAGAAAACATACTCAAAATCTCCCCTCAAACAAACCTCATAATCTTAGACGATGCCTATCAACATCGTTACATAAATAGAGATATAAACATACTACTGACAGAATACAATAGACCTTTCTTTAAAGACAGAGTTATTCCCTATGGAAGACTAAGAGAATATCGTAAAGGATACAAACGAGCCTCATATATAGTAGTTACAAAGTGTCCTCCACTAAACGAAAAGCAAAAACAAGATTTTGTTCTTAAACTAAAACCCCTACCTCATCAAAAAATATTTTTTTCAAACATAGTCTATAAACCACCATATCATATAAAGAACAAAGAAAAACAAATAAACCTATCGGATTATAAGGTGTTGCTTTTAACCGGCATAGCAAACAATCAACATATTATAGAATACCTAAACTCAATAACACAAGTAGTAGATACTATTACTTTTTCCGATCATCACAACTTTACCGAAAAAGACAAAATCCAAATAAAAAATCGTTACAATAAGTTTTCTAAATCAAATACCATACTCCTAACAACAGAAAAAGATGCTATGCGATTACAAGACTTTGAGACCGATATTTATGTTTTACCAATAGATATAGAAGTTCATCAATACGGAGAAAACAATCAATTAATAGAAAAAACAATACAAGAAGATGTTAAATAAAATCAAAGAAGCAAAAGAATATCTTTTGCAATACACCTCGCAATGCGAAGTAGGAATAGTATTAGGTAGTGGATTAAGTAATTTTGTAGATAACTTAGAGGTAGAAACTACTATCCCTTACGGAGAAATTCCTCATTTTCCTCAATCAACCGTAAAAGGACACAAAGGAATGTTGGTTTTTGGTACAATAGGAGGCAAAAGAGTTGTTTGTATGCA
Organism: Candidatus Onthomorpha sp.; assembly: GCA_045645265.1. Lineage (GTDB taxonomy): Bacteria > Bacteroidota > Bacteroidia > Bacteroidales > P3 > Onthomorpha. The sequence goes on from JAZRIM010000023.1 coordinate 44,339, forward strand.
AGGACGCTTTCACTATTACGAAGGTTACACAATGCAAGAAGTAACTTTCCCAATCAGAGTTATGAAAGCCTTAGGCATACACACACTAATAGTAACCAATGCCGCAGGAGGAGTAAATCCAAACTTTAAAGTAGGTGAGATAATGCTTATAAAAGACCATATAAACCTTATGCCAAATCCACTAATTGGCAAAAACTTTGAAGAATTAGGCACACGCTTTCCTTCAATGAGCACAATCTACAATCAAGACCTAAGAGAAAAAGCAAAAATCATAGCAAAAGCAGAAAATATCTCACTTCAAGAAGGCGTTTACCTTGCAACAACAGGTCCAAGCTTTGAAACGCCAGCAGAATACAAGTTTTTTAGAATCATAGGAGCAGATGCAATCGGTATGAGCACCGTTCCGGAAGTAATAGTTGCCTCTCACAGCAATTTAAACGTTCTTGGAATGTCGGTAATCAGCAATGTATTTAATCCAAACGCAGTTGCAGAATGCACACACGAAGAAGTTTTAGAAGGAGTTAGCAAAGCCGGAGACAAAATGAGCCGAATAGTAAAACGACTCTTTGAATAAGAAAAAGAAAACAAAGAAATAAAAAAATAAAACGCTCGTTTGTCAAAATAAAACAAAGACTCACGAGCGTTTTTGTTTGGGTTTTTAGAAGTGTAAACCAAGTCTTATTGTAAGCATACCCGGATTTATGCGTTTAAAAGTAAATCTTTCATCTTCAATAGAACTTTCTCCATCATAAATTTCCTCAAGCATTGCTTCTCCTTTTATTTTTTGAGAACCTAATGAATAATAATGAACTCCAAGACTATATTTGTCATTGAGCATAAAGCCTGCTCCAAATTGAAATGCTAAACTTGTGTTTATACTATAAGAATATTTCACAGTTTCTTCAACATCAACATCATACCAATGGCCATAATAATAATCATATTCTTCAGCAGTTCCAATAAAGGATTGCTTAAAACTTGTTAAAGTGCCGATATTAAGACCTAACGCACCCTCTCCCCAAATTTTAATATTGTCATTTATTCCGTATTCATAGTTTAACCCAACCATAATAGGAACATTTATGTAATGAGGTATAGCAATGCTAAATTCATCTAAATATTCCTCTTTTTCAAGTTCAGAAATTAAGTCTTCTTTCCAATCTTTTACATCGTCATTTGGCATATTTAAAAAGAAATCCGCACTTGCAATAATTCCTAATCCTTTTACCGAAGGAATATTAAAGCGAAATTTCATTCCGGCATCAAAACCTAATCCTGCACCACCACGATTTGTTTTGTCTCCCCAAGCAACTTGTCCATTATCCATACGACTTTCTGCAAAATCTCCTTGTGGGAAAAGCATACCTAAATGAATCGAGAAATCTGTTTGTGCGTTTCCACAATTAACTCCTAAGATTGCTACTATAAGCAATGCGATTTTTTTAATTTGTCTTTTCAAATTTTTTTATTTTTTAAAGTTAATAATTTTCCTGACAAGTAAGTGTTAGTCCTAACGCATCAACATCTTCGCAGGGATATAGTTCTTGCCATTCTGCTGGCAAATCTTGGCAAGTTGCATCAGCACAATCTCCTTCAAAATTAACTATTGTAGGTTCACTTTCTGTATAAATTGGATTACTAATCATATCTGACGAAATTGTACAATAGCAATCGTTATAGAAAATGCCACCTGAACCACCATTTTCGTTGTTTCCACCACCTTCATACGTTTCTTCGCAACCTGCGAACATAACTGCAGCTACTGCAATTAAACTTAATAATTTAAATCTCTTCATATTTTAACTTATTTGTTTCTTTGCCCAAGTCCCAAATGGCGATTACTTATTTTCTTTCTTTGACTTCAAGGCATAAAAAAACGTGGGACTTTTTTCTTATAGTTATATGAGGTCCTCGAAACTACCTATCTGCTAAATAAGAAAAGCCCACGATATTACTCGTGAGCGTTCTCAACTTATCTTCTTAGCAGATTGTATGAAATTTTCGAGGTTTCATATAACTAAGTATAAGCAAAAACGCTTTTATGTCGTATTAAAATTTTCTAAGTCTAAATTATCTTTATTTTTCTTTTACCATAGGCATAATTTTTCGTTAATAATCTATTCAGCTCACAAAGGTATAACAAATTTTTAAAAGCACAAATATTTTTTATTAAAAAGCTTTTAAGCTCAAATGTGAAGAAAAAAAATTACCTCGTTATGGTAATGCTTCTACCACTAAGGGGTAAAAAAATAAATCAAAGAAAAAACTGAAAAAAGCAAAGAAATAATAAAATAAAACAAAGAATTAAAAATTTAAAACAAAGAAACAAAAATGAAAAACAAAACTCCAAAAAACAGTCTTTTTTTTAGCGTCTAAACATTTTTTATAATATTCCAAAAGTATAGTTTTTCTATATATTATTTATTATATACCAAAATGGTAAGTTTGATGTGCCTTTTTTGCACCTATAATGTGCCTTTTTTGCACTTTTGATATGCCTTTTTGGTTTTAAGATTTTGAGGGTTTAACTTACGAAAAACTCTTCTGAGAAGTTGATTAGAAAGACTTGTTTTCTTGCTCGGGTTACGGCAGTGTAGAGCCAACGGAAGTAGTCTTGGTTTTCTGCATCTAAGGCTTGGATTTCGTTTAATATAAAAGCAGTATGCCAATCGCCTCCTTGGGCTTTGTGGCAGGTTATGGCTTTTGAGAATTTTACTTGTAAGGCGTTGAAATATTTGTCTTCTTTTACTGCTTTGTGAACAAGGGCTTTGTTGTTGCAATCTTTTTGATAGTAAGCGAATATGGCGTTGTAGAGTTCTCTTTCTTTGTCTTGCGAAAGGTGAGCTTGCTTATCGGTTAGCGTGGTGAGCATTATGGTTAATTCAATTGGTGTTTGGCTTTCGTTAATCTTGGCTTCTATGTTGGCAAAGTGAAATCCAAATTTTTCTTCGTAGGAAAAGATGTTGGTTATTTCAAGTATGTCTCCATTGGCAATGAAGTCGGAGTATTCGTTTTCAGTGTTCCAATAATAGTTGTTGCGGATTGACATTAGTTTTTCGCCAATATCTATTATGTTTTCTTTTTCTAAAATTCTGTTTCTAATGTATTGGTTTAGTTGATTAGCAGAAAAGTTGCTTCTTGTTATGACTACAACTTCTTTTTCGCCGATTTGTCGGTATTGATTTACGAGTATGTCTTCAAAATCTATGGCCTCTATTCTGCAAAAGTCTTTATGGTTTTTTGTTTTGAAGATTGGGAGTTGTAGTTTGTGGTTTATTGCCCAACGAATGTTTGCTGCATTTTTTAGAATGCCCGATTTTAAGGCCTGTCTTACTACCTGAGTGAGTTGATAATACTCGATTGGTTCAAAAAATCTTTGATTTAAACTCTCGGGGTTAAGGGCTGGTGATTCGCTACTGCCAACGGGTGGGAGTTGGGCGTTGTCTCCGAGGAATATTATTTTGTTTTTTACTCCGTTTTTAACGTAAGAGAATAAATCATTTAGTAAATTGTCGCTTTCTCCTATCATTGAAGCTTCGTCAATGATATAAAGGGTATGATGATTCTTGTTTTCTTTTAGTTTAAGGCTTATGTTTGAGTAATTATCTATTTGTGTGTAATAGATTTTTTTGTGAATGGTGTAGGCTTGTTGCAAGGAGCGATTGCTTAGGACTTTGGCTGCTCGTCCTGTTGGAGCGAGTAATTCTGTTCTTATATTATAATAAGGTAGGGTTTTTATGAGTGCGGAAATTATTGTGGTCTTTCCTGTGCCTGCATAGCCGTCTAAGATGAATATGTTACAGTCATCTCTGTGAAAAATAAAGTTTGAAAGATTTTTTACAAGATTTTCTTGGTCTTGTGTTAAGGGAAATTTACAGAAACTTTCGATTTGTTTTACAAACATTTAATCTACAAATTCTAAAATTTTGTCAAGATTTTTTGTGTGAGAGGTTTCTATCTCTCCTTTTGAGTTTGAGTAGATGAATATTGCGTCATATTCTGGGTGCTTTTTGAGAAATTCTTCTGCTTTCTCTTTTCCCAGTACCATAAAGGCAGTTGCCAATCCGTCTGCTGTGGTTGCATCATCTGCAATTACCGATACGCTTAATAGATTGTGGGAAACAGAGCGTCCTGTCTTTGGATTGATTGTGTGAGAAAGGCGTATGCCATCTTCTTCTATGTATTTTCTGTAATTGCCACTTGTTACTATGGATTTGTTTTCAAGTTTTACAAAACTATTATACTCTCTTTCGGCATACATATCTTTGGATGGTTTTTCTATTGCTACTCTCCATTGTTGTCCGTCAGGCTTTCGACCGCTTGCAAAGACTTCTCCACCTACATCTATTATGTGTTGTTTTATGTTATTGCGGATTAAATATTGGCTAATCTTGTCTGTGGTGTAGCCTTGTGCTATTGCGTTGAAGTCTATTCGTGTTTGAGGATATTGTTTTATTAGTTTTCCGTCTTCTATTCTTAATTTGTCATATCCTACATAAAGCATCATTGAGTCGATTTCTGCATCTGATAGTTTTTTTCTTTCCTTTGCCGCAAATCCATGAGCTTCTATCAATGCTCCAAGGCTGATATCGAAAGCTCCATCTGTGAGTTTGGAAATTTTTTCTGCGGCTATGAAGTTATCTAACAATATATTATCTAAGGTATTTCTTTGATTGTTGTTTATTTTGTTGAGGTTGGAATTTGGATTCCAAAGAGATATAGAGTTATCTATTGTTGTGAGAATTCTATCTATACCTTTTTTGATTTCAGATGAGGTTTGCCAGTTGTTTTTTGAGCACCATTTGTCTTCGGGAGCAAAATATACTATATGATAATAGGTGCCTTGTGTTATTCCGTTAAGGGTATATTTTTTTAATTCAGGGTTTGCGTTGTGCTTACACGCAGAAATAAAAATTAGAATCAAAGAAATAAAAAAATAAAACGGTGTTTTAAAAAATTTATTCATAGTTTCATTTTAATTTAATTTGTGCAAAGATAGTGTTTTGTTTTTCATTTTAATTTGTTGAAATTTTAATTTATTGTTAATAGTCTAATATTTAGCAAAATAAAATTTTGATTTAGTTGTAACATTCTAAGTTTTGATGCGTAAAAACAGGATAAAAAATGGTAATTTTTGGGAGTAAATGGAAAAAAGTTATCAACAAATGTATTTTTTTGGGAGAAATGTAGTAATTTTACAAACTGAAAAATAGTAGAATTATGTCATCAATTGTAGGAATAGAGTTTTGCAAAATTGATTCAAACGGCAGGTTGAAACTTCCTGTTGCTTTGAAGAAGCAACTCGTTACTTCCGATGATGCAAGGTTTGTTCTCAGAAAAAGTATTTATAATTCGTACTTGGAACTTTTTACTTACTCCGATTTTCAAGAAGAAGTGTCAAGACTTCAACGTAATCTTAACCCTTACGACCCAAAAGCGAAAAGGTTATTTAGAAAATTAACCCAAGCAAACATAGTTGAGCTTGATGGAAGTGATAGAATCCTTATACCAGCTGAACAAAGAAGTATGGTAAACATTGATAAGGATATTGTTTTGCTTGCATCAGGAAAATTTATTGAAGTTTGGGACGCTCAAACCTATAATTCGCTTGACCAAGATGAGTTCGATTATATCTCTTCTGCTGAGGAACTGCTTGGAAATATACAAGAGGTCGATTGTAGTAAGGATTAAGATTTAGAAAAATGCAGAAAGAAGAATATCATATTCCAGTAATGTTAAATGAATGTATGGAAGGCTTAGATATTAAGCCTAATGGAGTATATGTTGATTTAACATTTGGTGGCGGTGGACACTCTAAGGCAATTCTTCAACACCTTTCAGAAGACGGAAGTCTTTATGCCTTTGACCAAGATAGCGATGCGATAAAAAATGCCTTAGATGACGAGCGTTTTACTATGATAGAAGATAATTTTTCTAATCTTACAAATCAATTAAAGCTTTATAGAGTAACGCAAGTTGATGGAATACTTGCCGATTTGGGTATCTCGTCTTATCAAATTGATTGTGCAGAGAGAGGATTTAGTACAAGGTTTGATGCAGAACTTGATTTGAGAATGAATAGAAAGCAAATTCTTACTGCAAAAGATGTGGTTAATACTTATTCTTTGGAGCAATTAAAAAAGATTTTTTCAACATACGGCGAGTTATCAAACGCTTATCAAATTGCAAAAAAGATAGAGTCTTCGCAAATAGAGGGAATATCAACTACAACTCAATTAAAAGAAATTCTTTCACCGCTTGCACCAAGAGGAAAAGAAAATAAATTTTTTGCACAAGTATTTCAAGCATTAAGAATAGAAGTAAATGGAGAAATAGATGTGCTTCAAAAAATGTTGGAACAAACCTCCCCTTTATTAAAACAAGGAGGACGACTTGTAGTAATGAGTTATCATTCTTTGGAAGATAGATTGGTTAAGAATTATATAAAGACTGGTAATTGTGAAGGAAGGATAGAAAAGGATTTTTATGGGAATCTTATTAACGAATTGGAGCAAGTGAACAGAAAACCAATAACAGCGAGTGAGCAAGAATTGGAAAGAAATCCACGATCAAGAAGTGCTAAATTGAGAATAGCACAAAAAAAGTAGAAGATGAAGGTAAAAGAAATTGCAAGGAAGATAGCACAAATTGTAAGGGGCGAAGTACTTTTGAAAACTTGGTTTAGCAAAAACATATTTTTGTTTTTGTTGATTGCGGGTTTATGGATATTGTATATTGCTAACAGATATGGAATAGAAACTACAATAAACCAAATAGAAGATACAAATAAAGAAATAAAAGAATTAGAATTAAAACGCACAAGTATAAAAACAAAATATCAACGTTCATCTATGATGATGGAATTGGAAAAAACATTAGAGCCGATAGGTGTTGGGGTGTCAAGAGAACCTATAAAAAAAGTTATATTAACAGAGGAATATGAGTAAGACAGGGAATAATAGTGATAGAATATGGTTATTTAGGCTCGGAGGAATATATGTAGTTATTGCTTTTGCGTTTGTTGCTATATTTATAAATGTTCTTTATCTCCAAATTGCAAAACACGATAGTGAACTTGAAAAACAAAATAAGCGAATAATTCAAGAAAGGTCTTATCAAGCAAAAAGGGGGAATATTTATTCAATAGATTACGATACAGGAGAGCTTTTGATGTTGGCAACAGATGTTCCAATATATGATATGTATATTGATTTGGGTAAACAGAAGAATAGAGAAACGGGAGAAAAGGAATGGGTCGTTCCTGATAGTATTTTTAAAAAGGATTTGAAGCCAATGTGTGATAGTTTGGCTAAAATATTTTCGTATAAAAAGAATAGTAAAACCTCTGCTGAATATCAAAAATATTTTTTGTCTTTTAGAACTAAGAAAAACAATAGAGGTGTTCCTGTTGAAAGAGATATAACATATGAAGAGTTGCAGAGAGTCAAGACTTTCCCTATTATAGGACGAAAAATCAAGAATAAAAAAGATACAACACAAGTAACATATAGATTAAGTCATAGAGTACACATTGTAGAAAAAGGAAAGAGGGTTTATCCTTATTATCCTTTGGCACGAAGAACAATAGGTATTAAATTAACAGGTGATTGCGATACTTGTTATAATGGAATTGATGGAGGATTTGATAAATATCTAAAAGGTGAAAAGGGAATTCGATTAGAGAGAAAAATAAATCCTGGCGTTTGGGTACCATATGATAAGGATGAAAAGATTATCGCAAAAAATGGATATGATGTTGTAACAAGTATAGATGTTAGTTTGCAAGAATTAGCTGAAAATTCGTTGATGAATTGTTTGCAAACAAATGAGGCAGAAAGTGGATGTGTAATTTTAATGGAGGTTGAAACGGGCTTTGTAAGGGCAATAGCAAGTTTTACAGAAATTGAGGGAGAATATTTTGAGAATAATAACATCGCAATTTCAAGTTCGTTTGAACCAGGTTCAACATTTAAAACCGTAACTGCAATGATGATGTTGGACAAAGGTCTTGTAACACTTTCAGACTCAGTTCCAACAGGTGTAAAGCATTTCCCAGGAAATGAAAAGCCGATTAAAGACGTAGGAAATGTTAATAGGGGAAATGTAAGTTTTGAAAGGGCGTTGGAAATTTCTTCAAATGTTGGTATAAGTCAGTTGGTTTTCGATTATTATGGTACTGGTGCAAAAAGAAAACAATTTAGAGAAGATTTGATGCAATATTTCAGATATGAGAAATTAGGATTGGATATAGATGTTCACGAACCGAAACCAATTATTCGTTCATCGGAAAATCCTACTGACCTTTTGAGAATGAGTTTTGGCTATGTTACTCGAATGACTCCTTTACAGATGCTAACTTTTTATAATGCTATTGCAAATAATGGTAAAATGGTAAAACCACAATTTGTAACAGAACTTCTAAGAGATGGAATTGTTGAGAAAAAGTTTGAACCTATTGTAATGGTTGATAGTATTTGTAAACAAAGTACAAGAGATTCTATTCACAGAGTATTGAAAGGTGTTGTAAACAATGGTACGGGAAGAAGATTAAAGGGAACTTCTTACGGGATTGCAGGAAAATCTGGTACAGCTGAGTTAGGTTATGATTCAGAAGAGGGAGTTATTCAACATAGAGCTTCTTTTGTTGGATATTTTCCTGCTGATGAGCCAAAATATTCTTGTATAGTGGTGATAAGTAAGCCAAAGGGTGCAAGAACTCACGGAGGAGATTTGGCAGCTCCTGTGTTTAGAGATTTATCAGATAGAGTTGTTGGTACAAGAATTGCATTAACTAAAATAGGTCATTCAAATGATAAGAAAATGCCTACAATGCAGTTTGGTAATAGAGATTCTTATCTTGCGATATGCAATTCTTTGGGATTTAATCCTAACATTCCTTCTTCTACTTGGCTAAAAGTTAGAGAAATTAAAGATAGTTTGATATTTACTCCTTACTATACACAAAAAGATGTAGTTCCTAATGTTGTTGGATTAACAATAAAAGATGCTTTATATATGCTTGAAAATCTTGGAATGAGAGTTAAGTTTAGTGGAAAAGGGAAAGTGATTAGTCAAAGTATAAGTCCTGGAAGTAAGATAACAGATGAGGTTATTATTTTAGAGCTTGGTGTAAATAAAGCAAAGAAATAATTTTTTAAAACAAAGAAATAATTTTTTGAAGCAAAGAAAAAATGAATAGAGAACTAAGAGATTTATTATCAGGTATAAACATTATAGAACAAATAGGTGAAACAGATAAAACTATTTGTGATATTGTGTTTGATTCTCGTAAGGTTAAAAAAGATAGTTTATTCGTTGCTCAAAAGGGAACGCAGATTGATGGACACAATTTTATAGATTCTGCTATCAATGATGGTGCAAAAGTTGTAGTTTTAGAACAGATGCCGGAGCAAATCAAAGAAAACATTACTTATTTGAAAGTAGAAGATTCTTCAAAAGCTTTGGCAATTTTAGCAAGAAACTATTATGAAGACCCTTCCTCTAAGATAAAACTAATAGGCATAACAGGAACTAATGGAAAGACTACAACCGTAACTTTATCTTATAATTTATTTAAAAGTTTAGGCTATGAATGTGGCTTAATCTCTACAATAGTAAACAAAATAGGCGATAGAGAAATCGCTTCTACACACACAACTCCCGATTCCTTATCATTAAATAAATTACTTAATGAAATGCTTGAGTGTGGTTGCGAATACGTTTTTATGGAAGTTAGTTCCCACGCCGTAGACCAACATAGAATATGGGGATTGACTTATTATGGAGGAGTATTCAGCAATATAACTCACGACCATTTAGATTACCACAAGACATTTGCTAACTACATAAACGCAAAGAAAGGATTTTTTGATTCATTGAATGAAAAAGCTTTTTCTCTTACAAATATTGACGATAGAAATGGAGAAAAAATGTTGGAATCAACAAAGTCAAGAAAGTTTACTTATAGTTTAAGTAGAATGGCTGACTACAATGCAAAAATAATTGAAAACTCTTTCTTTGGATTATTGCTAAATCTAAATGGTAAAGAAGTTTTCACTCAATTAGTTGGCCAATTCAATGCTTATAATCTGCTTGCGATTTATTCTATTGCAGAATTGTGTGGATTGAAACAAGAAGAAATCCTAATAGGACTAAGTAAACTAAAAGCAGCTAATGGAAGATTTGAGACCTATCGTTTAAAAAATGGAGCTACTGCAATCATTGACTATGCTCACACACCAGATGCTTTGCTTAATGTTATATCTACAATCAATGAAATAAATCTTGAAGGAAATTTAATAACGGTTGTAGGTTGTGGAGGAAATAGAGACAAGACCAAACGACCAGAAATGGCAAAAATTGCACAAGAAGGAAGCAATATAGTAATATTAACCTCTGACAATCCACGCTTTGAAAATCCTGATGAGATAATTGAAGATATGAAGAAAGGAGTTGTAGATAACGAAACTCTATTTTGCATAACAGATAGAAGGCAAGCAATAAAATTAGCCTCACAATTAGCAAAGAATAAGAGTGATATAATACTCATTGCAGGTAAAGGGCATGAGACATATCAAGAAATAGAAGGTGTAAAACATCATTTTGATGACAAAGAAGAAGTATTAAAATATTAAAAATAAAATAAAGAGAATATTATATGTTGTATTATTTATTTGATTGGTTACATTCAAGTTTTGATTTGCCGGGAGCAGGAGTGTTTCAATACATTTCATTTCGTGCAGCCGGTGCTGTAATAACATCTTTGCTTATTACGATAGTTTTTGGCAAGAAACTGATAAATTTTTTAAGAAAAAAACAAGTTGGAGAAACAGTTAGAGATTTAGGATTAGAAGGACAAAAGGCAAAAGAAGGTACTCCAACAATGGGAGGGCTTATAATATTGGCAGCTATTCTTATCCCGACATTGTTATTTGCTAAGTTGGATAATATTTATGTGATAATAATGTTGATAACAACTATTTGGTTGGGGGCTTTGGGCTTTATAGATGACTATATTAAAGTATTTAGAAAAAATAAAGCAGGATTAAGTGGAAAACTAAAAGTTGTAGGTCAGGTAGTCTTAGGAATAGTGGTTGGTTGTATGATGTATTTTCACCCAGACATAACAATAAAAGAAAAAACTGAAATAGCACAATATTCTCAGCAACATAATCTACAAGACAAATCGCAATATGAACAAGCGAAAGTAGAGTTTCAAGAAGAATCTTCTCGCTCTACAAAAACTACAATCCCATTTGTGAAAAATAATGAGTTTGATTACAGTTCGTTAATCAAGTGGATAGGGGAAAACTATAAGGATTATGCTTGGCTAATTTTTATTCCTATTGTTATCTTTTTCATTACAGCGATTTCTAATGGAGCAAATCTTACTGATGGAATAGATGGATTAGCTACGGGAACTTCTGCAATTATTGGTTCTTGTCTGGCAATTCTTGCTTGGGTGAGTGGAAATATAATTTTTGCTAATTATTTGAATATAATGTATATTCCAAATGTCGGAGAATTGACAATTTTTATTGCAGCCTTTGTTGGAGCTACAATGGGCTTTCTTTGGTACAATACTCACCCTGCTCAAATTTTTATGGGAGACACAGGCTCGTTGGCAATAGGTGGAATAATTGCCGTTTTTGCAATTTTGATTAGAAAAGAATTGCTTATACCAATTTTATGTGGAGTATTCATTGTAGAAAATCTTTCTGTTGTTATGCAAGTTTCTTATTTCAAATATACAAAAAAGAAATATGGAGAAGGCAGAAGAATATTCTTAATGTCACCTCTTCATCATCATTATCAAAAGAAGGGCTATCCTGAACAAAAAATAGTACAACGATTTTTTATAATTTCAATAATTTTAGCAGTAACAACAATAGTAACACTTAAATTAAGATAAACACAATGACTATCGATAAATTAGCTACACAAGGCAAAAAAATACATTCAACATTAGCAGGAAGACAGTATTCAGAGATAGCTATGTTGAGAAATGAAACACTAAGAAATATGTTTGGTAGTAAAGAAAATAACAAACATAAAAAACAGGTTGTTGCAAATATAAAAGGAGTAAGATATATAGATGATTCTAAAAGCATAACTCCTAATTCAACTTGGTTTACCTTTGAAACAATTGGAAGTTCTGTTATATGGATAATGGAAATACAAGATAGTTCGGTTGATTTTTCTTCACTTGCAAATTCAGTAAAAGAAAAGGTGCATACTTTGATAATATTTGGGGAAAATAATCAAAGAATAACAAAATTATTTAATGGTTTAACCAATTTAATTCAAGTAAATAATCTTTCAGAGGCAGTTAAAATGGCTTATTATTTTGCGAATGAACCTGATGTTGTTTTGTATTCTCCTGCCAATGGAAAGGAAGATAATATTGAAAATAATGCAAATAGATTTTTACAATTAGTTAATGAATTGTAGTCAATGAAATTAAATATAGGAAAACCACAAATAAAAGGCGATAAGATTATATGGATAGTTTATCTTGGACTATCTATTCTGTCGTTGATATTTGTATTTAGCACAATGGGTAAGAATATCTATCGTTTAGACGGAGATGTTAGTAATATGTTTTTTAAACAAATTGGTATAATATGCTCTGGTATTATTATTACTTATATTGTGCATAATATAAAATATGGTAATTATGCTCGTGGTTTAAAACTTATTTATGGATTATCTTTTTTTGTGTTGCTTGTTACCTTAGTTATAGGAGAAATGTTTGGAAAAGCAGCAAATCGTTGGATAGAACTGCCTATAATAGGGCAATTCCAACCATCAGAGATAGTAAAATATGTGTTGATTGTTTATGTGGCATCAGAATTAGAGTCGTTGAAGGATAAGATTAAAGATAAGGGAGAATTCATAAAGTTAATGTTAAAAATACTTGCAATATGTGGTTTAATTTTTCCTGAGAATTTTTCTACCGCAGCTCTACTTTTCTTGGCTTGTTTCTTAATGGTTTTTGTTGCAGGAGCAAATCTAAAACACATATTTATGACTATTGTTATTGGAATAGGTATATTAGCGGTTATCTTTTTGTTAAACTATATAGGTATTGAAATAGGTAGAAGCGCAACTTGGGTAAATAGGTTTGTAGGTCATTATAATAATGATCCGAATGAATACAATCAAGCCAATTCTGCAATAATGGCAATTGCAACGGGAGGATTGACAGGATTAGGAATAGGTAATACAGTAGAAGGACGCTTTTTGAGTGAATCACATAACGACTTTATTTTTGCTGTTATTTTAGAAGAAGGTGGTATTCTTATGTGTATTTTAATTTTATTGGCTTATTTTGCTCTATTTTATAGATGTAAAGAAGTGTCAAGAAAAGCAAATGGATTGTTTGGTAAGTATCTTGCCTTAGGAATATCTTTTGTTATAATTATTCAAGCTTTAATAAATATGTTTGTAGCAACAGGAATGATTCCTGTTACTGGACAAACCTTGCCTTTTTTAAGTTATGGAGGAACGTCTTTTTGGATTAGTAGTTTTGCCTTAGGAATTGTACTTAATGTAAGTGCAGAAAGTCAAAAAATAAAGCAAAATGCAACAAAAGAAACTAATGAAGAAGAAAAACAAATAGAAGAAGAAATTACAAATATTGAATAAGTATGAGAGTAATAATAAGTGGAGGTGGAACGGGAGGTCATATTTTCCCCGCAATATCAATAGCAAATGCTTTAAAGAGTAAATATTCAGGTGTTGAGATATTGTTTGTTGGTGCGAAAGGAAAAATGGAAATGCAGAAAGTACCACAAGCAGGTTATGAAATTGTAGGTTTACCAGTCGCAGGTTTTCAGCGTAAAAAGTTATGGAAAAACTTTTCCTTCCCATTTAAACTACTTTCTTCTATGATGAAAGCAAAAAAGATAATTAAGAACTTTTCACCAGATATTGTTATAGGTGTAGGAGGTTATGCTTCTGGTCCAATATTGCGTTCTGCTGTTTCGCAAAAAATACCTACACTTATACAAGAACAAAATTCTTATCCAGGGGTAACAAACAAGATTTTGGCTGATGGGGTAAATAGAATATGTGTTGCGTATGAAAATATGGAAAGATGGTTTCCTGCAAACAAAATAGTTTTTACAGGAAATCCAATTCGTCAAAATATATCGCTTCTGCAAAACAATGTTGAAGAAATAAAAAACAAAGCTTTATCAACATTTAATGTTGTGGCAAATAAACCAGTTGTATTAGTTGTTGGAGGAAGTTTAGGGGCGTTAACAATAAACGAGAGTATAATAAATAATCTTGATTATTTTGTTAATAATGACATTCAATTGATTTGGCAAACTGGTAAATGGTTTTTTGAAAAAGCAAAAGAAAGAGTGGCTCAAATAAATTCTTCAAATATCAAAGTTTACGAATTTATTTATGAAATGGAGCAAGCTTATTCTTTGGCAAATGTAATAATTTCAAGAGCTGGTGCTATTGCTATTTCAGAGCTTTGTATAGTTGGAAAACCTTCTATTTTAGTTCCTTCTCCAAATGTATCGGAGGATCATCAGACTAAAAATGCTAATGCACTTGTTTTGAAATCTGCTGCAATAATGGTTAAAGATGTAGAGGCAAGAGAGAAACTTATAGGAGAATTAGATGCGTTGATAAATAACAAAACCTTACAAAAAGAAATGTCAGCAAATATTACTAAACTTGGCATTAGAGATGCGGATAAAAGAATAGTAGAACAAATAGAATTAATACTTGGTAAATAGATGGAGTCAAAGACATATTATTTTGTAGGAATTGGTGGCATAGGTATGAGTGCTATTGCTCGTTATTTAAAAAATAATGGGCATAAAATCTATGGCTATGATAGAACTCAAACACAACTAACCTTGCAACTTGAAGAAGAGGGAATGATTATTACTTATGAGGAAGATATTGACTCTTTGCCTGATGTTATTGACTTGGCAATCTATACTCCTGCTATACCTTTGGAAAATAAATTGCTGAAAGAAATTATTAAACGAAAGATTAAATTAAATAAACGAGCGTTTGCCTTGGCCGAAATAGTCAAAGAAAAAAAGGTAATTGCGATAGCTGGAACTCATGGCAAAACAACAACTTCTGGATTGATTGCTCATCTATTACACAATAGTAAAATAGGTTGCTCTGCCTTTTTGGGAGGAATTGCAAATAATTACTCAACCAATATGTTGTGTGATTTAGATTCAGAATACGTAGTTGTAGAGGCAGATGAGTATGATAGGTCATTTTTACAACTTAATCCATATATTTCGGCAATTACTTCAATTTCTCTAGACCATTTAGATATTTATCAAAATAAAGAAAACTTAGAGCAAGCTTTTATGCAATTTGCAAATCAAACTAATAAAAATGGTCAAGTCTTTTTAAAAAAAGAAGTAAGTGTAGAAACAAATCAACAAATCAAAACAAATACATACTCTTTAACTGATATTGAGGCAGATTACTATGTGTGGAATATAAGAGTTAGCAACGGAAGTTATTATTTTGATTATCATACACCAGAAAAGGTATATTATGATATGCAAATGACTTATCCGGGAATTCATAATATTGAAAACGCAGTCTTAGCCTTATCAATAGCATTAAGACTTGGTGTAAACGAATATGAATTAAGAGCAGGATTGAAATCATTCAAAGGAATGAAACGCCGATTTGATTTGAAACTAAAAACACAGGATACAATTTACTATGATGATTATGCACATCACCCAGAAGAAATAGAGGCTACTATAACTTCTTTAAAACATCTATATCCAAACAAACGCATTTGTGGTATTTTTCAGCCACATTTGTATTCACGAACCAAAGACTTTGCAGATGAGTTCGCAAGAGCATTGGAAGAATTAGATGATATAATACTTCTACCTATTTATCCGGCGAGAGAAGAGCCAATACCTGGTATAACATCTAAAACAATTTTGCATAAAATCAATAAAATGGATAAGTACCATGTAACAAAGGAACAGCTTTTACCATTGCTTTCTGCCTTGCAACCACAGATATTAGTAACTCTTGGAGCAGGAGATATAGATCAATTGGTAGAACCAATAAATCAATTATTAACAGAAGATGAATAAAAAACTAAAATTTATCTTAATAATAGTAGGAATAATTCTTTTAGTCATTGTAACAAATATTACAATGAAAAATCTATCTGTTTCAAAGGTTGAAGTAGAGATGATATATAAAGGAAAAGATAAATTGATTGAAAAAGAACAAATTTATTCCTTATTAAACAAAAAATATGGAGCTTTTTCAAATTATAAAATCAAAGAAATAGATGTCAAAGAGATAGAAGAATTTTTGGAAAGTAAGAATTTTATATATTCTGCTGATGTGTATTTGAATTTACTTGGAGGATTAGAAATAACAATAACACAAAACAATCCTATTCTTAGGGTTATAAACAAAAAAGGAGAACAAAAATATATAGATGAACAAGGAAATATTTGTAATATATTGAAAAACAGAACTGCAAATGTACTAATAGCAAATGGAGAAATAAAAGAAATATTTAAGGGACTACAAAAAATAGACTCATTGCAAACACCTGTAACCTATAACATATATACACTTGCTTCAAAACTAAGAAAAGATACTTTGCTTTTTAATCAAATAGACCAAATTTATTACAACAAGAACGCTACATATGATTTTATTCCAAAAATAGGTGATTATGTAATAAAATTTGGTAAATATGAAAATATAGATAATAAACTTTCAAAATTAAACAACTTGTATAGAGAAGGATTTTTAGAATTTGGTTGGAATAATTATAGCGAAGTGAAATTAGAGTTTGAAGGACAAGTAGTTTGCGTAAGAAAATAAATAATTAACAACACAATAATGATATGAGAAATATAGTAGTAGGAATTGATGTCGGAACGACAAAAATTGCAGTCTTTATTGCAGAAAAAAAAGAAAATGGTGAGATTCATATATTAGGAATGGGTCGTACAGAATCTCAGGGTGTAGAAAGAGGAATTGTAAAAAATATAGAAGATACAGCGACTTCTATAAAAATTGCAGTAAAAAAAGCTGAAGAAATATCAGGTGAAAAAGTAGAGGAAGTGTATGTAGGGATTGCAGGACATCATATTCGCACCCAACAACACAGAGGAAATATCATAATCCAAGAAGAAGACCATATTATTACCAGAGAAGATGTTGAAAGACTGAAAAATGAGCAATATGCTATTCTTATGGCAAATGGAGAAGAAATAATAGATGTTATTCCTCAAAATTACATAATAGATAATGATGCTCCAACAATGAATCCCGTTGGAAGAATAGGGAAATGTTTAGCAGGAGATTTCAATTTAATAACAGGAAATTCGAAAAATATACAACACATTTATCGAAGCGTACAATTGGCAGGCTATAAAGTAAAAAAATTAGTTTTAGAGCCAATTGCATCAGCTGAATCTGTGGTAAATGAAGAAGAAAAAGATGCCGGAGTATGTTTAGTTGATATAGGGGGAGGAACAACAGATGTTGCAATATTCCATAGTGGCATAATACGACATACAGCAGTGATACCATTAGCAGGTAACGTTATTACAGATGACATAAAACAAGGTTGCTCTATAATAAGAACCCAAGCAGAAGCCTTGAAGCAAAACTTTGGAGCATGTCTTGACACACCAACCTCAGCTAATGAAATAATATCCATACCAGGTTTTAGAGGTAGAGATCCAAAAGAAATTTCGGTACAACAATTAACAAAAATAATTAATGCAAGAGTTAAACTTATATTAGAGCAAGTTTTATATGAGTTGGTTAATACAGGATATAATAAAAAACTTATTGCCGGAGTAGTACTTACAGGAGGAGGTGCAAAAATCAAAGGCATTGACAGATTTACAGAATATATTTTAGGGTTAGATGCACGAGTAGGAACTCCACAAGAACATCTTTCAGGTACGATAACTGAAGAAATGAAACATCCGATGCATGCAACAGGTATAGGACTTATTTTAAAAGCAATTCAAGATATTGAAGAACAACAATCATATTCTTCTAAAAAAGAAGAAGAGGAAAAGGAAGAAGAAATACCGCAAGACACTCCTGAAACTCCTGAAAAAGTTGTTGTAAAGAAAAATTTTGGTAAAACAATAGAGAATTTTCTTAAAAATTTCTTAGGAGAGAGTAAAGAATAACATTATTAACAGCGTTTTGTGAAAAACTCTATGATTTTCAGTCGTTATTGTGTGTATAAAAAGTAGTAATTTTACAAATTGATATATTATTTGTCATTTAAGCATAAAAATATGGAAGAAATAATACAATTCGAAAGCGAAATAAAAGAAAGTAGTTTGTTGAAAATGGATGCTCCAAAGGAACAATCCTCATACATTAAAGTATTAGGAGTAGGAGGAGCTGGAACCAATGCAGTGAACCACATGTTTAGATGTGGGATACAAGGTGTTGATTTCATAGTTTGCAATACAGATCAAGTATCATTGGATACATCACCTGTTGCTAACAAAATTAAAATAGGTGAAGGAGGTTTGGGAGCAGGTAATACACCTGAGAGAGCTCGCATTGCAGCCGAAGAAGCCGAAGAAGAAATAAAATCTTATTTGGAACGTAACACAAGAATGCTTTTCGTTACAGCAGGAATGGGAGGAGGAACAGGAACAGGAGCCTCACCTGTAGTGGCGAGATTTGCAAAAGAGATAAAATTAGAATCAACAGATGAACAAATATTAGTTATCGGAGTTGTAACACTTCCTTTTTCATTTGAAGGAAGAAAGAGAAAAACGCAAGCACAAGAAGGTATCAAAAAATTAAAAAGTGAAGTCGATGCAGTAATTACAATAAATACCGACAAATTAAAAGAATATGGAAACTTTACAATGAGTAGAGCTTTCGCAATGGCAGATGATATTCTTCTAACCGCAGCAAAAGGAATTTCTGAAATGATGACAGATAGAGGATATGTGCATGTGGATTTTAGAGATGTTCAAAATGTTATGCAAAATTCTGGGGTTGCTTTAATGGGAACAGGAGTTGCTGAAGGAGAAAATAGAGCAATAGAAGCTATACAATTGGCAACTACTTCCAAACTGCTTAATGATAATGATATAACTGCAACTAAGAATGTTTTATTATACTTCCTATCATCAAGTGAAAATGAAATTCGTATGGAAGAAATAGAAACAATAACAACTTACTTAGAACAGGCTACTAATGAAGATGTTGATTGTATTTGGGGTATGGGAATAGATGATACATTAGGAGATAAGTTATCTATAACCTTAGTTGCAACTGGATTTAATTCACAAGAAATTTACGAACCACCAACAAGAACTACTACACCTTTACCTCCAATACCAATTCCAGAATCTATAACAAAAAAAGAAGAAACAAATCAAGAACCATACATAAAGGCGCCTGAACAAGATATAGCAAAAAACGAATCAGAGAAGGAAACTCTGGAAGAAAATGACGATTGTGTAAAAGAAAATAAGGAAGATGTAATAGTAATAAAAGTAGGTGAAGATATGAAACCTATAAACTCTACACCAACACAAGACGCGACTACAACAGAGCCTAAATTTACAGGAATAATATCAACCTCAGGAATTACCGTAATGCCTACTCCATCAATCAAAGAAGAAGAAAAACAACCAATAGCTCAGACTCCTATATCTTCTGAACCACAAATAAACCAAGTATTTCCACCAATAGATACAAATCCAGAAGTTACATTTGAAGAACGTATGGAAAGAATGCGATTGATAAGGGAAATGCTTTCTACAGATGCAGGAATAGACCAACTTATTGCTACTCCGGCATTAGAAATAGAGGTGAAGAATTTTTCTCAAGCAAACGAACATTCAAATTATTCAGTTAATAAACTTGGACAAGTAGTATATTCGAAAAACACAGCTCTCGATACTTGCGTAGATTAACTACAAAAATAATAATGAAAGTAAACATAATAAATAAATCAAAACATTCCCTACCTGCCTACGAAACAAATTTGTCGGCAGGTATGGATTTAAGAGCCAATCTCTCTGAACCGATAATCCTACAACCAATGCAGAGAGCCTTAATCCCCACAGGACTTTACATAGAATTACCCTCAGGCACAGAAGCTCAAATACGCCCACGCTCAGGCTTAGCCTTCAAAAACGGAATCACCGTTCTAAATTCGCCAGGCACAATAGACGCCGACTATCGCGGAGAAATAAAAGTCCTACTCATAAACCTATCACAAGAAGCCTTTGAAATAAAAGACTCAGAACGCATAGCACAAATGGTAGTCAGCAAACACGAAACAGTAGAATGGCAACTTGTAGAAACACTTAACCAAACCCAAAGAGGCGAAGGTGGATTTGGACACACAGGAAAATAAAAAACCATGACAATAGACGAAGCAATCAAAACCTTTCAAGAAAGAGTAGCAACTCTAAGGAGGTGTCTTTGACGTAGATGCCTTAGAAAAAGACATAGAACAAGCACAACAAAAAACACAAGCAGAAGACTTTTGGCAAGAACCCAAAGAAGCCGAAAAATTCCTTAAACAACTAAGCGAAAAAAAAAGCCGTTTACAATCCTTTCTAACAGTAAATACAGCCTTTGAAGACTTTCAAGTCCTAAAAGAATTCTATGACGAAGGCTCTGTTGAAGAAACAGAAGTCCAACAAAACATAGAAAGCCTTACAACCCTAATAGAAGACTTGGAATTCAAGAATATGCTCTCCTCAGAAGAAGACAGACTATCAGCAATCATAACAATAAACGCAGGAGCAGGCGGAACCGAATCCTGTGATTGGGCAAATATGCTCCTACGCATGTATTTACGCTGGGCAGAAAAGAATAACTACAAACAATCACAAGTAGATTACCAAGAAGGCGACGTAGCAGGAATTAAAAGCGTAAGCATAGAAATCGAAGGCGAATATGCATACGGCTATCTCAAAGGAGAAAGCGGAGTACACCGACTTGTAAGACAATCACCCTTCAATGCAGCAAACAAACGTCAAACATCTTTTGCTTCCGTCTATGTATATCCAATCATAGACGAAAACATAGAAATCAATATCAATCCCGCAGACATAGAATGGGATACTTTCCGTTCCTCAGGCCCAGGAGGACAAAACGTAAACAAAGTAGAAACAGCAGTACGCCTACGATACAAACCCGAAAACATAGTAATAGAGTGTCAACAAACCCGTTCACAACTCCAAAACCGCGAAAAAGCAATGCAAATGCTACGTTCGCAACTCTATGAAATGGAGTTAAGAAAGAAAAAAGAAAAAATAGCCGAAATAGAAGGCAGTAAAAAGAAAATAGAATGGGGGAGCCAAATCCGAAACTATGTCTTACACCCATACAAATTAGTAAAAGACGTAAGAACTGGCGTAGAAACAACCGATACCACAGCAGTACTTGACGGAGAATTAGAACAATTCATTAAAGCCTTCCTAATGGAGTACGGAGACTAAAACATATCTTTCAATAAGGCGGTTCTATAAATTAGAATCGCCACGAATTTTCGTATGTAAACAAAATTTCTATAAATTTAACGCCGAATGCGTGCGATATTTTCAAGTCTAAATTTTCTGTTCGCAAATATTGAAAAAATAAGCTCTTAACTAAAAAGCAGTAAATCAACGACTTAATTTTTTAAAGCCTTAAAAACGCAAAAAAAGTCTTTGATTTTGCCAAATTTTTCGCTGTTTTTTGCAATTTTTTCATTGATTTTTTCCAAAAAAACCTTGATTTAATTTTTTCTATCCTTGATTTAGAAATTTCTATCCCTGATTTAGAAAATTCTAAACGAGCTTTCGGAAAAATTACCCTTGTTTTTCACTCAATTTTCGTCAAGGAACTACTTTTTTTAGCAAAATGAAATTTTCTCAAAATAAACGTTAATTTCCTAAAAACTTTATTTGAAGTTTTTTTGTGCTTTAAGAAATTTGTTATACCTTTGTAATCTGAAAAATTATTAACGAAAAATTATGCCTATGGTAAAAGAAAAAGAAAGATAATTTAGACTTATAAAATTTTAATACGACATAAAAGCGTTTTTGCTTATAATTGGTCATATGAAACTTCGACAATTTCATTAAAAACTACCAAAAGAATAAGCCAAGAGCGCTCACGAGTAATATCGTGGGCTTTTCTTGTTTGGTAGTTAGGTAGTCGAAGACCTCATATGACAATAAGAAAAAAGTCCCACGTTTTTTTATGCCTTGAAGTCAATGAAAGAAAAAACATATCGCCATTTGGGACTTAGGTAAGGAAAATAGTATTAGTTATGAGTTTTTACATCTATGTATAAACTTATCAAAATTTAATAGATATTATGAATCAAGTAAATAGTCGTATAGTATATTTAGACTATCTAAGAATACTCGCATGTTTGTTAGTTATATTCACGCACGCAGCTATGCCTGCACAAGAGCCTGACAGCATATATTTAAGTATTATTTCATTGATAGGTTCTCCTTCTTCTGAATTATTTTTAGCATTGTCGGGTGCAGTTTTGTTACCTATTAAGACTGATTTTTCTTCATTTTATAAAAGAAGATTCTCAAAATTATTACCGCCATTGATAATTTGGTCTGTTATATATACTCTTATAAGTTTTTTTGGAGGAGAGATTAGATTTTGTAATGTTATTGAACAATTGATAAAAATACCATTTACTCCTATTGTTGGTGTTTATTGGTTTATGTATGTAATGATAGGATTGTATTTATTCGCACCTATAATTTCACCTTGGATTAAAAATGCAACTAAAAAGCAACTTGAAGTATTTTTATTGATTTGGGGAATAACCTTATTAATGCCATACTTAAATATTTTTATTCCTAATATTTATAACGCAAATGGAAACTATTATTGGACTCTTTGTAATTTTAGTGGTTTTCTTGGTTATTGGATATTAGGTTGTTATTTACTTAAACACCCAATCAAAATAGGATTTAATTTTAGATGGTTGCTATGTTCAATAGGTACGCTTACTTACTTATTTGTTTTGGTTATACTGAAATTAAACAACTTTGAAATGGGTCCTTATTTCGATAATTTACAGATAGGAAGTGCTTTTCTTGTTGCTATTATTTTTACTATTGTACAGAATTTACATCTAAAACAATCAAATATCGTTTCTAATATTGCAAATTGTTCTTTTGGTATATATCTTATTCATATAATAATTGTGCGTAACCTTGTATGGACATTTTTTGAATCTTGCAATATAAATCCTATACTTGAAACTTCAATTATAACTCTGATTTCTTTCGTAATTAGCTTATTGATTGTAAAAATATTATCAAAGCTTCCATTTAGCAAATACATTGTTGGTATTTAAGGATGGTAGGGTATAAGATAGATTATTGAATAATCTAAAAAATATTTTCAATAAAAACGCTCGTGAGTCTTTACTTTCTTTTGACAAACGAGCGTCTTTTTATTTTTTAGTATGCTTTTGCAAATATTACTCTTTTGTTTGAAGGTTTTCCTGTTAGGATACATTTGCCTTCTTCCTCTACGGCGTCAAATGGTATGCAACGTATTGTGGCTTTTGTTAGTTCTTTGATTTTTTCTTCTGTTTCAGGTGTGCCGTCCCAGTGTGCTGAGATAAAGCCTCCTTCGTTTTCCAATATGTTTACAAATTCTTCCCAAGTGTCTGCCTTTCTTGTGTTTTCTTCTCTAAATGTTTTTGCTTTTAAGAAAAGGTTTGCTTGGATTTCTTCTAAGAGTCTTTCTATTGTTGCTACTGCATCTTCTACTGCAATGGTTTGTTTTTCCAAGGTATCGCGGCGTGCTATTTCGCATTTGCCTTCTGCAAGGTCTCTTGCACCCATTGTTAAACGTACAGGCACGCCTTTGAATTCATATTCGCTGAATTTCCAACCTGGTTTATATTCTCTGCGGTCATCAAACTTAACGCTGATGCCTTTTGCTTTGAGTTCTGATTGGATTCTTGCTACTTCGGCGTTTATTTTTTCGCATTCTTCTTCTGTTTTGAAGATTGGAACGATTGCTACTTGGATTGGTGCAAGTTTTGGTGGGAGAACAAGTCCGTTGTCATCGGAATGCGACATTATTAAGGCTCCCATAAGTCTTGTACTTACGCCCCAAGATGTTGCCCAAACATATTCTAATTTGTTTTCTTTTGATAGGAATTTTACGTCAAAGGCTTTTGCGAAGTTTTGTCCAAGGAAGTGTGAGGTTCCTGCTTGTAGGGCTTTTTTGTCTTGCATCATTGCTTCTATACAATAGGTGTCGATTGCTCCGGCAAAGCGTTCGTTTGGTGATTTCACGCCTTTCAATACTGGCATCGCCATATAGTTTTCTGCAAAGTTGGCATAGACTTCTAACATTTGTTTTGTTTCTGCTACTGCTTCTTCTTCTGTTGCGTGTGCTGTGTGTCCTTCTTGCCAAAGGAATTCAGCTGTTCTTAAAAACATTCTTGTACGCATTTCCCAACGTACTACGTTTGCCCATTGATTGCAAAGGATTGGTAGGTCACGGTAAGATTTTATCCAGCCTTTATATGTGTCCCAAATAATGGTTTCTGAGGTTGGTCTTACTATTAGTTCTTCTTCTAATCTTGCGTCTGGATCTGGTTCTAAGCCTTTTGAACCGTCTTTTTTAGGTTTTAGACGGTGGTGTGTTACAACTGCACATTCTTTTGCGAAGCCTTCTACGTGTTCTGCTTCTTTTTCAAAGAATGATTTCGGAATAAAAAGAGGGAAGTATGCGTTTTGGTGTCCTGTTTCTTTGAACATTCTATCTAATTCATCTCTCATCTTTTCCCATATTGCGTATCCGTATGGTTTTATTACCATACAACCTCTTACAGATGAGTTTTCTGCTAAATCTGCTCGAACTACTAATTCATTATACCATTCTGAGTAGTTTTCAGAGCGTTTTACAAAATCTTTTGCCATATTTATACAACTTTTTATCTCTGTTTATCGTTTAATTATTTGCAAGACAAAAAAATCTTCGTATTTTTGTCTTTTCAAATGTGTTGCAAAGATACAAATATTTTATAAACATTTTTTAGAAAAGGAGTGTATTATGAAGAATAATGGTTTAATTGGTAAGTTGAGATTAGGATTTTGTGGCTTAATACTACTATTTGTTTTCAATGGTTGTGGACTTTCTGTTCCTACAATAGGTTATGATGATGTATATGCTACAAATCTAAAAGAACATGAACCGTTTATTGCAGCGGATAGCGATAATGCTATATATCAAGATAGTTCTTACACAAAGCAAAAAAGACATTATAGAGAGTTGATAGAGGTTGAAGATAGTATTGCAGCGCAAGAAACATATCAAACAGAAGTAGAAGCAACAGAATATGATGTAAACTATGCGGAATTTGATGAAGAGGATTATTATGATTATGCTTATAGTGCAAGAATAAGAAGATTTTATCATCCGGTTGTTTATAGGGATTACTACGCTGACTACTATACTAATTTATATTGGTACACCTACGATCCATTCTGCTGGGGTACTTCGATTTATTTAGGATATAGTTGGTGGTATCCTTCTTATTATTCTTCTTTATATTGGGATCCTTTCTATCATCATTATTGGCATCATCATTATTTCCATCATCACCATCACCACCATCATCATTCTCATTATGATGTTTGCTATTTCAATTCTATGGACTATAATTCAAACATATACAGAGGTAGTTCGGCTGGAGGAAGCATAAAAAGAGCGGGTAATGTTACAGGAAGTTCTATCAAAAAAGAAATTGCAAGAAAAAATAACAATATAAAGCCACAGGCAAACAACAATAAAGTAGTCAATGGTAACAAAACTCAAAAATATAATAAACCAACTCGCCAAACAAATTTAAAACCAGGCGTAAATAGAGGAGGAAAAGTTTCCACAATCAATAGACAAACAAATAAAGGCTATAATTCATATAATAGAAGTAATTCATCAAATAGTAATAACAGTAAATCATATAATAGAGGTAATAGTTCGTCAATCAATCGCAGTAGTGGAACACGCTCTTCAAGTGGTTCGTTTGGTGGAGGTTCACGAGGAGGCTCTCGTAGCGGTGGTTCAATAAGAAGATAGTGTAGTAACAAAAAAATAATACATAGTAATTATGAAAAAAATCGTTGTATTTATATTAGGCATTTGTGCTTTTGTTGGAGTAAAAGCACAAAGTGAAGACTTTCCTTTGTATTTTAGTCAGTTAGGATTAGAAGGAACAGCTAATTATATGGGTAGAGCAGGTGCTATTGGAGCAATTGGAGGAGATATTATGTCGGCTCATTACAATCCAGCAGGATTAGGTATTTATAGAGTTGCGGAAATGACTTTTTCAGCAGGATTAAATTTTGCAAATACTTCTGCTTTTACAAATGATTTAGGGTTGAAAGACGATAAAACAAGACTTACTTTTGGTAATTTTGGAGTAGTCTTGCCTGTAAAGCTGGATAATTCAGGTTTAAAATACGTTCAACTCTCTTCTGGAATAAATCGATTAAAGACTTTTTCAAATAATATCGCTATGACAAGAGATGTTATGAATAATTCATTCATTGATCAAGTGGTAATGAACGATATAATTGAATATCAAGATATAGAAAATGAATTTATCAGAGCAGGAGTTGTGGATTTAGATACAAATACATTGACAATCTCTTCTTTATTTGAAGCAGGTACTTTTAGCCAATTTCAAAGAATAAAATATAGCGGTTCGCTTAATGAGTTAGTTTTTTCATTGTCAGGAAACGTTAGCGATAAGTTGTATTTTGGAGCTACAATGGGCGTTCCATTTGCAAATATGACTACTTTGACAACCTTGACTGAAAGTAAACTTGATGCTAATGGAGAGCCATTAGCTACTTATATAAATACAAAACAACAAGACTTAACTTCTATGGGAATAAATCTAAAATTAGGTGCGATATTTAAACCTATATCTCCACTTAGATTAGGAGTTGCTATTCATACTCCTACATATTATTCAGTAACTGATGATTTTTCTTCAATAGTTCAATATGATAATACAGCAGGAACAATAGCACCAACATTTTTTTATGGAATACAAACTCCGTTTCGTTTCTTAGGTAGTGTAGCTGTTGTGTTAGGAGATATTTCTTCTTCAATCGTTGGCTCAGTTAGTGCAGATTATGAATACTCTGACTATTCTATGATGAGATTTGATTTTACAGAAGATGTGATTTCTGAATATAATTTCAATACAAGTATAGAAGATATTTTCCGTCCTGCACATACACTTAGATTAGGAGGAGAAGTAAAATTTGGTCCTTTCGCTTTGAGAGCAGGTTATGCAATGCAAGGCAATCCTTATGAACAAGTGCAAAACGATGCTTCAATGAATTACGCTACATTTGGATTGGGATACAGAAAAAGTAAGGTTGGATTTGATTTAGCTTACGTTCATTCAACAGGAGATTCAAAATATTATTGGTATGACGGAGCGGAAACAAATATGACAGAAATTCACAATATTATTCAAGCAACATTAGTTTTTAAATTCTAAACAATAAAAATAAATTATAATTATGGCATTACAAATTACAGACGCTACATACGATGAAATAGTAGCACAATCAGACAAATTAGTAGTTGTTGATTTTTGGGCAGAATGGTGTGGTCCTTGCAAGAAAGTTTCTCCAATTATAGATGAACTTTCAGCAGAATATGAAGGTAAAGCAGTTATCGGAAAATGCGATGTTGATGGAAATAGCGAAATTACATCAAAATTTGGTATTAGAAACATTCCTACAATCATATTCTTGAAAAATGGAGAAATAGTTGATAAACTTGTAGGTGCACAAACAAAAGCTGCTTTTGTTGAAAAAATAGAAAAATACTTATAATTTCTATTTTTATGTCAGAGGAATTAAGAGATAAATCTCTGTATAATTCTATTGATTTCAAGACTACTCAAATAGTAGAAGGATTTATGACGGGCTTTCACAAAAGCCCGTTTCATGGTTTTTCAGTAGAGTTTGCCGAACATCGTTTGTACAATACAGGGGAAAGTACAAAATATATAGATTGGCGTTTATATGCTCGTACTGATAAATTATTTGTTAAAAGATTTGAAGAAGAAACAAATTTGCGTACAATGTTTGTCCTTGACTCTTCTTCCTCAATGTTTTTCCCTTATAATCAAACTCAAAAAGAGGAGAAAAATAACAAATTTTCTTTTTCTGTTTATGCTTGTGGAGTAATTATGCAAATACTCTATAAGCAGCGTGATGCTTTTGGACTATCTTTTGTCTCCAAAGAAATAGATTATATTTCGCCTATAAAAACTAATCTTGCTCATAAACAATATCTTTTTACGCTTTTAGAGAATAAAATAAAGACAAAAGAAAACCTTTCGCAAATTACTTGTATAAATAAAGCTTTACATTCACTTTCCGAACAAATTCATCGTCGATCACTATTTATTATTTTTACCGATTTATTTTCCGATAATTTTTCTGCCGAGGAACTAATAGATTCACTAAGGCATCTAAAACACAATAAACACGAGGTAATACTTTTCCATGTTTTTGACAATCAAAAGGAAGTAAACTTTGATTATAAGATGGGATATTATCGATTTATTGATGTTGAAAGTGGAGAAGAATTAAAAATCAATCCAGAAGAAATTCGTAATCAATACACAGATGCAATCAAACAACGATTAGATTTGATTAGAAGCGAATGCAATAAACTGAAAATAGACTTTGTTCAAGCCGATATTAACAAAGGTTTTGATCAAATCTTATTTCCATTTTTGATAAAACGCTCAAAATTAAAATAAACAATTATGAATATAAAGCAAACACTACAAAATATTTGGGCAATAGAAGATAATAGAAATATTATTAAAGACGGTCTTATATTTGGGATTGTTACGATAATTTTTCATTTCTTATATTGGAATACGAATATGAATTCTTGGCTGTTTGGACCATTTACAACCGAAATTTTTGACTTTTTTACTCTTCTTGCATACAATGGAACTCATATACTTTTGAGTCTTTTTTCTTCTTATCCTTTTGTGGCGGAGGGGATGAACTTTAATTTTTATAATGATTTAGGAACGTATGCTTCAATGACTATCATACACGATTGTTCTGCAATAAAACAATGCATGCAGTTTCTTTTAGTCATGATTTTCTGTCCAAATAAATGGTACAAGAAACTATTATATTTCTTAATAGGTTCTATAATAATTCTTCTTTGTAATATATTGAGATGCTACTTGCTTTCAGAAGTCTTAGCAAGTGGAGGAGATTTTCAATATATACACGATTGGATTGCACGTCCATTAATGTATGTAGTTATCTTTGCATTGTGGTTTGTATGGATAGAGTTTTTTGCACGAAAGAAAAAAACTAAGAACGAGAACGTTCAAGACATACACTAACACTTTGCATTTGTCCTCCAAGAGGTGGATTCATTTTGTGTACTCTTACCTTACATCTACTTACTTGAGGGTAATTATTAAGAATAACATCAATTATTCTTTTTGCAACGTGTTCTAAAAGATGTGAAGGAATTTCCATTTCTTTTTTTATTAACTGATAAACATCAAGATAATTAACTGTGTCATTTATGTTATCACTTTCTTCTGCTAAAGAAGTATCTGCTTCCAATTCACAATCAACTTGGAAATTAGTTCCTATCGCTCTTTCTTCTTCAAAACAACCATGATGAGCGAAAAAAGACATTTTATTTATACGAATCTCTGCCATAATTACATAAAAATAGCAACGAAACCATTCCTATTAGAACATTTCGTTGCTATATATTTAAACATTAAAAATTTTGTTTGAATTGATTTAAAAATCTTACATCATTTTCAAAATACATTCTTAAATCGTTCACTCCATATTTAAGCATTGCAATTCTTTCCACTCCCATACCAAAAGCAAAACCAGAATAAACTTTGCTATCTATGTTAGAAGCCTCCAAAACATTAGGGTCAATCATTCCACAACCCATAATCTCTAACCAACCTGTTCCTTTACAAACATTACAACCCTTTCCACCACATAGGTTACAAGAAACGTCCATTTCAGCACTTGGTTCTGTGAAAGGGAAGTAAGAAGGACGAAGTCTTATCTTTGTATCAGCCCCAAACATTTGTTGAGCAAAATACAATAAACTTTGTTTAAGGTCGGCAAACGAAACATTCTTGTCAATATACAAGCCTTCTATTTGATGAAAAATACAATGAGCTCTTGCAGATATTGCTTCGTTTCTGAAAACTCTTCCCGGAGCAATAATTCTTATAGGAGGTTGTTGAGTTTCCATTGTTCTAACTTGAATAGAAGAAGTATGCGTTCTCAAAACAGCGTGATTAGCATCTTCTCTATTTTCAATAAAGAAAGTATCTTGCATATCTCTTGCAGGGTGCTCAGCAGGGAAATTCAAAGCCGAGAATACATGCCAATCATCTTCTATTTCAGGACCTTCTGCTACGCTATAACCAATTTGAGAAAAGATGTCAATAATCTCAGCTCTCACAAGAGAAATAGGGTGTCTTGAACCTGTTTTTTCCAACAAAGCAGGCTTTGTTAAATCGTCTATTTGGATTTTTGCTTCGCTCTTATTTTCAATAATCTCTCTTAGACTTTCTATTTTAGTTTGAATAGCTGTCTTCAATTCATTAAGCATCGCACCCATTTCTTTCTTTTCTTCATTAGGCACACTTTTAAATTGAGCAAACAACTCATTCATTAACCCTTTCTTACCAAGATATTGAATCCTTAGTTGTTCCAATTCCTCAGCAGTGTTTACACTTAACTGCTTTAAATTTTCAATTGCTTGTTTTAATCTTTGTTTCATAATACTTATTCAACAATGCTTATTGTCATTTTAACATCTTCCACAGGGCGATCAAAGCGGTCTTTTTGTACCTTTGCTATTTTGTCAATTACCTCTAAACCTTCAATTACTTGACCAAACACTGTGTATTCGTAATCCAAGAAAGGAACTCCACCTTCATTCACATAAGCATCTTTTTGAGTTTGATTGAATTGTTTTCCCATTCTTGCTTGCAACATATTCAACTCATCTGTTGTGTAACGTTTACCTTGTGCAATGTAGAATTGACTTCCAGAAGATGCTTTTTGAGGATTTACATTATCTCCCATTCTTGCAGCAGCCAAAGCACCTTTTTTGTGAATCAATTCTTGCTTAAACTCTGCTGGAACAGTGTATCCTGGACCTCCTTGACCTAATTGTTGATTTGGTTTAGCTGTTTTAGAGTTAGGATCACCTCCTTGTATCATAAAACCATCGATAACTCTGTGGAAAAGTGTTCCATCATAATACCCTTCTTTGACTAATTTTATAAAATTGTCTCTATGCAAAGGGGTTTCGTTGTAAAGAATGGCTTTCATATCGCCATAATTTGTGCTAATCAATACCATAGTTGTAATTTCTTTTGTTTCTTCTTTATTTTCTTGGGGTGTTGTGGCTTCAACTTTTGCCATTTTGCTTGAACAAGCACTCATAAAAATCCCCATTAAAAGGATTAAAAATAGATTTTTCTTTGTGTTCATACTTTTTTTTATTAGTTTTGCACTCTGTAATTAAGAATTAAAGTGCAATACTACAAAAAAAAACTGTTATGAGAAAGAATATGATAAGATTTTTTTTAATCGCAATTTGTGCAGTGTTGATTTCTCCATTGTTTTCTTCTTGTGCAGAAGGAAAATTTGATGGTTGTGGATTGACGGTTGTGGTTAAAGATGCTAAAGAGCCATCTAAGACGTATGCTAATGCGACTGTGAACATTAGTAAGGACTCTGGTAGCGTTAAACGAACAGGAACAACCGAGGCTAATGGAGAAGCGTATTTCGTTTTTGACAATGAGGCAATTTTAGACATCTTTGTAACTCATGTCTCTGACGATGAAATGCCTGTAACAAGAACAGGAAAAAGCACTGTAAGATTAAAAGACGGCGAAGTAGTGGTTAAAGACGTTTTGATTCAATTATAATCAAACGATTCTTTCAAAGCGAAAGCCTTGCTCGCTGTAAAAAGACAGAACCCTTTCAAGACAGAAAAGCATATTGCGTTCTGCTTTTGGGTTGTCGTGAAACAGAATTATATCACCAGCTTTTAGTTTGAGCGAATTTTTCAAACAAAGAGCTGGTGTGTT
This sequence comes from Candidatus Onthomorpha sp., assembly GCA_045645265.1. Lineage (GTDB taxonomy): Bacteria > Bacteroidota > Bacteroidia > Bacteroidales > P3 > Onthomorpha. The sequence goes on from JAZRIM010000023.1 coordinate 76,515, forward strand.
CTTTTGATTGTAGTCAAAGCTTATTACGGTCCATAAAATAATTCGATAACCTTTGCTTTTTACGAATTGAAATTGTTTTTTCGTAATTCTGCCATATGGAGGACGAAAAAGATTTGTTTTACACAAAGCCTCACATTCCTCAACACTTGCTTTGTAATCTTCAAACTTAGTAATAGGTCCGTTAGAGTGATACATAGTGTGATTTCCTACCGAATGCCCCTCGGCTAATAAAGATTGATAACACTCAGGGTGCTTTCTGATGTTGTCGCCCACACAAAAAAAAGTTGCTTTTGCATTATAGCGTTTCAAAATCTCTAAAACCTTATTTGTAACCTCTGGCACAGGACCATCATCAAAAGTAAGAAAGATTATTTTCTCATTAGTCTTTATTCTAAACTCAACATTTTTTGAAAATAATCGTTGAATAAATTTTGGAATTTTAGAAATCATATTCACAATCTTTAATAGCCTCTACAATATCGTTGTATGCAAAACCTTTTCCTAAGAGATAGTCAAAAGATTTCTTTGTTTTAATTTTTTTTTCCTTTGAAATAGAAAAATATTTCTTTGAAAAAATTTCCTGAATCAAAGAAATATATTCATCATAGTCAATAGCCTCTAACCCTTTTTTTATACAAGGCTCGCTAATGCGTTTTTGCTTTAAATGATACGCAATTTTAATTTTGCCCCATTTGTTTTGATGAAATTTACTCACAGCAAACAATTCAGCATACCTTTGTTCGTTGATGTATCCCTGACAAATCAATTCCGCAACACAATCCTCGCTTTCCTCAATTGTTAGCCCTAAGCTCATCAACTTTTCAATTACTTGACTTTGACAACGCTCCTCTTTTGCACAATAGTCTTTTGCGTATTCCAAACCCTGAGAAAAAGTATATAATTTTAGTTGAGCCATAGATTTTTTTTGCAAAGATAAAAATAATCTTAAATATAATGAAATACAAGAAAATATAAAGGGAGTAAGACAAAACTGTATCAAACTAAATTAAAAAAATGACCTATTTTTTTGGAGAACTGAAAATAATTTTTATCTTTGCCCTATTCAAAACAATTAAATAATTTAAACTAATAAACATAAGTTATGAAAATTTATCATACTTCAGAGATCAAAAACATAGCCCTATTAGGAGGAGCTAAGTCAGGAAAAACCACATTGGCAGAAGCCATGTCATTTGAATCAGGAATCGTTTCACGAAAAGGTGCAATAGAAGACAAAAATACACTATCGGATTACAGAGATATAGAAATAGAAAGAAAATCCTCTGTTGTATCAAGCGTTTTGTATGCAGAATATAATAATAAGAAGATAAACATAATAGATGTTCCTGGATACGCAGACTATCAAGGCGAATTAGTAGCAGCACTTCACGCAGTAGAAACAGCAGTAGTAGTAATCAATTCACAAATCGGTGTAGAAGTAGGAACAGAAATAGCTTTCCGTCACACAAAAAGACTATCAATTCCTTTAATGATAGCAATGAACCAATTAGACCATGAAAAAGCTAATTTTGACGAACAAATAAAAGAATTAAAAGAGTTCTTCGGCGAAAAAATCACAGTAGTACAATACCCAATCAATGCAGGAGTAGGATTTGATAGCTTTATCGACCTAATAATGCAAAAGATGTACAAATATCCAAAAGGAGGCGGAAAACCAGAAATATTAGATATTCCAGAAAGTGAAAAAGCAAGAGCAGAAGAACTAAGACTTGCCTTAGTAGAAAACGCAGCTGCAGGTTCAGATGAATTAATGGAAAAATATTTTGACGAAGGTGACCTTGCAGTTGATGAAGTAAGAAAAGGATTACGCTTAGGAATGGCAGCAAGAAACGTTTTCCCTGTAACATGTATATCAGCAAAAGAAAATATAGGCGTAGGAAGATTGATGGAATTCATAACATTCAACGTTCCTTCACCAACAGAAGCACTTCACACTAAGACATTAGTATCAGGAGAAAAGATAACTTACGATGAAGCAGCACCAACAACATTGTTTGTATTCAAAACAGCAAACGAAACACACGTTGGAAACATTGCTTACATGAAAGTAATGAGCGGAGAAGTAACAGAAGGAATGGATGTTATAAACTCTTCAAACGAAGGTAAAGAAAGAATAGCACAAATCTTTGTTAATGCAGGTAAAAACCGTACAAAAATTGAAAAAGCGTGTGCAGGAGACATCGTTTCTACAATAAAACTAAAAGACGTTGCAACAAACGCTACTTTAACCTCAGCTAAAAACGTAGGAGACAAACTAAACGCAATTCAATTCCCTGAACCAATCTACACAACCGCAATAAAAGCAGTAGATAGTGGCGATGATGAAAAACTTGGAGCAGCACTTAACGAATACGCTTCACACGATTGCTCACTAAGAGTAGAGATTGCAAGAGAATTAAAGCAAACAATTATAAAGGGAATGGGAGAATACCATATCAATACATTGAAATGGTACTTAGACCACGTATATAAAATTCCTGTTGAGTTCTCTGCACCAAAGATTCCTTACAGAGAAACAATCACAAAGAGTGCAGAAGCATCATATCGTCATAAAAAACAATCAGGAGGAGCAGGACAATTCGGAGAAGTATTTATGATGATTGAGCCATACTACGAAGGAATGCCACAACAAAAGAAATATCCAATCCGTAACACAGAAGAAACAACACTACCTTGGGGAGGAAGACTTATATTCAATACATGTATCGTAGGAGGTGCAATTGACGCAAGATTTATGCCAGCAATCCTAAAAGGAATTATGGAAAAAATGGAAGAAGGTCCATTGACAGGTTCTTACGCAAGAGACATCGTTGTAAATATCTTTGACGGAAAGATGCACCCTGTTGATAGTAATGAAATGGCATTTAAACTTGCAGGACGTAATGCCTTTAAAGAAGCCTTCAAAAACGCAGGTCCAAAAATTCTTGAACCAATCTACGATATGGAAGTAACAGTTCCATCAGAATTAATGGGAGGAGTGATGACAGACCTTCAATCAAGAAGAGCTATCGTTATGGGAATGGACTCAGAAGGAATGAATTCAATAGTTAAAGCAAAAGTTCCGTTAGCAGAAATGTACCGTTATTCAACAGCACTTTCATCTCTAACATCAGGAAGAGGAACTTACACAATGAGCTTTGCAGAATACGAAGCAGTTCCAACAGATGTTCAATCTAAACTATTGAAAGCATACGAAGAACAAACAAAAGACGAAGAATAGTCTTAAAAATAACAAACCAAAAAAGGCGATTGAGTTCTCTCAATCGCCTTTTCTATTTTTCTTTCTTTGCTTTTTGATTTATTTGTTTAATAGTTTCTATGTATGCTTGTTCAACAGGGGAGAGAGTCTTTAATTCATATTTACGATATTCGCTTTCTGCTTTTGACATTGCCATGGAATGACTTATCTTTCCTGCATCTTTCAGTAATTCTTCACCAGTTGTAGAAAGTATATTGTCAAGTTGCTGAATGTAATCAGTCATATACATTGGTTTTTGTTTCATTGCTTGAATTTCTGCAAAATCAAAATATCCGGAAACAAGATTATTCAAAATTTTAAGTTCATCTTCTTTTAAATAATTCTTTGCAATTCTTATATCTGCAAGTGTTGGGTGTTCTCCTTTAAATGAAGTTAAACCCATAAAAGGCTGTTTGGCATCAGCTCTTGCGTAAATAACTTCGGCAGCAGTATGTCCGTGAGCAGCGAAATGCAGTTTGTTTTGAACGATTTTAAAGAATTCTATTGATAATTCATTGCGAGGGTCATAATCTACAGCCGTTGCGTAAAGATCAAGTACTTGTCTATACATCACTTTCTCAGAAGAACGAATATCTTTTATTCTATCAAGTAATTCTTTCCAATAATTTCCGCCTCCCAACTTCTTTAAACGTTCATCGTCCATTGTAAATCCTTTGATAATATACTCTTTCAGTCTTTCGCTTGCCCATTGTCTAAAACGTGTTGCAGTAATTGAGCGAACTCGATAGCCAAGAGAAAGAATCATATCAAGATTATAATGATTTACAACATATTGTTTGCCGTCTGTGGCAGTTGTTCGGAATTTCCGAACAACTGATTCTTCATTTAATTCTTTGTCTTCAAAAATATGTTTAATATGTTCGCTAACATTTGATTTGCTTGTTTGATATAAATCACAAAGTTGTTGTTGTGAAAGCCACAAAGTTTCTTCGTTATATAATACATCAAGATGTGTTTTACCATCTTCACTTTGGTAAATTACTATACTGTTATTGTTATTAGCATTTCCCATAATTTTTTTTAAATTAAGAATTAAATATATTGCAAAGTTATTCATTTTAGTAGAATTATGGTATCGTGTTTAATAATTTTTGCCTCATGAATAATAAACCATAGAAATGTTAAACGCACTTTTATTTTATTTTGCTGAAATTTTATTTTTGAAAGTTTTGAAATTTTTTGATGAAAATTTGCGAAAAATCGGAGTGAATCAAGGCTGTTTTTTCGCAAATCAAGGCTTTTGCAAATTAAGTCTTTGAAAAAATGAAAAAAAACAAAGAAATAATTCTAAAAAGCAAAGAAATATTTTTCTGAAATCAAGAAAAAAATCGGCTAAAACAAAGAAAAAATTGCTGATTGTTAGACCTTAAAAAGTTAAGTCTTTGATTTTATGATTTTTAGTTAAGTTTTATATTCTTAAAATTTTCAATCGGAAATCTTTTGCTTGAAAATATCGCACGCATTTGGCGTTAACTGGCGGAAAATCTAATTTATTATTTTTTATTCAAAAATTTGGTGTATTAAAAATAAAGTTATATTTTTGCAGTGTACTATTACACTAATACACGTTAAAGAAAGTTATGATAGAAATTAAGAATCTTTGCTTTGGATACAAGAAAAGCAAAAATGTATTGGAGAATGTAAATCTCAATTTGAAGAAAGGTTGCATTCATGGTTTATTTGGAAAGAATGGAGTCGGCAAAACGACATTGTTAAAGCTGATTGGAGGATTGCAATTCCCCGATAAAGGCGAAGTAAAGGTAGGAAAGTTTACTCCTTCTGAGAGAAAAGTAGCATTTCTTGCAGATATGTCTTTCATTTCAGAAGAGTTGTATGACTCACACCTAACAATAGAAAAATATGTCAAAATAAACTCAGTCTTTTATCCAAACTTCTCACAACAAGACTTTGAAGCCTACCTAAAAGACTTTGAAATAGAAGACACAAAACAATACCTGCACAAATTATCTTACGGTACAAAGAAAAAAATCTTCATTTCCTTTGGCTTAGCTTGTCATTGCAAACTAATATTACTTGATGAGCCAACAAACGGACTTGACATTCCTTCAAAGAGTCAGTTTAGAAAAGTAATATTACGAGCAATGAGTGATGAGACTTGCGTAGTTATTTCAACACATCAAGTAAGAGATTTGCACAATCTTATAGACTCTATATTGATTCTTGATGATACAAACGTATTGCTAAATGCTACAAACGAAGAGATTTGCAATAAATTATTCTTTGGCATAAGCGACATTACGCAATCAACAGAAGAAATGCTATATAGCGAAGACGATGTAAGAGGACTTAAATTTGTAAAAGAGAATACCGAAAACCAAGAAAGCGAGCTTGATATAGAAATACTCTTTAACGCAGCCCTTGCAAACAAAGAAAAGTTCAGAGAATTATTTTCATAATCAATACCCATAAAACCTTATAACAATGGAAATAAGTATAATAAGAATTAAGCATATTTTGAAAAAGATTTGGCAAGAAGAAAGAATGTATTTCTTACTCCTTTTCTTGATAATTTTTTTCGCAACAATAATGTGTGCAAGCAATCAATTATTAAGCATAATAGGCATAAGTGTTTTAAATTTGACTATTTACGCAGTTATATCCGTTATAGCATTTAAGTTATATAAAGATAAAAACACAAGAATACACACAATAAACCTGCCAGCCTCCAATTTAGAAAAATATATCTCAATATTTATTATTCATTTTCTTGGAGTAATTATTACAATATACGGAGCCTTTTACTTGGGATATTGTTTAAGTTTACAAATCTTTCCAAATCAAATAGGCTTTCCTGAAAATATAGAATATCAATTTAGCCTACGAAGTATTATTTCTCTGCTTAGCATAGCTGCAATTATGTTTTACGGCTCCTTGTTTTTCAAAAAAAATAGCCTAGGCCTTACTTTCTTTATTATTTTTATGTGTAGTCTTATTTTTATGGCACTTACATATCTTATCAACGGGGAATCATCATACGTATATAACTATTATTTTGATGTTACTTTAAACTCAATCATTACAATAGGCTTTCTTTTACTTACATATTTAAGATTAAAGGAGGAAAGGGCGTAAGACTATGATAAAACAACAATCACCAATTTTTCATCAACTTGCCACTAAACTATGTGATGAAATTCTTGCAGGCAAATACCAAGCCGACAATCGCATTCCTTCAAGTAGAGATTTGGCTGTTTACTTTGAAGTAAATCCAAACACGGTTGTTAAGACTTTTGAATTGCTTGCAAATAACGAAATCATATATGAGAAGAGAGGAATGGGCTATTTCGTTTCTCCTTTGGCAGTTGAAAAAATATTAGAACGCAAAAGAAAACAGTTTTCCGAAGAGTATTTGCCACAATTTTTCAAAACAATGGAGCAACTCTCCATAAACATTGAGCAACTCTCGAAATTATATGAACAATACAAACAAAACAAAAAATAAAGACTTATGAAAATTCGTAAAACCACAGTATTAACAATAATATTTGTAGCTTGCATAATTATAGCACAAGTAATAGATGCAGTAATTTAAAGAAAGAAGATTATGGAATTAAGTATTAGAAGATTAAGCCTATTATACAAGAGACTCTTTGCAATAAAGGGCTTGGAATTGCTTGCATTAGCAATTACCTATTTTTTATTGTGTTGTTTTTTCCCTTGGATTCACAAGATAGTTGGTGGTATTGAGTTAGATGTTTGTGAAATGACTTACTTTATACTTTTGTGGACGTTTATTGTTACGCAGAATGATTTTAATGTTAATAAGGAAAACTCACTCCTTGCTCAATTAAATCTTCCAGCCTCTTGCTTAGAAAAATATATTCTATCGTTTACATACATTTTTGTGTTGTTGAATGGAGCGTTATTGTTTGCTTTATTTCTAAGTATTCCGATAAACAATTTGTTAATTGGCAATCCGACGAATCTTATTGAAAGTTGGCAATATTTTATCTCTTTTCTCTCTCTAAAAAATTGGGGGTTGATAGATCATTTTTCACTTCTATTTATTTTTGCCCTTACATTCTTTTGCTCATACTTTTTTAAGAAAAATGCAAGTCTAAAAACGCTTGTTGTAATTCTTGCATTTGCGGGATTGAGTTTTCTAAACACATATTTAGTTGATTGTAATCCTTTGTTTATGTATGATTTTATCTATGAAAATGAGCCATTTCTTGATTATTTTAACACAATGTCAGAAATAATGCATCAGTATATGCCGATACTTCTAACAATAGCATCAATATTTCTTTTTGTGCTTACATATTTTCGTATGAAAGAAGAAAGAGTTTAAAACTTAAAACTATGAAAATAAGAAAAACAACAATCGCTTTAATAATAGGTTTATTTATATTCTTAACTTGCTTATATATAACAATAGGTTATGCTGACAAAGAGGCAAACAAAGCATATAGAATAGCAAAAAAAGCAGGTAAACCATTGATAGAATATAAGCAAACAGGAGCCTATTTTGGTTATATTGAGACAAAAGAAATTGGAATCGACACTACCGAAAACGGTTCGTCAATAATCTATTCTACATCATTTGAAATAAAGAAATAAAATCCAACTTTTGTAATTTTTTATTTGGTTTTGCGACTAATGAGGTGTAGAAACAAAAAAAACGGACAATGGACCTGAAAGAAGAATACACCAAAATGGTTATGCAACACAAGGACATAATCTACAAAGTCTGCTATATTTATGCCGAAAAAGACTATATTGAAGATTATTACCAAGAAGTGTTGATAGAATTATGGCGAAGTTTCCCTCACTTTCGCTCAGAAAGCAAAGCAAGTACGTGGATTTATCGCATAAGTCTTAACACCTGCATTTCCTTTGTAAGAAAGAAAAAACGCAATCCACTCTCAAAGATTCCCTCTCTTGAAGTAGATTTAACCTTTGAAGACAAGGAAAAACAGCAACAAATAGAATTTTTGCATACTCTAATAAATCGTTTAGATATATTAGAAAAATCCTTAGTCTTGCTTTGGTTAGAAGACCTTTCTTACGAAGAAATCGCAAGCATAACAGGACTTTCAATCTCAAACGTAGGAGTGAAACTTAGCAGAATAAAGGAAAAATTAAAGAAAATGTCGAACCAATAAAAAATTACAGAAATGGAATTAGAAGAATTAAAAAAACAATGGGCAGAAATGTCCAAAGAATTGGAGCAACAAAAGATTATCAACCGTCAAATCATAGAACAATCCTGCAAATCAAAGGCAAATTATCTTACATTCAACTCTGTTTTTGGTATGTGTTTGGCTGTGATGGCAAATTGCATACTAATTTGGAATAATGACCTATTATGCCAACTCCTTCCTATGTGGTATATTATTCTTATTTATGTTGCAATAGATGGAGCCTTGATAAATCAAAGCATAAGCCTATATTTTTTGCTTAAAATGAAGCAGCCGCAAAACAATATCATAGAAAGAGAACATTGGTTTATGAAATTTCGCATCTGTGAGCGTATAAACATAATTTGGCAGAGTGTTATTTCAATTCCTTTGGTTGTTGCATTCATCTTTATTTACAATAATCTTCAAGCAGACTACATACTTAAACCGACATCTTACGGAACTTCGGTTATGATTATAGCAACTGCTATCGCAATATTAGTAAGTGTCTATTACGCAAAGCAGATTAAAGAACTAAAATCACAAATTCAAATCTTAAAACAATTTGAAAAATAAAAAAAGATGAAGAAAACGATAATCATTACTTTAATCTCAATAGTTATATCGGCTTGTAGTTCGAGCCGATATAGCGTTTACAAACCCGAAACTTCTTATTCCTATCAAGTAATTCACATAAACTACAAAGGAGATACTTTAAGCAATTGCTCTTTGCAAATGAGTACACTTAAAAACTCTTTTTTCGGTGAAGCAGGTCTTCGTTATGATTACGAAAAATGTGGTAATAACCCTGCATATTATGAAATCACTTCATACATCGATAACGAAAACTATGTTGAATTGCACCCTCCGAGAATGGGAATGTTGTCTTTTACCGCTATTTTGCCATTTCCGAATTATCATTACCCGGAAGGCTGTGTTGTTTCAATAAATGGAGAAACCTATTTTGAGAAAACCACCTTTGAGCCTGCAAAAGGCAAAACCATCTCCTATAAATCAGAACAAGAAGGCGAAGAAATAATCCTTTGCAAAGGCAAAGAAATAGAATGCTACACGATAAAGGGAGAAAACACAAGTCATATAGAAGAATTAGGACAATATAAAGTAAAATATTACTTTCACTCCTCTCTCGGATTTGTCCGTTGGGAATACTCTCTCCCAAATAACGAGAAAATAATATTGCAATTAAAATAGTTGAATTTTCGTATCTTTGCGCTGTATCTTAAAGTTAAAATCTTATGTCAATACGATTGTTTTTCATTCTGCTGTTTTGTCCCTTTATTCTTTTGTCGCAAGAGATTTATACACCGAATAAAGAGTTTGTTTTTAAGGTTAGGTATGAGAATAATGGCGTTGTGAAAGAGTCTTATCTTAGTTTATGGACACAAGACAGTGTTTGGATTTATGATAATGCTCAAAAGCAACTTTTTTATGCTTATCACGAGAATGCAGATTTTGAAACTCAAAAAACTTTTCCTTACGATAAAGCAGAGGAAACGGGATTTATTGAAACAAATGAAAAAATCTGGCTTCACCCTCCAAGAGAAGATTATTTTTATCTTTTTGAATATTTCCCCTTTCCGGAAATGAACTTTCCTGTTCAGTGCAACAAAAAAGGGAAATATGCTTTTCTTGGCAGTATAGACTTTTTGGATAAATTTTCTCTCCTTCGTTACAAAACAAAGATTGAATGCGGAAAGCCAAACCTTATATACTATTACGGCAAAGCAAAGAATAGAACAGGAGAATGGTCGTTTAAATATGTTTTTGACAAAGAAAAAGGATTTGTTGAATGGCGTATAGAATACAATAAAACAACTTCTATACATCTAACCCTTGATAAGATTATTCCCCGATAAACATTTCTTTAAATTCTTTTTAGAAAAATTTCAAGTGAATAAAGTTTTAGGGGAATCATCTTTATTTTACGGAAATTTCATTTTGGGATTTTTGTAAAATTTTTGACGAAAATTGAGGGAAATTAAGGCTTAATTTTGTTGGATTTTGACTAATTTTCGCTGAAATCTGATTTTGGTAAAATAAAACAAAGAAATAATTTAATAAAGCAAAGAAATAAACAAACAAAACGCTCGTTTGTCAAAATAACTCTTTGACTTGTGATGAGTTTTAACTAAATAATAAAGCGAAGAGCAACTCTCCACTTTATTATTTTAGTGTTTATCCTTTTAATTGTTAGGATATGGTGTGTATTTACTATATTTATTCTTATCTGTTTGAGCATTACGTGCCAATTCGTTTATTTCATCTCTGTTTTGCTGACCTTGAATGTAATTTAACGTACCATCTAATTTTATTAACTCTTGACGTTCCATTGAATCAATAATGTTATCTGCAGTGAAATTTTGATTTTTGCATCTTTTTTTCAGGTTTGTTCTCATTTTTTGTTCTTTTATATCTCTATCCTCGCAACTTTCAGATGCCAACTCTGCATTCAATTTATCAAATTCTTCTTTTAATTCTTCCATAATTACAATTTTAATCTTTATTATTATCTAGGTAATCAGTATCCATGAATGGAAAACCTATAATTACTAATCCTATTACTATTCCAATTATTGTTACTGGTAAAAAATCCTCGTTTATAAAATACATAGGACCTGTAATAACAACAATAATAATACCTATTATTACCAATGTCTTAGTCAATTTACTATCTGTTATAAGTCTCATATCGTTTTTATTAATGTTTGTAAATAGATAGTTTTGAAATATCAAAACCATATTCCTTAAAAAGATTGTCTATTAAAACAAAATCAATTTCTTCTCTTAATACGCCTGCAATATAGTTAATAACAACGTACGTTTGTATCACTTCTCTATCATATAAAGAAGGTACGTGTCGTTCATAGTCTGATTTAGAGTAAGGATGTTGAGGAGTACGTGTGAGTTCAAAGTCAAGCAACTCCAAAGCCCAAGTGTAATTTTGTTCATTCAATGCATTATGCAGAATATTGTTATCGTGCATTTTTCTAAGATTGCTTATCAAAACTTCAGCCGCAACTTCGTGATCATTACAATAACCTTTTGTATTGTATTTTCGCCATTTTGCAACTTCTTTTTCAATATCTGAGTGTTCCATAAAGCAAGAATCACTTATACGATAAGGACATTCTACATTATATTGCAAAATTGCAGGTTTAATAGTAGTGTTTGTTTGTGAGATATAGATAGGATAGTCAAGTTCTAACACACATTCCATTTTGTTAGTCTTGATTCCAAGCGTTTGAATATCAATATTACAATAATAATCTCTCAAAGCATCTTCCATTAAAAGCAATCCCCAAACATCAGCAACAGTTTCAATAGTATAAAGGAAAGGATGCTGAGTATAACACAAGCCATTCCCTTTTGTAACTATATATCTACCATTTTTGTGTCTTCCAACAACAAAACTACGTCCGTGCAAAGGACTAACAGAAAAGACTTCTTTGTTTCCATTCTTATTGACAATTAAAGGAAATGGAGTAATTTCCTTTTTTTTATCCATTTCCTGTACATTAAAAGGCAATTCTAACGCTTTAAAATGCTTCATATTTTAGATTTTAATTAAAAGGGAGCGTGAGCTCTTTTCGCTCCCTGTATTCATTTGACTAATTCTTATTAGAATGCTCTATATGCAATTCCACAACTGCCTTCTGTGTTTTTTGGACAATTGCCAAAGCATACGTCTTTTGTTTGTCTGCTGATTGTTAATTCTATTTTCATAACAATAAGTATTTATGGTTATAGGTGTACTGACAGGGAGACACCATTTATCCCTTTGTATCATAAATGCGTTGCAACTCTACCGTGGCCTTTGGTAGTTTTTTCAACGCTGATTCAAACTCTTCTCCGTTCAAAGGGTCATATCCCTTTATCATTTTCTTCGCTAAATCATGACGAACCTTTGCCATATAGCAACAATTCTCTGCTGGTTTTTTATAATCTCCATATTGCGATTGTGCTTGTCCTGCACAAAGGTTACAATAATCGCAATAATCGTGTTTTCCGCACTCTTCAAAATCTTTCAATGTGGTGTTTTGCCAATCTTTAAGCACTTTATTTTCTGCAAGAACTTCGGTAATACTTTTTTCTTTAAGGTTTCCAAACGCAAGAGGAAAGGCACAGCAAGGTTGCAACACTCCAATAGGAGTAATACAGAACGTTGTAGTACCTGCACCGCAAGACATAGAATCCATAAGTCTTGGTTGTCCTCCATAATTTGGAGCTTCTTTTCCTACATACATTGGAACATTACTATCTCTCAACACTATTTGCAGTTGTTCTTCGGTTAGCCTTAACTGACGTGCACACATATCTCCATCAACGCTGTCTGTAATATTTAATTCAAACTGAGGCTTAGCACCAAGTGAACAAGCAATTTCATTAACTAAGTAATAACTATGTAAATTAGGTTGCATAATGCAACACTTTATGTTCATCGGAACAGCCAATTGCGAAAGGCGATTGACAACACTCATACTTTTTTCCCAAGAGCCCGCAACACGAGTAATAGAGTCATGATCGCTTGCAATACCACTATAAATACTAACTCCGATAAGACGAGGATAGTAATTTGCTAAGCGATCTACATCGTTTACAATACGCTGTCCGTTTGTGAAAACGTCAAAAGCGATTTCTTTTTGGTAGAGATAATCTATAATTTCCCAAGCAAAAGGTTTAGAAAAAGGATCTCCGCCCGAAAGACACACCTTTATAAGTCCCGCATTGTCTAATTCATCAATGATACGTTTGTAATCTTCAAGTTGCAACTCATCTTTGTTTGCACGGAAACTTTGTTCGTTATCGTTGCGAGTTGCTCCCGGATTGTAACAATGCACACATCTCTCACTACAATTATAGGTTAATTCAAACATAACCGAAGTAATAACACCTTCATCTTCCACTGCTTCACAATAAGATTGTTCTGCTGTTGTTGTTAGCATAGGAAGTTTCTCTTTTACCGTTTGTGGAGCTGAGCGTTCGCTAATATTATTTTTGCGAACAAGCTTTCGGTAATTCAATTCTTCTTCTTTTGAAAACAGATGAGTGGTTAATAATCCGTTATCTACAAGTAATTGGAAGAAATTATCTATTGATTCTGAATCAATTCCTGTTGCTGAAGCTACTGTGCTTACTTCCACAGCACCATTTCGCCCAACAGAAAGCACATGCTTTATTACATCGGCAGAATAATCCTCAAAGAAATTGCTAATTCCCTCAATTAAATTGTACATTATTGCGACATGCTTCTTCCCTAATTGAGCATTCCTTTCACTAAAACGCCCACAAGTCCAAGCAGGACGATAATATGTCTTATTTATTTGCATCATTTTTATTTTTATACCTTTTATTTGTTTATATTCTCTTTACAAAAGGACATAAAAAAAACGTGGGACTTTTTTCTTATCGTTACATGAGGTCTTCGACTACCTAACCAACCAAATAAGAAAAGCCCACGATGTGATACGTGAGCGTTTTCCACTTATTTTTTGGTCGGTTTTAATGAAAGTGTCGAAGTTTCATGTAACCAATAATAAGCAAAAACGCTTTTTATATGTCGTTAAATTTTTTTAAGTCTTAATAATAATTCTTCTTTGTCTCCTTTTTATCCTCCTTTGTTAAGGTTAATAAATCAATTCGTGGGCAAAGATAGTTCAAGTTTTTGTTTTGACAAAATTATTTTTTGGTTCTTTTTTGGTTCTTTTCGCTTTTTGATTTCTAAGTTTAAGAATTAGGAAAATCGGATTTATTTTGCCAAAATTTCAAAACCGATTTTTTAGCAAAAATTTTGACGAAAATTGACGGAAAATAGAGCAAAATTTTCGCAAATTTGGAGTTTTTTTACGAAAAGCTCGTTTAGAATTTTCTAAATCAGGGATAGAAATTTCTAAATCGGCTTTTCGTTGAAAGAAAATCGGCTTTTTTTTTGAAAAAATCAATGAAAAAATTGGCAAAAACAAAGACTTTTTTGGCAAAATCAAGGTTTAAAAATGCTAAGTCTTTGATTTAGTGATTTTTAGTTAAGGGCTTATATTTTGAAAATTTGCGATTGGAAATCTTAAAGCCGAAAATATCGCAAGCATTTGGCGTTAAGTGATAGGGAAAGTTTTTTATTTTCTACAATCTTATCTTAAATCTATAACATTAGCATTTAAAAGACGGTGTGTTCTAAGAGTGTTTTTACGCCTATGCCGATTAGGATTATACCTCCTAAGAATAGTGCAAAGCGAGGTTTGATAAAGCGTACTTTTTCGCCCATTCTTACGCCTATTAGTGAGATTGTGAATAGGGCAATGAAGATTATTGCAAGGGATATTAGGATTTGAAGGAAGGTGTATTTTAATGGAAAGCCTATTCCTACGACAAAAGCGTCCATAGAGGTTGCAAGGGCAAGGGTTAATATTACTTTTATGCTGCTTATGTCAAAGATTTTTTCTTTTAGTTTGAATTGTCTGCCTTCCATTATCATTTTTATACCGATTATCGCAAGAAGAACGAAGGCTATCCAATGATCGACTTTTGACATGAAGATAAGAAAGACTTCTCCTAAAAGACTTCCTAATGAAATCATTAAGACATGGAATATTCCAAAGCAAAAGGCAAGGAGTAATGTTCTTTTTTTACACATACATTTTTGTAATCCACAGGTAATTGATACTGTGAATGAGTCCATTGATAGTGCTATCGCTAATAATATTACTTCTATTATAAATCCTATGCTAATCATTTGAGTTTATTGGTTATGTTTATGAATTGTTCTACGGTTAATTGTTCTGCTCTTTTGGTTAGTAGTTCTGAGTCTATGTCTTCTAAGTTCATTCCAAGGGGTTTGAGACTTTGACGTATCATTTTTCGTCTTTGGTTAAAGGCTGTTTTTACTACTTTTACAAATAGTTGTTCGTTACAGTCTAATTGTTTTACGTTATTGCGTTTTAGGCATATTACTGCTGATTTTACTTTTGGTGGTGGGTCAAATACGTGTTCGTGTACGGTGAATAGGTATTCTATTTCATAGTATGCTGAGAGTAATACGGAGAGTATGCCGTAGGTTTTGTTGCCGTGTTTTGCACATACTCTTTCTGCTACTTCTTTTTGAAACATTCCTACGAGTTGTGTGGCTTTGTCTTTGTTTTCAAATAGCTTAAAGAGTATTTGATTTGATATGTTGTAAGGGAAATTGCCCATTATGGCAAAGGTTTCTGGGTAAATGGTGTTTAAATCCATTTTGAGAAAGTCGGCTGAGTGTATGTTTTCTCGTAGGGAAGGGTAGTTGTGGTGTAGGTATTCTACGCTTTCGGTGTCGATTTCTACTACTTTGAGGTGTTTTACTTGTGGATTGGTGATGAGGTATTTGGTTAATACGCCCATTCCTGGACCTATTTCCAATACGTCTGCTTCTTCTATAAGAGAATAGGCTATTTTTTCTGCTATTGTTTCGTCTTTGAGAAAGTGTTGCCCAAGGTGTTTTTTTGCTCTTACTTTTTCCATTGTTTTCTAATGAAAAAAAAAGGAAGCATAAGGTGTATGCTTCCTTTTTTTGTGTGAATATTTTATTATTCTCCTAATTCTGCTCTTTGGAATGCAGTTATAGTAAGGTCTTTGTCTATTTTTCTTAAGTGTTCTTCTACACTCACTTTTGCTTCACGAGTGTATTCTTGACTTAATAGTGTACTTTCTTTGAAGAATTTGTTAAGTTTGCCTTCTGCAATCTTTTCAACCATGTTTTCTGGTTTTCCTTCTTCTCTTACTTGTCCACGATAAACTTCCATTTCTCTTTCTATAACTTCAGCAGGAACTGATTCTTTGTTCAATGCTACTGGACGTCCAGCGATTACTTGCATTGACATTTCTTTTCCTTCTTCGTCATATCCAACTTTTGAAAGACCTACAACTGATGCCATTCTGTTACCTGGGTGAACGTAAGCATAAGCTGCTGCTGCTTCGATAGGAAGATAGTGTGATAATGTTATCTTTTCTCCTATTTTTGCAACTTGTTCAACAATCATTGTTTCAACGCTTATACCGTTTATTGTTAAAGCCATTACTTCTTCCAATGATTTTGCTTTTGCTGCAACTGCTGTTGTAAGTACTTCTTTTGTGAATGCTACGAAATCTTCATTTTTAGCTACGAAGTCTGTTTCGCAGTTCATCATTATTACTGCCGCAAATGTTTTATCTTCGCTAACTGATGCTAAAACTGCTCCTTCGCTTGCATCTCTATCAGCTCTTTTTGCAGCAAGTTTTTGTCCTTTTTCACGAAGATAATCGATTGCTTTATCCATATCGCCGTCACATTCAACTAAGGCTTTTTTACAGTCCATCATTCCGACTCCTGTACGTTTTCTTAGTTCGTTTACGGCTGCAGCTGTTATATTTGCCATTTTATTTACGTATTAAGGGTTTCTTATTTCTTTTTTACTTGTCTTCTTGGACGTCTGTCACCGTCTTCTGCAACAGCTTTAACTTTTTTAACTTTGTTTTGAGCTTCTTCTGGAGCTACTTCATCGTCTAAAAGTTCTGTTGCTAATCTTTCTTCTGCTTCTGTTTCTTCTGCTTGACGAGTGTCCTTGTCCATTTTTCTTTCTTGACAACCTTCTTCTATTGCCTTACAAACGTAATCTAAGATTAATGATATTGATTTTGAAGCATCGTCGTTTGCAGGTATAGGGAAATCAACTGCATTAGGATCGCAGTTTGTATCAACCATTGCAAAAGTAGGTATGTTTAAACGTTTTGCTTCTGCAACTGCGATGTGTTCTTTGTTTATATCAACAATGAATAATGCAGAAGGTAAACGTGTAAGATCAGCTATTGAACCTAAGTTCTTTTCTAATTTAGCTTTTTCTCTTGTGATTTGCAATCTTTCTCTTTTTGAAATAGCAGTAGAATCTTTGTCTGCAAGTAATTTTTCTAAAGAGTTCATTTTTTTGATTGCTTTTCTAATTGTAACAAAGTTTGTAAGCATTCCACCTGGCCAACGTTCTGTTACAAATGGCATATTTGTTCTTTTTACTCTTTCAGCAACTATGTCTTTTGCTTGTTTTTTAGTAGCAACAAACAAAATTTTCTTTCCTGATTTTGCGATTTGTTTTAAAGCAGCTGAAGCTTCTTCAACTTTTGCAGCTGTTTTGTGAAGGTCGATAATGTGAATACCATTGCGTTCCATATAGATGTATGTAGCCATTTTTGGATTCCATTTTCTTCTTAGGTGTCCAAAGTGTACACCTGCATCAAGCATTTGATTAAAATCTATCATTTCTTTTCTCTTTTTTGTTTACATTCCTAATTTACTATCAATTGATAAGTAGTTGTTTTTTTACAAATCTTACCAATTTGGATACTAAACAATATCCATATATTAACGTTTGCTGAATTGGAAACGTATTCTTGCTTTCTTTTGACCTGGTTTCTTTCTTTCAACCATACGAGGGTCTCTTTTCAACAAGCCTTTTGCTTTTAAAGCACCTCTATCTTCTATGTTTGCTTCGCATAATGCTCTTGCAATAGCCATACGTAAAGCTTCTGCTTGTCCAGAAATTCCACCACCATCTAAGTTTGCTTTTACATCCCATTGTCCTTCTGCTCCGATTGTTTCGAAAGCTTGACGGCAAATGTATTGTAATGGCGCTGTTGGGAAGTATTCTTTGTAGTCTCTTCCGTTTACCATTATAGAACCATTGCCTTGTTTCATATAAATTCTAGCAACAGCACATTTTCTTCTACCTATAGTGTTTATTACTCCTTCCATATCTCTTATCTGATTTCATTAAGGTTTACTAATCTTGGTTGTTGTGCTTCAAATTTATGAGTTGGTCCTGCAACAACGTGAAGATTTCTATATAATTGACTTCCTAATTTATTTTTTGGTAACATTCCTTTTACAGCGTGTTCAACAACTCTGATAGGGAATTTTGCCAACAATTCCTTTGGTGTAGTGAAACGTTGTCCTCCTGGATAACCTGTATGTCTTACATAAACCTTATCAGTAAGTTTTTTACCTGTAAATCTTACTTTATCAGCATTTATAACTATTACATAATCTCCACAATCAGCATTTGGTGTGAAGCAAGGTTTGTGTTTACCTCTTAATATGTTAGCAACTTTTGTTGCTAAACGTCCTACAACTTCGTTTTCAGCATCAATAACAATCCATTCTTTTTTTGCATTTTCTTTGCTTACCGATACTGTTTTATAGCTTAATGTTCCCATTTTTGCTTTTCTTCTACGTTTTTTATAATATTAAATAAACTCTTTTATTTTTGAATTTTAAGAATCAAACGGGCAAGTAAGACTCCTGAAATTCAATAACTTGCTTTTCCTAATTTAGCTAACCATAGGATAATAACGGGTCGCTGATTACCTAAATTGGAGTTTGCAAAATTACTACTTTTTCTTTATAACACAAGAAATTATGTAAAAAAATCATACTTTTGCATAGAAAAACAAGAAATTACTCAATGGAAGAATATCAAAAAATAAAAACTACTATAAAAGATTGGGACGAAGCAGACCGTCCACGAGAAAAGATGATGAACTTAGGAAGACAAAGCCTAACGAATGCAGAACTTCTTGCCATCATACTCGGAGGAGGAAATAAGGAAAAAAACGCTGTGGAATTAGCGAAAGAAATACTTTTAAGCGTAGATAACAATTTGAGCGAATTGAGTAAACTCTCATACAAAGATTATTGCAATCGTTTTAAAGGTATAGGACCTGCAAAAGCAATAAGTATAGTTGCTGCCTTAGAGCTTGGATATAGAAGAAAACAAACAACAACATTGCAACGCCCTATTATAAATAGTTCAAACGAAGCCTATAATGCGATAGCCTATCATTTATTAGAAAAGGACGTAGAAAGCTTTTTTGTTATGCTTCTTTCTAATAATAATAAACTAATAAGGGTTGTGCCAATAAGTCATGGAGGAATAAATGAAACACTTGTAGATAGAAAAATAGTTTTTAAAGCAGCCTTAGAAAATAATGCTGTAAAAATTATTTTAGCACACAATCACCCAAGTGGAGATATAAAACCAAGTCAAGCAGACATAAATACAACAAAAACAATTATAGAGGCAGGAAAAATAATGTCAATACAGGTTTTGGATCATTTGATAATAGGAGAGAATGATAGATATTATAGTTTTTTAGATAATGGAATAATGTAAAACAAAAAAGGTTGTCAATTTTGACAACCTTTTTTTCTATTTTTCATTTGTTATTCCTACTGCTTCAAATTTGCCAGAAAAATCCGTGATTAAGTCAGAAATTTCGGTTAAACTAACATCTCCCATTTCATCTATGACAGAAGTTTTTACTCCACCTCCTTCAAATGTTCCTTCTATTATATTGTCTGTTACTTTTGTAAAAGTAATAGTTCCATACAAAGCAGTCATACCATCTTTATCAATTCCAGAACTTGGAATGTAAATAAGGGTGTTGTCCATAGAAGTTATTTCGTTAAGATTTCCTATTGCACTCAAAGCATCTTTTCCTAAACCAAGATTTTTCTTTCCAACAGCAACGTCCTTAACTTTTAAAACAACAGATTGCATTACATTTGTTCCTGTAATGTGTGTAGTTTTTCCGTTAGAGTAAAATGTTGCGACAGGAATATGATAAGTGCTTTCGTCAATTGTAATGTCAATACTTCCTGTTAATTCTTTTACTTCTTCGCAGCTTGAAAAAGCAAAAATAGCTATAAAAATAGCTAATAATTTCATTAGTTTATTTTTCATTTCTTTTAAAATTTAACTTATTAACTTTTGCAAAATTATTATTTTTCTTTACAATAACAAAATTTATATTTATTTTTGCAAAAGAAATCAAAGAATAAAATGAACAATTTAATTAGATTCTTAAAAAGATACTATTTTGTTTTTCTTTTTTTAATGTTAGAGGGTGTAGCAATCTATCTAATATCGCAAAATTCTTATCATCAAGGTTCGGCAATAGTTAATTTTGCAAACAATATTTCAGGTGCAGTTTATGAACAAAGCAATAAAATTACTCAATATTTTCATTTAGCATCTGTAAATGAAGCATTGTCAAAAGAAAATGCAATATTGAGAAGTCAAATAGAAACTTCCTATGTTAAGTTTACTGAAAAAGAAATGCAGGTAGAAGATACGGTGTATAAACAAAGGTTTACATTCATTGAAGCCACTGTAATATCTAAGTCAATCAATAAAAGCAATAATTATTTTATGCTAAATAAAGGAGTATCCAATGGAGTGATGAAAGATATGTGTGTTATAACTCCCAACGGCTTACTTGGATTGGTTGTCAATGCTACTTCTAATTTTTCTCTTGTGATGACAGTGTTGCATCAGGATACAAAAATTGCAGTAAAGAATAAACGCACGCAAGCAACCGGTACAATGATTTGGGAAGGTGGCGATTATAGAGTAGGACAGATAAAAGAAATGCCATCATCTATACCTTTGAAGAAAGGAGACACACTTGTGACCAGTGGATTCTCAAGAAATTATCCTGAAGGAATAGAAATAGGTTATGTACAGAGTTTTACAAAAGACCCTTCCACAGGATTCTTTAATATAGAGTTTGATTTTTCAACAGATTACAACAAATTAGAATACGTTTATGTTGTAAAAAATCTTTTTAAAGTAGAACAAGATTTATTAGAAAAAAGCATTGCAGATGAGTAGAACTATTTTTTCAACACTTTTTAAATTTTTATTGATTGCTATTGTACAAATATTATTACTAAACAATATTAAAGTTTTTGGATATATAGAACCAATGCTTTATATTTGGTTTATAATCTTACTACCCAATAATTTCCCGAAATGGATAGTAATGATATTAGGATTTGTTATGGGATTGACAATAGATATCTTCTCTGCACAAGTTGGATTTCACACAGCAACCGCAACATTCACAGCAACAATAAAACCACTTATGCTTTCATGGTTTACAAATAGTTTTGACGTAAACACATTCACTCCCTCAACAAAAGAAATGGGCTTTACAAATTACTTAGGCTTTGTTTCGCTAATGGTTGTCCTACACACATCAATATATATTTGCATAGACACATTTAGTTTCACACAAATAGGACAATTATTATTGTCAATCCTATTTACTTCCATAGTGAATATAATCCTTATTATGGTTTGCGATTCACTATTTATTCGTTCGCAAAAAGATTTCTAAGAAAAAAATAATTTTTTCTTTGCTTTATTTCATTTTTTCTTTGAAATAATTTGCTTAGGTCTAAAAAAAATATTAGTTTTGCCTTTTCTAAGCAAAAGAAGAATAATAATTAAAAAAATATAGCAATGAATAAATTACTTTTGTTGGGAGATGAGGCAATCGCACAAGGAGCAATAGACGCAGGATTATCTGGAGTATTTGCATATCCTGGCACCCCTTCCACTGAAATAACAGAGTATATTCAAGACTCTAAACAAGCAAAAGAATTAGGCATTAGAAGCAATTGGGCAGCCAATGAAAAAACTGCTATGGAAGCAGCTTTGGGAATGAGTTATGCAGGAAAAAGAGCGATGTTCTGTTGTAAACACGTAGGAATCAACGTAGCAGCAGACCCATTTATGAACTCTGCAATCACAGGAGCTAACGGAGGTTTGATTTACATAGCAGCAGACGACCCAAGCATGCACTCATCACAAGATGAGCAAGATTCAAGATTTTATGCTGATTTTGCATTAATACCAGTTTTAGAACCAAGCAATCAACAAGAAGCATACGATATGGTACACTATGGATTTGAATTATCAGAACGTTTCCATGTACCAGTAATGATGAGAATAACAACTCGTATGGCACACTCACGTGCAGGCGTTGTAAGAAAAGAAGCAGTAAAGAACCAAAACAAAATCACTTTACCAGAAAAGAAAAATCAATTCATCTTACTTCCAGCTAACGCAAGAGTACAATACAGAGAATTATTAGCAAAACAAGAAGGATTGATGGCAGCTGCAGAAGCAGATGGATTCAATAAATACTTTGAAGGTAAAGATAAATCTGTCGGAATAGTAGCATGTGGTATTTCTTACAACTATTTAATGGAAAACTTCCGTGATACAGAATGTCCATACCCAGTATTGAAAATCAGTCAATACCCAATGCCAGAAAATTTACTAAACAAATTGTATGAAGAATGCGATTCAGTATTAGTATTAGAAGAAGGCCAACCATTATATGAAAGATTAATCAAGGGATTGTTAAACAAAGGCAAAACAATCAAAGGACGTTTAGACGGATCTTTGCCAAGAACAGGAGAATTAAATCCTAACTTAGTAGGAAAAGCATTAGGCCTAAACGTAAAAGAAGGATTTGCAATACCAGACTTAGTAGCACCAAGACCACCAAAATTATGCGATGGTTGCCCTCACATAGATTCTTACACAGCTCTAAACGAAGCAATGAAATCTTATGGAGAATACAAAGTATTTGCAGACATAGGATGCTACACATTAGGAGCATTGCCACCGTTAAAAGCGATTTATACAACTGTTGATATGGGAGCCTCAATCACAATGGCAAAAGGAGCAGCAGAAGCAGACCTTCGTCCAACTGTTGCTGTGATTGGAGATAGTACATTCACACACTCAGGAATGACAGGCTTACTTGACTGCGTTGTAGATAACGTTCCAGTTACAGTAATGATACTTGACAACGGTATTACAGGTATGACAGGTTCTCAAAAGTCATCTGCAACAGGTAGAATTGAAAGCATCTGTCAAGGAATCGGAGTTGATCCAGCTCACATAAGAGTAATAAACCCTCTTCCAAGCAAATTAGAAGAAAATATAAAAGTTATACAAGAAGAATTGGAATACCAAGGCGTTTCAGTAATTATTCCAAGAAGAGAATGTATAGTTTGGGCGAATAAAAAACGTAAAATGGCTAAAAAAGCTAAATAAAAAAAGAAAGGAGACAAAGATGAAAATAGACATAATATTGTGTGGAGTAGGAGGAATGGGAGCATTGAGTTCTGCTGCTATCATTTCAAAAGCTGCTTTAAGCATGGGAATGTATATGAAGCAAGCTGAAACTCACGGAATGAGCCAAAGAGGTGGTGATGTGCAATCTCACTTACGCCTTAGCGACCAACCAATCGCTTCGGATTTGATTCCAGAAGGTGAATGCGACATTATACTTTCTGTTGAGCCAATGGAAGCATTGCGTTATTTGCCTTTCTTAAACAGAGAAACAGGTTGGATTATCACAAATCAAAATCCGTTTGTTAATATACCAAATTATCCAAATCTTGATGAGGTTCTTGGAGAGGTTAAAAAGATAAAAAATCACATTCTTTTTGATGCAGATGCTATAGCTAAGGAAGTAAACAATCCAAAAGGAACAAATATGGTTGTACTTGGAGCCGCATCAAAATATTTGAGAATTGACATCGAAAAATTAGAAGATGCAGTTCGTAGCATATTCGGAAAGAAAGGCGATGCAGTAGTTGATGCAAATATTTCAGCATTAAGAGCAGGTAGAGCCGTAGCAGATAAAATGTAATCTTTATTTAAGAAAATAAATATTGAATAAAGCACCCCTAAAAAAGGTGCTTTATTCTTTTAAAAACAATAATTATGAAAATCACACTTGGATTTGGAAGCAACTTAGGCGATAGAAAAAACATAATTCTTCAAGCCTACGAATTATTAGAAGAAAAACTTGGAAAAAAACTTCAAGAATCCACAATGATTGAAACAAAAGCATGGGGATTTGAAAGCGAAAATAAATTTCTTAATTCAGTTGCAATCTTTGAGACAAAGAAAACACCAAGAGAAAGCCTTGTAATTTGCAACGAAATAGAAGCATTGCTTGGTAGAAAACGCAATCCAAATGCCACAACATACGAAAATCGTCCGATAGACATAGATATTTTGTTTTATGAAAACGAAATAATTGACGAAATCGACCTAAAAATTCCACATCCTTTGATAGAAAAAAGAGATTTCGTACTAATACCATTAGAAGAATTGATGCCAGATTACATACATCCTGTATTAAATAAAAAAATCAATGCTTTTAGAAAATAAAGCATTGATTTTTTTAATTTTTTCTTTGAAATATTTTAAAAAATCTTAGAAATTAATTCTTAATCCAAGATTGAAATTTGTCATTTGAATATAATCTCTTTCGCTTGAAGAGTATTCTTTAATCAACAAAATATCTGATTCTGGAAATTTTGCAAGTTTTGGTTTTGCAGTAATGCTTGAAAACTCTGAAACAAAGGAAAGATTTTTGTTTATTTCATAAGAAAGAGATAAGCCTAAACTTGAACCAATTGTATTTGAATTAAAACCATATTCATTGTTATTAAGTGTTACATTATTCCAAACACTCATTAACCCAATACCAGCAGTTGGGTGAATAGTTAGCCTATTTACTTTAAAATTCCAACCAACTGCTATTTCAGAATAAAGTATTGATGCTTGCTCTTTTAATTTTATTGCATTATTGAAGTCTTGTTTAAAATCTACTCCTGTTAAAAGAAGGTTCAATTTAATAAACGCATTTAGTTTTGTGTTATATCCAAAAGAGAATTTTGTGTTTATAGCATTGTAATTCTTCATTTGGTTTTGATTTTCGTTGAGAGATAACCCTGAATTAGAGAGAAAATCTGTTTTTCCGTAATCTAATCCCACAAAGAAACCACTATTCTTTTCTTGACCAACAAGATTCGCCGTGAAAACTAAGCACAGCAATACTGAAATTACTTTTTTCATACTTATATTAATTTAGATCCTTTTTGCAAAAGTAATAAAAATAGTAAAAGATACAAAAGGTATGTATATTTTTTTTTGTTTTTTGGTGTTTTTTTATTAACTTTGTGCCGTGAAATATATTTTACCTTTATTATTTATTAATTAAAAAGAGGTTTACCTCTCCTTTTTTGTAAGTTATGAAAAAGATATTCAATATAATATTTATTATATTAATTGTAAGTTTTTGTATTGCGTGTAATGATGATGTTGTGAAAAATCCTGATGAATTTTTAAAAGAGAAGGAAGCTTTACCATGGTTGCCAGCGCTTAGTGATATTTGTAATATTAAAGGAAAAGAAGGTGTTGTATTTGTAGCGAATAATGGGTATTCAATATGTTTTTTTGACATTGAAAAAAAAAGGATAGATACATTAATCTCCAAGACGTTATCTCGTGTTAGTGACTTTTGTTATAATTCAAATAATGAAACAATTTGGATGCAATTAGATGATAAAGATTTGAATCTTTGGAATTCAAAGATAGGTTCGGAAGTCGATTGCCCTTTTGTAAAGCATTATGATGAACAAATTGTGTGGTTGTGTGGTGGTAATCATCCATTTTTTTCTTGTGGTGATATTGTTTATACAGGGTTTATTCCAATAAAATCATTAACAGGTGAGTTTAAGGATTATGCAAAATTTCGTGCAAAATCAAATCTTATTGCTGCATGGGATGTAAGTAATACGGATAGTGTAAAGTGTGTAAGTTTGTTTGGTGAACGACCTTCTGATCAGCCAAAAGAAATGTTTATAGATGATAGTTATACTGTTGCATTTAATGTTGAGGATTCAATAATTATAGCAGGAACGGAATTGTCTCAAAATGTAATAGTAATGACAATGACAGGTGAAAAAATAAAAGAAAAGAAGCTTACATCAAAGTTTTATACTAAACCAGAAAAAAGAGATTTTTCTCAAGAAAATTCTGCCACAGAGAAAATAAAATATTGGGAAAACAACATGCTTTTTAGAGGTTTATACTATGATAAACATAGAAGGTTATATTATAGAGTTTTGGATATGGGAAAACGTAGTGATGATGAAACTTTTATGAAGCAGAAATCTGATTGGGCTTTAATTGTTGCAGATTCGGAACTTGATAAAAAGTATGAAGTTTTTTTTGATGGAGATGATTATAGAGCTGTAATATTTATAGGAAAGGAAGGTGTGTATGTGCGTACAACTAAAAATAAAACAATGGATTTGTTTGTGTTTGATTAGTTATATAATATTCTTGACTGCTTGTTCAGAAAATAAACTCAGCGATAAGGAAGTTTTTCTTTCGTATATAGAAGAACTTGATTTTAAACTTTCAAAAGGTGAACAAACTGTCATTATAGTGCCAGCTTTATCTTGTGTTGGGTGTCGTAAAGTAGCGGTTGAATATGGTGAAATAAAAGATAATGTTACTGTGATAGTATCTGGTAGGATTGCTTCTGAATTTAAAAATAAAGATGTAATAGTAGATACTAACTCTATTTGTGATATTCTTAATTGGGAGCATTTTAATATTATAGAAATAACAGCTCTCAATGGGGAAATAGAAACTATAAAAAGTTATGATGCAAAGGAAATTATAAAACGCTTTACGAGTGTTGATACTTGTAATTTATAATAGATGAATTATTATTTTGTCCTAAAACAAAAAACCGCACAAAGAAAGGTGTTGATTTATCCTATTTATGCGGTTTCTATGTTAAGGAATATTTTACTAAATTAACGTATTTCTTTTATTTTACAGGGAAGAACAAAATGTAATAAGTTCCTTTTGATTCAAAAACTTCTTTTACGAAAAACTTATCTTTGTTTTTTTCAATTACATCAACAAGATGTTTAGAATTAAAGGCTTTTTGTGTCATTGCACCTTCTGCCCATTCTTCTTTTGGTGTTCTAAATTGTACTTTTTTGGTGGCTACTTGAAATTTTTCTCCACTTTTTGCATCTTTTACATTGAGAACTTTGTAGTCATTAGGGTTATTTACATCTATACTTGTCTCAACGTATTTTACTTTGTCCAAATCTTGTGATTGAACAGCCTTTTGTGAAAATGCAAATCCGCTTAAAACCATGCCGATTGCGAATAAAAATACTTTTTTCATAGTGCTAAGATTTTAAATTAAATCAAAATTTTCCACAAAAATAAAAAAAAACGGATATATGCAAAAAATGTAATTTTTTGCCTTATTTTTTTAAATCACTCCTCTTATATCCCAAATGTGAGAGAGATTGTGACGATCTACGTATTCTTTTATGCCTTCTACTACTTCTAATCCTATGCGTGGATTTACGAAGTTTTGAGTTCCAATTTGTATTGCACTTGCTCCTGCAAGTATGTATTCTATTGCGTCTGTTGCGTTAGTGATTCCGCCGAGTCCTATAATAGGAATCTTTACTGCTTTATAGGTTTGATATACGCAACGAAGACCTATTGGTTTTATTGCAGGGCCTGACAAGCCTGCTGTTATGGTTGAAAGTAAAGGTTTGCGTTTTTCAGCATCTATTGCCATACCTAAAACTGTGTTTATCATCGAAACACTATCTGCTCCTGCACTTTCAACGGCTTTTGCTATCTCTGCAATAGATGTAACGTTAGGAGAAAGTTTTACAATTAGGTGTTTTTTATAAATTTTCCTTACTGCATCTACTACTTCAAATGCCATTTTAGAATCTGTTCCAAATCCCATTCCACCTTTCTTTACGTTAGGGCAAGAAATGTTTAGTTCTATTGCAGGAATGTGTTCTAATTCATTTATTTTCTCTGCTACTTTTACGTATTCTTCTATTGAAGAGCCTGATACGTTTACTATTACGTTTGTGTTGTAGTGCTTGATTTCGTGATATGTGTGCTCGCAAAAGTAATCTACTCCTTTGTTTTGTAGGCCTACTGCGTTTATCATTCCCATTGGGGTTTCACACATTCTTGGTGCTGGATTGCCTTCTCTTTTTTCGCCTGTGGTGCCTTTTACTATTATTCCTCCAAGGGTTTGTACGTCATAGAAATCTTCGTATTCAAGTCCGAAGCCAAAGGTTCCTGATGCTGTCATTACAGGGTTTTTAAATTCTAAATCGCCTAATTGTATTTTTAATTTTTCCATAGTTGTCGTTTTTACCAGATTATATCTTTTACGTTAAATACGGGACCTTCTGTGCATGTGCATTTGTGTCCTTCTGTTGTGTTTTGTACGCAACATAGGCAAGCTCCTATTCCGCATGCCATTTTGTTTTCTAATGATGCGTAACATTCAATATTGTTTTTTAATGCGTGTTCTGAAATTGCTTTCATCATAGGTGTTGGCCCACAAGTGTAGATTACATCGTGTGATTTTAAGAATATGCTGTGTTCTGTTACTAATCCTTTTTCTCCTACACTACCATCTTGTGTTGAGATATATACATTAGAATATTTTTCAAATTCATCTAATGCTATCATTTGTTCTTGGCTTCTAAATCCTAAGAGTACATCTGCTTTTACGCCTTTTTCTTGGAATTTTTTGGCTAAATATAATAGCGGTGCTATGCCTACGCCTCCTCCGATTAAGAGTGGTTTTTTGCCTTCTGTGTTAAATCCGTTTCCTAATGGATAAATAAGGCTTAGTTCTTCTTTTTCTGAAATTTTTGCTAATTCTTTTGTGCCTTGGCCTACTGTTTGTATTATTAGGCTTATTTCATTGGTTTGAAAATCTACATCATTTATTGAAATAGGACGGCGTAATAGTACTTTACTATCAGAATTTACTTGAATTTCTACAAATTGTCCTGGTTTTATTTCAGGTAGTGATTTTGTGGATTTTACTTTTAGCTTGAAGAAACTTGTGTTGAGAAATTTTTTCTCGCTTACAAGAAAATTATCGCAATGTTTCATGGTTATTTTTCATTGTTTGGTTAATTATTAGCTTACAAAAATACAAGAAAATCTTTAATTTGTGAATTTATAACTATCTTTGCACTTTAATTTTTTAAAAAATAGAGTAAAAATGAAAGTAATTGGTAAATATTTGTTTGCTATTTTTGCGATGTTATTTGGTTTTTCTTCTTGTGAGGTGGAGTTTGATCCAAATGAAGAATGGAAAGCTGTAACCGTTGTTTATGGTTTGCTTGACCAAGATGAGGATACTACTTTTGTAAGGGTACAAAAAGGTTTTTTAGGTAGTGGTAATTATTTGGATTTTTCAAAAGAGAAAGATTCTATTTACTATAAATCAGAAGATATAGACGTTTTTATGATTTCTCATTATCACTGGGAAGATGCTTCTATTGTAAGAGATACTTTTTGGTTTAATTATACTGAGTCTTATAATAAGGAAGATGGTGATTTCTATTCTGGAAACACCCCTTTGTATTATTGTGTCACAAATGGTCGATTAAATCACACAGAAGCGATGAAACAAACTTATAAAATTGTAGTAAGGAATAAAAAAACGGGGCAAGAAACTACGGCTTCTACTCGTTTGATAGGTGATTATGATATAGTGGCTCCCGGAAGTTATATGCAATTTCAAAATCGTGCAGGAAAACAAGTTTTGAGTTGCGAATGGTATAATATGAATTCTTATGCTGCAAGTTATGATCAAGGTGTTATGGCAAAAATGTATCAACCAGTAGTAAGGTTTTATTATAAAAATAATGGACAGGAAACATTTGTAGATATTCCTTTTGCAACACAATTGGTAAAGAATCCAAATCCTGGAGTTCGTATGAGTTTTAATATAGAATTAGATTTTTTACTTGATGGTTTGAAAAAAGAATTAACAGGAAAAAATTGTTCTAAAACTGATAGAGCTTCATGGTTTGAACTTTATATTTTGTCTTGTGATTTGAATTTATATGAATATTATAGTTATTCTCGTCAAGAATCTATGCAACTTGTAGATAAGCCTATTTATACTAATGTTAATAACGGTTATGGACTATTTGCTTCACGAAGACAATCAATAAAAATTAGATTTACTCATATTGATGAGAAGGTCGTCTTAGCATTAAATGAATTCTTTAATGGATAAAGTTTACTCATTTAGAGATAAATTCTTAACTTTGCAAGCTCAATTTTGATAATAATATAGTATAATATATAATATATAAGGTATAAGTATGAATGTAACAAAGGAAATGACAGGTGATTTAACAGCTGTCTTAAAGGTTGAAGTAAATGCTGCGGATTATATGCCAGCGGTTGAAAGTGAATTAAAAAAATATCGTAAAAAAGCGAATATTCCAGGATTTAGACCAGGGCAAGTTCCAATGGGTATGATTAAAAAAATGTATGAAAAACCTGTTAGAGCTGAGGAAGTTCAAAAAGCAATGTCTGATGCAATGTATCAATTTGTTGATGATAACAAGCTTGACCTTTTGGGTAGTCCAATGTCAAATGATGAAAAAACAGGTGACATTGACTGGGATAATCAAGAAGATTTTGTATTCTATTTTGATATAGCATTACAACCAGAAGTTACTTTGGATTTAGGAAAACAAAAAGTAACTTATTACAACATAGCTCCTGATCAAGAAACTATCGAAAAACAAATAGAAGAAATTCAACGTAGATTTGGTAACTTTGAAACTCCAGAAACAATTGAAGAAACTGACTTAGTTTATGGACAAATCAAGGAATTGGACGAAGAAGGAAATGTTAAAGAAGGTGGTGTGCAAACTGTAACTTCTATTGCAGTTGATAAAATAGGAATGGCAACTATCAAAAAGAAATTTATAGGAGCTAAGAAAGATGAAACTATTGTATTTAACTTAGCAAAAGCGTTCAAAAATGTTACTGAAATATCAGCAATGTTAAGAATTGATAAAGAAACTGCAAAAGAATTTAAATCAGATGTTCAATTTACTGTTCACTCTATAAGTAGAGTAACTCCTCATGAAGTAAATGAAGAACTTTATGCAAAGGCTTATCCTGCAAAAGAAATAAAAACTGATGCTGACTTTAAGACTGCAATCAAGGAAGATATGGAAAAAGCTTATGCTCAACAAGCAGATCGTCATTTCTTAAATGAAGCAAGCAAGCAATTAGTAGAAACATCTACTTTTGAATTGCCTGATGAATTCTTGAAACGTTGGTTGATTCAAACTAACACAGGAAAAGTTGAAAATAAGGAAATAGAAGATAACTACACAATGTATAGAGATTCTATCAAATGGCAATTGATTGAAAGCAAGTTGATGGAAGAATTCAAATTGGAAGTTTCAAAAGAAGAAATAAAGACTTACTATAAGGAAGCTTTAATTTCAAATTATTTCCCTAAGGCTGAAAACGAAACAGAAGAGCAAGCAAAAGAAAGAGAAGAAGCTATAGAAAAAATAGCCAACAATATGCTTGAAAATAAAGAGCAAGGAAAACAAATATACGAATTCTTGTTTGATCAAAAATTAACTCAAACATTAAAAGAAAACGTTAAATTAGATACAAAAGAAGTTACATTAGACGAGTTTTCTAAAATACTTAATAAATAAGTAAAATGGCTTTAAAATGTGGAATAGTAGGTTTGCCTAATGTGGGTAAATCTACTATGTTTAATTGTTTATCTAATGCAAAAGCACAAGCTGCAAATTTCCCTTTTTGTACAATAGAACCTAATGTGGGAGTTATTTCTGTGCCAGATGAAAGATTAAATGTTTTGGCTGAGATAATACATCCGGAAAGAATAGTTCCTACAACTGTTGAGATAGTTGATATTGCAGGATTGGTAAAAGGTGCAAGCAAAGGCGAAGGTTTGGGTAATAAATTCTTGGCAAATATTCGTGAATGTGATGCGATATTACATTTATTAAGATGTTTTGATGATGATAATGTTGTTCACGTTGATGGAAGTGTTGATCCTATAAGAGATAAAGAAATTATAGATACAGAACTTCAATTAAAAGATTTAGAAACTATTGAAACACGTTTGCCAAAGGTTGAAAAAGCTGCTAAATCGGGAGGAGATAGAGAAGCAAAAGCAATGTTGGAAATCCTTAAAAAGTATAAAGCAGTTTTAGAACAAGGAAAAAGTGCAAGAACAGTCGTTTTTGATAATAAGGATGATATAAAACTTGCAAAAGAACTTTGTCTTTTAACAGCTAAACCTGTTTTGTATGTTTGTAATGTTGATGAGGGTAGCGCTGTTAATGGTAATAAATATACAGAATTAGTAGAAAAAGTTGCCAAAGAGGAAGGTGCAGAAATATTGATTGTCGCTGCAAAAATAGAATCTGATATAGCAGAGTTCGAAACATTGGAAGAAAAACAAATGTTCTTGGAAGAACTTGGCTTAAAAGAATCAGGTGTTGCACGATTGATAAAGAAAGCTTATCATTTATTAAATCTTCAAACATATTTAACTGCTGGTGTGCAAGAAGTCAGAGCATGGACTTTTACAAAAGGTTGGAAAGCTCCTCAATGTGCAGGGGTAATACACACTGATTTTGAAAAAGGATTCATTAGAGCAGAAGTAATAAAATATGAAGACTTTGTCGCATTAAAAGGCGAAGCTGCATGTAAAGAAGCAGGTAAAATGAGCGTTGAAGGTAAAGAATACGAAGTGCAAGACGGCGATATAATGCATTTTAGATTTAACGTGTAGTAAAAATTATAAACATTAAATTGTTGATAAACAGAGTTGAAAATTAGATGATGTTAATTTTTCTACTGAATTATTTTGTGGGTAATCAATAAATGTCTATCTTTGCAACTCGTTTTAGAAAAATAAAAAATACAAAAAATGTACGCAATAGTTAAAATAGCAGGACAGCAATTCAAGGTACAAAAAGATCAAAAGATATTTGTACACCGTCTTAAAAATGAAGAAGGTGCAGAAGTTTCTTTTGACACCGTGATGCTAAAAGATGTAGATGGAAACATCATAGTTGGTGCTCCATGTATAGAAGGAGCTGTTGTAAAAGCTCAAGTGATAAAACACATTAAAGGCGAAAAAGTTTTGGTTTTCCACAAGAAAAGAAGAAAAGGATACCAAAAAATGAATGGACATCGTCAATATCTTACACAAATATTAATTAAAGAAATATTGTAAGATTTAGTTAGTAAAGAATTATAAACTTGAAATAAAATAGATTATGGCTCACAAGAAAGGTGTCGGTAGTTCAAGTAACGGACGTGAATCAGAAAGCAAACGTTTAGGAGTTAAAATATACGGCGGACAAAAATGTATCGCAGGTAATATTATAGTAAGACAAAGAGGAACAGTTCACAATCCAGGACAAAATGTTGGAATGGGAAAAGATCATACATTGTTCGCATTAGTTAATGGAACTGTTGAATTTAAAAAGAAAAGAGATAATAAATCTTACGTTTCAGTTTTACCTGAAGCATAAAAAATGCAAAAAAAATTTGGTAGTTGCGAAAAAAGTTGTAATTTTGCACTCCCAAAACAAAAAAATAAGACTCAGCGAAACGATAAGGCTGAGTCCTAATCCCGAGAAAGGGAAAAGAGATCTTTGACATGATGACACATACAAGAGAGAACGAGAGAAGTTACTAAGAGTATACGGGGGATGCCTAGGCTCTTGGAGGCGAAGAAGGACGTGACAAGCTGCGAAAAGCCACGGGGATTGGCAAATACGAATAG